>NZ_JBJBSI010000003.1:0-296213 GCF_044841725.1 Arcobacter sp. YIC-80 | reverse complement strand
TTCTTTAGAAATAAAGGATATGATATTTAAAAACATAATGTTAAAGTCTTAAAATTTTTCTAGCGAATATTTAAATGAGAGTTTAAATATAAACTAAAAAACGAAACAATTTTAAAAACACAACTTTTTTATTAGATGTAGCAATATATTTAATAAGATAGTAGCCAAGGAATAATTATTCAAAACGGTGAAGTAATGTAAATTACTTTATCAACAAAAATAAGCTATTAAGGGCTAATGGTGGATGCCTAGACTGTAAGAGGCGAAGAAGGACGTACTAGACTGCGATAAGCTACGGGGAACTGTCAAGAAGTTTTGATCCGTAGATTTCCGAATGGGACAACCCAGCATATAGAGATATATGTTACCTTTCGAGGGGCGAACGTGGCGAAGTGAAACATCTCAGTAACCACAGGAAGAGAAATCAAATGAGATTCCGTTAGTAGCGGCGAGCGAACGCGGATTAGGACAAACCCAATGCTTGCATTGGGGGTTGTAGGACCATAACATGAGACTAAAGAAGATAGAAGAAATAGTTGGAAAGCTATAGCATAGAAGGTGATACTCCTGTAATCGAAATTTTCAATAGCTCTAATGGTATCCTGAGTAGGTCGGAACACGTGATATTTTGACTGAATCTAGGGGGACCACCCTCTAATCCTAAATACTACTTACAGATCGATAGTGAACAAGTACCGTGAGGGAAAGGTGAAAAGTACTCCAGTGAGGAGAGTGAAATAGAACCTGAAACCATTAGCTTACAATCATTCGGAGCCCTATGATTTATCAGGGTGACGGACTGCCTTTTGCATAATGAGCCTGCGAGTTGTGGTGTCTGGCAAGGTTAAGTCAAGTACGAAGCCGTAGCGAAAGCGAGTCTTAATAGGGCGAATTAGTCAGATGCTGCAGACCCGAAACGAAGTGATCTATCCATGAGCAGGTTGAAGCTGGTGTAAGAGCCAGTGGAGGACCGAACCGGTGGGCGTTGAAAAGTCCTCGGATGACTTGTGGATAGGGGTGAAAGGCCAATCAAACTTCGTGATAGCTGGTTCTCTCCGAAATATATTTAGGTATAGCCTTGTGTAGTAGCATATAGGGGTAGAGCACTGAATGGGCTAGGGCTGCTTACCGCGGTACCAAACCCTATCAAACTATGAATACTATATGTGTAATCACAGGAGTCAGGCGTAGGGTGATAAAATCCTATGTCGAGAGGGGAACAACCCAGACTAACAGCTAAGGTCCCAAAGTCATATCTAAGTGGAAAACGATGTGGAGTTACTGTGACAACCAGGAGGTTGGCTTAGAAGCAGCCATCCTTTAAAGAAAGCGTAACAGCTCACTGGTCTAGTGATTCTGCGCGGAAAATATAACGGGGCTAAGATATGCACCGAAGCTTTAGACTCAAGTTTACTTGAGTGGTAGGAGAGCGTTCTATTCAGCGTTGAAGGTGTACCGGCAAGGAGCGCTGGAGCGGATAGAAGTGAGCATGCAGGCATGAGTAGCGATAAAAGAGGTGAGAATCCTCTTCGCCGAAAACCCAAGGTTTCCTACGCGATGCTCGTCATCGTAGGGTTAGTCGGGACCTAAGTCGAGTCCGAGAGGGGTAGACGATGGCAAATTGATTAATATTTCAATACCAACAAATAAGCGCGATGTGGGGACGCATAGAGTTAATCGAGCACACTGATGGAATAGTGGGTCGAAGGACGTAGGCTGTAACTTAGGCAAATCCGGGTTACATGAAGCCGAGATCTTATAGGCTCTTGACACTCTTCGGAGGAGATAGAGAATCGATGATACTGTCGTGCCAAGAAAAGCCACTAAGTATATTATTTGTTGCCCGTACCGTAAACCGACACAGGTGGGTGGGATGAGTATTCTAAGGCGCGTGGAAGAACCCTGGTTAAGGAACTCTGCAAACTAGCACCGTATCTTCGGTATAAGGTGTGCCTACTTTGGTATAGAGATTTACTCTCAAAAGCTAAAGAGGTTGCAACAAAGAGTCCCTCCCGACTGTTTACCAAAAACACAGCACTTTGCTAACACGTAAGTGGATGTATAAGGTGTGACGCCTGCCCGGTGCTCGAAGGTTAATTGATGATGTTAGCATTAGCGAAGCATTTGATCGAAGCCCGAGTAAACGGCGGCCGTAACTATAACGGTCCTAAGGTAGCGAAATTCCTTGTCGGTTAAATACCGACCTGCATGAATGGCGTAACGAGATGGGAGCTGTCTCAACCAGGGATCCAGTGAAATTGTAGTGGAGGTGAAAATTCCTCCTACCCGCGGAAAGACGGAAAGACCCCGTGCACCTTTACTACAGCTTGACACTGTAGCTTGGATATTCTTGTGCAGGATAGGTGGGAGGCTTTGATTCATAGACGCCAGTATATGATGAGCCATCCTTGAGATACCACCCTTGAATATTTGAGTTACTAACTGTGTATAATTATCTTATACCAGGACAATGTCTGGTGGGTAGTTTGACTGGGGCGGTCGCCTCCTAAAAAGTAACGGAGGCTTACAAAGGTTAGTTCATGGCGGATGGAAATCGCCAGTTGAGTATAATGGCATAAACTAGCTTGACTGTGAGACATACAAGTCGAACAGAGACGAAAGTCGGTCATAGTGATCCGGTGGTTCTGTGTGGAAGGGCCATCGCTCAAAGGATAAAAGGTACGCCGGGGATAACAGGCTGATCTCCCCCAAGAGCTCACATCGACGGGGAGGTTTGGCACCTCGATGTCGGCTCATCGCATCCTGGGGCTGGAGCAGGTCCCAAGGGTATGGCTGTTCGCCATTTAAAGCGGTACGCGAGCTGGGTTCAGAACGTCGTGAGACAGTTCGGTCCCTATCTTCCGTGGGCGTAGGAAAGTTGAGGAGATTTGTCCCTAGTACGAGAGGACCGGGATGAACGTACCACTAGTGTACCAATTGTTCTGCCAAGGGCATCGTTGGGTAGCTATGTACGGATGTGATAAGAGCTGAAAGCATCTAAGCTCGAAGCCAACTTCAAGATGAACTTTCCCTGAAGATCCCAGCAAGACTAGCTGGTTGATAGGCTAGGTGTGTAAGCGTTGTAAGACGTTTAGCTGACTAGTACTAATAGATCGTTTGGCTTTTTTTAATAAATTTCTTGGTTTACTATCTTATTAAGTATATTTACTTAATAAATGTGTGAATTGTTTCACAAAGCGTTTCCTTGAAAAGATGAACATCTTTTTAAGAAGCTATAAGACTTTAACATTATCTTTACACTCATTACCCTAATGTGAGTATAAAGAGTTTATTTGAACTTTTTATACTCATATTGCTGGTGGTTATAGAGAAGTGGAAATACCCAGCCCCATTCCGAACCTGGAAGTCAAGCACTTCATCGCTGATAATACTGCAGGTTTCACTTGTGGAAACGTAGGCCGCTGCCAGCTCTTGAGTATTGTTTCTCAAAAAGATATTCATCTTTTTAAGGCACAGTTTATTCTAAAAGCTTTTATCTATTTGAACTTCTTTACAGTTCCTTTAGGTAGAAGCTTTTTTTTTAGCCCACTTTCTTTACCTTTCCCTATTATTCTCTTTTTTTATTTTACGTTAAACTTATAATTGTTAATATTTTCTTTTTAAAGGAAATATTATGAAAGAACATTTTTTAATTGTAAAAAAACAAAATGTATTTTTTGAAAAATTAAAAAGAGAAGTATTAGAATATTACGAATCATATAATTTAAAAGTAATAAATGATAATGATGAGGAATTGTTTTTAGAGTCTACTACTTCTTCTTTATATCTTAAAAATGATATTTCATATTTAGGTATATTCACAGATATAAATAAAAAATATATAGATGTAGAATTAGAAAATATACAAAAAAAAGATATTTTTATGAAATATGAAATACAAAAAAATGTTGATATCCCTTCAAAGTATGTAGATGAAACTTACAAGTTATTAAATATGTTTCATAATCAGAATATAAGTTATAGTCAATTTATAGATTATAGAAATGAATTAAAACAAAAAATTCTAAAAGAAAATTCTTAGTATTAAATTTTATATTATCTTATTTATAAAAGGAGTGTAATACAAATATTTATGTATTACTAATCCTTTAAATAAAATTTTAATTAGTTTTTATTTTCAAAAATTTCAATAGAAACTATTTTATCTCCTTGATATATTTGACTTAATGTTTCAAAGCTATCTTGATCTTCATCTTCTATTTCTCCAAAAACAGTATGTGCTCCATCAAGATGTGGACAAGAAACAAAACAAATAAAGAATTGGCTACCTCCTGTATCTTTTCCTGCGTGTGCCATTGATAAGCTTCCTATTTTATGAATCTGTTTTTCTGCTGATGTTTCACATGGAATAGCCCATTCTGGTCCACCTGCACCAGTTCCATCAGGACAACCACCTTGCGCCATGAATCCATCAATTACTCTGTGGAAATTTAAACCATTATAAAAACCTTCATTTGCTAATGTTGCAAAGTTTGCAACTGTATTTGGAGTTTCTTGATTAAATAGTTTTATCCAAATACTACCGTTATCTGTTGTAACTTTCGCATAATTAAATTTTGCCAGTTCTTCTTGTGAATAGTTATATTCTTTTAGTTCTTTTTTTCCAAAACCAAACATTAATATCCTTTTAATTTTTATTTGAAATTATATCTTTTTTTGGTGTAAGATAGTTTAATTTAATTAAATTTTTAGTTACTTCTTTAAATACTGGAACTGCTGACCATGAAGCATAATGATAATACCAATATCTACCTGTAGAGTTGGGATTTAATACTGTTACACCTATTGTATAGGATTTTTCACCATCATTTACAAAACCAAAAAAAGAAGATATATATTTTTTTAAATATCTACCTCTTCTTGCTATTTGTGCTGTACCTGTTTTACCTCCAACAGTTAATCCTTCAATTTTTGCTGATCTACCTGTTCCTTCTTCAACTGTTTTTACTAATAATCTTTCAATTTCTCTTGCAGTTTTTTTTGATATTACTTTTTGAGGTTGATCTTTATAAGGTTTGTATTTATTTCCATCATGGATTAAGTAATCTACAATTTTAGGTGTAATCATATATCCATCATTTTGAAATACTGTGTATGCTTTTATCATTTGCATAAATGTTGAAGTCATTCCTTGTCCATAAGATACAGTAGCTTTAAAAACATTATCTTCGCCTTCTTTATCTCCTGCAGCAAATTGCCAAACTTTTGGCATAACACCTTCTCTTTCATAAGGTAAATCAATTCCTGTTTCTTTAGTTATTCCAAAGCTTTTTAATCCTTCATAAAATTCTGGTCCTGTTAATCTTTGAGCATATTGTAAGGTACCTATATTTGAAGAGAAAATAACAATGTCATCTAATGTTAAATAGTGTTTTTTGAATCTGTGGTCATCTTTTATAGTATATCTACCTAATTTATATTTTCCTTTTGGATATTCACCTTTTTTATTTGGTTTTCCTTTTGTATTATAAGCAAAAAGCAATTCATCTTTTTTTATTTTTCCTTTGTCCATAACTAAAGCAATTGAAATTGGTTTTAATATTGAACCTGGTTCAAATTGATATTCTATAGCATTTACGTTTAATGAAGGAATATCACTTTGTTTTATATTTTCTGGATTAAATCTATTTGAAGATGCTAAACTTAAAACTTTTCCTGTTTTACTCTCTACAACTGAAACAATTATTTCATCTGCATTTAGTTTTTCCTTATATCTATCAATTGTTAATTCTATATTTTTTTGTAATTTAAGTGGAATATTTAATTTTAATGTTGCTCCATCAATTCTTTTTCTAATTATTGAGTTATTATCAAATGAAATATATGATAATACGTCTCTATTTCCTTTTAGTATTCCATCTTTTGATTCATTTAATACTTTATTATAACTTCTTTCAAGTCCTTTGATACCTTTAACTCTTGTTTTGCCTTTTTGACTTTCATATTTTCTTACATAACCAATAACTGGTGTTAATGTATCTTCATAGGAAAAAAGTCTTTTTTCTCCACTTTCAACTATACTTAATCCTCTAAGGACTTTTCCTCCTCTTACTTTTCTTGAAATAAAAACATCAAGTTTTCTAAGTTTAAAAGCTAATTCTTTTAAGTTTTTAGCTGTTCTTGAGTCAATATTATATGATAAAACTAAATATCCAGGTGTTTTATCTTTTTCAAGTTTTGTTTTTAATTTTGAGTAAGGAATATTGCTATAAATTGAAAATAGTTTTAAAAATAGTTCTTTTTTATCTTTTGCTAAATGTCTTGTATCAATAGATGCTTTATATAATTTTTTTGATGAAGCTATTTTAAAGTTATCAGCACTTATTATATCTCCTCTTACGGATAATTCTTTTTTCTCGCTTTGTAATGTTGGTAATCTTCTATAATCAGAGATTGTTTTTGAAACTGATAATAGAAGAATTAATAAAAATAAAAATATAAGCATAAATAAAATTGCAATTTTTTTTGTTTTATTAATTTTTTCGGTATTGTTTGAAGACATATTTATCCATAATATTATATAATAGAGTATGTATTCTAACAAAATAAATATTAAATCACGACAAAAAAAAATCAATAATGTTAATGCCGATTATCCACTATTTATTTTAGTGTCTTTGTTAATTGTTACAAGCATTATTTTTTCATATTCTCTTACAATTTATACAGTTGAGTTTTATGGTTATAATCAGTTTCATTTTTTTATTAGACAGGCTTTTGTGGGGATTATAGGTATATTATTAATGTGGGCTTGTTCTTTAATAAATCCTGATAAATTAATAAATAAAGTTGGTATGACACTTTTTATAATTTTTTTTATTTTAATGGCAATTATGCCAATTTTACCATCTTCAATGGTTAGTGCTTCAGGTGGAGCTAACAGATGGATAAGATTACCAGGTTTTTCTTTATCTCCTGTAGAGTTTTTTAAAATTGGTTTTATATATTTTTTATCTTGGTCATTTCATAGAAAAGTTATTGATCAGCCTAAAAAAATTGGCTTAAAAGATGAAGCTTTATTATTAGCACCATATTTTTTAACTTTTTTTATAGTTGTTTTTATAGTTGCTTTTTTACAAAAAGATTTAGGACAGGTTGTTTTATTAGGAGTTATTTTAGTCGTTTTACTTATTTTTGCTAATAGATCATTTAAGATATTTTTAGTATTAGGTGGTGTTGCTTTAATAGGATTAGTAGGTTTGATTTTAGCTGCACCTCATAGAATAAAGAGAATATATTCATGGTGGGCTATGGTACAAGATGGAATTTTATCAGTTATGCCTGCTTGGGCAGAAGGATATTTAAGGATTGATGAATTACCAGAACCTTACCAAGTATCCCACTCTTTAAATGCAATGCATAATGGTGGCTTTTTTGGACAGGGTATTTCAAATGGAGATATAAAAGTAGGGTTTCTTTCTGAGGTTCATACGGATTTTGTATTAGCAGGTATGACAGAAGAGATTGGTTTACTTGGTTTAGTTATTTTAGTTGGTTTAATATTTACTATTGTTTGGAGAATATTTAAAATAAGCAGAAGAGTTAAAAATCCTATTTACCACTTATTTACTTTAGGGGTTGCATTGATGATTATAATTGCTTTTTTGATTAATTCTTATGGTATTTCAGGAATGATTCCAATTAAAGGTATTGCTGTTCCATTTTTATCTTATGGTGGTTCATCTATGCTTGCTATGTGTTTAGCTTTAGGTTTAGTATTATCTATAAGTAGAGTTGTAGAAAAAGAAGATATAAAAGAAAAAAGGTAAAAGTTTAAATGAGTAATAATATTGTAGTCACAGGTGGTGGTACTGGTGGACATTTAAAAGTAGCTGATGCGTTTATTGAGGAGCTTTATAAGAAAGAATTTAATATTATTTTTATTGGTTCAATAAATGGACAAGATAAATTATGGTTTGAAAATGATAAAAGATTATATAAAAAAATTTTTTTAGATACAAAGGGTGTTGTTAATAAAAAAGGTTTAGGTAAAATTTTATCTTTATTTAATATATTAAGAAAAACAATATATTGTCTAGGATTGTATTATAAATATGATATTTCAAAAGTTATTTCTGTAGGAGGTTTCTCTGCAGCACCTGGAACATTTGCTTCTATTTTTAAACCTTTTACAAAACTTTTTATTCATGAACAGAATTCTAAAATGGGAAAGTTAAATGAAATAACATCAAAATTTGCAAAGCAGGTTTATTCTTCTTTTCATGATTTTTCTACAATTAAAGATTATCCTGTATCTAATGAGTTTTTTGAGAAAGCAAGAATAAGAAGTGAAATAAAAACAATTGCATTTTTTGGTGGTTCTCAAGGTGCAGTAGCTATAAATGATTTTGCATTAAAGCTAACACCTTTTCTTATTAATCTAGGAATAAAAGTTATTCATCAAACAGGAAAGAATGATTTCGAGAGAGTAAAAGAGTTTTACTCTAAAAATGATTTGGATGTTGATGTATTTGATTTTTCTAGAAATATTATAGAAAAAATGAGGGAAGCAGATTTTGCTATAAGTAGAGCAGGTGCTTCAACTTTGTGGGAAATGAGTGCGAACTGTTTACCTGCTTATTTTGTACCATACAAGTATGCAGCAGGGAATCATCAGTATTTTAATGCTAAAGATTTAGTAGAAAAGAATATGGCATTTATTTGTGAGGAAGATGATTTAAAAGAAGATGAGTTTTTAAAACTTATTGATAAAATTGATATTAATGAAATAAGTATTAGGCTTAAAAATTCAATTAAGCCTAATGCTGTAGAAAATATTATAAGTGATATTATACAAAAATAGCTAAAAGTATAATTCCAAATAAAATTCTGTAAATACCAAAAGCAATAAAAGTAAAGTTTTCTAAAAATTTAATAAAAAGTTTTATTGCTAGGTACGCTACTACAAATGAAACTACAAAACCAACAGCTAAATTTATTATATTACCTGCGGCAAAAAGTTCTTCATGATGTTTTAGTAAGTCATATCCTGTTGTAGCACACATAACAGGAAAAGCTAAAAGAAAAGAAAATTCAGCACTTGCTTTTCTATTTAATTTTACAAGCATTGCTCCAATAATAGATGAACCTGCTCTACTTGTACCTGGAATTAAAGCAAAAATTTGTGCCACACCAATCCATATAGCTTGTTTATATGTTACATCTTCTACATCATGTGTATGAGTTTCATTTTCATCATAAAATTTTTCTACTATTAAAAAAATAATACCACCAATTATAAACATCCAAGCAACTATTTCAATTGAAAACATTGCTTTTACTTGATCTGAGAATATAAATCCAATTGTTGCAATTGGTAGAAAAGAAATCAATACTTTTGTCCATAAATTAATATGAGAAAATGTAAACTTTGATGGATAGTTTAGAATTACAGCTAGTATAGCTGCAAACTGTATAATAACTTCAAAAGCTTTATTTACATTTGATTGTTCTAATCCTAAAAACTCACTTGCTACTATTAAATGTCCAGTTGAAGAGATTGGTAAAAACTCTGTTAAACCTTCAATGATACCTAAAGTGATAGTATCTAATATATTCATTATAAACCTTTTTCTTTTGTAAGTTTTAAAAAGAGTTTTAAAGCTCTTTTTTCTTTTATATTTAAGTCATAATCTATTTTATTTAAGTATTCTAAAATATTATTAGTTGATATTCCACTTCTTTTTGAATATTCTTTCAATATATATTGAGGTATTTTTATCTTTTTTTTATCAAAATTTTTTGTTATTTTAGTAAGGAGTTTTTTATTTGAATTAAAACATAATACAGCAAAAACAAAAGGTAAATTATATTTTTCTTTCCAGTGTTGTGCTAAATCAATAAAGTTTTTATCTTTTGTCGTATGATAATATTTTAGTGCTTTATCTCCAATTATTACTTTTCCTTCTAAATCTAAAACTTTTGCTAGAGCATTTGATGTCTCACTTTGATAATCTTTTTTATATTCACCTGGAATTAATAATACAGATAATACATCATTCTTAGCTACTATACCAAGATTTAATTTTTTTTCATTCCTTGATGCAATTGATGAAATGAAAGCAGCATCTACTTTTCTTTTTTTAAATCTTTTATTAATTGCTGAGGGATAAGATTTTTTGTAGTTTATTATAGATTTAATTTGATTAGATTTAATATTTTTTTTTATATATATATTAAATGGTAATAGATTTATGAAATCAATTTTAGCAAATATCATTTGATTTATGTCATCCTATTATTAAATTTAATTTGATATAATACTTAAAAATATGTAAAAAGGGGTTAAAGTGGTTAAAGTAGAATTTCTTGGACCTATTAATAAAGATTCATTAGAACTTGAAATTAATAACTTATCACAATTAAGTGAAATTTTAAAAAGTGATGAAGATGTTTCAACGTGGTTAGAGACATGTGCTGTTGCAATCAATGATACTTTAGTATCTAGTAAAGATGTAGATTTAAAAGATGGAGATAAAATCTCTTTATTACCTCCTGTTTGTGGTGGATGATAATGAATGAAAAGCTAATTTTATGTGATGGCCCTTTAGATGTAAATGAGATAAACTCAAAATGGTATGATGAATTTAAAAATTCAAATTATGGAGCTATTATTACTTTTGTTGGTGTTGTAAGGGATGAAAATAGTATCGATGGCTTATCTTTTGATATATATGAGCCAATTTTAAAATCTTGGTTTGAAGCTTGGCAAAATAAAGCAAAACAAAAAAATGCAATTGTTTTGATGGCTCATTCAAAAGGTGATGTTTTAAATCATGAAAGTTCTTATATAGCAGCTGTTTGTTCACCTAAAAGAAGAGTTGCTTTAGAAATGATTGATGAATTTGTTGAAGATTTTAAAGCTCAAGCTCCAATTTGGAAATATGATATCATAAAAGGAAAAAGAGTTTATGCCGAAGATCGAAGTACGATTATTAATGGAGCAGGGATTTTAAAATAATGAGAGTTGATTTACATAATCATACTATTCTTTGTAATCATGCTCAAGGTACTGTAGAATCATATATTCAAAAAGCAATTAGCTTAGGAATTGACGTTTATGGTTTTACAGACCATGCACCTATGAATTTTGATCCAAAATATAGAATGTCAATAGATTTCAAAGAGTTTTATGAAAGTACTATTTTACATTTTAAAAATAAATATAAAAATCAAATTAATATTCTTTTAGGATATGAAGTTGATTTTATGCAAAATATTCCTATGTTAGATGAAATATTAAATGCAGATGTTGATTATTTGATTGGTTCTATTCATTTTTTAGAATCAAAAAAAAATAACCTAGATGATGAACCATGGGGATTTGATAATCCTGAGTTTATAGGTAACTATAAAAAAAAGAATATTGATGATATATGGATTGATTATTTTGAAGCAGTAAGGTTACTTGCAAAAACTGGTAAATTTGATGTTATTGGGCATTTAGATTTAATAAAAGTTTTTAAGTATTTACCTAATAAAGATATTAAGCAAATTGCAAAAGATGCTTTGAAGCAAATTAAAAAATCTAATATGGTAATTGAAATAAATAGTGCTGGTTTGAGAAAGCCAATTGAACAACCTTATCCTTCAAAAGAACTTTTAGAACTTTCTTATGAGTTAAATATTCCAATAACTTTCTCTTCTGATGCTCATAGTCTTGATCAAATTGGTTTTTCTTATGATAAAGTAACTACTTTAGCAAAACAAATTGGATATAAAAAATGTTCTTACTTTAATAAAAGAGATAGAATAGAAGTTGATTTTTAAATATTGTTTTATTTAAAAGTATAATATTTTATACTATTGTATATTTTTTATACAGTATTTTTATCTTAGTTTTTTTTATTTTTGATACAATATTTGTATTAATTATTTTAAGGAGTTAAAACTATGGGTAAGTTTGTAAACAATACTGAAGAGTTTTTTAAATATTGTGAAGAAAATGAAGTAAAATTTGTAGATTTTAGATTTACAGATATGAAAGGTATGTGGCACCATATCTCTTATATGATGAGTGCAGTTACTGAAGATCAATTAGAATTTGGTATGCCTTTTGATGGTTCATCTGTTGATGCTTGGCAACCAATTAATAAATCAGATATGATTCTAAAACCAGATGTTGAAACTGCTTTCTTAGATCCTTTTACAGCTGATTCTACAATTATTGTATTTTGTGATGTTTATGATATTTATAAAGGTCAAATGTATGAAAAATGTCCAAGATCTATTGCTAAAAAAGCCTTAACTCACTTAAGTGAATCTGGTGTTGGTGATGTTGCTTACTTTGGACCAGAAAATGAATTCTTTATCTTTGATGATGTAAAAATTATTGATTCTGTAAATGAATCTTATTATAAAGTAGATTCAGAAGAAGGTGAATGGTCAGATGCTACAGATTTTGAATTAGGTAATATGGGTCATAGACCAAGAACTAAAGGTGGTTATTTCCCAGTTCAACCAACTGATTCAATGGTTGATTTAAGAGCTGAAATGATGCAAGTATTAGAACAAGTTGGACTAGAAGTTGTTTTAGGACACCATGAAGTAGCACAAGCACAAGGTGAAATTGGTATTGTATTTGGAGATTTAATTGAAGCTGCAGATAACGTACAAAAATATAAATATGTTTGTAAAATGGTTGCACACTTAAATGGTAAATCTTGTACATTTATGCCTAAGCCATTATTTGGTGATAATGGTAATGGTATGCACGTACACCAATCAATTTGGAAAGATGGTAAAAACTTATTCTATAAAGAAGGTGAATACGGAAATCTTTCAGAAATGGCTAGACACTATGTAGGTGGTATCTTTAAGCATGCAAGAGCAGTTGCAGCATTTACTAACCCATCAACTAACTCTTATAAAAGATTAATCCCTGGATTTGAAGCTCCTTCAATTTTAACTTACTCGTCTCAAAATAGATCAGCTTCTTGTAGAGTTCCTTATGGTGCTGGTGAGAAAGCAACAAGAATTGAAATGAGATTCCCAGATTCTACAGCTTGTCCTTATTTAGCATTTGCTGCAATGTTAATGGCAGGTCTTGATGGTATTGCTAATAAAGTTGAACCTATTGGTCCAATGGATGAAGATTTATTTGAAATGCCTTTAGATGAAATTAGAGAAAGAGAAATTCCACAAATGCCTCATACTTTAAGAGGATCATTAGAAGCACTAATTAGAGATAATGATTTCTTAAAACCAGTATTTACTCAAGATATGGTAGATACTTATCAACATTATAAATTTGAAACACAAGTTTGGCCAGATGAGTCTAGACCAACAGCATTTGAGTTTAAATCAACGTATTCTTGTTAATAGTTATATTAAGTTATGATACTTAAAAAGGCAAGTTCATAAGAACTTGCCTTTTTTTATATAAAATTAATAGAGTATTAAAACTCTATTAATTCTTCATCAGGGTTTTCAGGAACTATATTTACTTCTATTTCAGGTAGAGGAGATTTATGTGTATAATATTCAATTTTGCCATTAATTTTTGACTCATATACATTTGCAGGTTTTTCAAATGTTCTTGGAATTTCAGGGTGTATTTTTAAATATTCTTTATAAAAGTAAGCAAAAGCAGGTGTTGGTGTCTTTCCTCCTGTTTCACTTCTTCTCATTGGAGTATTATCATCTTTACCAAACCATATAACAGTTTGAATTGAAGGAGAATATCCACAAAACCATGCATCTACATTATCATTTGTAGTTCCTGATTTACCAGCAAGTTCTATACCTGAAACTTGAGCTCTTCTTCCTGTTCCTTTTTTTATTACATCTTTTAATATTGATGTTATTAAAAATGTTTGCTCAGGAGAGTTTACTTCTCTTGTTTGTGGTTCAAATATAAGTTTTTCACCATTTTTATTAGAAATAGATTCTATAATATAAGGTTTAACAATTGTACCATGATTTGAAAAAGTACTAAAGTATTCACTTAGTTGTAAAGGAGATACTGACATAGAACCAAGTGTAATAGATAAATCACTTGGCATTCCTTTAAAGCCATATTCTTCTAAGGATTTATACATAATATCTATTCCTGTATCTGTTACTAAGTTTACAGTAGATAAATTTCTTGATTGAACAAGAGAGTCTCTAAGATTTATAAAGCCTTTAAATCTTCCTCCATAATTTTTAGGTTGCCATTTCTTTTTATTTCCATTTGCATCTTTATAATCATAAGTTCTAGATATATCTACAAGTTGTGAAGCTGGATTTAATCCTTCATTTAATGCTGTTTGATATAAAAATGGTTTGATGGCTGAACCAGGTTGTCTTCTAGCTTGTACTGCTCTATTAAACATTGATTCATTATAATCAATCCCACCAACTAAAGCTAAGATTTTACCTGTACTACTATCAATTGAAACTAAGGCTCCATTTAATTTTTCTACATAATAATTATTATCTAAATCTTTTTCTTTTTTTCTATATTGCATATCTCTTTGAAGTGCTTGTTCATAGGATTTTTTTAATGCTTCTTTTGCAATTTCTTGTGCATCTAAGTCAATTGTTAATTTTATATCATACCCTCCATAATAAATATCAGGAATATCTTTTTTCAACTTTTTTAACACATAATCAATTACATAAGGTGCTTTATTTCTTGTAAGTGTTTGGTTATACACTTCAGGAATCTCTTTTATAGATCTTTCATATTGTTCTTTATTTATCCAGCCTAATGTATTTAATCTAGTGATTACTTGATTAGCTCTTGCAAAAGAAATTTTTGGGTTTTTTGTAGGGTCATAAAAGCTTGGTGCTCTAGGAAGTCCTACTAAGATACTCATTTCTTTTAAAGATAGTTCATATAAATCTTTTTTAAAATAACCTTTTGCAGCTGTCTTAATACCATAATATCCATGTCCAAAGTAAACATTATTAAGATATCTTTCTAATATTTCTTCTTTTGTCAAAATAGTTTCAAGTCTAACAGAAAGTAAGGCTTCTTTTATTTTTCTTATTAATTTTTTTTCTCTTGATAAAACTAACATTTTAACTAATTGTTGTGTTAAAGTACTAGCTCCTTCAACATAACCACCAGCTTTTATATTTTTAATCATTGCTCTTGAGATAGCATCAAGATTTACTCCATGATGTTCAAAGAATTGAGTATCTTCAATTGCTACTAAACCTTCAATGATCCTTGCAGGAATATTATCATATTTTACATACTCTCTATTTTCATCTTTAAAAATATTAGCAATTAATCTTCCATCTTTGTCATAAAATTGTGTACTTTGCTTAGGATTGTAATTAACTACCTTATCAACATCATGTTTTATCTCATCATATAAAGTATAAAGCCAACCTAATGTTACTAAACCTACTATGACAAAGAATCCAAATATATATTTCATCATATTTATTTCCTAAAATCTTTATTTTTAAAATTTGAATCTATTAATTTTTTTGTATATTTTTCTTGTGGATTTTGTAAAATTTCTTTTGTAAAACCTTCTTCTACAATTTTTCCTTTATTTATAATTAATATTTTTTCACATAAATTTCTAATAGATTCAATATCATGTGTTACAAAAAGTATAAGAATATTAAACTTTTTTACTAACTGATCAACTAACTTTATTATGTTTTCTTTGTTTTTTATATCTAGTGCAGTAGTTGGCTCATCAAGTAGTAAGATTTTAACATCATTACTTAAAGCAATTGCTATAATTATTCTTTGAATTTGACCTCCACTTAATTGATTGGGAAATTTTTCTAAAACTTCATTAGGTAAATCAACTAACTTTAGAAGTTTTTGTTGTTTTTCTTTTGAGCAAAAAAATTGTTTAGATATTTTTGTCATAGGGGATAATGAAGTAAAAGGATTTTGAGGAATAAATCCTATTGTCTTATGATTTAATTCAAAATTAGATTGAATATCTTTTTGAATATCTAAAGAGTTTGGAAGTAAGTTTAATAAACTTTTTAAGGTTAAGGACTTACCACTTCCACTTTCTCCAATTAATGCAGTAGATGTAGTGATACTAA
Source organism: Arcobacter sp. YIC-80 (assembly GCF_044841725.1). Classification (NCBI taxonomy): domain Bacteria; kingdom Pseudomonadati; phylum Campylobacterota; class Epsilonproteobacteria; order Campylobacterales; family Arcobacteraceae; genus Arcobacter; species Arcobacter sp. YIC-80. The sequence goes on along the minus strand of NZ_JBJBSI010000003.1, from coordinate 280,187 downwards.
AAGATATATCTACTAAAGTATTATCTTTATGAGTTATTCTTAATTTTTTAATATCAACTTTCAACATAATGTATTAAACTAATGCCTCATCCATTTCTTCTGGAACTTCTAAATTCATAAGTTTTAGAACAGTAGGTGCAATATTATTTAAACTACCACTTTTTACTTCTTTTACATCTTTTGAAACTACAAAACAGAATACATCTCCAACTGTATGATTTGTAAGAGTATTCCCATTTTTATCTCTCATCATTTCACAATTACCATGATCTGATGTTAGAACAAGTTTGTAATCTTTCTGTTTAGCTTTTTCTAAAATAAGACCTAATTCTTTATCCACAGCTTCTACAGCTTTTATTCCAGCTTCATAAACGCCCGTATGTCCAACCATATCACCATTAGCAAAGTTTACAACAATAAAATCTGTTTCTTCATCCATTGCTTTTCTTACTGTTTCACCTACTTGCGGTGCACTCATTTCAGGTTGTAAGTCATAAGTGGCAACATTTGGAGAGGGAATTAAAACTCTAGTTTCATTTTTTAAAGGTTCTTCAATTCCACCATTAAAGAAAAATGTTACATGGGCATATTTCTCCGTTTCGGCTGTATGAAGTTGGTTTAATCCTGCTTTTGAAATAACTTCCGCTAAAGTATTTTTTGGAGCTTCTTTAGGAAATAATACTGGTAATGGTAAATTTTTGTCGTATTGTGTCATTGTTGCAAGGTTTATTTTATTAGCAAATTTTGGAAATGCAGAAAAGTTTTTATCGCCTAAAGCAGCTGATAATTCTCTCATTCTATCACTTCTGAAATTACAGAAAATAATCCCATCATTTTCTCTTAGTCCATTATACCCTTCAAAAGCAGATGGAATTAAAAACTCATCAAATATATCTTCTTTATATGAGTCATTTATATATTCAATAGCAGATTTATTAGTTTTTGGTAAACCTAATGTAATAGCATCATGACCTTTTTGTACTCTTTCCCATCTTTGATCTCTATCCATAGAATAATATCTACCAGCAATAGTTGCAATTTTTATATCTTCATCACAGATATCTAAAATTTGTTGAACATATTTATTTGCACAATCAGGAGCTACATCTCTACCATCTGTAATTATATGAATAAAAACTTTTTTCCCACTGTTTTTAGCAATGTTTGCAATTCCAATAATATGATCAATATGAGAATGTACTCCACCATCACTTAATAACCCTATTAAATGAATATCATTTGATTTTTCTAAAGTATCTTTTAATACACTATTATCTTTTAATGTATTTTCTTCTAACGCTATATTTATTTTTACTAAATCTTGATATAGTGTTCTACCACTTCCTATTGTCATGTGTCCAACTTCTGAGTTACCCATTTGTCCATCTGGTAAACCTACATGCTTACCATAAGTATGAATATGTGAGTAAGGAACATTTTTAAATAGATAATCATACGTAGGAGTATTTGCATTTGTAAAGGCATTAAATTCATTTGAATCATTATGCCCAATACCATCAGTAATTATTAGAATTGTCTTATTTACCATTGTTTAAACCTTTTAAAAACTATAATATAATATAATCGCATGGATTATATCAAAATATAGGAATATGTTTGCTGAAAACATATTTTGTAATATTAATACAAAATGAAGGTTTAAATTGTTTTATTGGTTTTATAGACATCTAGATATTAATATCTTTCAATACATATCAGTAAGAGCTGGTATTAGTTTTTTTATTGCTTTTTTACTAACAATGTATTTGTTACCAAAATTTATTAATTGGGCTAAATCAAAAAAAGCATCTCAACCCATTTATGATTTGGCACCTGATTCTCATAAAGTAAAAGTAGGAACTCCTACTATGGGTGGAATAGTATTTATTTTTGCTACTATAATAGCTACACTTTTAACTGCAAAGTTGAATAACTTCTATATTGTAGGTGGTTTATTAACAATTGGATTATTCTCTTTAATTGGGATTCAAGATGACTATTCAAAAATTTCAAATGATAAAAATGATGCAGGTTTAAGTGCTAGAGGTAAACTTTTACTTCAAATATTCTGTGCCTTACTTGTTGGACTTGTTTTGTATTTTTATGAACATACTACAACTTTATTTACTCCCTTTTATAAATTACCTATTTTTGATATGGGAATGTTTGCATTAGGATTTTGGGTATTAGTTTTAGTTTCTACTTCAAATGCAGTTAATTTGACAGATGGTTTAGATGGTTTAGCTACAGTTCCATCAATTATGGCATTTTTTACATTGTCTGTATTAGTATATGTAACTGGACATGCTATTATTGCAGGCTATTTATTATTACCAAATATACAAATTGCAGGTGAATTAGCTGTGATGGGTGCTGCAATATCTGGTGCATTAATTGCATTTTTATGGTTTAATTCTCATCCAGCACAAGTTTTTATGGGAGATAGTGGTTCCTTACCTATTGGTGCTTTTATGGGATATATGGCAATTGTAGCAAAATCAGAAGTATTGTTACTATTAATTGGTTTCATTTTTGTGCTAGAAACTGTATCTGTAATTTTACAAGTTGGATCATATAAATTAAGACAAAAAAGAGTTTTTTTAATGGCTCCTATTCATCATCATTTTGAAGAAAAAGGATGGAAAGAAAATAAAATAATTGTAAGATTTTGGATCATATCATTTATGACAAATCTTTTTGCATTAATGAGTTTAAAAATTAGGTAATAAATGGATTATAGTAAAAAAATAAGAGTTTTAGGTAAAGGATTAACTGCTAAAGCAGTAAAAGAAAAATTTCCAAAAGCAATATTATATGATGATAATGATTTTCATGAGTATGATAAGCAGAGTAATGAACCTACTGTTGTAAGTCCCGGTATACCTCCTTTTAATGAAATGGTTAAGAATTCTAAAAATATAATAAGCGACTATGATTTATTTTATAATATAATGCCTTTTTCAATTTGGATTAGTGGAACAAATGGTAAAACAACTACAACACAAATGTGTCAACACATTTTAGAAGAAAAGGGAAGTGAATGTGGAGGCAATATAGGAACATCAATATCAAATCTTTCACTTAATAGTTCTATATGGATTTTAGAAACTTCATCTTTTACTTTTCATTATACTAATAAAGCAAAACCAAATTTATATTTATTGTTACCTATATCAGAAGATCATATTTCATGGCATGGTTCTTTTAAAGAGTATGAAAATGCAAAACTTAAACCCTTATCAATGATGAACGAAGGTGAAATAGCTATAGTTCCCGAAGTATATAAATATGTAAAAACAAATGCGACACTAATTACCTATAAAGATAGTGATGACTTATGTGAAAAATTTGATATAGATAAATCAAAAATTAAATTTAAAGAACCTTTTTTGTTAGATGCTTTATTAGCATTATGTGCTAAAAAAATTATATTTGATATTGTGGATTATGAAAATATAAATACATATAAAGTAGATAAACATAAAGTAGAAGAATTTTTTGATAAAGAAAATAGATTATGGATTGACGATAGTAAAGCTACAAATGTTGATGCAACAATAAATGCTTTATCTTCATATAAAGAGAAAATAATACATCTTATATTAGGAGGAGATGATAAAGGAGCTGATTTAAAACCACTTTTTGAATTTATCAAAAATCTTAATATAACAATATATGCAATAGGTTCTAATACAAATAAGTTGGTTTCTTTATCAAAAGAATATAATTTATCAGTAATTAAATGCAATTTTTTAGAAAATGCAGTGAATTCTATCAATTTAAAACATACTACAAAAACTCTTGGAATACTGTCTCCATCGGCTGCTTCATTAGATCAGTTTAGCTCATATAAACAAAGAGGAGAAAAATTTAAAAAATTAGTATTTAATTTAAGGAAAAATTAATATACTAATGTGTATACTTTCACTCCAATTTGAAAGGGTTCGATAGCTCAGTCGGTAGAGCAAAGGATTGAAAATCCTTGTGTCGGCAGTTCGATTCTGCCTCGAACCACCATTCAAATTTTTTGGCGCTGGTGTAGCTCAGTTGGCTAGAGCAGCTGATTTGTAATCAGCAGGTCGGGGGTTCAAGTCCCTTCACCAGCTCCATTTTTAATAATTGTCGTGCGTAAGTCAAAAGACCAGCGCTTGACCAGAACAATAATAATTTTAACATCGGTGAGGTTGGAGAGTGGTCAAATCCTGCGGATTGTAAATCCGCCGCCTACGGCTTCGAAGGTTCGAATCCTTCCCTCACCACCATTAAATGATGCGGGAGTAGCTCAGTTGGCTAGAGCCTCTGCCTTCCAAGCAGATTGTCGCGAGTTCGAGTCTCGTCTCCCGCTCCATTTATTTTATTGTTTACTGGGAGCTGAGTTATAAGCACTTTTTTTATAACTCTATACAAATTTATACTCCCTTTAAAGTTTTTTTTAGTATTTTTTAAATATAATACACGTCGAACAAAATAATAGTAATCCCCTCTGAATAGAGAAGCCAATGGGCTTATCTACTCAGAGGGCTATAACCACAAATTTTAGAAGGGGAATTTTATGGCAAAAGAAAAATTCGAAAGAAGTAAGCCGCACGTAAATATCGGTACTATTGGTCACGTTGACCACGGTAAAACTACATTAACAGCAGCTATCACTATGTGTTTAGGGCTTAAAAATGGTCAAGCTACTATGGATTATGATCAAATTGATAATGCTCCAGAGGAAAGAGAAAGAGGAATTACTATTGCTACTTCTCACGTTGAATATGAAACTGAAACAAGACACTACGCTCACGTAGATTGTCCAGGTCACGCCGATTATGTTAAAAACATGATTACTGGTGCTGCACAAATGGATGGAGCTATCTTAGTTATCGCTTCAACTGATGGACCAATGGCACAAACTAGAGAGCACATCTTATTATCTAAGCAAGTAGGTGTACCTTATATTGTTGTATTCTTAAACAAAGAAGATCAATTAGATGACGAAGATAAAGAAGAGATGTTAGAATTAGTTGAAATGGAAGTAAGAGAATTACTTTCTGAGTACGACTTCCCAGGTGATGATACTCCAATCGTTGCTGGATCTGCATTCCAAGCTTTAGAAGAAGCTAAAGGTGGAAACGCTGGTGAGTGGTCTGAAAAAATTTATCAATTAATGGCTGAAGTTGATGCTTATATTCCAACTCCAGAAAGATCTACTGATAAAGATTACTTAATGCCTGTTGAGGATGTATTCTCAATTTCTGGTAGAGGTACAGTTGTTACTGGTGCTATTAACCAAGGTACAGTTAGATTAGGTGATGAGATTGAAATCGTTGGTCTAAGAGATACTGTTAAAACTACTGTAACTGGTATTGAAATGTTTAGAAAAGAAATGGATTATGCTGAAGCTGGTGATAATGCAGGTATTCTTTTAAGAGGTATCAAAAAAGAAGATGTTCAAAGAGGACAAGTTCTTGTTAAGCCAGGATCAATTACTCCACATACTGAATTCAAAGGTGAGGTTTATATCTTATCTAAAGAAGAAGGTGGAAGACATACTCCATTCTTCTCAGGATACAGACCACAATTCTATGTAAGAACTACTGATGTTACTGGTTCTTGTACGTTACCAGAAGGTACTGAAATGGTTATGCCTGGAGATAACGTTGAAATGACTGTTGCATTAGTTGCTCCTATCGCTCTTGAAAAGGGAACTAAGTTCGCTATTAGAGAAGGTGGTAGAACTGTAGGTGCAGGTGTTGTTTCTGAAATCATCAAGTAAGGGTTGATTCATGGCAAACGGAGTTAGAATTAAAATCGGATTAAAATGTCAAGAGTGTGGTGATATTAACTACACTACGACTAAAAATCCTAAGACTCATACTGAAAAGTTTGAGACTAAGAAATATAGTCCAAGATTAAAAAAACATACTTTACATAAAGAAGTAAAACTTAAGTCGTAAGACTTTATATCAAGGCTTGGTAACAAGCCTTGACTTACAGGTCAGTAGCTCCAATGGTAGAGCGCCGGATTCCAAATCCGATGGTTGGGGGTTCGAATCCCTCCTGGCCTGCCACTAAATTTTTTTAAAAGAAGTCACGACTCCTTTTAAAAGAATTTACAAGCTTATTATTATCATACTTGGAGTCAATTGTGAACAAATTAAAAAACTATTATAAAAATGCTAAAGAAGAAATATCAAAAGTTATTTTTCCTATAAAGGAACAAATTAGATCTGCTTATTTATCAGTATTTATTGTTGTTACTGTTATTTCTCTTTTCTTAGCATTAATTGACACAGTAATGTCTTTAAGCTTATCTTCTGTAATGAACTAAGGAATATAAATGGCACAAAAATGGTATGCAATTCAAACTTACTCAGGAAGTGAATTAGCGGTTAAGAGAGCACTATTACAACTTTCTGAAGAAATGGCAGATGGTAGAATTTCAGAAGTATTAGTTCCAACTGAAGATTTAATTGAGATAAAAAAAGGTAAAAAGTCTATTGTTGAAAGACCTTTATATCCAGCTTATGCTTTTGCAAAGATAGATTTAGATACTGCATTATGGCACAGAATTCAATCAATGCCTAGAGTTGGAAGATTTATTGGTGAATCTAAGAAGCCAACACCATTATCTGATAAAGATATTAATATGATTTTAGAAAAAGTTCAAAATAGAGCTGCAGCTAAACCAAAAGTTTCTTTTGATGAAGGAGAAATGGTAAGAATTAACGAAGGTCCATTTGCTAACTTTAATGGTTTAGTAGAAGACTTTGATATGGCTTCTGGTTTATTAAAACTTAATGTTTCTATTTTTGGAAGAAATACACCAGTTGAAATCTCTTATACACAAGTAGAAAGAGTAGTTTAAAAATATATATTAGGCATTAGGCAATAAAACTTGCTTCTTTTATAGTTTTCTTGCCTAATGCCTAAGTACATTATAAACCAAATAAAAAAAGGAATAGCATGGCTAAAAAAGTTGAAGGTACACTTAAATTACAAATACCTGCTGGTGCAGCAAACCCATCACCACCAGTTGGACCTGCATTAGGTCAAAGAGGTATCAATATCATGGAATTCTGTAAAGCATTCAATGAGAAAACAAAAGATAAAGGTGGATTCAATATTCCTGTTGAAATCACTGTTTATTCAGACAAAAGTTTTACTTTTGTTACTAAACAACCACCAATGACAGATTTAATTAAAAAAATATCTGGAGTTAAAAAAGGTAGTGATAATCCACTAAAAAATAAAGTTGGAAAATTATCTAAAGAACAAATTTTAGAAATTGTAGATATGAAAATCGCTGACTTAAATACAGATGATAAAGAACAAGCTGCAAAAATTGTAGCAGGTTCTGCTAGATCAATGGGTATTGAAACTGAAGCATAAGCTTTAGTTTCTTTAACAGTCTTACCACCAGACTTAAAAAGGCGGTAGCAAAAAATAAAATTGCGGAGAACAAAATGGCAAAAATTTCAAAAAGATATAAATCATTATCAGAAAAAATTGAAGATAAAAACTATTCTTTAGTAGAAGCTTGTGAGTTATTAAAAGAACTTAAATCTGCTAAATTTGATGAATCAGTAGAAGTTGCATTAAACTTAAATGTAGATCCAAGACATGCAGACCAAATGATTAGAGGTGCTGTTGTACTTCCAAATGGTACTGGTAAAACTGTAAGAGTTGCAGTATTTGCTAAAGGTGCTAAAGTTGATGAAGCAAAAGCTGCAGGTGCTGATATCGTTGGTAATGACGATTTAGTTGAATCTGTTCAAGCTGGAAATATTGACTTTGACGTATTAATCGCAACTCCTGATTGTATGGGACTTGTTGGTAAATTAGGAAGAATCTTAGGACCAAAAGGTTTAATGCCTAACCCTAAAACTGGTACTGTAACTATGGATGTTACTAAAGCTGTTAATGATGCTAAAGGTGGACAAGTAGCATATAGAGTTGACAAAAAAGGTAATATGCAAGCAGCAGTTGGTAAGATTTCATTCTCAACTGAAGCAATTAAAGAAAACATTGAAGCTTTCGTTGCAGCTATTAATAAAGCAAAACCTGCATCTGCTAAAGGTAGATATTTTACTAATGCAGCTGTATCATTAACTATGTCACCATCTATTACTGTAGATGCATCTGAGTTAATGGATATTAAATAAGGATATTTTCCTTATTTAATAGCTACAAACATTCAAAAGTGTTGATTAGTAATCAATATTTTTGAGTGTTATTCAAAGCACTGATATAAAACTAAAGACAGCAGGTTAGAAACATTCCTCGTTTCTTGTAAATCCCGCCTAAGTCCATGTTTTGAAGGGAGGAAATATGACTAGACAACAAAAATCAGAAGTAATTGATTTTTTAACTGCAGAATTCAAAGAGTCTCAAGCTATCGTAGTTTGTGATTTTAATGGAATTTCTCATAAAGAGTTAGAAGAATTAAGAAAAGATGCTAAAGAAAATGGTGCTAAAGTTCAAGTTGCTAAAAATACATTAGTTACAGTTGCTGTAAAGAATGCTGAATTAGGTGATATTGAATTAAGTGGTTCAAACATTTTCTTATGGTCTGAAGATCAAATTACTGCTTGTAAAGTAGCTGATAAGTTTGCAACTGCAAACAAAGATAAATTTGCTATTAAATCTGGTATCATTGAAGGTGAAATTGCGGATCTTGCAACTGTTAATGCATTCGCTAAATTACCATCTAGAGATGAACTTCTTGGTATGCTTGCTGCTACTTGGATGGCTCCAGTACAAAACTTTACAATTGGGCTTGATGCTCTTGCAAAGAAAAAAGAAGAAGAGGCTGCTTAATTATAAGCAAACTATAAAAATATAAAATAAAATAAAATAAGGAATTAAGAAATGGCAATTTCTAAAGAAGACGTATTAGAATACATCTCTAGTTTATCTGTATTAGAGTTATCTGAATTAGTAAAAGAATTCGAAGAAAAATTTGGAGTTTCTGCTCAACCTGTAGCTGTAGCTGGTGCTGTAGCTGGTGGAGCTGCTGAAGCTGCTGAAGAACAAACTGAGTTCAACGTTGTATTAAAAGACGCTGGTGCTAAGAAAATTAACGTTATTAAAGTAATTAGAGCGTTAACTGGATTAGGATTAAAAGAAGCAAAAGCTATGGCTGAAGAAGCTGGTGCAGTTGTTAAAGAAGGAATTTCTAAAGACGACGCTGAAGCTGCAAAAGCTGAATTAGAAGGTGCTGGAGCTACTGTAGAATTAGCATAATTCTCCCATCTATCTTTTAAACGTTACACAAGGCGACGGCCTTGTGTAAAAGACTAGCATCTTTGAAGGCTAAGGTTAGAATTTACCTCAAATTTTAACCCTATCCTTTATGGATGCTTTTGTGCTTTATATATAAAGCTTAAAACTAAACCAAATTTTATAACAAGGCCTGAAATGTTAAACTCTTTAAAATCTGGTAATAGACTTAGAGTTGATTTTGCAAAAAATCCACAACAAATTGAAATTCCTAATCTACTACAATTACAACAAAATTCATATGATACATTTTTAATGATTGGACAAGAAGATAGAGCTGATGCTGGTATAGAAAAAGTATTCAAATCAATTTTCCCAATTCATGATGCACAAAATAGGATTACATTAGACTATTTAGGTTCTGACGTAGGTAAACCTAAATATGATGTAAGAGAATCAATGGTTAGAGGTCTTACATACTCTATTCCTTTAAAAATCAATATTAGATTGACTTTATGGGATTTAGATGAAAAGACTGGTGAGAAAATTGGTGTTAAAGATATGAAAGAACAATCTTTATTCATCAGAGAAATTCCTTTAATGACAGATAGAACATCTTTCATTGTTAATGGTGTTGAAAGAGTTGTTGTTAACCAACTTCACAGATCTCCAGGTGTTATCTTTAAAGAAGAAGAATCTAATACATCTGATAATAAACTTATTTATACTGGACAAATAATTCCAGATAGAGGTTCTTGGTTATATTTTGAATATGATGCAAAAGATGTATTATATGTAAGAATTAACAAGAGAAGAAAAGTTCCTGTAACTATTTTATTTAGAGCATTAGGTTACTCTAAAGAAGATATTATTAAATTATTCTATCCAATTTTAAATGTAAAAGTTAAAAACAACAAATTCTTAACAGAATTTAATCCTGATGATTTTACAGGAAGAGTTGAATTTGATTTAAAAGATGAAAAAGGTAATTTAATTTTAGCAGCAGGTAAAAGATTAACTGCTAGAAAAGCAAAAGCTTTAGTTGAAGGTGGATTAAAGTTAGTTGAATATCCTGTTGAATTATTAATGGATAGATCTACAGCTTCTACAATTTTCGATCCAGAATCAGGTGAAGTATTATTTGATGCTTTAACTAATCTTGATGAAATTAAATTAAAAAAACTATTAGATCTTGGTTTTGATAATTTTGATATAGCAAATGATTTAGCTGCTGGAGTTGATGATTCTATTATTAATGCATTTAAAGCAGATGCAGAGTCTTTAAAACTTTTAAAACAAACTGAAGAAATTGATGATGAAAATGATTTATCAGCAATTAGAATTTATAAAGTTATGAGACCAGGTGAGCCTGTAACAAAAGAAGCTGCAAAAGAGTTTGTTAAAAAACTATTCTTTGATCCTGAAAGATATGACTTAACTAAAGTTGGTAGAATGAAAATGAACCACAAGTTAGGTGTAAATGTTCCTGAGTATGTAACGACTTTAACTTATGAAGATGTTATTAAAACAGTTCAGTACTTAGTAAAAGTTAAATCTGGTCATGGTCATATTGATGATAGAGATCACTTAGGTAATAGAAGAATTAGAGCAATTGGTGAATTATTAGCTAATGAAATGCATTCTGGATTAATCAAAATGCAAAAAGCTATTAGAGATAAAATGACTACTTTATCTGGTACATTAGAAGATATTATGCCACATGATTTAGTTAACTCTAAAATGATTACATCAACAATTACTGAGTTCTTTACATCTGGTCAATTATCACAATTTATGGATCAAACTAATCCATTATCAGAAGTTACTCATAAAAGAAGACTTTCTGCACTTGGTGAAGGTGGTTTAGTAAAAGAAAGAGCTGGATTTGAAGTAAGAGATGTACACCCAACTCACTATGGTAGAATCTGTCCCGTTGAGACTCCAGAGGGACAAAATATTGGTCTTATTAATACTTTATCAACTTTCTCAAAAGTTAATGATTTAGGGTTTATAGAAGCGCCATATAAGACAGTAAAAGATGGTCAAATAACTGATGAAATTAAATACTATACTGCAACTCAAGAAGAGGGATTAGTAATTGCTCCAGGATCAACTAAAATTGATGAAAATGGTAAAATTGTTGAAAACTTAATTGAAGCTAGACAAGATGGTGAAATTCTTTTAGTTGAAAGAAATAAAGTTGACTTAATTGATATTTCTTCACAAATGGTTATGGGTGTTGCTGCTTCTTTAATTCCATTCTTAGAACATGATGATGCCAACAGAGCATTAATGGGATCAAATATGATGAGACAAGCTGTTCCATTATTAAGACCTAATGCTCCTGTTGTTGGAACTGGTTTAGAAAAAACAGTTGCTAGAGATGCATGGGAAGCTATTAAAGCTAAAAGAGGCGGAGTTATTGAAAAAGCTGATGCTAAAAACATCTACATCAGAGGTGAAGATGAAAATGGTGCATTTATTGATCACTATACAGTAAATAAAAATGTTAGAACAAACAATAATACTTCATTTGGACAAAGAATAGGTACAAAAGAGGGTGATATTGTTGAAAAAGGACAAGTTATTGCTGATGGTCCATCAATGGATAATGGTGAATTAGCAGTTGGTGTTAATGCTTGTGTTGCCTTTATGCCATGGAATGGATATAACTATGAAGATGCGATTGTTCTTTCTGAAAGACTAATTAAAGAAGATGCATTTACATCTGTTCATATTTATGAAAAAGATGTTGAGTGTAGAGAACTTAAACATGGTAATGAAGAAATTACTAGAGATTTACCAGGTGTAAAAGAAGAGTCAATTACTCATTTAGATGCTTCTGGTATTGTTAAAGTTGGTACTTTTGTTAAGCCAGGTATGATTCTTGTTGGTAAGGTAACTCCAAAAGGTGAAATTAAACCAACTCCAGAAGAAAGACTTTTAAGAGCAATTTTTGGTGAAAAAGCTGGTCACGTAATTAATAAATCTTTATTAACTCCTACTTCTATGGAAGGTACAGTTGTTGATGTAAAAGTATTTACTAAAAAAGGTTATGAAAAAGACGAAAGAGCAGTAGCTGAAATTGAAGCTGAAAAAGCAGAACTTGATATAAAACACCATGATAAACTTTTAATGCTTGATAGAGAAGAGATTTTAAAAATCAATGATTTATTATCTAAATCTGAATTAGCTAAAGATGTTGAAGTTGAAGATGTTACATATAAAAAAGGTGAAAAAATTCCTTTTGATATTTTAACTAATGTAAACAGATTTGCTATGAAAAAAGTTGTTGCTTCTTACTCTGATGAAGTTGAGAAAAAATACAATGAAATTAAAGATTACTTCATTAAGCAAAAAGCTCAATTAAGAGATGAACATGAAGAGAAACTTCAAGTATTAGAACATGATGATATTTTACCATCTGGTGTTATTAAACAAGTAAAAGTTTATATCGCAACTAAGAGAAAAATCAAAGTTGGGGATAAAATGGCCGGAAGACATGGTAATAAAGGTATTGTTTCTAATATCGTTCCTCAAGTAGATATGCCATATATGAAAGATGGTTCAACGGTTGATGTTATTCTTAACCCATTAGGGGTACCTTCAAGGATGAATATTGGTCAGATTTTAGAAGTTCACTTAGGTTTAGTTGGAATGAAACTAGGTGCTCAAATTCAAGAACTATTTGAGAACAAAAAAGCTGAATTTGTAAGTGAATTAAGAGCTAAAATGACAGAAATTGCATCTGTTGCTAAGCTTATGAATGGAAAAGAGTTTATGGATTCTTTATCTGATGAAGAGCTTATTAAATATGGTCAAGATTGGTCAAAAGGTGTTAGGTTCGCTACACAAGTATTTGATGGTGTAAAAGAAGAAGAGTTTGTTAAATTATTTGAATTAGCAAAAATTGATTCTGATGGAAAAACTCAACTTTATGATGGAAAAACTGGTAGTGCAATGAATGAAAGAGTTAATGTTGGTTATATGTATATGTTAAAACTTCACCACTTAGTTGATGAAAAAGTGCATGCAAGATCAACAGGTCCTTACTCACTTGTAACACAACAACCAGTAGGTGGTAAAGCACTATTTGGTGGACAAAGATTCGGGGAAATGGAAGTTTGGGCTCTTGAAGCTTATGGAGCTACAAATGTTCTTAAAGAAATGCTTACAACTAAATCAGATGATGTTGAAGGTAGAACAAGAGCATATAGAGCTATTGCAAATGGTGAAAATGTTCCAAGTTCAGGTGTACCTGAAACATTCTTCGTATTAACGAAAGAGTTGAAAGCTTTAGGTTTAGATGTTGAGATATTTGACGAGGTAGAAAACGATGAGCAATAATGAAAAAGTATTAGAACCAATTGAAATAAAAGAATTAGAAAGACCGCAAGATTTTGCGGCTTTTCAATTAAGACTAGCAAGTCCTGAAAAAATTCTTTCTTGGTCTTCTGGTGAGGTAAAAAAACCAGAAACTATTAACTATAGAACATTAAAACCTGAAAGAGATGGATTATTTTGTGCTAAAATCTTTGGACCTGTAAAAGACTATGAATGTCTTTGTGGTAAATATAAAAAGATGAGATACAAAGGTGTTGTATGTGAAAAATGTGGTGTTGAAGTAACATCTTCAAAGGTGAGAAGACACAGAATGGGACATATTGACTTAGTATCTCCTGTTGCTCATATTTGGATGGTTTCATCTTTACCAACAAGAATTGGTACTTTATTAGGTGTAAAATTAAAAGATTTAGAGAGAGTATTATATTATGAAGCATATATTGTAAATGAGCCAGGTGATGCTTATTATGATAATGAAAAAACTAAAAAAGTTTTAAAATATGATATCTTAAACGAAGAACAATATAGAACTATTTCTGATTTATTTGAACATACAGGTTTCCAAGCTGATATGGGTGGAGATGTTGTTAGAGAATTATTAGAAACTTTAGACTTATTTGAATTATTAACTAAGTTAAAAGAAGAAATGTCTGCAACTAAATCAGAAGCAAAAAGAAAGACTATTATTAAAAGATTAAAAGTAGTTGAAAACTTTATTAATTCTGGAAATAGACCTGAATGGATGATGTTAACTCAATTACCAGTTCTTCCTCCTGATTTAAGACCATTAGTATCATTAGATGGTGGTAAGTTTGCAGTTTCAGATGTTAATGACTTATATAGAAGAGTTATTAATAGAAATAACAGACTTAAGAGATTAACAGAGCTTGATGCTCCTGAAATTATTATCAGAAATGAAAAAAGAATGCTTCAAGAAGCAGTTGATGCTCTATTTGATAATGGTAAAACTGCAAATGCAGTTAAAGGTGCTAACAAAAGACCATTAAAATCATTATCTGAAATTATTAAAGGTAAGCAAGGTAGATTTAGACAAAACTTACTTGGTAAAAGGGTTGACTTCTCTGGTAGATCTGTAATTGTTGTTGGACCTACTTTAAATATGGATCAGTGTGGTATTCCTAAGAAAATGGCTTTAGAGTTATTTAAACCACACTTAATGGCTAAATTAGAAGAGAAAGGTTATGCAACTACATTAAAATCTGCTAAGAGATTAATTGAGTCTGAAACTAATGAAGTTTGGGAATGTTTAAATGAAATTGTTGATGAATATCCTGTTATGCTTAACAGAGCTCCAACTCTTCATAAACTTTCTATTCAAGCTTTCCACCCAGTATTAATTGATGGTAAAGCAATTCAGTTACATCCATTAGTGTGTGCTGCATTTAATGCCGACTTCGATGGTGACCAGATGGCCGTTCACGTTCCATTATCACAAGAAGCAGTTGCAGAAGCTAAAATTTTAATGATGTCATCTATGAACATTCTTTTACCAGCTTCTGGTAGAGCTATTGCCGTACCATCACAGGATATGATTTTAGGTATTTATTATCTATCATTAGAAAAAGATGGTGTAAAAGGTGAACATAAATTATTTACAGATGTAAATGAAGCAAAAATTGCATTAGATATGGGTCAAGTAGACTTACATGCAAAAATTAGAACTAAAATTGATAATAAAGTAATTCATACAACTGTAGGTAGATTAATTGTTCATGAAATTTTACCTGACTTTGTTCCTGCTAATTTATGGAATAAAATTTTAAAGAAAAAAGATATTGGTACTTTAGTTGATTATATTTATAAGCATGGTGGATATGAAGTAACTCCTAGATTCTTAGATAACTTAAAGAACTTAGGTTTCAGATATGCTACAGATGCTGGTATTTCTGTTTCAATTGATGATATTAGAGTTCCTGAAACTAAAGTTGCTCATATTTCATCTTCTAAAAAAGAAGTTATTGAAGTTCAAAAGCAGTTTGCACAAGGTTTATTAACTGAGCAAGAAAGATATAATAAAATTATTGATATTTGGACAGAAGTTAATAATAAGCTTGGATCTGAAATGATGAATTTAGTTGAAGAAGATAAAAATGGATTCAACTCTATTTACATGATGGCTGACTCAGGGGCAAGAGGTTCTGCTGCTCAGATTAGACAGCTTTCAGGTATGAGGGGACTTATGGCAAAACCTGATGGTTCTATTATTGAAACGCCAATTATTTCAAACTTTAAAGAAGGTCTAAACGTTCTTGAGTACTTTATTTCTACGCACGGTGCTAGAAAAGGTCTTGCCGATACAGCTCTTAAGACTGCAAATGCAGGTTACTTAACAAGAAAGCTTATCGACGTTTCTCAGAATGTAAGAATTACTATTGAAGATTGTGGAACTCATGAAGGTGTTGAGATTACTGATATTTCTTCTGGAAATGAGTTAATCGAATCATTAGAAGAAAGAATTACAGGTAGAGTTATTGCAGAAGATATTATTGATCCAATTTCAAATGAAATTCTATTTACAGAAGGAACATTAATTACAGAAGAGAATGCAAAAGTTGTTGCAGAAGCTGAAGTAAAATCTGTTGTAATTAGAACTCCATTAACTTGTAAAGAAGAGCATGGTTTATGTTCTAAATGTTATGGTCTTAACCTTGGTGAGCAAAGAAAAGCTACTCCTGGTGAAGCTGTTGGTGTTGTTGCAGCACAATCTATTGGTGAGCCAGGAACACAGCTTACACTTAGAACATTCCACGTTGGTGGTACAGCATCTGCAACTCAAACTGAAAGAGAGTTAAGAGCAGATAAAGAAGGTTTTATTAGATACTACAATATTAGAACATATACTAATAGTGAAGGTAAAAATATTGTTGCAAACAGAAGAAATGCAGGTATTTTATTAGTAGAACCAAAAATAAATGCACCATTTAAAGGTAATGTTACTGTTGAAACGATTCATGAAGAAGTTATTTTAACAATTTCTAATGGAAGTGAAAATAAGAAATATTACTTAAGAAAAAATGATGTTGCTAAACCAAATGAGCTTGCTGGTGTATCTGGTAAGATTGAAGGTAAGCTATACTTACCATACTCAGATGGTATTGAAGTTGAAGAAAATGAATCAATTGTTGAGATGATTAAAGATGGTTGGAATGTTCCAAATAGAATTCCTTTTGCTTCTGAATTAAGAGTTGCAGATGGAGCTCCAATTACTTCTAAAATTATTACAGGTGCAAAAGGTGTTGTAAAATACTATAAATTAACTGGTGATTATTTAGAAAGAAGAAAAGATATTAAAGCTGGAGATAAAGTTGATGAGAAAGGTTTATTTGCTGTAATCGTTGATGGTGAAGGTAGAGAAGCTTTAAGACACTATATTGCTAGAGGTTCACAAGTTGAATTAAGTGATGACGTTGCTGTAGAAAAAGATTCAGTTATTGCTGTACCTGAAACTACTGAACAAGTTGTAATTGCAGAGTGGGATCCATATTCAAATCCATCTATTGCTGAAAAAGAAGGTGTTATATCATTTGAAGATATTATTCCAGGTGTAACTGTTTCTGAACAATTTGATGAATTAACAGGTACTTCTAAACTAGTTGTTAATGAATATATTCCAAGTGGATATAAACCAACTGTTATCTTAGCAACAGAAGATAAAGAGATTATTAGATATTCATTAGATCCTAAGACATCTATTAATGTTTCAGAGGGGCAAAAAGTTCAAGTTGCTGATATTATTGGTAAAACACCAAAAGCAACTCAAAAATCTAAAGATATTACTGGAGGTCTTCCAAGAGTATCTGAATTATTTGAGGCTAGAAGACCTAAGAATATTGCAGTACTTGCTTCATTTGATGGTATGGTTTCATTTGGTAAACCACTTAGAAATAAACAAAGAATAATTATTACTGATGAAAATGGTAATAAAGGTGAATTCTTAGTTGAGAAATCTAAGCAAATTTTAGTACATGAAGGTGAGTTTGTTCATGCTGGTGAAGCATTAACAGATGGTCAAGTTTCACCTCATGATGTATTAAGAATTTTAGGTGAAAAAGCATTACATTACTTTATTGTATCAGAAGTACAACAAGTATATAGATCTCAAGGGGTAAATATTGCTGATAAGCATATTGAGGTTATTACATCTCAAATGTTAAGACAAGTATCTATTTTAGATGGTGGAGATACTAAATTCATTATTGGAGATATGGTATCTAAGAAAAGATTTAAAATTGAGAATGAAAGAATTATTAAACTTGGTGGACAACCTGCAATTGCTGAACCATTATTACTTGGTATTACAAGAGCGGCTGTTACATCTGATTCTATTATCTCAGCTGCATCTTTCCAAGAAACTACGAAAGTATTAACAGAAGCTGCAATTTCTGCAAAAATGGATATGTTAGAAGACTTAAAAGAGAATGTTGTAATTGGTAGAACAATTCCAGTTGGAACAGGACTTTATAAAGATAAGAAAATTAGTTTTTCTCAACCTAATGAACAATAAGGCTTAGCCTTATTGTTTAACCTTTCAAATGGAAATATTACTACTACTTTTAATTTTTATTTTTTTAGAAATTTTTGAATCAAAATGGCAAAAAGCTGATACTCTACATGGATTGATTTTAAATAATTTTTACATATTTAGAAAAAATATTTTTTTGTATTTTCTAATGCATACTACATTTTTTTATACAATTTTTTTATGTTTTTATTTAAATAATTTTGATTTTTGGATGAGCTCTATTTTAATAATAAAATTTTTAGATATTACATTTAAGTTATCTATGATGAAAAAATTATTAGCAGGAATTTCTATTGAAGAAGTAATGCCCATAAATATAGAAATGTCAAATATATATAGATATATAAATGTACTAATATATCCAATTAGTTTCATATTTTCACTTAACTTTATTTAATTAATATCAATAGTAATTATCATTTTAAAATAAGCTTCATTTTGTTATTATACTATTTATGAATGCTATAGAATTTAAACAATTAATATTAAATGCTAAATATTATACAAAATATGAACCTATATTATATAAAGATACTTTAGATATATATGGGTATGAGGCGTTGTCAAAGTTTGACATTAATAATGATATAATAAGTACAGAAAATATATTTAAAAAACTACATAATAATAATAAACTATTTTTTGAATTAGAAAAAAGAAATAAATTTTTACAAATACAAAATTTTACTCATAATGAAAAACTTTTTTTAAATTTTGATGCAGATATTTTTGTTACTGATGAACAAAAAAAGTATTGGGAAGATTTTTTACTTCTTAATAAAAAAAATTTAGTTGTTGAAATAACTGAAAATGGAAGTGATGATGAAACAAGTGCTGTAATTATGAAAGATTTTTCTGACTGGTTAAAACAAATGAATATTGAATCTGCTCTAGATGATTTTGCCCAAGATGGTTCTATGTTTTCATTTCACATGATGAATAATAGTAAATATATAAAAATTGATAAATCATTTATAAGACAAATAAGGTTAAATAATAGTTATAAATATTACTTAGATGGAGTACTAAAAACAATTAAACTTAATAATCAATATTCAATTATAGAAGGAATTGAAACTAAAGATGATTATGATTTAATTAAACAACTAGATTGTGATTTTGTTCAAGGTTATTATTTTGATAATCTTGTAACTATTGTTTAATTTTATTTAGTTAAAATTTTATATTAACAAAAAAGGATTAAGATGCAATATTTAATTATCGCTTATGATTATGAAGATGCTTTAGAAAAAAGAATGGAAGCGAGACCTGAACATGTTGAAGGAACTCAAAAGTTAATGGCTGAGGGAAAAATAGTTTCTGCTTGTGCACTAATTGAAGATGATAAAATGGTTGGCTCTTCTGTTGTAACAAACTTTGAAAATGAAGATGAGTTTGATGAGTGGCTAGTTAATGAACCTTATGTAAAAAATGGTGTTTGGAATATGGAAGAAATTCAAGTAGTTCCTATTAAGGTTATGCCAAAAGCTTAAGAAGAATTTCTTCTTGAGTTTTTTTATCATAATTAAATTTAAATTCACACTCTTTTAAGTAATAGATAAAATTTTCTTCTTTTATTCCTTTATATTTTTT
The DNA here is from genome assembly GCF_044841725.1 of Arcobacter sp. YIC-80. NCBI lineage: Bacteria > Pseudomonadati > Campylobacterota > Epsilonproteobacteria > Campylobacterales > Arcobacteraceae > Arcobacter > Arcobacter sp. YIC-80. Next base: position 260,500 of record NZ_JBJBSI010000003.1, on the reverse strand, counting down.
TAAAAAATTTTCTAAAAAATCCCAAAAATCATTTATTAAACTATTTGAACTTTTTAATTGTGCAATTTTATTATATTTAAGAAAAGTGGATAATTCTTCCGCGTTTGATTCAGAAAATTTATTTAAAGAAGGAAGCATAATATTATAAATATGATTTTCATAATTAAATGTTAAAAAATTTTGAGCAGTTTTTATATTTTTATTTTTTAAGTATATATATTCGTCAAATTCATATTTATTTCTTTTAATACTTTTATAAACATTATCTAAAAAACTTACAATTAATTCTCTATATAGAAAAAAACTTTTTCTTACTGTTATATAATTACATTTTAATTTTTTAGCTGTTTGTAATGCATTTAAATTCTGAGAAAAACATTCTATTAAAGCTAATTGTCTATTGTATTTAATTAAAGAAAACTTTTTTTTACATTTAGAGCATTTCAGATAGTTGTTTTTTAATACATATAGTTTTTCATTATTGCAATATATACATTTATTCATTTTAGTTCCAAAAATATATAAGAAATTATAAAATTTATTTTACAGTAAACATCTTAAGATAAAATTTCTAAAAATATAGGAGTTCTCATGAAAAAGCTAATTTTATTTTTTAGTTTTGCTATTATCGCAAATGCACATTTTCTTACAATGTTACCAAATACAGATAATGTGAAAAATAAAGATCAATCAAGTATAAATATTAAGACGATGTTTATTCATCCTTTTGAACAAACTGGTATGACAATGGAAAAGCCTTTTGGTATATATGTAAATAGTAAAGAAAATTCTTTGCCTTTGGAAAAGTTTGAAGTATTTAATCATAAAGCATGGAGTACAAATTATAAGGTTAAAAAACCTGGGGTATATAAGTTTTTTACTATTCCTAAACCTTATTTTGAACCAGCAGAAGGTAAATTTATTTCACATGTACCAAAAATAATTCTAAGTGCTTATGGTTTTGAGGATGGTTGGGATGAACCAATTGGGTTAGAATATGAAATTGTTCCAATGGTAAAACCTTTTGCTTTATATAGTGGAAATATTTTTACTGGAAAAGTATTGGTTAAAGGGCAACCTGCATCTAATGTTGAAGTTGAAGTAGAGTTTTATAATACTTTAGGATTAAAAGCTCCTAGTGATGCGCATATAACTCAAGTAGTTAAAACTAATAATGCAGGTGAATTTAGTTTTATAATGAACCAAAAAGGTTGGTGGGGATTTGCTGCATTGATTGAAGAAGGACAAAAAGAGTTTAATGGTAAAATGTACCCAATTGAAAATGGTGCATTAATATGGGTTAAAACATATTAATAAATAAGTAGGATTCTAAATGCATATATCTGATGGTGTTTTAAGTATTGAAGTTGCTAGTAGTCTAGGCTTTGCTAGTTTAGGTTTATGTGCCTATTCAATTAAGAAATTAAAAAGTGAAGATATATCTTTACTTGCTGCGATGAGTGCTTTATTTTTTATTGCTTCATTTATTCATATACCTTTAGGTCCTACTCAAATACATTTACTACTTGTAGGAGTGATAGGCTTATTTTTAGGTGAAGCTGTTTTTTTATGTATTGCTATTGCTTTACTTCTACAAGCTTTACTTTTGGGATATGGAGGATTAAGTTCTCTTGGTGCAAATATAATAATAATGGCACTCCCAGCATATTTGGTTTTTTTAATCAATAAAATACCTTTATTCAAAAAATTAAATGAAAAAGTTAGATTTTTTTTCTATGGAAGTTTAGGAATATTATTTAGTGTTTTATTTTTAGCTTTAGTATTATATTTTGCGAAGGATGAATATTTAATAGCTTCTTATTCTTTAATTTTTGCTAATATTCCAGCTATAATTTTAGAAGGTTTAATTTCACTATTTTTACTTTTATATATCAAAAAGTCAATCCCAAAACTTTTAAAAGAGGCAAATATATGATTCGAATTTTTACTATTTTACTTTTAATTGTATCTTTCACTTATGCACACAAATTAAATGTTTTTACAAATTTTGAAAATGATAAGTTATTTGTAAGTGCATATTTTGCTAGTGGTGCAGGTTGTAAAAATTGTAGTGTTAAAATATATAAAAATGATAAACTATTACTTGAAGATAAAACAAATGATAAAGGTGAAGTCTATTTAGATATTAAAGAAGATTTTTTTAATCTAATTGTTGATGCAGGTTCAGGTCATGCAGTATCAAATATAATTAAAAAAACTTATAAAACTAATGAAATAAATCTAGATAAAAAATTGGAAAAGCTTCTTGAAGAAAATAAGAAATTAAAATTAGAAGTTAAACTTTTAGAACAAAAGTTATCATACTTTGAAATATTTAAAATATTGTTTGCTTTATTTATTATTATAGGAATTTTTATTTTTCTTAAAAAAATAAAAAAGGATTAAAATTGATAAATTTTAATCCTTCTATTTCTTTACTTAGTGCTTTTATTTATTCAATTTTAGTTAGTTTTTCAGCTTTTGAATTTTATTATATTTTTCCTATAATATTTTTACTTTTTTGTCAAAAGAAACATTTATTTTTAATTTTAAGAAAACTTCTTTTTTTAAATTTTTTTATTTTTATACTATTTTTAACTCTTTTATATAGTAGTAGTTTGAATGAGGCATTAAATATTTATATAAGAGCAAATGCTATACTTTTATTTAATATAGCACTTTTTTTTACTTCAAAAGGTTATGATATAGTTAGAGCTTTAAATAGTTTTAATTTCCCAAGTTCTGTGGTTTCTTCTACATACTTTACTTTAAAAATGATAGAGTTTTTAACTAAAGATTTTACTTTAATAAAAAATAGTCTAAAAGCTAGAGGTTTTAAAGCAGATACTTCTTTATTTACTTATGAAACCTTTGGAAATATTATTGGTTTACTTTTTGTGAAGGCCCTAAGAAAATCATATTCTTTAAGACAAACTTTTATATATAGAGGTTTTAAAAATAAAATTTATTTAAATGAAGACTTTATTGTTCAAGTATATGATAAGTACTTGATTTTTACAGTTTTATCTACAATATTAACAAAGGTTATTTATGAGTTGTTCTTTTAATTTAAAAAATTTAAGATATAAAAATGATTCAAAAGAGTTATTTAGTGGGGTAACTTTAAATGTAGGACATGAAGAAAAAGTTGCGATTATTGGTGCAAATGGAGTAGGTAAGAGTTCTCTTCTTAAAATAATAGCTGGTTTAGAATCAAATTATGACGGGGAACTTCATTTATTTCATAACTTAATTTCTTCAAAAAAACAGTATGAACAATTTAGGAGTGATATAGGTTACTTACCTCAAGATGTTAGTGACTTTTTTTTATGTCCAACAGTAATTGAAGATGTAATGTTTAATCTTAGAGCTAAAAAAGAGAAAAAAGAAGAAGCTTATCATAAAGCTTTAGTTATTTTACAAAAGTTAAATATTGAGCATTTAAAAGACAGAATTATTTATGATTTAAGTGGAGGAGAACAAAAAATAGTAGCACTTGCTAGTATTTTGATTACTAAACCTAAAATATTACTTTTAGATGAGCCAACAAATGCATTAGATTCAAAATCAGAAGAGAGAATATTACAACTTTTAAACTCTATAAATAAATCTATGGTAATTATATCTCACCATAAAAGTTTTATAGAAAAATTAACTTCTACGATATATGAATTAAAACCTACAGGCTTAGAGCTAATGAAAATTTAGTTAAGATATTGATATATGATAGTTCACAGGAGTATCTTATGGGAAAAATTATATATCATTATTGCCATGTTGAAGCTTTCAGAGCAATTATTCAAAATAAAAAACTATGGTTAAGTTCTGTTTATAATCTTAATGACTACAAAGAAATACATTGGATAAATGACAAAGTAAGTAAAAAATTAGAAAAAATTAGAAATAAAGATAATTTTTCAAAATATAAAGCTTTTGAAGATATCTTTAATAAACAACTACCTAGTGTATATATAGCATCATTTTCTCAAGGAAGTGATTTATTAAGTCAGTGGAGAGCTTATGCAAATGATGGTTATGGAGTAGCAATTGGTTTTAATTCTGATTATTTTAAAACTAATAAATTAGTTCATACAACTGATGTTTTATATGATGAAAAAAAACAAGAAAAACAAATAGATAAGATTTTTCTTCCTCTTGAAACAATTTCTAATGAAATAGATTTTAATTCAAATACTTTTAAAGATATTGTAAATGAAGTAATTAATAATATTAATAATTTAGCAGCTAAATGTAAAAATGAACTTTTTGAAGAAGAAAAAGAAGTAAGACTGATTCATAATCCAGTTATAATAGATGATAAAAAAAGTGAAAGTTTTGTTTTTAAGAAAAATCTGTCAGATATGAAGTTTAGAGCAGTATGTGGAAACTTAATTCCTTATTTTGAATTTGAATTTAGTAAAAAGTTTGAAGATATTCCAGCAATTGTTGAAATTGTAAAAGGACCAAAAAACAAATTTATTGATAAAGAGATCAAAATATTTTTATCAAATAATGGTTTTTATAATGTAAAAATCAAAAGTTCAAAATCATCTTATAGATAATTATTATATAATTTATTTAATTAAGGAGTTTCTATGAAAAGTAAAAAAGAAATTAACAACTTAGAAATTGAACTAGCATCATTGAAAACACTTATTAATGAAACAGGTGCTTATGTATATACAAAAGATAAAGAAGGCAAATATACTTATGCAAATAATTTAGTTTTATCTTTATTTAATTGTTCTTTAGCTGAGGTTATAGGAAAGGATGATAGAGCATTTTTTGATTTAAAAATGTCAGATGAATTAAGAAAGAATGATTTAGAAGTTTTAAAAAATGGGATAGTTATAGAAAAAGAAGAAACAAATTATATTTTTGAAACTAAAGAAGAAAAAACCTATTGGACTGTTAAAAAGCCACTTTATAATAAAAATAAAGAAATTATAGGTATGTGTGGAATTTCTACAGATATAACTGAAAGAAAAAAGTTAGAAGAAGAACTATCTGAACAAACAAAGTTACTAAATACTATTTTAGATAATGTTGATGCTTATATCTATATGAAAGATGAAAATAGAAAGTTTAGATATGTTAATTCAAAAGTAGCAAGACTTTTTAATTGTAAAGCAGAAGATGTTGTAGGAAAAAGAGATATTGAAATTATTGATAAAAAAATAGCTGATGCCTTTTGGAAGATGGATAAAGAAGTATTTAAGTCAAATAAACAAAAAAGTCAAGAAGAAATTTATTTTGATGAAGAAGGGGAAGAAAGGCATTATTGGAGTAAAAAAATACCCTTTAAAATGCAAGGTGATGACTATATGTCCTTAATTGGCTTATCAACTGATATAACCCAGTTACAAAAACTAAAAGAAAAGTCAAGAATTCAGTCCATCACAGATGAATTGACAAAAGCTAATAATAGAAGATATTTTGTTGAGCAAGCAAAAAAAGAGTTTAAAAGATCAAAAAGATATAATTTAGATATATCTATTGTACTTTTAGATATAGATTGGTTTAAAAATGTAAATGATACTTATGGTCATTTAGTAGGAGATAAAGTACTTATTGAAATTACAAAAATTTGTCAAAAAATGAAAAGAGAAGAAGATGTGTTCTGTAGAGTAGGTGGTGAAGAATTTGCTTTTATATTACCTTGTACTAATATAGTTCAAGCAAGTGAATTTGCTAATAGATTAATGCAGTTTCATCACGAAAATCCTTTTAAAAAGCTATGTTTTGATGATATTAAAATTACTTTTAGCGTAGGATTGTCTTCTCTTTATGAAATGGATTTAAGTTATGAAAATATTTTTTCAAGAGCAGATGATGCTTTATATGAAGCAAAACAATCAGGTAGAAATAAGCTATGTATTAAGTAAGCTTATTTCTTTTGTTTAAATTTTACTTTTTCAAAGAAATTTTTTACTTTTTCTTTATTTTTATCCGATAAGTCAATACTACTTTTATCTACATTATCTCCATATTCAATATTAAGCATATCAGATTTTTTCATATTTAAAATTTGAGATTGGAAGACACTTCTATGTCCTGTAATTAAAAAGGTAATAATTGCGCTAATTGCAGCATAATGGGCTATTTCGATTCCAAAAAGTTCAACAGCCATTATAGTTGCTGCTATTGGAGCATTAGTTGTTCCTGCTAGTACACTAGTAAGTCCAAGTGCTGCAAATAGTGCAATATTATCTCCTATTAAGGTTCCAAAAAATTGTCCACTTGTAGCTCCCACATAAAAAATAGGTGTAATAACACCACCACTTCCCCCTGCACCTAAAGTGATAGAGGTATAGATTGTTTTTGCTATAAAAGAGTACCATGGTATATCATTTGATATATTAGGATCACTATAAAATAGACTTGAAATAGTATCTAATCCTAAGCCAAAATATTTATCTCCAATAAAAAAAGATAAAACTACTAAAAAAGAACCAGCTATAAAAGCTTTTAAATAAATATTCAATTTAATTTTTTTTATTTGTATCTCTGTATTTTTTAAAGTCATAATCATAAAATACGAAATAAGTCCAAAGAATAAACCAGCAATAATAACTTGAAGTATAAGAATAATATCAAAAGGAATTGTATTTGAAAATTCCATGTGGTAATAAGTATAGTTTATTCCTAAAAGCTTAGCTGTTGTATAAGCTGCAAACCCAGCAATAAATGATGGTAATAAAACATCATACATTATAATACCAATAATTAAAACTTCAACTCCAAAGATAGCACCTGAAATTGGTGTACCAAAAACAGATGCAAAACCTGCACTAATACCACAAATAACAAGTTTTTTTCTATCTCTTGCTGAAAATTTTACAAGTTGAGATATAAAAGAAGCTGCACCAGCACCTATTTGTGCTCCAGGACCTTCTTTTCCTACTGAACCTCCTGTAAATATAGTAATTACAGTGGCAAAAAGTTTTATTGGCATAACTTTTACATCCATTAAACCATCTTTTTTATGAACCGCTTCAATAACTTTTTCTGTTCCATGACCTTTTGCATCTGGTGCAAATTTTTTTACTATGAAGATTGTTAACATTAATCCAAAAGGAAGGAGGTAATATGTTGGAAAAGGTAAAAGTTCACCTTGTGTGTTTGTACTATGTATTATATTTAAAAAGAAAGTAATAATTGCACCAATAATTACTCCAATTGCTGAAGATAAAAGTACCCATTTAGTTACACTAAAAAATATAAGAGATTGTTCTAAAAAATGTTTTTTCATAATAGAATCTTTGGAAAATATTTATATTAAAATTGTAACACATAAAAGTAAGACAAAATTAAAAAAAAGCAATTGATGTAGAAAAGTTTTAAGATTTAGATATACTTACGAAAAAAATAAGGTAATAAATGAATTTCAAAGATTTAAGTATAGAAGAAAAAAAAGAAATCAACGAGCTTCTAACAAAATATGCAGACTCAATTGGTGGAGTAAACTTCTTCTTACAGCTTATAGATGATATAAAAAAAGAAACAATATTTCCTCTTTTAAATAAAAGTAATATTTTTCATTTCTCAAAAGGAAAGGTTTCTTGGAGTAAAGGAATTTATAAAGATACAAAACTTTTACTACATAACTATTTAAAAAGTATGGAAAAAGATGAAAAGTATTTATCAACTGTAAAACCAAAAGAGAAAAAAAATATTGAAAATATGATGAGAACTTTAAAACCAGTAGAAATAAAAGTTAGAAGTAAAAATAACGCTGATGAAGGTTTTAACTTTAATATTATTGATATAACTGATGGACAAAATGCAAAAGTATCTTTATCGTACAAAATCATATTTTTTTATGGAAAAGATTTTGCTAAACAAGCATTAAGTTTTAAGGCTTAGATTATGAATGATCCTAAAAAAAGATTTTCTATTAAGCAGGGACAAAAAGTTAATATTGTTTTAAAACAAGATCAAAGAAGTGGAAAATTAACACAAGGAATTGTAAAAAATATTTTGACTAATTCTCCTTCCCATCCTCATGGAATAAAAGTTAGATTGCAAGATGGACAAGTAGGAAGAGTGCAAGAGATTTTGTAATGACTTTATTTATTGATGGTGATGCTTTCCCCAATCTTTTAAAACCTATTATATTAAGAGCAATTGAAAAAAAGAAGCTAAATACTTATGTTATTGCTAATAAAAAAATAAATATAGGTAAATCTTCATTTATAAAATATTTAATTGTAAATGAAGGTGCAGATGAAGCAGATAATAAAATAGTTGAGTTATTGAACGAAAATGATTTAGTTATTACAGCTGATATTCCTCTTGCAAATAGAGTTATTGAAAAAAATGCAATGGCTATTGATCATAGAGGAGAGATATTTACAGAAGATAATATCAAACACTATCTAGCTATAAGAAATTTAATGGAAGAAATAAGAGATAGTGGAGAGATTACAAAAGGCCCTAAACCATTTAATCAAAAAGATTCTCAACGTTTTGCTAATTCATTAAATATGTTTTTACAAAAACTATAATTATTAAAAAATAAGACTAATCTCTTTTATTTAATAGATTTAAGCAAATGATAGTAAATAAATACTTATTTGCTTAAATCATTTTTATAAAAAATCATATTTTTAAAGAGAAAAGTGTTATTGCAATTCCACCTATCATTAACCAGAAAAATAAGATTGTAGCAAGGTAAATAGGTTTCATTCCTACATCTTTAAATTTATTATAGTGTGTTTCCATTCCAAGTGCTGCCATTGCCATAGTTAGAAAGAAAGTATCAACTTCATTTATTACATTTACAGTTTGATGATTTAATAAATCAAAAGAGTTAAAAATAGCAACTGCAATGAATAAAAAAGCAAACCATGGTATAACAATTTTTGATTTTGAAGACTCTTCTTTTTTAGATTTAGCAACTTGTGTTATATAATAAGAGATTACTATTAAAAATGGAGCTAGAAACATTACCCTTAACATTTTCTCTATTACTGAGAAGTTTGCTACTTCTTCACTAATACTATTTCCTGCAGCAACAACATGTGCTACTTCATGTAATGTTGCTCCTAAATATAATCCAAATTCTTGTTCTGTAAAAGAGTAAAATCCTATACTATATAAGTAAGGATATAAGAACATACTAATAGTTCCAAATAAAACAACAGTACCAACTGCTATGGCACTTTTATGTGCAGGTGCTTTTATAACTGATTCAGTTGCTAATACTGCTGCTGCACCACAAATAGAACTTCCAGCAGATGTAAGTATTGTAGTCTCTTTGTCTAATTTTAGTACTTTAGTCCCTACAAACATACCAATTATAAAAGTTAAAGTTACTATTAAAAAACTACTTACAACTCCAGCAACACCAATATCAGTTATATCTTGAAATGTTAATCTAAATCCATAAAAAACAATAGCTGTTCTTAATAAAGTTTTAGTAGAGAATATAATTCCTGCTTTCCAACTATCTGGTAATTTACTTCTAAAAGTATGTGAAAATAAAATTCCTAATATAATACCTATAATTAGAGGACTTATATGATAGTTTTGAAATATTTCAAGTTTTGAAATAAGAACTGAAATAAATGCAAATAAACCTACAAATACTAATCCATAAATTAAGCCTAAATTTTTATTTAAATTAAGCATTAAAATCCTTTTTTAGTAATTGTATAATTAATTTTTTAATAAGTAAAATATATTAAACTAATTATTATAATAAAAAATATTTATAAGTAAAGAAAATATATTATTGAATAATTGTTAATTTTATTGTTAGACTTGATAATATTAAAATAAATAAAGAGTTTTTAATTAAGAAATAGATAGATTAAATAATCTATCTATTGTTAGTTTTTGAAAGATATAGCATCTACTTCAACAAGGACATTTTTAGGTAAAGTTTTAACTGCTACAGTTGCTCTAGCAGGAGCATTTTCTCCACCAAAGAAATTATTATAAACTTCATTGAATTTAAGAAAATTATCCATATCAGATAAATAACAAGTTGTTTTTAAGACATTATCTAATGATGAACCAGCTTCTTCTAAAACTGATTTTAAGTGTTCTAATACTAATTTTGATTGTTCTTCTATTCCTCCTTCTACAATTTCCATAGTTGAAGTTACAAGGGGAATTTGTCCTGATGTAAATATTAAGTTTTCAAATGCCGTGGCTTGATTATAAGGTCCAATAGCACTTGGAGCTTTATTTGTTGATATGATTTTTTTCATTTTTATTCCTTCTATATTAATTCTTTAAAAAATCTATTAAAATTTGATTAAAAAGTTCTACTTTTTCTAGATGGGGACTATGTCCACATCTAGGTAGTACACATAAGCTACTTTTTTCAATGTGATATTTTAGAAATAAAATATCATCTAATCCATAGGTTTTGTCACTATCTCCATACATAATAAGAGTTTTATTTTTTATATTTGATATTCTATCTTTTGCATTAAATGTCTCCATAACATTTAATGAATTAATAGCTGAACTTATAGAAATATCTTTTCCTGAGTTATAACACAAATCAAAATATTTATCATTTTCACCTTTATAAAACCATTTTGCATGGGCCATTTTTTTAAAAGTTGTATAATCTTTTTTTACTCTATCTCTACTTTGTTCAAATGTTTCAAATCTATTTTTTAAATTCCCACTAGCTGCAGTACCATAACATATAAGTTTATTTATCTGCTCACTAATAGTAACAGCAATTTCAATACTTAACATTCCACCCATAGAGTGTCCAAGTAAAGAAAAATTTTTAAGCTCTAAGAAGTTTATTGTTTCAATCATTGATTCTGCAAATGATGTCATATTTGGCAATAATACCTCTTTATTTAAGCCATGGCCTGGCATATCTATACAATATACACAAAAGTTATTTCTAACTAATTCATTAATTTGAAATTTAAAATGTTCATGAGAGCTTAAATATCCATGAATTAATAGAATTGAGTTTTCATTACTTTTATTTCCGTATATTTTATAGTTTAGAATCATAATTAATCCCCTGTTAAATACATAGCAATAGTTGGTTCAAAAATTAATAATACGATCATTAGTACAAGAGCTACTAAAAATGGTAATACACCTTTTATTACATCGAATATTGTAATTTCATTATTTGATATACCTTGTATTACATATAAATTAAGACCTACAGGAGGTGTTAAAACAGCTATTTCCATTGTAATTGTATAAACAATACCAAACCAAATTAAATCAAATCCAACTAAATTAATTAGAGGGAAAATAGTTGGTAAAGTAATAAATGTCATAGATACAGGTTCTAAAAACATTCCAATAATAATATAGAAAATAATAACTGCAAATAAAATCTCATATTTTGATAGATTTAATGTTGTCATAAAATCTGTAATTTCATCTGGTATACCATAATACTCAATTACAAAACCAAAAAGCGATGCACCAGCTAAAAGAATACCTAAATAACCCATTGTTTTCATTGTAGAAAGAATAGCTTCAAGAAATTTCTTGAAATTTATTCCACCTAAAAAATATGAAAAAATAGAAGTTGCAATTACACCTAATGCTGCAGCTTCAGTTGGAGTTGCAATTCCAAAATATATTGATGTGATAATAATTAAACCAACTACAATAATAGGTAAAAATGCAAAAAATACAAATTTGAAACCTACAGTTTCTATTGAATCTTTTCTTGGAATAGAAGTATCATCAAATTTTTGCCATATTAATATTATTGAGAAAAACATTCCCGTTAAAATAATACCTGGAATAATTCCCGCAATAAATAACTTACCAATAGAAGTATCTGTTACAATTCCATAAAATAATAAAATTAAAGAAGGTGGAATAAGTACACTTAAAGTACCACCTGCTGCAAGAATACCTGCACTTAATTGTTTATTGTAACCAAGTCTTAACATTTGTTTTAATGCAACGCCACCTATTGTTAAAGAACCAACCATTGAAGATCCACAAACAGCTCCAAACCCTGCACAAGCTCCAATACTACCATAAGCAGCAGTTCCTCTTACTGGAATACCTCTATAAAATGCTTCATATAACTTTTCACCTAGATTTGATTTTGCAATAAGCTCACCTAAAAAAATGAAAATAGGTACAGATAATAATATGTAATCTATCCAAGTTCTCCATAACTGTAATTGATTAGACATTAAAGAAGTATTAAAGTCTTGAATTGTCCATAAAAAAGGCAATGACGCCCCCACTAAAGCAAATGGAATAGGGATTCCTATACTAATAAATAGCATTAAAAGACCTAATAGTCCTATGCCAACAATATACCATTCCATTTTTAATCCTTAAACTCTAAATATAATTTATATAAACTGTAAATATTAAAAAATATCATAGAGGCCAATGTTGGAAATGCAACATACGTTCTCGGTATTTCTAATATTTCACTACTTGCACCACTTACATAGGCTAAAGTAAAAGCTTTATATAAAGTCAATGTAAAAAATATTCCTATTAGAAATATTACAAGATATTTAACCTTATTAAAAAACTTTGCTATTTTTGTTGGTAGCTTTTCATTAAGTAATGTAACTTCTGGATAACCATTAACTTTTAATGAATAACTCATACCTAAAAAAGCCAGTGGTAAAAGCATCAATGCTGTAACCTCTGTAACGTATGGATCTGGATATCCCAGTTTTCGTAAGAAAACTGAGACTCCTATCCATAGACTTTGGATAACAATAATAACCCCACCTAGATAGGATAAATATACTGTGATTTTGTCTAATTTATTCATTGATTAACCAATTCTTTTATTTTATTTGCTAAATCTTCTCCACACTCTTTTTTAACTTTTACATCCCATATTGCTTGAATTTTCTTAACAATATCTTTTCTTTTATCAATATCTAAAGAGTATGCACTTCCTCCACCTTCCATGATTGCTTGACCAACTCTTTCATTTACCCAAGCTTCGTATCTAGGTTTTAACCAAACTTCAGACTCTTTTGCAGATTCAAGAAGGATTTTTTGGTGTTCTTTTGATAGTTTTTCAAATGAACTTTTATTTATTACATATTGAGTATTACCGTAAAATAAACTTCCATTTACCATGTGTGGCATTACACCCCATAATTTCCAAGAACTATAAGTAGCTACACCCATACTTACACCATCTACAACACCTCTCTCTGCTGATTGAAAAACTTCTTTTGGTGAGATAAATACTGGATTTCCTCCCCATTGTTTAATCATTTCACTTATAACAGGATAAGGACTTCTTACTTGTTTACCATCAAGTTTTGTTAAATCTGCTATTGGTTCTTTAAACCACCATTCTTGGTCATAAGAATAGTTTGAATTAAAGATTACTTTTAAATTATTTTTTGAAAGTTCATCTTCTAAAAGTTCTGTATATTTTGCATCTGTTTCAATTTGCTTTTTGAAATCAACTACTGCTGGATATAGTGCAGTAACTCTTTGACATTTTAACCTCTTATCAGAAGGTAACCAAGAAATATCTGTTACCCCACCTAATACTGCATCAACTCCTTCACTCCAACCATGAAGTGTAGATGAACCATATATTTTGATTTTTAGTTTTCCATTACTTTTTTTCTTTACTAAATCGGCAAAATGTTCAAAACCTTTGTATCTTACATCTATTGAATTAACATAAGTAGATAATCTTAAAGTTTTAGCATTTACTGCAACAGCTCCAACAAGACAAACTAATAATATACTTCGTAACATTTTTAATCCTTAAAGTAATTTTGATATGCGTATAAGGCTATTGACCCACCAGTATGTAAGAACAATACATTTGAACCTTCTTTAAAATAATCTTTTTTAATTAAGTCTAAGAATCCATCTGCAACTTTTCCTGTATAAACAGGATCAAGTAAAATACTCTCTTCTCTAGCAAAAACTTCAACTGCATTTTTCATACCTTCAGTTTTAAGAGAGTATCCCTCTCCCACATAATCCTCAATACAAATTAAATCATCTCTTCTTAAGATATTTTTATCAAGACCTAATACTTCTATATGTTCTTGTGCAACTTTAAAAACAGTATCTTTTTGTTCTTCTGTTGTTCTTGATACGTTTATACCAACAAGATTTATTTTGCTATTTAAAGCTTTTAGAGCAACAGCCATACCTGCATGAGTACCAGAACTTCCTGATGGTACAACAATAGTATCAATATCCAATGATTCTTTAGCAAGTTGTTCCATTAATTCTAATGCACAAGATGAATATCCTAACGCACCAATACCATTTGAACCTCCACCTGGAACTATATATGGTTTTTTACCTTCTTTTCTTAATTCTTCAGCTTTCTTTTCCATTTCAGCCATCATATCACTTTTTCCAGCTACCATTTTAATAGATTTAGCTCCCATTAAATGAAATAGAAAATTGTTTCCATTTGCATCTTCTTTATATGAGCCTTTTACTCTTTCTTCTATAATTAAATGACAATCCATTTTTTCAAGATTTGCCCAAGATAAAGTTATTCTACAATGATTAGATTGTACTGCACCACAAGTAATAATCGTATCACAACCTTTTTCTATTGCATCAGCAATAAGATAATCTAACTTTCTAGTTTTATTTCCTCCACTTTCAAGTAAATCATCCCTTTTTACGTATAGATTTATATTCTTATTCATTAGCTTTGTTAAATTATTAAGAGGCTCAATATATGTAGGTCTTTTTACATAACCTCTTTTTTTAAATCTGTTTATATCCATCTTTTCTCCTAACACTTTTTAAATTATTAAATACTAGTATCTGTGTATTAAAATAGTATCAGAAATGAAATATTATAAAAAATAAGTTTTTTTTATTTTTTAGATAAAAGAAATTTATAGTTACAGAAATATTAATTAATTAAATTAAGTAATTAATTTATATTTTCAATAATAAAAGTTCTAAATGATTCAAATACTGCATTTCTAAATTTATTTCTATGATAGACCATATAACAGTTTCTTTCAAATTTCATATTGATAGTATCAACTTTGTATAAGATACCTTCATTTAATTCATTTTCAACACTTTTTGCAGGTAAAATTGAGATTGTGTCTTTATAGTTTTTTAATATTTGTTTTATTGCAAGAGCATGTTCAAGTGCAAGAGTAATATTTAATTCATTTTTTAAATCTCCTAGATAATCAAAAAATACTTTCATTACTCCTGAAGTTTCTTCTCTAATTATCCATTCTTTTGAAAATAATTGATCAATATAAAAACTTTTTTTAGTAAGTTCTTTATCTGCGCTAACTACTATAAGTTCATCTTTATAAAGCAATTCTTTAACGATATTTTTGTCATTGATATCACTTTCAATAAATCCTACATCAATTTTTCCTGAATTAATTAGAGATATAATAGAATTAACATCTTTGTAATAATGAGTGATTTTTACATCTTGATATAGTTTATTATAATCATAAAGTACAAAAGGAAGAACATATACACCTATTGTATTAGTAGCCGCTACACTTATATTACCAATTAATTTATTTTTTGAAAATTTATTTTGAAGTTCTTTTATTTGTGTTAATATAGGTAAAATTTCATTATATAAAATTCTTCCTCTTTCATTTACAATTAATTTTTTACCTATTCTATCAAACATTTTTTCGTTAAACTCTTTTTCAATAGATTTAATTGTTATTGAAATATTTGGTTGAGTTAAATTCATATTAATTGAAACCTCAGTTAAATTTGATAACTCAACAACATTAACAAATATATCCATTTCTCTAATTGTCATTTTTATTCCTTATATAGAATTTGTTAATAATAGTACAATATAAAAGCTATTAATTAGTATTAATTATTAATAAATATAAAATATTCAAGTTATGTAAAAGTTTACCATAACAACATTTCAGTTTAATATAAGAAAAAATTAAGCTATTATTAAATATAATCTATAACTTTTTTAGAAAACACTCAACGTTTCTCTAGAATGGTAGTATCGTTTTGATTATGATTCTTATCATATGTCATGGCGTCATTTGGCGTAACGAGAAGCATGAGCCGCTTTAAAGCTCAAACCAAGAAATAGAGAATCTTAAAGATTCATTTTGACTTTATAAGACTCTCTATAATAAAAATAAAGGGAAAGAATGCCTACTATTAATCAGCTTGTTAGAAAAGAGCGAAAAAAGGTGATTAAAAAATCAAAATCACCAGCATTAGATAAATGTCCACAAAGAAGAGGTGTATGTACTAGAGTATATACTACAACTCCAAAGAAACCAAACTCGGCTTTAAGAAAAGTTGCAAAAGTTAGATTAACTACTGGATTTGAAGTAATTTCATATATTGGTGGTGAGGGTCACAACTTACAAGAACACTCTATCGTATTAGTTAGAGGGGGAAGAGTTAAGGATTTACCTGGTGTTAAGTATCACGTAGTTAGAGGTGCTTTAGATACTGCTGGTGTTGCAAACAGAACTGTTGCAAGATCTAAATACGGTACTAAGAAACCAAAGAAATAAGTAGAAGGATAGAAAAATGAGAAGAAGAAAAGCTCCAGTTAGAGAAGTAATGGCTGATCCTATCTACAATAGTAAAGTGATCACTAAATTTATTAATACAGTTATGTTAGATGGTAAAAAATCTACAGCACAAAAAATTATGTATGGTGCAATTGCTAACTTAGATGCTAGAGGTGAAGAGTCTGGTATTGAATTATTTGAAAAAGCAATTGAAAATGTTAAGCCACTTTTAGAAGTTAAATCTAGAAGAGTTGGTGGAGCTACATACCAAGTACCTGTAGAAGTTAGAGCTGTAAGAAGACAAACTTTAGCATTAAGATGGTTAGTTGACGCTGCTAGAAAAAGAAATGAAAGAACTATGGTTGAGAGATTAGCAAACGAATTATTTGAAGCTGCTAATGAAAGAGGAGCTTCTTTCAAGAAGAAAGAAGATATGCATAGAATGGCAGAAGCTAATAAAGCATTTGCTCACTACAGATGGTAATCATTCTGTAATAAATCATTTTATATTTAAAAAAGGGTGTTTTACGCCCTTTTTTTTTATTGTAATTTAGATAAAATTACGAAAACTATTAAACTTAAAAGGAAAATTTAAGATGGCAAGAAAAACACCTCTTAATAGAGTTAGAAATATCGGTATTGCTGCTCACATTGATGCTGGTAAAACAACAACTACAGAAAGAATTTTATTCTATACTGGTGTATCTCACAAAATTGGTGAGGTTCATGATGGTGCTGCAACTATGGACTGGATGGAACAAGAGCAAGAAAGAGGTATTACAATTACTTCTGCTGCAACAACTTGTCACTGGAAACACCCAAAAACTAATGAGCAATTACAAATTAATATCATTGACACACCAGGTCACGTTGACTTCACTATTGAAGTTGAAAGATCTATGAGAGTTTTAGATGGTGCTGTAGCTGTATTTTGTTCAGTAGGTGGAGTTCAACCACAATCTGAAACAGTTTGGAGACAAGCAAATAAATACGGTGTTCCAAGAATGATCTTCGTTAATAAAATGGATAGAACAGGTGCTGATTTCTTTAATGTTGAAAAGCAAGTATCTGAAAGATTAAAAGCTAATCCAGTTCCAATTCAACTTCCTATTGGAGCAGAAGAAGATTTCCAAGGTGTAATTGATTTAGTACAAATGAAAGCTATCGTTTGGGATCAAGATGCTGCTATGGGTTCTAACTACCATGTAGAAGAAATTCCTGCTGACTTATTAGACCAAGCTGAAGAATATAGAGAAAAAATGATTGAAGCTGCTGCTGAGTCTTCTGAAGAGTTAATGGAAAAATACTTCGAAGAGGGTGAATTATCAGAAGATGAAATTATTGCTGGTTTAAAAACTGCTTGTTTAAATATGACAATTACTCCAATGACTTGTGGTACTGCATTTAAAAACAAAGGTGTTCAAACTTTACTTGACGCTGTTGCTATGTATTTACCAGCACCAACAGAGGTTGCTGATATTAAAGGTGAGACTCAAGATGGTGAAGCTGTTATTGTTCCTTCAACTGATGATGGTGAAGTTGCAGCATTAGCATTTAAAATTATGACTGACCCATTTGTTGGACAATTAACATTTACAAGAGTATATAGAGGACAATTAGAGTCTGGTACTTATGTAATGAACTCAACAAAAATGAAAAAAGAAAGAATCGGAAGATTACTTCAAATGCACGCAAATAATAGAGAAGAAGTTTCTCAATTATATGCTGGTGAAATCGGTGCAGTAGTTGGATTAAAAAACACTATTACAGGTGATACATTAGCTTCTGAAAAAGATCCAGTAATCTTAGAAAGAATGGAATTCCCTGAGCCAGTTATTTCTGTTGCAGTTGAACCTAAAACTAAAGCTGATCAAGAAAAAATGGGTATTGCTTTAGGAAAATTAGCAGAAGAAGATCCATCATTTAGAGTTAATACTGATGAAGAATCTGGACAAACTATTATTTCGGGAATGGGTGAGTTACACTTAGAAATTCTTGTTGATAGAATGAAAAGAGAATTTAAAGTTGAAGCTGAAGTTGGTGCTCCACAAGTTGCATATAGAGAGACTATTAAAAACCCTGTTAAAAACGAGTACAAATATGCTAAGCAATCTGGTGGTAAAGGTCAATATGGTCACGTATATTTAGATATTAAACCATTACCTGCTGATTCAGAAGATAACTTCAAATTCCACAATGAAATTAAAGGTGGTACTGTTCCAAAAGAATATATCCCTGCTGTTCAAAAAGGTTGTGAAGAAGCTATGGCTGGTGGTATTTTAGCTGGTTACCCAATGGTTAATATTGAAGTTACATTATATGATGGTTCTTACCATGATGTAGATTCATCTGAGATGGCATTTAAATTAGCTGCATCTATGGGATTCAAAGAAGGTTGTAGAACAGCTGCTGCTCAACCTGTAATCTTAGAGCCAATGATGAAAGTTGAAATTGAAACTCCTGAAGAGTATATGGGAGATGTTATCGGTGACGTTAATAAAAGAAGAGGACAAGTTCAATCTATGGATGAAAGAGCTGGTGTTAAACTAGTTACTGCAATGATTCCATTATCTGAAATGTTCGGATACTCTACTGACTTAAGATCTATGACTCAAGGTAGAGCAACTTACGGTATGTTATTTGATAACTATGCTGAAGTTCCAAAAAATGTTTCTGAGGAAATTATTTCTAAAAGAAATGGTTAAGACAGTATAAAAGAGTGACATGAGTCACTCTTTTATGTTTTAACAAGCTTTTGATATTAAGAAAAGGGAAGTTTAAAAACTTCCCTTTTTTTATACAAAAACAAAATAAACTTCCTATAAAAATATTGCAATTTGTAATTATAATACTCTTCATAATATAATTATGCTAAAATCCTAAAAATATATCTTCATTAGGATGAAAAGTTGAAACTAAAAAAAAGTCTTAATCTTTTAGAAAATATCAAAAGTGTTGGGGTTATTTTAAAACCTTCAAGCCCTGAATTAAAAACTGACTATCTAAAAATAAAAAAAATATTTAATGAAAATGACATAGAAACATATTTAGAATATAATTCAGCTATGATGATAGATGATGAGGGCTATAGCTTAGACTCATTATGTAAAAAAGTTGATTTTTTAGTTTCTGTTGGTGGAGATGGTACTTTATTATCTGTTGTAAGAAGATCTTTTAAATATAATATTCCTATTTTAGGCATAAATTTAGGAACATTAGGTTTTTTAACAGATATAAATATGGATGAATTAGAGAAATTTGTTGCTGATTTAAAAAAAGATAATTATAGAATTGATAATAGAATGATGATAGAAGGTAATTTAAATTTAAATAATTTTGTTGCTTTTAATGATATTGTAATTTCAAGAAAATCTATTTCTTCTATGATATCAATAGATGCTAAAATTGATGGTAGACCTTTTAATTCTTATTATGGTGATGGTGTTATTATCTCAAGTCCTACTGGTTCAACTGCATATAATCTTTCTGTAGGAGGCCCTTTAGTATATCCTCTAACAGAAGCTTTCATTATTACTCCTGTTGCGCCTCATTCTTTAACTCAAAGACCTTTAGTCATGCCTGCTGATTTTGAAATTGAGTTTAATATTTCAGATAATCAAGGGGCAGTTATAATTGTAGATGGACAAGATATTTACGAAATAGAGCAAAATGAAACGATTAAAATAAAAATTGCACAAGATAATGCAAGATTAATACATAGATGTGAGAGAAACTATTTTGATGTTTTAAATGAAAAATTAAGATGGGGTAACTAATGATTGATAGAGTTTATTTAGAAAACTGTTTATCTTTTGAAAAAGTAGAATTAAATTTTGAAAAAGGACTAAATGTTTTTACAGGGCCTAGTGGAGCAGGTAAATCTATTTTAATGGAAGCAATTCTTTCTTTATTTTCTTTAAGTGATGTAAAATCAAAACTAGGAGAGGTTACTCTTGTAAACTCAAATATTGAAAATGAAGCTTTTGATATTTCAAATAATGATGAAATTATTATAAAAACTATTAAAAAAGAAAAAGTAAGATTTTTCTTAAACAATCAAACTATCTCAAAAAAGAAACTAAACGAGTTTAGTTCTAAGTTAATTAAACATTTAAACTTAAAAGACACAAGTGACTTTCAAAGTTCAAAACTTATAAGTTTTTTAGATAATTTAGCTTCAAAAGAAAATAAAGAATTTAATACTTTAAAAAAAGAGTTTATTAAATTTTATCAAGAACTTAAATCAGTAAGAGCAAAACTTGAAAAAATTTATGAAGATGAATCAAAACTTGAAGATTTAAAAGAGTTTGCTAAATTTGAAATAGACAAAATTGAAGCTATTAATCCAAAAATTGATGAATATGAAGAACTAAATGAAATAAAAAAGAAGCTAGCAAAAAAAGATAAGCTTGAAGCAGCTATCAAAGAAGCTTCTGTCATTTTAAATTACAATTCATCAGTAAATAATGCTTTAGAATTATTAGAAATAGATAGTAGTTTTTTTGATGATACAATGAATGAACTAACAAATATATTTGAGAAATTTAATGATTCTTTATATGAACTTGAAGATATAGATATTGAAAATGTTTTAGATAGAATTGAGAAGCTTTCTTCCTTACAAAAAAGATTTGGTTCTATAAAAGAGTGTTTAGAATATAAAGAAGAAAAAATAAAAGAATTAGAATCTTATGAAAATATTAGTTTTGAAAAAAGCGTATTAGAAAAAAAACAAAATGATTTAAGAGAAGAATTAGAAATCTTCTCCTTATCAATAAGTAAAATTAGAAAAAAAGTTAGTGTATTATTAGAAAATAAAATCAATAAATATCTAAAAGATCTATATTTAGGGAATGCTAAAATCATATTTGACATTAAAGAAATTGATATTACGGGTATTGATTTAATTAAATTTGAATTAGCAGGAGTAAGTTTAGAAACAATAAGTTCGGGTGAATTTAATAGATTAAGATTAGCATTACTTACATCGATGAGTGAATTTGATATTGTTGATAATGGAATCTTATTTTTGGATGAAATCGATGCTAACCTAAGTGGAAAAGAGAGCGAAGCAATTTCTAAAGTACTTACAAAGTTAGCAAAATCTTATCAAATCTTTGCAATCTCACATCAGCCTCAACTTACATCCTCTTCAAATCAACATTTTTTAGTTGATAAAAATAAAGGTACTTCAATTGTAAAAAAACTTGATACACAAGGAAGAGTAAATGAAATATCAAGAATGATAAGTGGTGAAAATATAACAGAAGAAGCTGTTAGATTTGCTAAAAACTTATTAAACTAAATTTTATAAGTAAAAAAATCTCAAATATATAAAATTAAATACCATAAAACTGAATACATATTCAGTTTTATGCTAAAATCAATATTTATCTCTTTTTATGTTTCATTACTACTCAAATACCAAATTATTATTTAATTCTTGTAAATTTTTTTATATTCAACAAATGATAAATGAAAATTATCATAAATATAAATAAATTTGTTTAATCCTTTAAAAACTAGTATTTATAGCTATTTAATTGCTATTTTAAAAAATATGATAAAAAATTGTTATGATATTTATATGATAAAGTAATAATAAATTGAATATATATAATTATAAGAAAAGTTTATATTTATATATTTAGTATTTATTAAGATACTCATATCTATAATAGATTTGTTTGTCTGGTATAATTAAATACCAATATATAAGGAGGAATGATGACGAAAGCTAGTAATAATTCTGAAAAAGCTCTTGATAATGTTTCATCAAAGAAACTAAGTAGAAGAGATTTTTTTAGAAAAACTGCGGTTTATTCAGCTGGTGCAATTGCTGCTGCAAATGTTTTAGGTCCCGTAAAAGCAAAAGCAGATGATGTAGCAATTATGAACGAAGCTGAATGGGGAATTAAGCTTGGTGATAAGACTGATAAGTATCCATACGGAGTACCATCTCCTTATGAACATAATGTAGTAAGAAGAACTACTGAACTTCTATCTTCTGGTGATAAATATGCAACAGTTTCTATGTGTCCTTTACATGAATTAGATGGTATTATTGTTCCAAATGGTTTATTCTTTACTAGAAATCATGGAGGAACAGCTCATGTAAATCCCCATGAATTTAGATTAATGATTCATGGAAAAGTTAAAAAAGAAGTAGTTTTAACTTTAGATGATTTAAAAAAATATCCAAGTGAAAGTAGAATATATTTTATTGAGTGTCCAGCAAATGGAAGTACAGGTTGGAGAGGACCTCAATTTAATAACTTACAGTTTATGAAAGGTATGATGAGCCAAGCTGAATGGACAGGAGTTATGCTAAAAACTGTATTAGAAGATATTGGTTTAGAAGATGATGCTTTATGGATGTTAGCAGAAGGAAGTGATAACGCTACAAATCCTAGAACAATTCCTGTTGAAAAAGCTTTAGATGATGCAATGCTGGTTTGGGGACAAAATGGAGAAGCTCTTAGACCAGAACAAGGGTATCCTTTACGACTTTTAGTTCCAGGTTGGGAAGGTAATTTAAATACAAAATGGCTAAGAAGATTAGAGTTTTCAGATAAGCCATGGCATGCTAAAGAAGAAACTTCAAAATATACAATGCTTCAGAAATCAGGAAAAGCAATTCAGTTTTTCTGGATTAATGAGGTTAATTCTGTAATTACATCTCCCTGTCCTGAAAAGCCATGGACTAACCTTAAGAAAGGTGATATTGTTGAAATTCAAGGTATTGCCTGGTCTGGACAAGGTACTGTTAAACATGTAGATATCTCATTTGATGGTGGAGATAATTGGGTTGAAGCAAGTTTAAAAGGTTTAGTACTACCAAAAGCATGGACAAGGTTTAGTTATATTTATAAATGGGATGGAAAGCCTATTTTATTAACAAGTAGAGCAGTTGATGATACAGGTAATGTACAACCTACAATTGATCAAGAAACTTCAGTTGTTGGTGTAGAAAATGTTTATCATAGAAATGCTATGGTAACTTGGGAAGTTAACTCTAAAGGGGAGGTTAATAATGTTCACATTAGAAAACATAAAGCTTAAGAAAACTTTACTAGGGCTTATTGCTGCTTCAACATTGTTAACTTCATCTTATGCAGCACAAAAGGTTGTAGATGGAGCTATAAAATATGAAGTAAAAGATGGTAAATATACTTCTTATCATGTAAATACACAAAAAGTTAAGAATTTTAATCATTTTAGAACTGCTACTAAGAATGAAATAGCAGCATGGAACACTGATGTAATGCCTGATGGTACAGGTCTTCCTATGTATGATACAAAACATGGAAAACCAGTATTAGAAAATGGAAAACCAAAAAAAGCACAAGGTTCTGTAGAATGGGGTAATGAACTTTATGATGCACAATGTGCTATGTGTCATGGTGAATTTGGTGCTGGTGGTAAAGGTTATCCTAGACTATCTGTTGGGGAATCTTCAACTGAATCTTTAACTAATCAATTATTAAATCCAGCAGATAAAAATCCTAGCCCTGAGGCACCAATAAAAGTAATTGGTACATATTGGCCTTATGCAAGTACACTTTTTTGGTATATTAAAGATTCAATGCCTTTTAATCATCCAAAATCTTTAACTAATAGTGAAGTATATGCTCTTACTGCATATTTGTTAATGGAAAATGGTATTGAAATTGATGGGGTAGAACTTGATGAAGAGTATGTTTTAGATAGAGAAAAATTTTTAAAAATAAAAATGCCTAATGAGGATGGTTTTTATCCAAATGTTGATACAAAAGATCCTAAACAAGGTATCGAAAATATGAGAGCATTTTTAAGTGATCCTAAAAACTATGGTACTGGTACAAGATGTATGAAAGATTGTATAAAAGGTAAAGTTCCTGTTCTTAGAATTAAAAATGAGTTAAATGATTTTGAACCACCTGCTTCAACAAAAAGATTTTGGAAAGTTGAAGAAGAAAAAGGAAATGTAGCTGACCCTAAAGCAAAACAAGCTTATGAAACATCTTGTGCAGCTTGTCATGGAAACAAAGCTATTGGTGCTCCTGTACTTGGTGATAAAGAAGCTTGGGCTTCTGTACTTGAAAAAGGTAAAGAAGCAGTGTATAATAACGGTATCAAAGGTATAAATGCAATGCCTCCTAAAGGTGGGGCTATGAATTTATCTGATGAAGAGTTCAAAAAAGTAGTTGATTATATGATCAACTCTAGCAAATAAAGGGGTAAGGAATGAAGGTAATTAAAAAACTACTACTTGCATCTGCGATTACCGCAGTTTCGTTTACTGGTGCAGTAGCAAATGATGCACTAATTAAGCAAGGTAAAGAAATCTTTATGACAAAAAATAAAGGTAATTGTCTTGCATGTCATGCAATTGAAGGTATGAAAGTTGATGGACCTGGTAGTATGGGACCTAAACTTCAAGCTTTACAATATTGGCCTGATGAGGCTTTATATGACAAGGTTTATGATCCATATACAACAAATCCAATTTCAGCAATGCCAGCTTTTGGTAAAAATGGTTGGTTAAGTGATAGTGAAATTAAAGCTGTTGTAGCATTTTTAAAAACAATTAAATAAAGAAAAGGAATAAATTATGAATAGAAGAAATTTTTTAGGATTCGGATTAGGAGCATTAGCATTATCTATAGCACCTTCAACTTTAAGTGCTGTAAATTTTAGAGAAACAAAGCCAAAAGCTTGGACTGCAACAAAAGTTGATGAAGCTATGAAAGAAATTTTTGGAACAACTTCTACTACTAAAGGTAAAGTAAAATTAAAAGCTCCAGATATTGCTGAAAATGGTGCAGTTATTCCTGTAACTGTTTCTTCAAAATTAGCTGGTTCAAAAGTAGCTGTATTCCAAGATGCAAACCCTGAAAGTGCAGTTGCTGTATTTACAGTACCACAAGGTGGAATTATTGATTATTCTATTAGAATTAAAATGGCTAAAACAGGAACAGTTACAGCTGTTGTAGAAGAAAATGGTAAATTATATTCTGATTCAAAATTAGTAAAAGTAACAATTGGTGGATGTGGTGGTTGATTTAACCCCAACTAATAAATACATAAAATTAAAAGCATAAAATAGAAAATTAAAGGAATAAAAATGGCTGGTAAAACAAGAATTAAAGCAAAATTAAAAAAAGGTGTTGTAACTGTTAAAGCTATGGCAAAACATT
The DNA here is from genome assembly GCF_044841725.1 of Arcobacter sp. YIC-80. NCBI lineage: Bacteria > Pseudomonadati > Campylobacterota > Epsilonproteobacteria > Campylobacterales > Arcobacteraceae > Arcobacter > Arcobacter sp. YIC-80. Next base: position 234,849 of record NZ_JBJBSI010000003.1, on the reverse strand, counting down.
CAATGTTAAGTTACCAAGAGGCAGAAAGAGCAAAAAAAGAAGCGAATTTTATTACATATTTAACTGCAAAAGTAAATGACAAAATTGTATTTGAAGCTTCAACATCACAATTTTTATCAAAAAATCCATACTTAAAGTTTAAGTTTAATGCTGAATCAGTAGGTGCTAAAAAAGGTGATAAAGTTGAGATTTCTTGGATTGACTTAAAAGGTGATTCAAGAACTGATAAAAGTAAGATTAAATAGTTAGTTACATTATGTAACTAGCTAAACCTAAGGAGAGATTATGTTAATAAAAATTGCAAAAACAACTGCTTTAGTTGCACTTACTTCATGTGCTTTAAATGCAGCTGATTTTAATGCTCAAGCAGAAAAAGATAGACTTGCTTTAATTGATTATTTTGAAGCAAAGTTCAAAGATCCTTATGGAAATAAAAATACATTTTTCCCATATTCTACTGATGATGAATTAAAAAACAATATTATAAGTGGAGTTAAACATGAAGAGTTTTCTAAAGGAAACTATGCTTTTTCTAAAAATGGTAGAGCTTCTTATGAAGAAATAAATGAATTTCCTCCATACGAAGATTTTATAGAAGCAGGAGAGGCTTTATATACAAAAGCATTTGCAAATGGTAAATCATTTAAAAACTGTTTCCCAAATCCTGATATTGCGGGAGATTATCCTTATTTTGATGATAAGAAAAAACAATTAGTTTCTTTAACTTCAGCTATTAATACGTGTTTAAAAGATAATGGGGAAAAACCTTGGAAAACAACAAAAGGTAAAATGGCACATTTACAAGCATATTTTGCAAATGAAGCAAGAGATGCTGAGAAAAAAGTTAATATTCAAATTAATAGTAAAGCAGCAGCAGAAGCTTATGAAAGAGGAAAAGAGTATTACTATTCTCAAAGAGGTTATTTAAAACTTTCTTGTGCAACTTGTCATGTTCAAGGTGCAGGTCAAAGAGTTAGAAATGAAAGTTTATCTCAATTATTAGGTCAAACATCACATTTCCCTGTATATAGATTAAAATGGGGAGCAAAAGATGCTAATAATGATGGTTTAGGAACATTAGAGAGAAGAATGTCTGGATGTGTAAAAGACCAAGGGCAAGTACCACCTAAGAATGAATCAGAAACTATGAAAGAGTTATTATACTTTATGAGTTATATGTCAAATGGAATGCCAGTTGATGGCCCAGATATTAGAAAGTAAGAAGGAACTATTATGAAAAGATTATTAAGTTTATCACTAGCAGTATCAGCTATATTTGCATTAAGTGCTTGTGCAAAGACTCCTTCAGCTCCTGAAATGGCTTCTAAAATTGATATAGAAAAAGTTTGTAATGTTGAAAAAAATGGTATTAAAAATGTTATTGAAACAGCAAAAAAATATAATGCCATTGCTCAAAAAGAGGGATTAGAATTTAGAAGATTAGGTGTTAATAACTCAGCTATTATTGTTTCTGTTGAAGAAGCTATTAAAACAAATGCAAAAGAAGTTAACCCTAAAACTTTTAAAGGTAAAAAATCAAAAACAAAATTAGAAACAAACTTTGCTGCTCACAGAGCTTGTAAATTTGCTATAAGAGCTTTACAACAAGCCCACGAAGCAAAATCAACTTGGAAATTAGCACAACCAGGTGAAGGTTATAAATACTAATTTAAATTTTAAAACACTGTTTTAAGAGTCAAGATTTTTATCTTGGCTTTTTTTTGTGATATGAATTATTAAATATTATTAATTAATAAAAAACTGGAGAATAAAATGACATTTTTTAAAAAGACATTATTAGCAACAGCTATTACTACTTTGTGTATAACAAACTCTTTTGCAGAGGGTGAAAGCTCAAAGTTTGTACCAATTTCAAAGGGTGTTAAATCAATAGAAATGAATTTAAATGGTGAAAAGTTTACTCTAATGAGAAATCAAAAATCAGGAAATTTAATTTCTGAATTATACAATACTACAAATAGAGGTGCTCCTCAACCAATTCAATTAGCAAAAGGTGTTGAAACTGTTGGTGAGTTGGAATTTATTGAATATATGAAGAAAGCACAAACTGATGATTCTATTGTAATTTTAGATTCAAGAAAACCAGGGTGGCATGCTAAATTAAGAATACCAGGTTCTGTAAATGTTCCTTTTACAAACTTTGACTCAAAAGAAACTTCAATTGAAATGATGGAAGATGAAATGGGTGTGGTTGAAAGAGAAGATGGTACACTTGATTTTTCTAAAGCTAAAACAATTGTAGCTTATTGTAATGGCTTTTGGTGTGGACAAACTCCTGCAATGATAAAAAATGTTAAATATTCTTTATTAAACATGGGATATCCAGCACACAAAATTAAATATTATAGAGGTGGAATGCAAGCGTGGACTTCTTTTGGTTTCACAGTAGCAGGTTCAGGAAAATAAACAATAAAAGGTTAATAAATGAGCAAATTAAGTAGAAGAGAATTTGTATACATGATGGCTATGCTAGGAGCTGCACCAGTATTTGCTAATTCACATACAAGAATGACAGATACAAATAAACTAGAAGATTATTATAAGTTAAAACCATTTGGTAATGCAAGATTTATGCACATGACTGATTCTCATGCACAACTTTTGCCAGTTTACTTTAGAGAGCCTAGTGTAAACTTAGGGTTTCATGGTAATTATGGTAAGCCTCCACATATTGTAGGTGAAAAACTGCTTGATTATTATGGAATAAAAGGTAATAAAAGATTAGAATATGCTTATTCTTGTGTAAATTTTGAGAAACATGCTAAAGCTATGGGCAGAACAGGTGGTTTTGCTCAGATTAAAACTGTAGTTGATTTTCTAACTAATTCATTTGGTAAAGATAAAACTTTATTATTAGATGGTGGAGATACTTGGCAAGGAAGTGCAACAGCTTTATATACAAGAGGTCGTGACATGGTTGGTGCTATGAACCTACTTGGTGTTGATGTTGCAGTAGGTCACTGGGAGTTTACATATAAAGCTTCTGAAGTTCTTGAAAATGTAAAATTATTAGATGCTGAGTTTTTAGCACAGAATGTTAAAGTAAAAGAAGACTCTTTGTTTGAAGGAACAGCAGAAGCTTATGATGAAGATACTGGTCATGCATTTAAACCTTATACTATTAAAAAAATGGGTAATGCTAGAGTTGCTATTATTGGTCAAGCCTTCCCTTATACAACTATTGCTAATCCACAAAGATTTATTCCAGATTGGACTTTTGGAATTAATGATGAGGGAATGCAAGAATTAGTTGATGAAATAAGAGAAGAAGAAAAACCAGATGCCGTGATTGTTCTTTCTCATAATGGTTATGATACTGATAAGAAAATGGCTGAGGTTGTAACAGGAATTGATTTTATTATGGGTGGTCATACTCATGATGGTGTACCAGAAGCTTATCCTGTTAAAAATGAAGCAGGTGTTACTTATGTTTGTAATGCAGGTTCAAATGGTAAGTTCTTAAATGTTCTTGATTTAGATATTCAAAATGGAAAAATTAAAGATTTTAAATTTACACTATTACCTATTTTTTCTGATTTAATTCCAGAAGATAAACAGATGAAAAAATATATTGAAGATGTAAGAGCTCCTTATTTAAAAGAGTTAACAAGAGAAATAGCAACTACTGATGAAACATTATTTAGAAGAGGTAACTTTAATGGTTCTTGGGATCAAATTATTTGTGATGCCCTAATGGAAGTTAAAGATGCAGAAATATCTTTATCTCCTGGTTTTAGATGGGGAACATCTGTAATTCCAGGTCAAGCGATTACTTTTGATGATTTAATGACTCAAACTGCTATGACATATCCAGAAACTTATAGAAGAGATATTTCAGGAAAAGATATTAAACTAATTTTAGAAGATGTTGCTGATAACTTATTTAATGAAGATCCATTTTATCAACAAGGTGGAGATATGGTAAGAACAGGTGGTATTTCATATAGAATTAATCCAACTGCAAAAATGGGAGAGAGAATTTCTGATATTCAGTTAACTAGAAATGGCTCAAAATTAGATCCAAGTAAAAAATATTCTGTTGCAGGATGGTCTACTGTTGGTGCAAAATCACCAGGTGAACCGGTATGGGAAACAGTTGAAACATATTTAAAAAATGTAAAACATATTCAAAATTTAAAAGTTGATACTCCTGATATTATTGGAATAAAAGGTAATCCAGGAATTGTTTAATCAATAAAAGTATAAAGAGTTTTCTTTATACTTTTTTGATTTAATAAGTAGCTTTAGGGCTATTTATTAAATTGAAATGAGGAAAAGTTATGAGAATATTATTAATATTTTTATTTATGATTAATATTTTAAATGCAGATTATAATAAAGGAAAAGAAATATTTGATAACAAATGTGCAAGTTGTCATAAAGGATATATCTCTTTTTCAAAATTAAAAGAAAATTATTTCCAAAGGAATAATAAATTATTAAAACTTGAAATACCAACTGTAAATATGTTAGCTTGGGCAATAATGGAAAGCTCAAGAAAAATAGGAGATCCAAATGATCCTGAAATGAGAGTAATTGAAATAGAAGAGTATTTAAAAGAGTATTTAGGAAATCCAGATCTAAACAATAGTATTTGTGATTCTCATGTTCTTAAATATTATAAAAAGAAAGAGCCGATGAAAATTACAGAAGAGGAAGCTTCTAATTTAGCATATTATTTTATGGATTATAAAAAAAATAGATTAAAAAATAGTTCTTCAAAAGTAAAAGTTTTAGATAAAAAATATAATGAAAAAGAGTTATTAAATCAAGCACAAAAAGAAGGAAAGCATTTTCTAGTTTATGCAACATCTCAAAGTTGTTATTTTTGTAAGAAAATGAAAAAAGATGTCTTAGATTTAGAGGAGATTCAAGAAAAAATAAATGATGATTATATTTTCTTAGAAGTTGATGTTGATTTTGTGAGTTTACCTTTTAATTTAAAAAAGAAATTTAAAGGAATGACCCCAACGTTTTTTGTTTTAACACAAGACGGAGTACTTTTAAATATTTATCCAGGGGCATGGGTAAAAAAAGATTTTATTGAGATTTTAAAGGAAAATCTATAATGTCTTTAGGAAAAGTAGTTGAAATATTTAGTGCAAAAAAAGAGCAAAGTGGTTTACCTAGACCAAGGGTTGAAAGTTTAAATCTTATAAAAGATTATGGGATTGAGTTTGATAAGTTTGCTTTAAAAGATTTAGATAGTACTGTTATGATTGTAGGTGTAAACTCTTATGAACTTGCCAAAAAAAATAATATAAGTTTAGAATATGGGAGTTTAGGAGAAAATATTTTACTTGATTTTAATCCACATGATTATAAAGTTGGAACAAGATTTATTGTAGAAGATGCAGTTTTAGAAGTTACTCAAAAGTGCACGATCTGTAATCATTTATCAGTATTTGGTAAAAAATTACCACTTATAATAAAAGACTGTAGAGGTTTATACTGTAAAATAATAAAAAGTGGTATTATAAAGAAAAATATGTTAGTAACAAAAAATTAAAGGAATGTATATGAAAAAGATATTGTTAGTTTTATTTATAAGTGTATTTGTTTATGGAAAATCAACTTTTAATGATCCTCAACCAACTTTTGATAATCCAAGGAAAGTTGCAATTCAACTTTATGATTCAGAATTAAAAAAAGTAAATCATAATCTTAGTACTATTTATAATATTTTAAAGGAGTACCCAGCTGAGTCTTTAAAAGTTGTAGTAATTGCTTATGGAAATGGAATAAGAGCTTTAAAAAAAGATTATGATAAAAAAACACTTACAAGAATTAATTCATTAATGGAGTATGATGTTGAATTTATTGTGTGTAAAAATACAATGGAAACTATGAAGTGGACTAAAGATGATTTTATTGAAGATGTTGATTATGTTCAAGCAGGAATTGTAGAATTAATTGAAAGACAAATTGATGGTTATACAGGAATAATTGCATATTAATTTAAAGGAGTTAAATATGAAATTTGAGAAAATTTTAAAAATAACAGTTTTTTTTGTTTTTATGTCAGTTTTAGCTTATGCTAATAAGACTAAATGTACAGCAAAAGGTAATAATTATATATATGTTGAAAATGAGTGTCTTGAATTAGCAGTTGTTAATGCAGAAGATAGTGAGTCTTTAAATATTATTCTTCATGGTACATGGGATAGAGGTACAAATACTTTAGGAAGATATGCTCCCTTTGTTGAAACTTTAAATCTAATTACTGATTATACAACAGTAGCAATTTCTTTACCTGGTTATTCAAACTCTACTTCTAATATATTTCCTGCTTTAGATAATGATAAAATTAAAAATTTGGCAGCTAAAAAAGAGTATATTTTATTTGTTTCAAAAGCAATTGAAAAACTAAAACAAAAATATAATGCCCAAAAAGTAAACTTTATAGGTCATTCAGCAGGTGCTATGATAGGATCAACTATTCTTGGTTTAAAACCTGAATTAATAGATAATATAGCTTTGGTTGGAGGAAGATATAATATTCATGAAGTAGCAAATAATAAAGAACTTATTTCTGCTATTGATGTGATTGATAATATTTCAAAAGATACAAATATTTTACTTATATATGGAACAAAAGATAAAATCTCAAAACCAGAAGTGACAAAAGAGTTTTATAAAATTGCTAAACAAAAAGGTTTAAATGTTAAGTTAATTGAAGTTAAAGATGGTGTACATCTTGATTTAGATATGACTGATTCATCTGTTGAAGCAATTACAGAATTACTTGATTACTAAAAATCCTTTCGGATTTTTTTATTTTATGGGATATTTATATGGATAAAAAAACACAAATTGTATTTAACTTAAATAATTTTTTATTAGGTATTTCAAATGCAATTGATTATACATCAAAAGAGTACCTTAATGTATCTTTAGGGCATTCAAAAAGAGTTGCTTATGTAAGCTTAATGATAGCAAATGAATTGAAACTTTCAAATGAAGAAAAATTTGATTTGTGTGCTTATTGTTTGATATCAAATATTGGTTTATATGAAGCAAAAAAAATATCAGAAGAGTTTTGTCTTTTAAATGAATCTTATGCTAGTAAATTGCCTTTTTTAAACTCAAATCATGATATTTTAAAATATAGTCATGAAAAGACAGATGGTTCAGGTATCTTTGCTTTAAAAGATGATGAAATTCCTTTGTTTTCGCAGATAATATCTTTTGTAAGTACATTAGATATCAAATTTGATTTATCAAACAATAGTATTGATAATATAGAGAAAATAAATGATTTTATAAAATTAAATCAAGGAGTTTTATTTAAAAAGGAGTTTGCACAGTATTTTTTATCTTATTCAAAAAAAACAAGTTTTTATTTAGACTTACAAAATGAAAATGAGATACTTTTTTATATATTTTCTAATCTTTTAGATTATTCTAAAGTTTTAAATTATGATGAACTTCTATCTATTACTTCAATTTTTGCTAATTTAGAATCAAAAAATAGTCAAATTTTATTGTTATTAGAGAAGCTTCTTGAATATTATGATTTTGAATATAAAGATAAAATGACACTTTTAATTGCAGCTTCTTTATGTAAAATAGGTAAATTTACAGTGCCTAGTAAAATTTTAAATAAAAAAGATAAGTTAAGTAAAAGTGAGTATGAAATAATAAAGGCATATCCTTATTATAATAAAAAATTTTTAAGTAATATTATAGGATTTAATGATATTAGTATTTGGACAAGTAAGGTTCAAGAAAGGTTAAATGGAGAAGGATATCCTTATTCTTATATGGCAAAAGATTTAAGTTTAAAAGAAAGAATCTTAGCATGTATAATTATATATGATTCATTAATAACTAATAAATCCTATAGAAATTCATATAGTCACAAAAAAGTTATTGATATTATGTATAAAATGTCAGAAAGTGGTAAAATAGATTTATCTATAGTAAAAGACTTTGAAAAAATATTAGAATAATATATATACATACTTGACTTTTTATTGCTTTAGAAGCTATTATAAACTAGTTTATTTTAAGGGTTGAGTATGTTTTTAAATCTTACGATAAAAGCTAAGCTTTTATTATTAGCACTATTTACAATTTTAGTTGTTTCAAGTGTAGTTGCAGTTGAATCAATACTGTCTATAAAAAGATTTTCATCGCAAAATATTGAAGAGTATTCAAATGAAGCTTTTTTGAAAAAAGAGAAAGAACTTAAAAATTATGTTTCTCTTGCTATGAAAACAGTAGATGCTTACTACAAACGAACATCAATAGAAAAAATAAAAGATGAAGTACAAGATCAATTAAAAAGTCAAACTGATTTTATTTTTACTATTCTTAATGGTGAATATGAAAAATACAAAAATACACTTTCAAAAGAAGAACTCGAAAATAGATTAAAATCAATAGTTCAAAAAGCTAGATATGGGGAAAATGGTTATTTTTGGATAAATAATATGGAAGCAGTAATAGTAATGCATCCTATTAAACCACAGTTAAATGGGAAAAATCTTTATAAATATAAAGATAAGGGTGGAAAAGAAATATTTAGAGAATTTGTTGAAGTTGCTGAAAAAAGTGGTAAGGGTTTTGTAGATTATGTTTGGCCAAAACCTGGTTTTGAAAAGCCACAACCAAAAGTTTCTTATGTAAAATTATTCAAACCTTTTAATTGGGTTATAGGAACAGGATCTTATGTTGATGATGTATCACAAAAAATTAAAGAAGAAGCTTTACATACAATAAATAAAATGAGATATGGTAAGAGTGGATATTTTTGGATAAATGATACTTCCTCAAAAATGATTATGCATCCTATTAAACCTACTTTAAATGGAAAGGATTTAACTAATTTAAAAGATAAAGATGGAAAATATTTTTTCCGTGAGTTTGTTGAAATAACTAATAAAAACAAAGAAGGAGGACTTGTCCCTTATCTTTGGCCAAAACCAGGTTATGATAAACCACAAAAAAAATTTTCTTATGTTCAAAAGTTTGAACCTTGGGGATGGGTTATTGGAACAGGTGCTTATGTTGATGATATACAAGCTGATATAATAGCAATGAAAGAAAAAACAGCTAATGAGATAAATGATATTATAAAAGGAATTATGATTTTTTCTTTAGTTGCTATAATTATTATGTATTTAATTTATTCATATTTTGTAAGAAAAGCAATTGTAAATCCAATTAATAACTTAGAAAATGCAATTAAAAAAATGAGTGATCATAATAATACAAATGAAGAAATTAAATTAACATCTAATGATGAATTCGGAAAACTTGTAATAAGTTTTAATAAATATATTAGAAAATTAATTGATCAAGCCTCAGAGGACTCAAAAGTTATTGAAGAAGTTGATGACGTTATAACAAAAGTTAATAATGGGTTTTATGTTTATAAAATAGAAAAAAGTTCAGCAAATCCTCAAATAACTAAGTTAAGAGATTCAATTAATAATATGATAGATAAAACAAACGAAAACTTGATAGAGTTAAATAATATATTGATTAAATATGGAGGTTCAGACTTTAAAATTACAAATACTAATAAGCATGCAAATGGAATTATAGGTTCTATTGAATCTAGTACTAAACTTATAGGTAGAAGTGTTTCAGAGCTTTTATCTATGATCACACAAAGTGGTAAAAAGCTTAATAAAGATACAAAAGTTTTATCAAAAAGTGCGACAAATTTATCAACATCTGCAAATCAACAAGCAGCATCATTAGAAGAAACAGCAGCAGCTGTAGAAGAAATTACCGCAATTATTAAGTCAAATGTTGAAAAAGTAAATCAAATGTCAGGTCTTGCGTCACAACTTCATGATTCATCTTCTCAGGGGAAGAATTTAGCTTCACAAACAACTAAATCAATGGATGAAATTGATGAACAAGTAAATTCTATTAATGAAGCAATTACTATTATTGATCAGATTGCATTTCAAACAAATATATTATCTCTAAATGCAGCAGTAGAAGCAGCAACAGCAGGTGAGGCAGGTAAAGGGTTTGCAGTAGTTGCACAAGAAGTTAGAAATTTAGCAAATCGAAGTTCAGATGCAGCAAAAGAAATAAAAGAAATAGTAGAAAAAGCAACTCAAAAAGCAAATGAAGGTAAAGACATTGCCAATAATATGATAAGTGGTTATAGTAATTTAAATGAAAAAATAAATGAAACTATTAGTTTAATTAAAGATGTAACACAAGCAAGTAGTGAAGAGGAAAGAGGTATTGTTCAAATAAATGATACTATAAATGATTTAGATAAAGCTACACAAGAAAATGCTAATTCAGCAACTACAATTAGTAATCTTGCAGTTGAGGTTAGTTCTCTTTCTGATAATTTATTAAAAATGGCAGAGCGTGCAAAATTTGATGAGTATGAAAGTAGTGAATTATCTGATATAGATTTAGTATATAAAATTTCAGAATTAAAAAATGATCATATTAAATTTAAAAATGAAAATTTTGAAAAAGTTGGAACTACTAAAAATTCATGGAAAGTAAAAACATCAAATGAGTGTAAATTTGGGAAATGGATACTTGAAGAAGAATCTAAAAATAGAAGTTTTACAAAAACATCAAATTGGATAGAGTTGAAAAAAGAACATCATAAAGTTCATGCTTTAGTTCAAGAATATGTTGATGTAAATGCAACTGATTCAATAAATAATAATAAATTAGAAGAAATAGCAACAAATTTAGAAGAGTCAATGAATAAAGTATTCTCTCATTTAGATCAAATAAAAAAAGAAAATAATGATAATAATACACTGAATAAGGATAATTCTTTAAGTACTTCATCTTCTTCAAATGATTGGGAAAGCTTTTAAAAGCTTTCTTGATTTTAACTTTTATATTTATGGCAAAATTCGCTATAATTCCAGATTTTAGAAAATATATATAAATGATAAATATTATTAAAGGAATTTTATGAGCGAAAAAGTAGAGCTACTTTCCCCCGCAGGGAACTTAGAAAAATTAAAAATTGCTATTAATTATGGTGCTGATGCAGTTTATGCTGGTGTTAGTCACTTTAGTTTAAGAATTAGAGCTGGAAAAGAGTTTACATTTGAAACTTTTAAAGAGGGAATAGATTATGCACATGCTAGAGGTAAAAAAGTATATGCAACTATTAATGGTTTCCCTTTTAATAATCAAATAGATTTACTTAAAAAACATATTGAAAAAATGGCAGAAGTAAAACCTGATGGTTTTATTGTAGCAGCACCTGGAGTTGTTAAACTTTGTAGAGAAATTGCACCAGAGATTGATGTTCACTTATCAACTCAAGCAAATGTACTTAACTATTTAGATGCAAAAGTATTTTGGGACTTAGGTGTAAAAAGAATTGTTGTAGCAAGAGAAATCTCTTTAAAAGATGTTAAGCAAATTAAAGAGCATTTACCTGATATGGAAATTGAAATTTTTGTACATGGTTCTATGTGTTTTGCATATTCTGGTAGATGTTTAGTATCTGCTGTTCAAAGTGGTAGAGTTCCAAATAGAGGTTCATGTGCAAATGATTGTAGATTTGAATATACACTTTATGCAGAAAGTACAAATCAAAATACACTATTTAGATTAGAAGAAGAACCAGGTGTAGGAACTTATATTTTCAACTCAAAAGATATGAACTTAGCTTCACATATTAAAGAGATTTTAGATTCTGGTGCAGTTGATTCTCTTAAAATTGAAGGTAGAACAAAATCACCTTACTATGCAGCAGTTACAGCTAATGCATATAGAGAAGCTATTGATGATTATTATGCAGGAGAATTTAAACCTGAAAAATATCAAAGAGAACTACATACTACTAAAAATAGAGGCTTCACTGATGCTTATTTAGTACATAGACCATTTGAAAAAACAACTACACAAAACCATGAGTATGCATTATCAAAAGGTTCTTATGAAGTAAGTGGATTAGTAACAGAAGATGAAAGTCATTTTATGTGTAAATATAAAATTTATCCAGGTAATGATGTAGAGATTTTTGCTCCAAGAGGCGTGCAAATTCAAGAGTGTGAAAATGAAATAGGAAAAATCTTCAAAAAAGAAGATGGTATTTATTATGTAAACTTTAATAAGATTTTAACTGAAACAAATAAAGAATTAGCTTCTGTTCATAGTGGAAACACAAATAAAATTCAATTACCAGGAAAACTACCTTATTTAACAATGTTAAGAGTAGAAAATACAGAAGAAGTATAGTTTTTAATAAATGATTTTTTTTAGAGTTACTCAAAATATTAATGTCAAAACAACAGATGGTAGTTTAATTAAGTATTTTAAATTTAAAACACCATCTAATCTTAATAATGAGACAGCATATATTACTACTTATGATGATTTTGAAGATTTAAAAATGGTTTTTAAAAATGTAGATGAAAAGCTGTATAAAGCTAGACTTCTTATTGAAGATAAAATAAGAAGTTTAGAGGATTTTCCTATTGAATTAGGAATATCAAATAAAAATGAGTTTTTAAAATTTTCGAAATATAAACAAATAAGTAATGAATATTTTATTAATGATAAAAAAGAGATTGAAACTTTTTTACAAAGTAGTGAATATGTTGATTTAAAAAAACAACTTATTATTAAGAAAAACAAAATAAATGTAGCTTTTATTGGAACTATGGGTGATACAATAGGACAAATGCTTTGTTCTTGTAGTGCACTTAGAGTTTTTTATAATAAATTAAAAGAAGTTTATGATGAGGTTTTATTTGATGTGTATTTAAATGCTTCAAATAATACTTTTTTTTCTAGGGATAAGCAAATATATTTAAACCAAGATTTTATAAATAAAGTTTATCCATTAAGCTTAAATGTAAAAAGATTTTGTACCTATGATTATTTTGTTGATAATAGTATGGTTAGTAAACATTCAAGCTATTATGATGTGCTAAATTGGACTGATGCTTGGTTATATAAATTTGGTATAAATTATAAAAAAGTTAATGTTTTAGAAAAACATAATCAAATAAATATTGATAAGTTTATAATTGATTTTAAATTAAAAGAAAAATTAACAGCTTTAAAATCAAAAGGAAAAATTCTTTTATATCATCCTTATGCAGCTGATATAAATAAATCTATTCCACAAGAATTTGCTTTAAAAATATTAAGAAAATTACTTAAAAAATGTGAAGATTATACAATTATTACTACTTTAAATATAGATAATAAATTTAAAGATGATAGGCTTGTAAATCTAAATAAATATTCAAAAACTTTTCAAGATTTAGTTTATATTATTTCTTTTGCAGATAAAATGATAACTACTCATACTTCAACAATGCATATAAGTGATGCTTTTATGATTCCTACTGTAGTTATTTCTACAAGTCAAAGAATAGAAGAAGAAATTAAATATTATGATTATGTTAAAGCAATAAGAATTCAAGATAAATCAAAGAGTATGTCTAAATTTATTTTTGAAAATGAGTCTTTAACTTTTTACAAATTCGAATCTTGGAAAAAGCTTAAAATATCTAAGATTATTAAACTATTAGAAACATTTTGATATAATCTACAACTTTATGAAAGTAAACTATATATTTTAAAAACTTCAAAAATATATATAGTTTACTTCTTTTAAAATATACAAGAATAAATAATCAAAAGCATGGATGTAGTAAAGTAGAAAATTTTATTATTAGATCTATGGTTTTGAAAATTTAAGAGTTAGGAAATAAATTAATGGTTACATTTTCGCAAATTCTATTAAAATTACAAGAGTTCTGGGCTAATCAAGGTTGTAATATTGTTCAACCTTATGATATTCCAGCAGGTGCTGGTACTTTTCATCCAGCAACAGTTTTAAGGAGTTTAGATTCAACTCCTTGGTCAACTGCTTATGTAGCACCAAGTAGAAGACCAACGGATGGAAGATATGGAGAAAATCCAAATAGATTAGGTGCTTATTATCAGTTTCAAACTTTAATAAAACCAAGTCCTGATAATATTCAAGATTTATATTTACAGTCATTAGAATATTTAGGTTTAGATTTATCTAAACATGATATTAGATTTGTTGAAGATAACTGGGAATCTCCAACTCTTGGTGCTTGGGGTCTTGGATGGGAAGTATGGCTTGATGGTATGGAAGTAACACAGTTTACATATTTTCAACAAGTAGGTGGGCTTCCTTGTGATCCTGTTGCTGTTGAGATTACTTATGGTACAGAAAGACTTGCTATGTATTTACAAGGTGTAGATTCTGTATTTGATATTGTATGGAATGAAAATGCTCATGGAATTACAACTTATGCTGATGTACATAAAGAAGATGAGTATGAATTTTCAAAATATAATTTTGAAGTAGCAAATGTTGATATGTTATTTAGACATTTTGATGATGCTTTTAATGAATGTAAATCTTGTTTAGCTCAGGGACTTCCTCTTCCTGCTTATGATCAATGTATGATAGCTTCTCATGCATTTAATACATTAGATGCAAGAAAAGCTATTTCCGTTACTGAAAGACAAAACTATATTTTAAAAGTTAGAGAATTAGCACAAGGTTGTGCGGTTTTATATAAAGAACAAGAAATTCAAAGATTAGAAAAAGTTGATAGTGAAGCAGCTAAAAAAGCTTTAGCTAATTTAAAAGAAACAAAACCAGAGCTATTTGCATAAGGTAGACATTTGAAAGTAAAAGATATTTATAACTATTTAAATGAATTATCTCCTTTTGAATTACAAGAAAAATGGGATAATTCGGGTTTATTAGTAGGTTCAATGGTAGATGAAGTTAAAGAAGTACATATTAGTATTGATTTAGATGAGTCTTTAGTCGAACAAATTAAACCTAATAGTTTAATAATAACACATCATCCATTGATTTTTTCAGGTTTAAAAAGAGTTAATTTTGATTCTTATAGTACAAAAATCTTGAAGCAATTAATAAAAAAAGATATTGCATTAATTTCTATGCATACAAATATTGATAAAACTCATTTAAATAAGTATGTAATAAATCAAATCTTAGGATTTGAGGTTTTAAATACTGATGAATTTATATCTTATGCAAATATAGATATGAGTTTTGAAGATTTAGTGAAGTATGTATCAAATAAATTAAATCTAAAAACAACAAAAGCAGTTAAATGTAGTAAACACATAAAAAAAGTTGCTATTGTTACAGGTGCAGGGATGTCTTTATTAAGTGAAGTTCAAGCTGATTGTTTTCTAACAGGAGATATAAAATATCATGATGCTATGGAAGCAAAAGCTAGAGGAATTTCATTAATTGATATTAGACATTATGAGAGTGAAAGATTTTTTAGTGAACTTTTAGAGTCACTACTTTCAGAATATTTGAAAAAAAATGAATTAAAAGCTATAATAATAGCTTCAAAAAATCCATTTGAGTTTTTTAAACAAGGAGAAACGGTTGAATAAGTATTTACAGGATCTAATCAAGTTATCAAAATTTGATAAAGCAATTAGTATGTTTGAGCCTAAAATTGAAAATGAAAAGGCAAAATTAGCAACATTTATTGAAACAGCAGAGTCAATTAAAAAATCAATAAATGATATATATTTAGAAATTGATGAAATTAAATCTAAAAGAACAAAAAACAATATTCATTTAGCAGAATTAAAAACTAAATTAGAAGATATTGCAAAGAAAAATAAAGATGTACAAACTGAAAAAGAGTTAAAAGCTTTACAGTTAGAAGAAGAAATAGCTAAAGAGCAAATTTCATTTGCAAATGAAGAGATTGAAAGACTTGATACTTTAGCAAGTGCAAAAGAAGAAGAACTTAAAGAACTTCAAGAAAAATTAGCTGAAGAAGAAGAATCTATTAAAGATATTCAAGTTGCAGTTGATAATACAATTGAAGAAATTAATAAAGAAAGAAATGTAGTTTATCAAGAAAGAAGTGAATTATTAGAGAAATTTGATAATAAAATTCTAACTTTCTATGAAAAAATTAAAAGATGGGCAAAAGACTCAGCTGTAGTTCCTGTAAAAAAACAAGCTTGTTACGGATGTTATATGAAAATCAATGACAAAACGTATGCAGAAGTAATAAAATCAGAAGAGATTATCAACTGTCCACACTGTGGAAGAATTCTATATAAAGAAGATGAAACTGAAGAGGCTTAATTTTGAGCCTTTTTAGTATATTCTATTATTTTATACTTTCAATAGTATATATACTTGCATTACCTTATTTATTATATAAATCAAGAACATCTAAATACAAAGTAGCAATTCCCGCAAAATTTTTTTTAAAACAAAATAAGAGATTTAATGAAAATGGTATATGGTTTCATTCTTGTTCTATGGGTGAAACAAAAGCTCTTAAACCATTGATTGATATTTATTTAGAAAAAGCTAATATATCAGTTATTACTAATACTGGTTATGAGGAAGCAAAAAAATCAACTTCAAATGTAAGATATTTACCTTTTGAAATATTTTTACCTTTTTGGATAACTAAACAAAAAGTTTTAGTAGTGATGGAAGCTGAACTTTGGTATATGCTTTTTTTATGTGCAAAAGCAAAAGGTGCAAAGACTTTTTTAATAAACGCAAGAATTTCAGATAAATCTTATAATTCTTATAAAAGATTATCTTTTTTATATAAAAAAATTTTTGAAAATATTGATAAAGTATTTGCACAAAGTCAAATTGATAAGGAAAGACTAGAGAGTCTAGGTGCAAAAAACGTAGAAGTAATAGGTAATATAAAATTAGCTCAACTTCCAAAAGTAAATAATATATTTGAAAAACTAGATGTAAATGTTATTACGGCTGCAAGTACTCATGAAAAAGAAGAAGAGTTAATTCTTAAAGCTTATAATAAGTCACAAGGTAAACTTTTAATAGTTCCAAGACATCCAGAAAGGTTTGAAAAAGTAGATAAGTTAATTAAAAATTTTATAAAAGATAAAAAATTAACTTATAATAGGTTTTCAACAAAACAGGATTTTAAAGCTGATATAATATTAGTTGATAAAATGGGCATACTAAATGAGATTTTTGCAATATCAAATATTGTGATATTAGGTGGAGCTTTTGAAAAAATAGGAGGACACAATCCTATTGAACCAGCATACTTTGGGTGTAAAATAATTAGTGGAAAAAATATATTTAATCAAAAATCACTTTTTGAATGTGTAAAAAACTACTATTTAATTGAAAATAAACAAATAGGTGAGTATCTAAATAAATTAGATACTTTAGAAAAAGCAGAATTAAAAAAAATAGGCTCAATAGAGCCTATAATAAAGGAAATAAATGGCAACTTATGATAAAGCATATAAAGTATTAGCAAAACAAGAAAATATCTCTAACTCAAAAGCAAAAGATTTAATCGATAAAGGTTTAGTAAGAGCTGAGGGTAAAAAAGTAATGATTGCAAGAGGTGAAATTAGTACTAATACTAAATTTACTGTAAAGCATCCAGCAGAAGTTAAAGTAATCTTTGAAGATGAAAATATTATTGCAGTTGATAAACCAGCATTTTTAACAGCAGATGAAGTGTCAAAGAAGTTTAAAGAAGCAATACTTTTAAATAGACTTGATAAAGAAACATCAGGAGTAATGATGTTTGCTAAAACAGAAGAATTTAGAGTAAAAGCAATAAAAGAGTTTGCAGCAAATAGAGTATATAAAGAGTATGTAGCAGTTGTAGATGGTAGAGTTATTGATGAAATAGAAATTGATAAACCAATTTTAACTACAAGAGAAAGAAAAGGTAGCGCAAAATCTAAAATTGATATGAAAAAAGGAAAACCTGCTAAAACAACTGTTTATCCAATGCTTGTAGAGGGTAAAAAATCAAAAATAAAAGTTCTTATAGAGTCAGGTAGAACACATCAAATCAGAGTACATTTAAACTCAGTTGGTTTACCTATTATTGGTGATTCTGTATATGGAAAAGCAGCACCTAATATTAATAGAGTATTGTTGCATTCTAAAAAAACTAAAATTTTCGATTATGAATTTGAAGCAAAAGAACCTAGAGAATTTAATGTGTATGAATTTAATTAAAAATTAAGCTTCAAAAATACTCTTTAATAATATAAAAGCCCATTTTTTGGGCTTGAAGTGATTTGGAAAAAAACTTTAATCTAAAAAAAAACTTAAATTAATTAAATTTAATCTTTCTTGAAGTATTAAAAAAGTATAATCCACAAAATTTAAAATCATGGAGTTTCATTTTGTTTGATTCAATAACCGGTTCAATAAGAAATGCTGTTAATAAAATAAGACATAAAGATGATGCTGCTTCATTAAAGAAAGCAGTAACAGAATTAAAAAAATCTTTATTGAAATCTGATGTACATCATAAAACTACAAAAGAATTAGCTGCTGCTGTTGAACTTGAAACAAAGAAAAATGGAATAGGGCAAGACTCTTTTTTAAATGCTTTAAAAGATGAGTTAACAAAACTTTTAACTACAGAAGGTAATCAAGGTTTTGTATTTTCAAATACTCCTCCAACAACGATTTTAATGACAGGATTACAAGGGTCTGGTAAAACAACAACTACAGGTAAATTAGCAAACTATTTAAAACAAAGAAAGAAAAAAGTTTTAGTAGCAGCAGCTGACTTACAAAGATTAGCAGCGGTTGAACAATTAAAACAAATTGCTGCACAAGTTGAAGTTGATATTTACTTTGATGATAATGAAAAAGATCCAGTACAAATTGCTATTAAAGCCCAAGAAAAAGCTAAAGCTGAACATTATGATGTATTATTAGTGGATACAGCAGGTAGGCTTGCTATTGATGAAGAGTTAATGACACAATTAGACTATGTAAAACAAGCAGTGAAACCTGATGAAATTTTTTATGTAGCTGATTCTTTAACTGGTCATGATGCAACAAAAACAGCAACTACTTTTAAAGAAAAAATTGGAATAGATGGTGTGATTCTTTCTAAGTATGATGGTGATACAAAAGGTGGGGTTGCTTTATCTATTGCACATCAAGTAGGAGTTCCTTTAAGATTTATAGGTATTGGTGAAAAAATGCCAGATCTTGAAGTATTTATTCCAGATAGAATTGTGTCAAGGCTAATGGGTGCAGGAGATATCGAAGGACTTGCTGAAAAAACATCAGCTGTTATTGATGAGAAAAAAGCAAAAGAAGTTACTAAGAAGATTAAAAAAGGTGAATTCAATTTTAATGATTTCTTAGATCAATTATCAATGATGTCTAAGTTAGGTTCTATGAAATCAATTATTGGAATGATCCCTGGCTTATCTGCTATGGCTGGACCTTTAAAAGATATGGACTTTGAAAACTCAGATGAAATAAAAAGAATTAAAGCTTTAATTGGATCAATGACTCCAAAAGAAAGAGAACAACCAAGTTTAATGAACGCTTCAAGAAAGAAGAGAATTGCTAAGGGTTCTGGTTTGACAGAAATGCAAATAAACAAAATATTAAAGCAGTTTAAAAATGCTTCAAAAATGGCTAAGAAACTTTCATCTAAAGGTGGTATGAAAGGACTTCAAAATATGATGTCTCAAATGGGACCTGGTGGGATGCCAAAAATACCAAGATAAAAACATTTTATAGTATTGAATTGTGAACTTACGAAGAGATTAGAATTCAATACTATTATAAAAAAATTAAAGGAATAACATGACAGTAATTAGATTAACAAGAATGGGTAGAAACAAAAAACCATTTTACAGAATCGTTGTAACAGACTCAAGAAAAAGAAGAGATTCAGGATGGATTGAATCAATTGGTTACTTCAACCCAGTAGTTGAGCCAAAAGTATTAAAATTAGACGAAGAAAGATATAACTATTGGTTAAGCGTAGGTGCTAAACCTTCTGAAAAAGTTAAAAAATTAGCAGCTAAATAAGTTATTGAGATAAGTAATGATTATTAAATTTATAGAAAACTACGCAAAATTAATTGTTAGTCAACCCGAAGATATTAAGGTTTACAAAGAAATGGTTGATGATACTTTTGCGGAGATTACAATAGTAGCAAATAGTGTTGATATTGGAAAGCTTATTGGAAAAAATGGAAATATGATTAATGCTTTAAAAACTATGGCAAATGGTTGTAAAGCAAAAGATGGTGTTTCATATAAAATTCAAGTAGTATCAAAGTAGTTTTCTATGAATGATAAGATTTATGTAGCAAAACTTGGTAAAGCTGTGGGTCTAAAAGGTCAATTAAGACTTTTTATAGACTCAGACTTCCCTGAACAATTTAAAAAAGGTTCACAATTTATAACAAATAAAAAAATAAACTTAACTGTTAAAGAATATAACTCAAACAGAGAACTTGTTTTATTTGAAGGTTATGAAGATGTGGATACTGCAAAAAAACTTACTAATCAGGAACTATTTTCAACAATTGAACAAACAAGAGAAAACTGTAAATTAAAAGAGAATGAGTTCTTTTGGTTTGATTTAATATCTTGTAAAGTAATTGAAAATGGTTTAGAATTAGGTGAAGTAATTGAGCTTCATAGATATCCAGCTAGTGATTATTTAGAAGTTAAAACATCAAAAGATTTAGTAGACAAAGATTTACCTAAAACATTTTTAATCCCTCATTTATTTGATACATATATTTTAAATGTAGATGTAGAAAATAAAATTATTGAAGTTAAAGATTCAATGGTAATATTAGAAAACTCATAATTAAGAGCTTACTAATAATTACATCTTTTATCAAACTCTTCTTTCGTTAGTTCAACTTCATAGGCATTAGAAAAATTTTCTTCTATTAATTTATTATAAATTTCATTTCTTTTATTATTATCAAAAAATGGTCCAAAATATATTTCTATATTATTGAAATCATCTCTACAAAGTAATACATCATTATGTATCATCAAAATTTTATCTAAATAGTCTTTGTATAACTCACCTTTTATTTTAGCAACATTAATAAGGTTTACAAATCCTGAGGGGCTAGGTTTTTCATTATTCATGGGTTTTGTATCTACTTGAACATTATTAATTACATCTTTTTCTGATTTTTCTTGTTCTTTTTTGTTCTCTTCATGTTTTATAGTATTCTCTATTTCCATTTGTGCAAGAATAAGTTTTTCTCTTTTTACTTCTAAAATTTCTTTTTCTCTAAGCATTTCTTCTTTTAATGATTTTGCTTGTTCTTTTAGTATCTCAAGTTCATTTTTTTGATTTTCAAGCTGTTCTTTTTTAGCTTGTAATAATTGTTTTTCTTTTGTCAACTGTTCTTCTTGAAGAGCAAGTTTTTCTTTATACTCTTTTTTCTCTTTTTCAAGAATTTGTTTTTGTTCATCAATTTTATCTAAAGCTTTTTTTTCTAAAATATTTTTATTTGTTAGCTTTGATAATTCTTTATTTAAGTTATCAGTATTTACATTTTTTAAACTAAATTTATATTCATTCTTAGGTTCTATATTTTTTGTTTGGACTTTTTTAGGAGTTATAGGCTCTTTTTTAGGCTCTTCTGGATCAAAAAAACCTATTAGATATAGAATTAGTCCAATAACTAAAGTTACAAGTAAAAATCCTATAACTCCAAAAAGAATTAATTTAATTTTATTGTTTTCTGTTTTCTTTTTAAAAGTAGGTTTTTCA
This sequence comes from Arcobacter sp. YIC-80, assembly GCF_044841725.1. NCBI lineage: Bacteria > Pseudomonadati > Campylobacterota > Epsilonproteobacteria > Campylobacterales > Arcobacteraceae > Arcobacter > Arcobacter sp. YIC-80. The sequence goes on along the minus strand of NZ_JBJBSI010000003.1, from coordinate 213,283 downwards.
TCTTTTTGAGATGCTTCATTTTCTATTTTAACTGACTCTTCAGCTGAAGCATCATCATTATTTTTGTCTGAATCATTTTGTGTACTATCTTCATCTAGTGTTAATTCTAATTCTTCTTCTTTTACTTCTGCCATTAGTCACTCTTTTTTGAATATTTTCTTTTTTCTTTTTGTTTTGCTAATATTTTATCTTTGTTTTTTTGATAATATTGGCGTCTATACTCTCTTAGCTCTTCTTTTTTCTTTTCTCTATACTCTTTGTCGTATTCTAATCTTTTTTCTTTATTTTCTTCGTAATACTCTTTTTTCTTATTTTTATACTCATTTATTTTAGCAACAATTAATTCTTTTCTATCATCAACGTGAGCTTTTTGTACTTTAGCTATTTCTTTTATTTTATTTGTAAAATTTAAGTCATTTAATTCATCTTCATAATCAATGACTTTTCTTTTCTTTTTTGCTTTATTTTTTAAGTAGTATTCTCTTTTTTTTCGTTTATGAGCTAAAAATTTTTCTTCTCGAAGTTTTTTTAATTCATCTAAATCCATTTCTTAATTATTTACCTATCTTTTTAGCCTATTTACTGTATCAAGCATACCATCAGTTGTAGTAATTGCTTTTGAGTTAGCTTCATAAGCTCTTTGAGCTGTAATTAAGTCTACCATTTCATTTACTAATTTTACATTTGATAATTCTATCATACCTTGTCTAGTATTACCAAATTGTTCTGTAGTTGGATTTCCTGTTACTACAGCACCAGAAGCTTCTGTTTCTCTAAATAAAGATTCTCCCATTGGAGCTAAACCAGCAGGATTTATAAAATCTGCAATTTGAATTTGTCCTAAATTAACTATTTCTTCTGTTTGTGGATTTGTTGCAGTTACTGTTCCATCTTTACCTATTGTTAATTTTGTTACATTATCTGGAACTACAATTTGAGGTGATAAAGGATATCCATTACCATTTACTATTGTACCTTCTGAATTTAATTTAAAAGTTCCATTTCTTGTATAAGCTGTTTCTCCATTTGGCATTGTAATTTGGAAAAATCCTTTTCCTTCAATTGCAATATCTAAAGGATTTGAAGTTAATTTTAAATCACCTTCTGTAAAGTTTTTTTGAACTCCTGAAATTCTAACACCTAAACCAACATCAATACCTGTTGGATTTAATGTAGTTTGAGATGTTTGTCCTGCTGTATAGTTTAATGTTTCGTACATAAGATCTTGAAATTCAGCCCTGTCTTGTTTAAATCCAGTTGAATTAACATTGGCGATATTGTTTGATGTAACATCAATTTGATGTTGCATTGAATTCATTCCTGTAGCAGCAGTATAAAGTCCTCTTATCATGGAATTTCCTTTAGAGTTTTAGATTCTAATTATTATATTTTAAGAACAATTAAAAAAAGATAAATTTATATAGTTATTTATGACTTTAGATTAAGTGGATATTTAAAACAAATTATATATAATAATCGATAATTGAATATTAATAAAGATTTAAAGGGTAGTATGATGAGAATTCTAATCGTTGATGATAGTTCTACTATGAGGAGAATTATTGGAAATGTTGTAATGCAATTAGGTTATGCAAAAGAAGATTTTGATGAAGCTGAAGATGGTGTAAAGGCTTGGAAACTTTTAAGCGAATCTAATTACGATGTAATTTTAACTGACTGGAATATGCCTAATATGAACGGTTTAGATTTAGTTAAAAAAGTAAGAGCAGAAGGTGCTCATCAAAAGACTCCTATAATCATGATTACAACTGAAGGTGGGAAAGGTGAAGTTATTACAGCTTTAAAAGCTGGAGTAAATAATTATATTGTAAAGCCATTCAATGCAGAAGTCTTAAAAGAGAAGCTTGATGGGGTATTAAAAAAATAAATAATAAGGCATTATTATGAGTATGAGCCAAGAAGAAATTGAAGCATTAATGAATGGACTTGATATTTCTGATGATGAAAATGAATCTTCTGAATCAACTGATACAACTGTTGATACAAGTGAAATTGATGAGTTAATATCTCAAACACAAAACGAAGAAGAGTTAGAACCTAATCCAGTTTTAGAAGAAGTAAATGATTCAGTAGAAGAATCATCTACTAATATTGAGGAAGAACCAAAAGTTGAAGAAATGCTTTCTTTTGATGAAACTGAAACAAGTGATACAGTTGATAATGATGACATTGATGCGTTATTAAAAGATTTGGAAGCAGAAGGTTCTTCACAAGAAGGTGAAACGGAAATTTTTGATGATTTAGAAAATAATTCATTATCAGAAAATTCAAGTGATGATTTTGATGACATTATGTCTCAAATAGATGGTATTACAGAAGAAACACAAAGTACTAATGAACCCGTACAAGTTAAAGAAAAAGTAGTTGAAGAAGATATTAATGCAGACAAAATAGTTAAAGATTGGACTGATACTAAAATAAATGAAGGAGTAATTCCTTTGCCTGCAGAAAAAGATACAAAAGTAGTAAGTCAACTTAATCAAGTTGCAAATGATTCAGAAGAAAAAGTTTCACAAATATTTGATGTCTTAAGTCTTAGTTTAGATAATAATAATGCTTTTAGAACAAAAGTTTCTGAAATGGATGAGCTTTTAGTTTCTCAAAATAAGCTTTTAATGTCTTTACATGCAAAATTCCCAAATATTGAAATTTTTAAATCAAATATTGAAAAAATAGAAGAAGTTAACAAAAGTTTAGAATCTATGAAATCAATAATGAATGAAGAAGATATGAAAATATTTGAAGCAATGGAACTAATGCAGTTTAATGATATAAATAGGCAAAAAATTGAAAGAGTAATGTCTGTTATTAGAAAACTATCATTGTACTTAAATAATTTATTTGAAGATGAATATACAGATCAAGAAATTGCAGTAGCTAAACATATTCATGGAGATGAAGGTGAAGTACTTATTGGTGAAGATTTAGATAAATTAATTGAAGAATTTGGAAAGTAAGGAAATTTAATGAATCAAGGAACATACCCTCTTGCAGCATCAATGATTAATCAGATAAATAGATTAGACCAAATAAGTAATAATCTAGCAAATGTTAATACAAATGGTTTTAAACAAGAAGGAACAACTGAAACTACATTTAACTATTATATGCAAAGAGCAAAGAATGAAGGTTTTACTCCATCAAAAATTAATGAAGTTACTAATAATATTCCAAAAATTGATTCAAAATTTATAAATGGTGAAATGGGTCCTATTACACCAACAGGTAATAATTTAGATTTTGCGTTAACTCAGCCAGATACATTTTTTAAAATACAAAATCAAAATGGAGATATTGTTTATACAAGAGATGGAGCTTTTAAAAATTTTGATGGCTTTTTAGTTGATTCAAATGGAAATAATGTATTAAATCCTGATAATGAACCCATCTTAGTAGAAGAGGGGTTCGAGAATAATATTGGAGTTGCTCAAACTCCTTATTCAAACCTTCAAAAACTTGGAGATAATACATATAAACTAAAAAATGATAATGATCTGATTTTATTTGAGAATTCTGATGGTTTATTTCAGCAAGGTGCAATTGAGAAATCAAATGTAAATTCTGTTACAGCAATGGTTGAATTAATAGATGCACATAGAAGGTTTGAACAATCACAAAAAGCAGTTTCAAGCATAGATGAAATTAATTCTAAAGTAATTGATAAAATAGGAAATAATACTAGATAATGGAAGCAAGTAGCGTAACAAATACTCTTTTCGCACATTTAAATTTTAGAGGTGAAAGACAAAAGGTAATATCTAGTAATATTGCTAATATAAACACACCAAACTATAAAACTAAAGAATTAGTTTTTGAAGATGAATTAAATAAGACAGTTAAAGAACCAAGATTATCATTAGCACAAACTAATGGACAACATTTATCAAATATTAATCATAATAAAAATGTTCCTAACCCTAGATTAGTACAAGTAAAAGGTCTTGAAGAACAAAATGATGGAAATAATGTCAATTTAGATACACAAATGGGTGAAATGTCAAAAAATAAAGTTATTTTTGATGCCCTGCAGTCAGCAATAAAAAAAGATTCAAGACTTTTTAGATCAGTTATAGAATCGTCAGCTAAAAATTAACCAGGATAAGTAATATATGGATCAACTTTTAAAATTTATAAATAATTTGAATGCTGCCCAAAGAGCAGTAATAATAGGAGGTTTCTCCCTTTTATTTATTCTATTAATTGGTCTATTAGTTTATTCAAATATAAAAGCAGAAGATAAAAAATTAAATTATACAATTGCCTCAAATTTAACTAAATCACAAGTTATGTTAGCAAGTGATGAACTTGAAGCTTCAGGAATTGCCTTTAGTGTAATTGGTTCAGGTAATAACTTAACATTAAAAACATCAAAAGAGTTTATTAATATTGCCAAAATTAAACTTGTAACTAGTGAAGCTTCAACTAGTAAACATGTTGGGTGGGAGATTTTTGAAAAATCTTCTTTAGGTACTACAAATTTTGAAAACAAAGTAAAGTATTTAAGAGCTTTAGAAGGAGAACTTTCAAGGTCTTTAGAATCTTTAACAGGAGTCTTAAGAGCAAGTGTAAAAATAGCAATTCCTAAAGATACTATTTTTACAGAAAGAAAGACCCTTCCAACTGCTTCTGCAGTTCTTTCATTAAAACCAGGGGTCTTTTTAACTCAAAAACAAATAGATGGAATAAAGAACTTTATAGCATCAGCTGTTCCTGATTTAACACATGAAAATATTAAATTAATTGATCAAGATGGAAGTTTACTTCAAAAGTCTAAAGATGATATGGCAACACAAAAATCATATTCACAAAGTAAATATAAAAAGAAAATAGAAGATGATTATGAGAAAAAGATTGTTGAATTATTAGAACCTTTTGTAGGACCTGGAAGAGTTGTAGCAAAGGTTTCTGTATCTTTAGATTTTATTATGCAAGATATTGAAGAAGAAATATATGACCCAGAAGGTACTATTCGATCTCAACAAGTTATTGAGAATGTATCATCTTCACAAGGTATGCCATCACAAGTAGGTGGAACAGCAGGTGTTGATAATAATATTCAACTACCAGGTGGTACTGGTGGAAATTCAAATTCACAAGCTAGTAGTGAAGGAACAAATACTGTAACAAATTATGAAATCTCTAAAAAAATAATTAAACAAAAAGATAACAATTATTCAAGAATAAATAGAATTACCGCTGGTGTTACTTTTGATTCTACTGTATTAAAAGATGTTGAAAATAAAGATGAATTTTTAAACTCAATTGAGTCTATTGTTCAAGATACTATTGGATATGATAGTAAAAGAGGTGATAAAGTAACCGTAAAAGACTTTAAATTTATAGGAGTTAAACCCATTGGAGAAGGTGGTGTACAACTTGATGAAAATGGAAACCCTATACAAGTTAGTGAAGGTTCTTCTTTAGACAGTTTATCAATGATAAAAGCTATACTAAAAGAGTTTAGTGAATATATTCAATATTTAATTGCAGCAATACTTTTATTTATTTTTTATAAGAAGTTTATAGTAAATCATGAAGTTGTAATATTAGGTGATGGTACAGCAAAGAAAAAAGAAGATGGTGAAGATGATGATTTAGTTAATGATATGCTAGGTGATTATGGAGATCAATTTGATAGAGAATCTGCAAAAGGTAGATTGAAAAACAAAATTAAAAGTCAAATCTTAAATAATATAGAAGGTTTAGATGAAGAATCAGCTGCTAAATATGAAGTTTTAGTAGAAGAATTAGACAAAGAGGTTAATAATAATCCAGCAGAAATTGCATCTATGATAGAACTTCTATTATCAGAAGGTGATGCTAACTTAAAAGGTAAAAAATAATGGCAGAAAATATTACTACTTTACATGAAGTTCTAAAAGGAATGTCAATGAAGGATAAAGTTGCTAGATTTTTTGTCCTAATTGGAGAAGAAGCAACTGTAAAAATTTTTCAACATTTACCTAAGGATACAGTTGAGGATATTTCTACTTCTATTACTCAAATAAATTCAATTGATAAAGAAACATCTTTAGCAATATTAGAAGAGTTTCATTTATATACAAGAACAAAAGGTTTTATTAGTTCAGGTGGTTATGATTTTGCTAGGGATATTTTATATAAGTCTTTAGGAAAAGGAGAAGCAGATGAAGTTTTAGCTAAGCTTTCAAAATTAAAACTTGCTTCTCAATCTTTTTCTTACCTTGATGCAATTAATCCAAAACAATTATCAGATTTTATTAAAGATGAATCTCCCCATACTATAGCTGTAATACTTTCACACATGGATGCCCCAAAATCGGCAGAAGTTTTAATGCAACTTGAAGAAGAAGTAAGAGTAAAAGTAACTATGCAAATGGCAACAATAAAAGATGTTTCACCAGATGTAGTAAGAACTATATCCGTTGTATTAGAGAAAAAATTAGAGTCTTTACTTTCTTCTATTGTTGATGTAGGTGGAGTTAAAGTTGTTGCTGATATGTTAAATAGACTAGGACCAAAGTCACAAGATATTTTAAAAAATATCAATGGTGTTGATACTTCACTTGCCACAAAAATTAAAGAAAATATGTTTGTATTTGAAGATTTATTAAATTTAGATACAGAATACGTTATGAAAATTTTACAAAATGTAGATACTGCTGATGTTGCAGTCGCTATGAAAAATGCTCCTGATGAAGATATGGAAAAAATTACAAGTGCAATGTCTCAAAGAGCAAGAGACAGATTTAAAGAAGAGTTTGAGATGTTAAATAAAGTTAAAATCAAAGACATTGAAGCTGCTCAAAGAAAAATGCTTGATGTTGCACAAAAAATGATTGAAGATGGAATCATTGATAGAGAAATGGATGAATAATGGCTAGTAATAATGTTCGATCAAATGCAAAAGTTTTAAATGGTGGGGGAGATGTACAAAAGTATGAATTAGGTAATTTCATAAATAGTACAAATCAAGTTCAAGAAGAACAAATACCTTCTCAAGCAGTTTTAGATAATAAAGAAATAAATGGCTATATAGACCCTGTATTAAGTGAAGTAAGAAATTTAGCTACTCAAATTAGTCATATTTCAGCAAAAGTTGAAAGTATTGAAAACGGTGGTGTTCAAGGTAGAGATATTGATGCACAAGTTGTACAAGCTATAAAAGATTTAAAACATTATGCCGCTTTTTTTGAACAAGCAACTTTTCAAATGGAGTCTAAACTTTTAAAAACATCTATTTCAATCGCACAAAAAATTATAAGTATTGAAGTTGGAGAAAATTCTGCAAAAATTGCTAAACAAACAATTTCTCATTTATTAGATAAAATAAAAACTGCTTCTAAAGTTCAAATACATTTAAACCCTAAAGATTATCAAATGTTAAAAGATCAACTTACTTTAGAACCATATATAGAACTTAGAGAAGATCCAAATGTTGCTACGGGTGGTGTTGTAATTGCTAGTGATTTAGGTAATTTTGATGGTAATATTGAAGCAAAAGTTGCTTCAATGCTAGAAACACTTGATACTGTAATTTAATTAAAACTAAACTACTATTTAATTTCTTAAAAGTTTATGTTATAATAGTTTAGAATGATATTTTTTATAAAAGTTTGGTTATGGAAATAAGTGAAAGAGATTATGATATATTAGTTGATACAGAAATTACTGTTGATGTAATGCTTGGAAATTCTGACATTACTATAGCAGAATTTTTAAAATTAAGTGATGGAGATATAATTTCATTAGATAAGCCAGCTGGCGCTGGTGGAGATATATATGTAAATCAAAGAATTATTGGTACGGGTGATATTATTGTAATTGATGATAAATTAGCTGTAAGAGTACAAGATGCAATGGATTCTGACAATGTTGTTAGATATTTCTTTGATGAAAATTTAGTATAGGAGTTAAAATAATGACTGTTAATAGTAGTGATGAAATTAAAACAGGTACAGGAATAGGTGGAAGTCAGTATACTAAAGCAATTACAAATGATGAATTATCAAATGAAGATTTTCTAAAATTAATGATTCAAGAATTAAAGCTACAAGATCCTACTAAACCTATGGATTCAAAGCAAATGCTAGCTTCTCAAATGCAAATGTCTACAATTAGAACTAACCAAGAGTTAGCTAAATCAATGGAGAGTTTAAAAGCTTCTTTATCTAATATGACTTTAACTAATGCTGTTACTTTTATGGGTAAAAAAGTTGATGCAATTGTTGATAAGCCTGTTATTTTGGAAGATGGTAGTGTAAAAAGAGATAAAAATGGTAATGTTGTTACTGAAAAAGTAAAATCTTCATACAAAATTGCTACAGTTCAGTTAGATAATGGAGTTACTAAATTTGAAAGTCATGAACTTGTAGGTTTTAAAGATGTAGCCATTGACTATAAAACTAATAAAGTAGTTAAGTATGATTTTAAAACAGGTCAAATTAAAGATGAAGAAGGTAACTTAACAGAGTATTATATAAAGTTGACAGAGGATGGACGTTTTGAAACGAATGCTTCAGGTGATATTCAACTTGTAGATAAAGATGGTAAAACTATTTCACCTACTTATACAGTTGAAGACAAAGATATTCTACGATATGAGTTTATTAATACCGAAGAAATATATTCTGCTAACCAAACAAATATAGAATATGAAGAAATTGTAAAAGTATACTAGGATAAATTATGATTGGTGGACTTTGGAATGGATATTCAGGTTTAAATACTTATGAAAGAGCATTAAGTGCAGAATCTAATAACTCTGCAAATACTAACACTGTTGGTTATAAAGCTAATGATGTAAGATTTGAGGATTTAATGTACAAAGATGGTATAGGAAAAGGTGCTCAGATTGAACAAGTATTTAAAAGATTTCAACAAGGTAATATTAAACCAACTGGACATAGTTTAGATATTGGTATTGAAGGTAAAGGGTATTTTATTGTAAATGACCCTCAAAACAATGAAACATATTATACTAGAGCTGGAAATTTTCAATTAGGTTCTGATGGATTTTTACAAACACCTGATGGTTTAAAAGTACAAGGTTTAACTCCTCAAGTTCCACAAGTTATTACTACTAATCCAGATCTAGTTCAATTAAGTAAAATACATTCTGGTTTCGTAGCAAGTGAATCAATTGCAAATGAGAATTTTATTCAAACAATTAATGCAAGAATAGGGGATTATTCAAAAACAGCTCAAACTACGGGAATTAATGGGGAAGGTTTTAAAACAGCAAGTTCAAAAGTAGTTGATATTGAAGCCTTGATTACTGATTATAAAGATAAATTAGATCTTTATAGGTCTGTATCAACTCAAGAAGCTACTCCATCTTCAAATCAAATTACTAGCTTAGATTTTAGTAGTTATCTATCTGAATTACAAGATCAAAACGATTTTATAAAAGTTACAATCAATAATCAAGAGGTTAGACAACAATTTGATACAAATGTAGATAATACAATGCGACTTTTTGCAGATAAAATTTCTGCTATTCAAGGTATGAAAGGTACAGTTGATACAACATTAGGAAAAGTTACAGTTGAATCTATGATTCCTGCAAAAGAAATAGCTATTTATGATGGAACTGTAAACGATAAAGCAGCTTCAATTAATCAAGTACAAAATCAAAGTTTAGGTACAGGATATGGAATTGTAGTTAGTGCAAGAGATGCTTTACAAGCAGCAGTTGAAGCTGCTGGTTCAGAGTTTATAGAAATTACGAATACTATTAATTTAGAAAATCAAGGAAACCTTCAAGTAAATGATATTCAGATGAAGTTAGCAAATCTAAACTTATCAGAATATACATTTGGCGGTATTAGTGTTGATGAAGGTATTATTTATCTTGCTGATGGAGATAATAAATTTGTAGTTGGTAAGGTACAAACAGCATTTTTTAGAAATGATCAGGGCTTAGATGCACAAGGTAATAATCTTTATAAAAGTACAAATGAAGCTGGTGAGGCACAATATGCAGGAAAAGTAAATACTTTACACTCTGATTCTTTAGAGGTTAGTAATACAAATAATGCTGATACTTTAACAAATTTATTGACATACCAAAAAGCATTTGAAGCAAATTCAAAATCAATAACTACATCTGATGAGTTATTAAAAACAGCTATTAATCTTAGAAAATAATAGCTGTAGTGTTTTCATATTAGCATTTCTTTAATGTTAATATGTGAACATTTTGTTCACCATTTTTATATAAAAAGGATAAATCATGATTGGCGCACTATGGACAGGGATCTCAGGATTATCGTCACAACAACAAGCATTAGATAATGAATCAAATAATATCTCAAATGTAAACACAATCGGATTTAAGTCATCAAGAATATCATTTGCAGACCAGATGTACCAAGATAGAATAGGTAAAGGGTCTAAAATTTTAGATGCAGAAAAACTATACACACAAGGTAACCTAAAATTAACAGGAGTTAATTATGATATGGCCTTAAGTGGAGAAGGGTTTTTCACAGTATCAAATACAAGAGCAACAGGTTCAACAGAGAACTTCTATACAAGAGCAGGAAACTTTAGAATGGGTGATAATGGAACCCTACAAGATTCAGCAGGTAATGAAGTGCAAGGTTGGATGATGACAGCAATAGATACAGCAAAAGATGTAACAAGCACAAACCCAAATGTAAATGTATTTACAAATGATTATACAAAATTACTATCATCAAAAATCATAAAACATAGTACGTATGTAGAGACAATTACAGCAAAAGCTACAGATTATACAAAAACAGCAAAGGGTGATTCTGAGACAATATTTGATGGAGCAGGATTAAAAAGTAAATCTTCAAAAGTATCAGATATTGAAGAAGCAATAAAAGATTATGCAACATGGTTACAAAGATTATCAGAAGAACCAGATGGAGCATCAGCAACATCAACAGCACAAATATCACATATAAACTTTAAAACAACAAAAGCAGACTCTTTAATAAGAAGTGAAGGTCAACAAATATATGCATTTATAAATGGAACAAAATATTCTCAAAACTATATATCAACAACTGCAACTGATCAATGGATAAAAGATTTTTATGTAGATGCAGCAGCAAATGCACCTTTTGGAGATGCATATTTAACAGATTTTGGACTACCAACATCAGGAACATTTTCAAATCCACCATCAGATGCAAATATTGGGACATTAACAAGTGAGCAAAGAGATACATTTAATGTAATAGCAAGTAGAATAGAGACATATAAGGGACTAGCAAATGAGATATCAGAGAGAGTACCAGGAGTAGTAGCGTATATGTCAGATGAAGGAGGAGGAACAAATAATGATGTATTAGAATTAAATGATACATTAACTCCAAATTCACATGATTTATATCAAATGTCAAAAGGTATAATACAAATTAAGTCATTAATTCCAGGACAAGAGTTTACAATATCAGAAGTAGGTGAACGTTCAGGAGATACAACAGTACAGGGGAATTATCTGACAACAATAGCATCACAAAAAGGTGAGGGTATTGGAGCATTAAATTCATCAAAAGATGCCTTAGCTAAATTAGTTACAGGTAAGCAAAGAGATGTTTATACTACAACTGATTTATCTTTAGCAAAAGATGGTAGTGTTACTAAAGACTTTACTTATGGTATTACAATCTATGATAAAGAGTTAGGTCAAAATATACCAATCCCTAATGATGGTGCAACTCCTCCAAGTGCTTTAAATATTCATATTAATGGTGCAACTTCTATAGATGATATAGTTGCTGCAATTAATGATTCATCAAGAACAACTTTTACTTCTGATAATGGTAATACTTCTACTGTTACAAATAACTTACCTGATTATATAGTTGCTAAAAATGTAAATGGAAACTTAGTACTTGAAACATTAGATGAAAATTATGATGTTGAATTTACAGGATCTATGAAAATTGCAGATGATCATACTGTAGATAATGGAGCTGCTAACTTAACAGCTGTTTATACACCACTTGATAAAAATAGTGATTATAGTGGAAGGGAAGGTGCAGGAGCTGAGTTTATACAACTTATAAATAAAGTTGATCAAACTGCTACAAAAGGTTCACTGCAATTAAGACTTGATACTTTAGGTATTTCAGATTCTGCCTTTGGAGACTTTTCTGTAGATAGTACAGGTCTTATTATGATGAAACAAGATGGAGCTGATTATGCTATTGGTCAAGTAGCAATTGCTTTATTTAATAATAATAGAGGATTAAATCCATCAGGGGATAACTTACTTGCAAAAACAAATGAATCAGGTGAGCCAATTTATAACTTAAACAATGATAAAACTGCAAAAGTTGAAGGAAAAACATTAGAGTTAAGTACAGCTGATTTAAGTGAAAGCTTAGTAAATCTTATGGTATTCCAAAGAGCTTTTGAAGCAAATGCTAAGTCAATTACGACTTCAGATCAATTATTAAATACATTAATTAACTTAAAAAGATAAATAAATAAAGTAGTATTCTTTACTACTTTATTTTAATAGGATTGTTTTGGAAAATTTTTTATTAATCACAATTATTGGAATATTATTATTATATTTCTTTTCAAGTGCAAATGTATATAAATCTTTATATAAAAAAGTTAATGAAGAGAAAAATTTATTAGAAGAAGAAATTAAGAAATTACAAAAAATTGTAGATAGATATGAAAAACAAGCAAAGATAAGTTCTAATACATTAGCAAATAGCCATGACAACCTTCAAGTTGCTAGAGATGATTTACAAGAAGCAAGATTGGAAAATATGAATTTAAAACATAGAGTTGATGAGTTAGAAAAAAGAAATGAAGAGTTATATGCACAAGTTAATACAATGGTTTAATATGGAATTAGATACTTTAGTATATAAAATATTATTAATATTTTTATTTTTAAATTGTACTTTATATGCTAAAAATGAATTAATTGAATCTCAACCAGAAATATTATTTCAATATGATAAATTAAAAAAAACACAAGATAATTTAGCTTTACAAGTTGAATTTAATAAAGCTGTTTTATTTTTAGGAAAAGGTGAATATAAAAAAGCCATTGATATTTTAAAAAAAACAGCTTTAATTATAAAAGTACCTTCAAATTTAAATATTGGTATTGCATATTATAAGTTGGGTGCTATAGATAAAGCTATTGTTTATTTAAATGATATTTATAAAAATAAGGCAGTAGCTCTTAGTGATACTTATTCTTATATGTCTGCTTGTTATTATTTATATCAAATTTCTAAAGATAATAAGTATTTAGATACTATTGTAAAAATTTCAAGAAAATATAAAAATTTAACAGAACATTCTAAAAGAATGTTAGCAGATACTTATATAATTCTAAAAGAGTATAAAAGTGCATTAAAAATTTTAAATTCAATGAACTATGCAATGGATTTAAAAAAAGCACTTCTTTATATAAAATTAAAAGATTATGAAAAGGCTAATATTTTATTAGAAAAATCACAAAATAATACCTTGAATCCTTCAAGATTAAATCAAATTTTATGGTTTAGAGTTTTTGTAGATTTAAAATCAAATAATATTGAAAGACTAAGAGAAAATTTAGATTTAATCCAAGAAAAGAAAAGTTTATTTAAAGCTAATCAAGATTTACCTTTAGAAATATTTTTTAATGAGAATAAGTATTCATCAAAAGATTATTTAGATTTTGTTTCAAAATTTGATGATAATAGAAAATACAATTTCCTTTTTTATTTTGCTCCTTTTATTTTTTCAGATTCAGAAGAAATAATTTATGATAGTTCAAAAGGTTTTATTTTTAACTCTGAGGGAAATTTAAATAGTTTAGAAGAAATGGTTGAATACAATAATAAGTTTCTTGATATAATAAAAGAAGACCCTATTATAAGAGTTGTAAAATTAAAAAAGCTTTTGTCTACTGACACAAAATCTTATATTTATTATAATCTTGCTTTATCTTATACTCATATACAAGATTATTTTAATGCGCATAAATATTTTATAAAAGCATTTAAGCTTAATCCTGGAAATAAATTATATGCAGTTATGACTCTTTTAACTGCTAATAAATTAGGTAAAAAACTTGCTGATGAAGAGTATATAAATGCAATAATTAGGTCAAAAGATGGTATTTACAATTATTTTGGGAAAAAAATATATACACTATTTTTTAATCCTGAATATAAACTTGAAATAAAACCATTATCTTATAAGAGTACTATTTTTTATAAAGCTTTAGATTATTTAGAGAAGTTAAATAATAATGAACCCTTAAATAATCATCCTTTATTATCTAAGTATTTTAAAGATCCTTTAACATATCTTATGAGATTAGTTCAAAGAGAAAAAAATGAAAGTAATTATTCTTATTTCTCAAGACTTCAAGATAGTGTACCTTTATCTTTAAATAATAATTTTCTTGAAGGTCCTTTAATTATTACAAAATATTATATTGATGTTTTAAAAGCTATTGGTTTAATGAAAAAAGCTGACTTAACGATAGTAGGAAAGAATTCTCCTTCTTATTTAAGAACAAAAGCTTTAAGTGATTTACATTTAGGTAGACCAGATGAAACAATAAAAACTATAGAATATTTACAAAAAGAGTATAAATTAGAAGATAAATATACTATGTATCTATTAGTAGCAGCACTACTTGAAGCTGGCAGATACAATGATGCCTCAATACAAATCTCTTTGATAAAGGCAATATTAAATGATAAAGATGCTGATTTTTTAACTGCTGTACAGTTAATTCAAGAGTTGAAAATATCAAGTGCAAAGCAATATATTACACAAGCTTATAAAGATGCTTTGATTGACTTTAAACTTATAGGTTTTGATGAATATTTGGAATCTTTATAATTTTTACCTAAAACTTTTTATAGAACTAATTATTTAAATTTTTTTCTGCTATAATATCTAAAAATAGTATCTTTCAAGGAGTCTGATATGGAACTTGGTAGAATAGCTGAAATTGACAACGCAAAATTAAATAACGTTGAGAAAATTGAAAAAATAAACGAAACAAGTGAAAAAAACAAAGTCATCAAAGATGAAGAATATAAAAAAACACTTGGAAGTAAACAAGAAATTCAAGCAAATGAAGTAATTCTAGATAATATAAGATTTGGATACAACAAAAACTCAAAAGATTTCTTTGTAAAAATTACAAAAGGTGATGCTGAGTATAAATATCCTACTGAAGATATGATGAAAGTAAAAGCATTTATCCTTCAACAGTTAGAAGAAACACAAAATAAAAAATAAGGTTAGTTTAATTGGCTTCAGATTTATCAAATATATTTAAAGATGAACTTGCAAATACATTAGAGCAATTATTATCAAATAGTTCACAAGTTGAAACAGTAAACCCATTAGCAATAGAAAATTATGAATCTTCTCAATTTATTGAAGCTGAAGTAAAATTTGATTTTAAGGCTATCTCTTCTACTTGTTATTTTTATGTGCCTACAATAAGTGCTACAAAATTTGAGTACCTAATGCTAGGAGGTATGGGTGATTTAAAAGAACATATTGATGATGAAATTACTGATGCTGTAAATGAAATTATTTCAAATATTTGTGGAAGTTTTTGTACAGCAGTTAATGCACAAGGTTTTGCTGATGTTGAATCCATAAAAGCTGAAGTTGTAGGTTCAAAAATTGTAGAACTAGATGTTTTAGAAGCAAAAAATAATAGTTATGAATTTATTATAGCTTTAGGAGATGAAAAACTTCCTTTAATTTTAAGTTTCGATGAAATCATTCTACCTTTTTTCTCTACAATAGTTGGTAATTCAGTAGGAACAGTAGAAGAACCTTCTTCTCATAGTGTTCAAGCACCTGTTCAAAATATGAAAAGTTCAGTTGAAAATACATATAAACCACCAAGAAATTTAGAGTTACTTTATGATGTAAAATTAAAACTTAGTGTAAGACTTGGAACAAAAATTGTATTATTAAAAGATATATTAAAATGGGATGTAGGTGAAATTATTGAATTAGAACAGATGGTAAATGAACCTTTAGAAGTTTTAGTTAATGGTGTAAAGATTGGTGAGGGTGAAGCTGTAATTGTTGAAGGTAAATTTGGTTTAAAAATCAAAAAAATTGGAAATGAAGACTTAAGATTAAGTCAAATAGGGATGTAAATAATGGATAAAAGTACCTTAGCTGGATTTGGTGGTGGATGGGGACTAGTTGCTCTTGCTATCATCTTAGGGGGAGTTGGTTTTGGACCTTATATTGATATACCATCTGTTGTTATTGTATTTGGTGGAACAATAGCAGTTACAGCAGGACAATTTGAAGCAAGTGACTTAAAAAGAGTAGGTGCTTCTATGAAAATTGCAATTAATGAAGTTCCCGTAGAGCCCTTACCTGAACTAGTTGAGAAGATTATATTTTATGCTACAGAAATTAAAAAACATGGTGTTATGCAGATTGAACAAAAAGTTATGGAAGAAACAAATCCTTTTTTTAAAGAAGGTTTCCAACTTTTAGTTGATGGTACAAAAGCAGAAGTGCTTGAGCCTTTACTTGAATATAAACTAGAACACATGGAAAAAAGACATAAAACCATGATTAGTATTTTTGGAAATATTGGTGGTACAGCAGGTGCAATGGGTATGATTGGTACTCTTGTTGGTCTTGTAGCAATGCTTGCAAACCTTTCTGATCCTGCTGCTGTTGGTCCTGCAATGGCTGTTGCCTTACTTACTACAATGTATGGAGCTTTAGTTGGTACTTTAATTGCAGGTATTTTTGAAAGTAAATTAACACAAAAACATGAAAAAGAAATGGTTGCTTGTGAGGTAATTATTAAAGGAACAACAATGATTGCAGCAGAAGAGTCAATCGGTAATATCAAAATGCAATTAAATGCAATTTTAACAGACGTAGAAGAGTAAAATTATGGGAAAAGATAAGTGTCCAGAATGCCCTAAGTGTTTACCAGGTTGGCTTGTACAATTTGGTGACCTTATGTCATTACTTTTAACTTTTTTTATTCTTCTTTTATCCATGGCAGTTATGGATAAGAAAAAAGTTGAAGAATATTTTGAAGTAATGAAAAAGGCAATGGGCTTTATTGATACTACAACTTCTGTTGAAACACAAACAGAAAAACATGATACTGCTCAAAGTACTTCAGAAGATGATAATAGTGAAGGGTCTAGTCAAGAAGCGGCAGAAAATGCTGCAGAAGAAATGGCACAGATTGTTCAAGAAATAAATGCAAATTCAATGAGTGAATTACAAGAAGTAAATATTGAAAAAGGTAAGAATGAATTTACTTTAGATATACCTTCAACAATTATGTTTAAAGAGGGTGAATATGATTTAACAAATCCTGCGGCTAAAAATTTTGTTTCAAAAATAGCTAGGGTAATAAGAACAATGCCTCAAACTTTTAATATTGAAATTGTAGGTCATACAGATAGAAATAATCTTCAAAACAATGAAATACCAAGAGATGGTTGGGATATTTCAGCTTTAAGATCAATTTCTGTTGTAAAAGAACTTATAAAAAATAGAATAGATCCTTCAATATTAAAAGTTTCAGCATATTCATCTTTTCATCCAAAGAGTGAGGTTTCAGCTGATAATAGAAGAGTAGAAATGAGATTTTTTGCTCAAGAGAAGCAAGATGATATATTAAGTGAAGAAAATTTCTTTGATAGGTTGGAATAATGGAAATTAATAGCAATAATTTAGTAGATATGTCTGTAATTAATAATACAAAAAAATTTGATAATATAAAAACAGATAATTTAGAAAATGAACAACTAAAAAAAGTAAGCGATGAGTTTGAAGCTTTCTTTTTAAAACAAATTATGGATATATCATTGAAATCAACAAAAGTAGCAGGTGAAGCAGCTGGTTCTGATATTATTAAAGGTATGTATACACAAGCTGTATCTGATAGTTCTACTGGAAGTTTAGGAATTAGTAATATGCTTTATGAATTTTTATCAAGAAATAATAAATAAGGAGCACTTGTGGTTGAAGAAGTAGTACAAAAAATTACACAACAAGTTGAAGAACTTAAAAATGCTATTAATTTAGATATTGAAGATATTAGACAAGCTAATAATGAAGGTTTATTAGAAAGAAATGATCTTAAACATGAATTGATTAATGATATTGCTTCTTTAAAGTCAGATTTAAATCGAGAGCTTATATCTGAAATGAAAGAAGGAGTTGATGTTAATATTTATAGAGAACAGGTTGATAGTCTTGAAGATAAATTAAGAGAACTTTATGAATTAAATAAAAAATTAGCATCAATAGTATTACCAGTAAAACAAATGTATAGTGATTTAGTTGATGAAATTTCTGCTGTAAATGGAGGACAGATATTTGATGTTAAAGCATAGTATTTTGCTTATATTATTATCTATTCATTCTTATGCAATTACAGTACTTGTAGCAAAACAATCTTTTGCTTATGAAGAGAAGTTGTCAAAAGCAAAACTAAGACTTATAAATGTAAATAAAATAAGAAAGTCTTGTGTCCCTTTAACTATTAAAGATATAAATGAAAATGATTATATCACACGACATTATATAAATGATGGCTCTATCATTTGTAAAAAAAATGTTAAACTTTATAAAAAAGAGAGTGTTACATTTAAATTTGGTGCTTTAGAAATAGAGAAAAAAGGTAGAATTATTTACGAAAATGATGACTTTATAAGAATAAAAAAAGCAGATGGTACAATTGAAAAAATCTACAAAGATGGAAGATTAAAATGAATATGCTCTCTTTTCTAGGAGAAACACCTACTGCTGCATTAAGATTAGCCCAAGAAGAGTGTGGTGAAGAAGCTATTGTAATCTCTACAAAAAAAATAGCAAATGCTCATGATGCAGGGAAAAATATGTATGAAGTTGTTGTTGCATTAGAGGATGAAGACAATAAAAATAGTTCTGTTTATGCTAAACCTGCAATTACAAAAAAATATCAACAAGACTCAAAGCCAATACAAACGCAAGTTTATGATTTTAAAGAAGAAATCTCTAAAATGCAAGAAAAACTTGAACTTGTACAAAAATCCTTATGGAATCCTAAGAGTCAGCTTTATGATTTAACAATTCCCCATGAATTTGTAGATATTTATAATCTTTTTGAACAAAATGAGTTTGATCAAGAAATGACATACACAATAATGAAAAAAACAATTAAGCAATTGCCAATTTCATTAAAGTCTAATCCTAAAAAAATAAATGATTTTTTCAAATTAATTTTAAGAAGAATTATTCCTGTAAAGTATGAGATGCCTTTGCGAAAACATCAAAGAAAAATTATTATGATGGTAGGTCCTACAGGAGTAGGAAAAACTACGACTATTTCTAAACTTGCTGCTAGATATGCTTATAAATTAGGTCAAAGCTATAAGGTTGGTATTGTTACCTTAGATTCTTTTAGAGTTGGAGCAATTGAACAACTTCAAGCGTATACTAATATAATGAGATTACCCCTAGAAGTTGTGAAAAAGCCAGAAGATTTAGCAGAAGCGCTTCTTAGGTTAAAAGATTGTAATTATATTTTTATCGATACAGCAGGTTCTAGTCAATACGATGTTGATAAAATTGAAATGATAAATGATTATCAAAAAAAAGTTGAAGAATTACCAATTGAAAAAATATTAGTAATGCCAGCAAATGTTAAACAAAGTGATTTATTGGAAATATATGCAAATTATTCAAGATTAAATATAGATTATTTAACTTTTACAAAATTAGATGAAACAAAAAGTTTTGGTAATTTAATATCTTTTGCCCATAAGACAAAAAAATCAATAACATATTTTTCTATTGGTCAAAATGTACCTGATGATTTAGTTGTTTCGGATAGTTCTTTTTTAATTGATTGTTTTATGAATAATGAATGTGTTAGGAGATGAGTTTGTTCGACGCAATTTCATCGCAAGCTAGTAAGCTTGTGAACTTAACTAATAAAGCAAGAGGTAACTATGCTTCAAAAACTAAACTTGTTACTGTTACATCAGGAAAGGGTGGAGTAGGTAAATCAACTTTTACTGCAAATATGGCTTTTCTTCTTTCAAAAAGAGGTTTCAAAGTAGCTGTAATAGATGCAGATATAGGTTTGGCAAATATGCAAGTATTATTAAATATAAAACCTAAAGTTACACTTTTCGATTATATAGATGGTATGAGAAGTTTAGACGAAGTTATTTTAAAAACACAATATGATGATTTATTTTTAGTTGCAGGGAAAAGTGGTTATCAGTATTCAAATCACTCTAATTCATTTGTTTTTTCAAGAATTGTAGAGGATGTAATAGCCTTAAATAAATTTGATATTGTTTTGGTTGATACTGGTGCTGGATTAAATGATTATGTAAAGGAATTTTTATCAATTTCAGATAATATTTTAGCAATAACAACAACAGATCCAAGTGCTTTAACAGATGTATATTCTTTGATAAAAATGCTATCCAATGATAAAAGTAAGCTTATGTTATGTTTTAACCATACTAATAGTTACCAAATTGGAAAAACTATTGTAAATTCCTTAGTTAATTTGGCAAAAAAAAATAGACTAAGTAAAGATTTTATGGTAAAATATATAGGTAACGTTTCAACATCTGCTAATATTTCAACGACTGGAAGATTGAGAAAACTTTTTACAAAAGAGTTTATTCAAGATGATTCTACTAAACAATTGCAGGTGATAATTGACTATTTATTAGAAAATATTCACTAAAGGTAAATCAAAGTGCAAGAACATATTAATATTTGTACTTTTTTTATTGTTAAAAACAAAAGAGTAACATGGTAGTAGAAAGATTCTCCCAAAATGTTATAAACAGTGGTGTGTTTAGATTATACATTGCTACTGGCTTTTTTGCTACAGTGATATTTTTTGTAGTTAATATTGAGTTGTTTACTCCTTATGAAATGATTTTAGGTATAATTGGTGTAACAGTT
The DNA here is from genome assembly GCF_044841725.1 of Arcobacter sp. YIC-80. Taxonomy (NCBI): domain Bacteria; kingdom Pseudomonadati; phylum Campylobacterota; class Epsilonproteobacteria; order Campylobacterales; family Arcobacteraceae; genus Arcobacter; species Arcobacter sp. YIC-80. The sequence goes on along the minus strand of NZ_JBJBSI010000003.1, from coordinate 192,340 downwards.
ATACTTAAAGGTATTAGCAATATGATGTTATCTTTAATAATTTCTTTTTTTAGTTTAGAAGATAGAAAAGCTGAATTAGATTTTAATTATAATGAAGAAAAAATAGATGCTATGTTAAATGAATTAAATGTACAAGATATAGTAAAAGCGGAAGAAAAATCACAACAAAAACAAAAAGCAAGCTAAAGGAATTTAGATGAAAATATCTTCAATTGCAGACACAATTAATCCCCTTTCTTTAAAAGATAATACACCTTTAAACAATAAAAAAGATAATTCTTTTTCAAATATGTTAAATGATGCAGTATCTCAAGTTAATAAAGAACAATTAGAAGGTTATAAAGCTATGGAAGAAATAGCAAGTGGAAAAGTAACTAATCTTCAACAAGCAGTTCAGCAAATTGAAGAAGCAGAACTTTCTATGAAACTTGGTTTAGAAGTTAAAAATAAAGCTTTAAATGCCTATAAAGAAGTTATGAGAATGCAAATATAATAGGAGTTAGTGATGGGTTTTTTTGATGGATATAATGTAGCAACTTCTGGTATGAGTGCTCAAAGAACAAGAATAAATATTACTAGTGCAAATATAGCAAATGCTAAAACAACGCACACAGAACAAGGCGGACCTTATAAAAAACAAGAAGTAGTTTTTGAAGATATCTTACTTGGTAAAACAAATAGTAATAACAATAGTGCTCAAGCATTAGATAAAATGAGTAGTAAAGAACAAACAGAAGTTGCTTTAAGAGGAGTTGGTGTTAAATCTATTGTTGAATCAGATGCAAAACCAGTTATGAGATTTGAACCACATCATCCTGATGCAAATGAAGATGGCTACGTAGCTTATCCAGATATTAATCCTGTAATTGAAATGGTAAATTTAATTGAAGCAATGAGATCTTATGAGTCAAATGTTGCAGCATTTAATACTCATAAAAATATTGATACTAAAACTTTAGATATTTTGAAAGCATAGATTATGAGTAAACAAGTTGAATTTTTATCAAAACAAACAAATATAAATGAAGCTTCATCTAGTAGCAAAACTTCTATAAAAGGTGAAAAAAAAGAAGGACTGTCTCTTTTTGATTCTATGTTAGGTGGAATGAAAGAAGATACTAGTAAAACAGAAGATAAAACAAATACTTCTTTAGTTCAAGAAAAAACAAAAGAAAAAAATGAAATTACTGTTAAAACTTCAAAAAATGATACACAAAAAACAAATATTCAAAATTCAACACAAGAAAATATTAATAAAAAAGAAAACTTAAAGAGTAATACTTTAGAAAATAAAAAGAGCATAAACTTAGAAACAAATCAAGTTGAAGATAATGAAAATAAAAAACAAAATACATCACCAAAATCATCTTCTTTACTTGATAGGTTAATTGTTGAAGCAAAAACTCAAGAAAAAAATAATCAATTTGATATTAAAGACTCTAAAGAAAAAACTAATATATCAAAAACACAAGAATTATTATCTTCTAAAAATGAAGATAAAACAAATGTTACTGCTAAAATTAAAGAAGAAATAAAAGACTTAAAAGAACAAAATAAAATTGATAATTTAGATAAACAAAGTAAATTAGAAAATACAAATGAAGTTATAAAAGAAAAAAAAGTAGATAAAAAAGAACTTAGTGATAAAAATTCTGAACTTGTAAATATTAAAGAAAATCAAAAAACTGACAGTAGTAATACAGAAGAAAAATCTTCTACAAAAAATATATCAGATATTGATAAAATAAAAAAAGATTTAAATAAAAATGATTCTAAAGTAGATTCAAAAAAACTTGTTGATAATAAAGATGAAAAAGTAAATGATTTATTAAAAGAACTGGATACTAAAGATAATAATAACAGTCAAGATATTTCAAAAATTGATAAGCAAAAGCAAGAGAATCAAACAATTGAAAAGATAGATCTAAATAAAAATGTAAAAAAAATAAATGAAAATGAAGAGAGTATTTTAAATACTAAAAATGAAGAAAAGACTTCAAAAGAAAACAATATAATTAATGAAGAAAAAACTACTGAATCCAAAGTAAATAAAGATATTTCAAAAGTTCTGAAAGTAGATGAGACAAATAATATAGATGAGAGTTTAAATCAATCTGAAACTATTCAAAATAATAAGTTTGGAAAAAGTGATTTAACAACTAATGTTAAAATTGAAAATGAAAAGAAAATAGTTAGTCAAGACAATAGTAAAGTGGCTAATTCAAAAGTAGAAGCACAAGATAATAAAGTAGAAGTAAAAAATATTGAAAAAGATATTACTCCTGAGAATAAAAATATAAGTACTAATCAAGAAAATGTATTAGAGTCTAAAAATGAAAGCACTAATAAAGAAGCTTTATTTGAAGAAACAGGCAAAGTAAAAAATAAAAAAGTTGCAAATGAACTTGCTTCTTTAAAGACTCAAGATAATAATGAAAATATTAATATCTCAAAAAAGGATATTGAGCAAAATACAAATAGCTTAAAAAGTGATGTAAAAAAAGAAGAAAAATCATTGCTTGATAAATTGGTTGATGATAGTAAGCAGTTAAATGAAAAGAAAACTATTAATGAAGTTAAATCTAACATAGAAATAAATAAAAATGATCAAAGTTCTGTTGTTAAAAATACCAATGATTCAAAAGAGTTTTTAACAAATATTTATTTAAGTACTCAAAGAAATAATGCAAATAAAAGTTCTTTAGTAAATAAAAGCGAAGCTATAAATCAAGTAAAAGATGCTAAAAATATTGAAGATGTAAAACAAGGTGGAAATAAACTTGATTTAAATGTTCAAAAAGTAGAGGTAGACGTATCTAAACAGCAAGAAGTAAAAGTAAATGATAGTGCATATACTGATAGAAGAAACTTTTTAGATAAACTTGCTATGAGTAATAGTGTTAAAAATGATGAAATTAGAAATATTATTAATAAAAGTATTGATAATGCAAATCTTTCAAAAGCTACTGAAACAATAGTAAATAGTTCAACACAGACAAAAGTTGAGGAAGTAACTGTAAATGTTAATCCATCTTTGGCTCAAAGTATTCAAGCTAGAATAATTGGAGCAAGACAGCAGATGTCAACAATGATGTCTGATGTAGCTAGACAAATGTATGAAAACTATAAGCCTCCTGTTACTGCATTTAGAATTAATTTAAATCCTTCTAATTTAGGTTCAATTGCTATTGTAATGAAAAGTGATAAAGATAATGCTATAAGTATTAGTATGAATATTTCAAATAATTCTACTTTAGAAGCTTTTGTAGATAATCAAAGTGGTTTAAGAAATGTATTAAATAAAACATTCAGTGAAGAAACAACTTTTAACCTAGATTTTAATTCAAATGAAAATAGTGGAAATCAATCAAATAATCAAGAAGAAAAAAATCAAAATAGAAACACACAAAATAGTTCAGATACAAGAAGTATATTAGAAGCAAGAGAAAATAATAAAACTGATGATAAAAAATTAGATTATATGTAAGTATTAAATGGAAGCTTTTCTATCGTTACTAAATGAAAATGTAGTTTATGAATTTTTACTTTTGCTTGGACGAATATTAGCATTTGTTGCTTTTATGCCTATATTTGGAGATGCTGCTGTTAGTGTAAGAATAAGAATAGCATTTGCTTTTTATATAACTGTTTTTTTATTTCCTGTTGTTGATGTAACTACAGCTATTACTCAAGATACTTTTATTTTAGGATTAATATCAGAAATAACTTTAGGAGCAATAGCTTCTTTACTTTTTCAAATTATGTTTGCAGCAGTTAGGATTATTGGTGATTTTGTAGGTTATTCAACTGCTTTATCAATGGCAATGATGTTTGACCCTTCTACTGGTTCACAAGAGGGCTTAGTTTCAAGGTTATTATATTGGATAATTGTGGCTTTATTTTTTCAAACAGGAATGTATGAAATGACTATTGTTATGCTAGTAAAAAGTTTTTCTATGGTTCATTTAGGTTCTTTTGATATTTTTTCTTATGATGGAATACAATTAGCTATTGATGAGGTAAAAAGAATGTTTACATTTGCTTTTGCCTTTGCATTACCATTGTTTTTTATAGGTTTTATTATGGATTTATATTATGGGTATGGTACAAAGTCAATGCCAGCTTTTTCTCCTTTTGTAATTACTTTTCAAATGAAGTTTGGTTTAATTTTTTTATTTTTAATGTTTGGAATGGAAGTTTTTACAGAAACTTTTACAAATTATTTCCTTTCAAAGTTTCAATAGTAGGATAATATATGGCTGATGAAGATGATAAAACAGAAGAACCCACGCCCAAAAAAATAGAAGATGCTAAAAAGGAAGGTAATGTAGCTAAGTCTATGGAAGTAACGGGTGCTGCTATACTTTTTTTTGGTTCTTTATATTTACTTTTTTTCTCATCATCTTCAATGTTGGAAATAAAAAAACTAATGTTGTTTTGTTATAGTTTAATAGGACAAGAAATGGATAATACAATTTTTTATTCCTTAACCTATTCTGTAACCATGGCAACACTAAAAGCTTTAGCTCCCATGTTTATTTTAGTATTTATTTTAGCATTAGTTTTTAACTGGGTACAATTTGGAATGATTGTAACACCTATAAAACTTGATTTACAAAAACTAGATCCTATAAAGGGAATGAAAAATGTTTTTGGAGTAAAGAAGTTAATAGAAGCTTTCAAATTAACAATGAAACTTTTAATAATTGTTGCAGTGATGGTTGTTTTATTCCTTTTCACAGGTGAAATGATGCTTGCTATGATGAATCAAGAAACACTTGGTACTATTAACTCTATGATTGAGCTTACTAGCTATTTTTTAGCAGCTATACTTCTTATTATAATTATTTTTGCTATAATTGATTTTTATTTTACAAGACATTATTATATGAAGTCTCTTAAGATGAGTAAGCAAGAGATTAAAGATGAATTTAAAAATATGGATGGAGATCCACAAGTAAAAGGGCGTATTAGAAGAATACAGATGCAAATGGCTCAAAAAAGAATGATGTCAGATGTACCAGATGCTGATGTTGTAATTACGAACCCAACTCATTATGCTGTAGCTATGAAATATGATAATACTGTAGATTCTGCACCTAAAATGATTGCAAAAGGAATTGACTTTTTAGCAATAAAAATTAAAGACATTGCAAAAGAGAATGATATTCCAATTATTGAAAATCCTGCATTAGCAAGGGCATTACATGATCAAATAGAAGTTGATCAAGAAGTTCCAAGTGAATTTTATAAGACTTTGGCAGAAATTTTCTCATATGTTTATGAACTAAAAAAGAATAAAAGGTAAGATTTGAAATTTTTAATTATATTTTTTCTAATTGTAAATTTTTTATATGCAAAAAAAGATTTTTATTATAGTTTTATTAACTCTTCAGGTATTCAAATTTCAGAACAAAGAAAACAAAAAATAAGTGATGGTTTTGATTTAATACAAAATGCTAGACAACTAGCTAAAGATGGGAAAGTTGATGAAGCTTATGCTCAGATTAAAAGCTTTAAAGATAAAAATAGATTAAAAGTTCTAAACTCTGATATTATTCTTCTTTATAGTGAATTATCATTAAAAAAAGAGTCAAAAAGATTTATTGTTGATGGAGCAAAAGTTTTAGAAGAAGCTATTAATTCTTCTAAAATAAATGAGTATGATTTACCAAGGGCTTATGAGTTATTGGTTGATTTAAAACTAGAATCAAATAGATCAAAAGATGCTAAGTATTTTGCTGAAATAATAGTTAATAATTTTAATGATAAAATAGTTAAAACAAGAGGTAAAATCGCTCTTGCGAAGGTTTATAAATATCAAAAAGAGCCAAAAATGGCTATTAGAATTTTATATGAAATATTAACTAAAACAAAAGATAAAGAAGTAGCTACTATTGTAGCAAATGAACTTTTTGATTTATATATTTTTACAGAAGAGTTTGATAAAGCAAATGAATTAATATCTCAGGTATTAAAAAATAATATAGACTTCTATGCTAATGATTCTTATTTAGCAAATAAAAAAATAAATAAATTAATAAAAGCAAATATGCCAAGACATGCAGCTAATATTTTAAAAGAGCTTTTAAATAGAACAACAAAAGAAGAATCAATTGAGGATTTTAAATTTAAATTAGCAAATACATATATGTTAATGTATGATGGAACAAACTATTACTTAGAAAAAGCTAAAGCTTTATATGAAGATATCATAAATGATTATTCACAAGGGGCATATTTCCAAAAAGCAAAAATGTATATTGATGAAATATTAATGCGACAAAATATTTTAAAAACAACAGTTGTTTCACAGAAGTATGAAAATTCAGAGTCTATGCAACAAAAGGCTTTATTACAAGAGCTTATAAATGAAAAAGAGGGTAAACAATTTGATAAAATTTTAAGAAAGAAAAAAATTTACAGAACTATTTCAGATACAATTGCTAGAAGATTTGGTTATGATTCAATGACTGTTCTTTTTGATGAAGTTAATATAGATAGAATAAAAATGTTATTAAATGATGACCAATGCTTTACTCTTCATGATGCACTTCAAACAGCTAGAAGTTCAACTTTAGAAAGATTAATTGAAGATGATAGTGTAAAATATAAATTTTTTCAATGTTTAATTGATGTACCTTATGAAAGAGCTTATACTCAAATAAAAAACACTTTTAATACAAGTAGAGATGCAAATATATATTTATATTTAGAAAAAATGGCTTTAGCTTTAGGTTTATATGATGAAGCTTTAGATTTTTCTGCTAAAGTTGAGATGGTAAATAATAAAGATATTCTTTCTAAAGAGTTTTTAATTAGATATAAAATCATAAAACATCAAAATGATACTTTATCTTTAGATAAATTCTTTTCTTATGCAACAAGAAATAAACAATTTATTGAACAAAATAAAAATAATCCAGTTATTGTAGATTTTTATTATGATTATTATTTTTATTTATTAAAACATAGAAAAAAAGATAAAGCTGTTGAGTTTTTACAGAAACTTTATGAAAAACAAAAAGAAATAAATGCTTTTGTTTATTCTCCTTTTGTGGAAATGTCTTTGGCTAAACTACAAGAAAATGAGAATAATATTCAAAAAGCAAAAGATTATTTACTGGAAGGTCTAAAAAATACAAGAAGAATTAAGCCTAATGATGAGGTTAAAGTTTATTATGATTTAATAAATATTTATAATAGTTTAAATAATCAAACAAAAAAGCAAGAGTATATTTTAAAATGTAAAGAGGTTAATGGTACAGTTGATAGTTTATACAAAAAAATGTGTGATGAGATGTAATGGATTTAGATAAGCTTATAAATAATATTGATTCAAGTGATTTATCTATTGCTTTTGGGCGAATAAAAAATATTTCAACTACAACAGTTACGGCAACAGGTCTTGAAGTTGCAGTTGGAGATATTGTAAAGATTGAATCGGTACAACATCTTTATACAGTTCTTGGAATGATAGCTTCTATTAATGGGGCTGACTTTACAATTGTACCTTTTTCTTTTATTGATGGATTTAGAATACATGACAAGGTTTATTTACAAAAAGAAGGCTTATCTGTTAAATGTGGTTATGGCTTACTTGGAAGAGTTGTTAATGCCTTAGGTGAGCCTATTGATGATAAAGGTAAGATAAAAGATTTACATGAAACATCTGCTATAAATAAGCTTTCTATGGCTCCTTTGGATAGAGGAATAATAGATGAAAGATTTTCAACAGGAGTAAAATCTATTGATTCTATGCTTACTTCTGGGAAAGGACAAAAAGTAGGTATTTTTGCAGGTTCAGGGGTAGGTAAGTCTACACTTATGGGAATGATTGTAAAAGGTTGTGAAGCACAAATAAAAGTAGTTGCACTTATTGGGGAAAGAGGTCGTGAAATTCCTGAATTTATTCATTATAATCTGGATAATAATTTAGAAAATACTGTAATAATTGCAGCAACCTCAGATGAATCTGCTCTTATGCGAAAATACGGGGCCTTTACAGCTATGGCAATTGCTGAATATTTTAGAGATAAGGGACATGATGTTTTATTAATGATGGATTCAGTTACAAGGTTTGCTATGGCTCAAAGAGAAATAGGCTTAAGTACTGGTGAACCACCTGTAAGTAGGGGATATCCACCCTCAGTATTTGCTCTTTTACCTCAATTGATGGAACGTGCAGGAAATAATGAAAAAGGATCTTTAACAGCCTTTTTTACTGTACTAGTTGATGGAGATGATATGAATGACCCTATTGCTGATCAAAGTAGATCAATTCTTGATGGGCATATTGTTTTAACAAGAGAGCTAACAGAACAAGGTTTTTATCCTCCAGTAAATTTACTTAAATCAGCTTCAAGGGTTATGGATAAAGTTGTAGATAAAGAGCATTATAATGGCTTTTTAAAGTTAAAAAGAGTATTATCATTAATAAAAGAAAATGAAGTTTTAGTGAGAGTAGGTGCATATAAACCAGGAATGGATCCTGAATTAGATGAGGCTATGGCTAAAAAAGAGCAAATACGAGAGTTTTTAACTCAAGGTACACAAGAACAATATAATTTTAATGAAATTATACAAATGTTCAGAAAGGTATTACAATGATAAATCAAACTGAAGTTACAATGTATAGATTAGATAAGTTAAATGCTGAGCAAGAAAGAATTTCTTATCAAAAATCTAGTGGTAAAATAATTGATAATGGTAGTGATGATGCGGTACTTTTTACAAGACAAATTTTTACAGAAGATAAAATTAGAACTTTTGAAGGAATAAAAGCTCAATTAAATAAAACAACTATTCATAATAAAGCTTCTGATTCTGCTGTTACAGGGATAAAAAGTCTTTTAGAACAAGTTAAAAGTGAGCTTTTAAAATCGAATACTGATACTACAACAGATGAAGGTAAAAAAGCAATTGCTGTAAGTATAGCAGGTGTTAAACAAAATATGTTAGATCTTGCAAATACAAGAATAGATGGTGAATACTTATTTTCTGGTTCTGATTCATCAATCCCAGCTTTTACAGAAGATCCTACTACAGGAAAAGTTTCTTATAATGGAGATAATCATTTAAGAAAAATTGCAGTTGATGAGGGTTCTTATAGAGAAAAAGGTGTAAATGGTTTTGATATGATGATGTATCCAACGGATATAGCAACTAAAGCTGATACATTAGAGTTTTCAACTTCTCAAAGAATTGTAGATCAAGATGGTTTTGAGTGGAAGCCTGATTCTTTAACAACTCCTACAAAGTTAGTTAAATATGATTTTAATGGAAATGCAACAACTGAAGAGTTAACAGTTAGTGCAAATACAGGTGCAAATGCAACAAAATTTCCATATCAAATAACTACACCTAATGTTGATGGTACAAAATTTCAAGCTAAAACAAATATTTTTGATGAACTTGATTCAATAGTAAATTCATTAAATAAAGTAGATTCAAATGGTAATCCAATTACTACAGCAGAAGCAAATGCTTTATTAGATGAAGGTTTAAACAATATTAATGCTGCTTATGATGCAGTAAATGTTGCTCATGCAGAGCTAGGTGGTAGAAACAAAGTATTTGAAATTTCAGAGGAAAAAAATTCTGCTAAATTAACACAATATAATATTATGTTTCAAAAGATTGCAGGAGTTGATTTAGGTAAAGTTGCTATGGAAGCAAAAGCACTTGAATTAACATTTACAGCATTATATTCAACAATTCAAAAAACTAGTGAATTATCATTAGTTAATTTTATTAGATAGTTATTTAAAATAAAAAGTTAAAGTCGTAAATGAACATTAGAAAGATATTATCGAAAGATTTATTTGTAGTTGCATTATTTGTATCTATATTAGTAATTATTATAGTTCCCTTATCTAAGGGTATATTAGATTTCTTCTTGGTAATATCTTTATCTTTATCTTTATTAATTTTATTAATATCATTATATATTCATAAACCCTCAGACTTAACTACTTTTCCAACAATTATACTTATTTTAGCATTATTCAGACTGTCCTTAAATATTGCTACAACAAGATCAATCTTAAGTGAAGGACATAATGGTCCTGATGCTGTAAGCTCCATAATTTCTGCATTTGGTGAGTTTGTTGTTGGTGGAAATATGGTTATTGGTATTATTGTATTTATTATTTTGGTACTTATTAACTTTATGGTTGTAACAAAAGGTGCTACAAGGGTTGCCGAAGTTACAGCAAGATTTAATCTTGATTCTATGCCTGGTAAACAAATGGCAATTGATGCTGATTTAAATGCTGGATTTATTGATGATAAACAAGCACAAGAAAGAAGAAAGTCTTTAATTTCAGAAGCAAATTTTTATGGTGCTATGGATGGATCTTCAAAGTTTGTAAAAGGTGATGCTGTTGCTGGTATTATTATTACTCTTGTAAATCTAATAGGTGGACTATTAATAGGTTTATTTCAACACGATATGACTGTAGCTCAAAGTGGTGAGATATACACAATCTTAACTATTGGAGATGGATTAGTAGCTCAAATTCCTGCACTTATATTATCAACAGCAACGGCCATTATTATTACACGTTCAAATATGGATGAAGATAAGTTTGCTAATCAATCAGTTATGCAACTTGTAAAAGACTCTAAAGCTTTAGTATTAGTTGGAATAGGAATGATTTTATTTGGTTTTGTTCCAGGTTTTCCAACAGGTATTTTAATTGTAATGGGTTCAATTATGATCTTTATAGGTTATACTATAAGTATGATTGAAAATGAACAAGATAATGCTATTACAAGATTCTTTAAAACTCAAGAAGCAGATAAACTTAAACCAAAAGCAAGAATGTCAGATGATGTTGAAACTATCAAAGAAAAGAAAAAACAAGCATCAGCTGCTAATGAAGAACAGAATATTGAGACTATAATGAAGCTAGAAGTATTAGAGTTAAAGCTTGGAATTAGACTACTTCAATTAGTTCAAGGAAATTCAGAGTTATTAGATAAAATAAAAGCAATTAGAAAGACTATAGCAGGGGAATTAGGTTTTATTATTCCTCAAATTAGAATATCTGATGACGCTTCTTTAGCACCAAATGAATATCAATTGTATTTAAAAAGAATTCCTTTAGTAAAAGGAAGAGTTGAAACTGATAAACTACTTGCTATGGGTGGTTTAGGTAGTGAAAAACTAAGAGGTTTAAAAGTAAAGGAACCTGTCTTTAATTTAGATGCAACTTGGATTTCGCAAGATTTAAAAGAAGAAGCATTAATGAAAGGATTTACAGTAGTTGATGCACCTACAATTATATCAACTCATATTTCTGAAATTATCAAAAAGCATGCTGAGGATATTATTACAAGACAAGATATTGTTGATATTATTGATAGATTAAAAAAAGATTTCCCAATTGTTGTAGATGAAGCTATGAAAGTTACTTCTTATGGTACTTTATTAAAAGTATGTAAAGATTTACTTCATGAAAAAATACCTATTGTGGATATGTTAACAATTGTAGAAGCAATTGCTGATATAGCAGAATTTACAAAAGCTCCTGATGTTTTATTAGAACACGTAAGATCAAAGCTTTATAGATTAATTACACAGAAGTTTGTTGATAATGATGGTATTTTACATATTATTACTATTAAACCAGAGTTAGAGCAACAGTTCATTGGTAAAATCCAAGATCAACATGGAGCTACACAACTTATGTTATCAATTGCAGAAATTAATAATTTAGTTACTCATACAAAAGATTTAATAGAGCAAATAGAAGCAAAAGGTTTTAGTAAAGTAGCAATGGTTGTTGATCCTTCACTTAGAAAAAGAATTTCAGAAATATATGAGAAATTTGGTTTACAAGTGGCAGTTTTATCCCATGCGGAACTTGATTCTAAAGCTAATTTCGCTATTGAAGGAACATTGGAATTTTAGATATGAAAAAATTTAGATTTATATTTCTTTTTTTTCTTTTTCTTAATGGTTTATTTGCTGATGTCAAATTAGATTTACCTTCTATTTGTATAAAAGATGAACCTTGTATTTTTAACATTGAAATACAAGGTGAAAATATAAAGTTTCCAAAACTAGATGAAATAGCAGGTTTTAAAACTTCTATTATTTCTAATACATCATCTACTTCTATTATAAATTCAACAATAAGTAAAAAAATAAATAGAGTATATTCTATTTATCCCACAAAAGATTTTGTATTTCCCTCATTAAACTTTATAGTTGATAGTAAAGAGTTTAAAACACAAGAAAAACAAATAAAACTATCTTTACCTCAAAAAAGTAAGTCAAATATTTTTGATTTTGAGATATCAAGTAGTAAGAAAAATCTATATGTATCAGAAAGTTTTGAACTATTATTAAAATTTAAATATAAAACACAAACACAAATCTTAGATTTATCTTTTATTAATCCTGATTTTAAAAATTTTTGGTATAAAAAACTTGGTTATCAAAATAGTTATGAAGAAAATGGTTTTACTATTACAGAATTAAAATTTTTACTTTTCCCTCAAAAAGCAGGAGAATTAGTAATTGAACCTTTAAGAATAGATACTCAATATGTAGATAATAGTAGTAGAAGTATTTCATTCTTTTCAAATTCGATATCGAAAGAAAGAATATATTCAAATGCTTTGAAATTTAAAGTAAAAGAACTTCCCAAAAATATTAATCTTATTGGTAATTTTGAAATAAAAGCAAATGTAAATAAATCTCAAACTAAAAGTCTTGAAGCTATAAATTATACTATTGAAATAGTAGGACATGGAAATTTTGAGGATATAAAAGATTTTAATTTAGAAATTCCAGGTGTAAATATCTATTCTAATAAGCCTAAAATAGAAACTAAGTATATAGATAATAAAAATAAAGGTACTTATAAAAAAACTTATACAATTGTATCTGATAAATCTTATACTATTCCTTCTTTTTCTCTTAGTTACTTTGATAAAAAAACAAATAAAGTATTTACAAAAAAAACAAAAGAAATATATATAGATATTTTAGATTCAAAGGTAAATGATTCTTCTTTAAATAAAGCTGTTTTAGAAAAGCTACCTAAAGAAGTAAAAGAGTTCAAAGAGAAACAAATAGTTAAGATTATTGAAGAAAGTTCTTTAAAAGATAAGTTAATATACTTTTCTTTAGGTATTATATCAACACTATTAACATTAGGTTTATATTATTATGTTATAAATTTAAGAAACTCTAAAAAGCTTAATGAAATGCCTTTAATTAAGAAGGTTAAATTAACAAAATCATCTAATGAACTATTGAAAATATTGAGTGTTTATATAAATAAAGACCCAAAATTAGATGAGTTGATTTATAATTTAGAAAATACTAAAGATGTTGATATTTTAAAAAAAGATATTATAAAGATTTTAAGAAGACTTAATCTAAAAGGATAATAAATGAGAGCATTGTTAATATGTATGTTTTTTGTTGGTTCAGTTTTTGCAAGTGAATATTATGCAAAATTAGAACCAGTGAATAGTTATAAAATAAAATCTTCAGTTTTAGGAAAAGTTATTTATACAAATGATGAAGTTGAAGGAACAAAAGCAAATGATTCTTTAATTGTTCAAATAGATTCAAATGTAGATAAAATAGATTTAGAACAATCAAGAAATAAACTTTCATATATTAATGAAATGATTAATATTGAACAAAAAAACTATGATAGATTAAAAAGAGTATCTTCAAAGCCTGCTTTTGAAAAAGACTCTCAAAAATTAAAAGTTGTAAATTTAAAATCATCAAAAGCAGATATTATTATAAAAATAGAGAATTTAAAAGATACAATTTCAAAAAAAAGGTTGATTGAAAAATCAAATTATATATCTAATATCGCAGTAAAAAAAGGGGATTATGTAAATCCTGGAACACTTTTATATGAAGCACAAGATTTATCAAAAGGTAAATTAGAGTTTTTTGTGCCAATTTCAAGTATTGAAACTATAAAAAATAAAAAAATATTTTTAGATGGAAAAGAATCAAATATAAAAATAAATAAAATATATTCTGTTGCTGATTCATCACATATTTCATCATATAAAGTAGAAATTATTGTAGATAAGGTAAAAACATTTTCAAGGTTAGTAAAAATTGAGTTTAAATAAAAAAATAGCCTGTCCTTTAGACTGTTATGATACTTGTCAAGCAGTAAGTAATGAAGGAGTTATAAAAGGTTCAAAAGAAAATAAAATCACAAATGGTAGATTATGTGTTAATTTTGCTTCTTTATTAAAAGAAGATAATTTAAAAAATGCAAAATTTGAAGGAAAAGATATCTCTTTAGAAGAGTCTTTAGATATTTTAGAGAAAAAACTAAAGACTACACCTTCAAGTTCTACTTTATATTACAAAGGAAGTGGAAACTTAGGTGTAATGCAAAGTGCTCCTAAAAACTTCTTTGCTAAACACGGAGCTGTTTTAACAAAAGGTAGCTTATGTGATGGAGGTGGAGGTGCTGGTATTGAAGCTAGTAGAGGAAGTGTACAAAATCCTCCAATTCAAGATTTAATTGATTCAGATGTGATTATAGTTTGGGGTAGAAATTTTACAGAAACTTCTTCTCATATATATAAGCTTGTAAAAGATAAGATATTTATTACAATTGATCCAATAAAAACACAAATTGCTAAGAAATCAGAACTTCATTTACAACTAAATCCTAAAACTGATTACGAGTTAGCTTTATATTTAACTAGATTAGCTTTTATGAATAGATTGGATGATGAAGAATATTTGGAAGACAATAGTGAAGGGCATGATTGGTTTTTTGATATTTCTAAAAACAGACCTTTAGTATCTTATGAAGCTACAACAGGAATTGCACTTGATGATGCATATAAGTTTTTTGATATTATAGAAAATAAAAAAGTATCAATAGTTTTAGGGCTTGGGGTTCAAAAATATTTTGAAGGTTCTCAAATCATGAGATGTATTGATGGTTTTGCAATGTTTTTAGGTATTTATAAGCAAGAAGCAGGTGGAGTATGGTATTTAAGTGATTCAAATTATGGCTATGAAAAACAGTTTGAAGTTAAAGGGAAAAATAAAAAAATCCCTGTTCCTAGTGTAGATTTTTCTGCTTATGATTTAGTATTTATTCAAGGAGCAAATCCTGTTGTATCTGCACCTAATACGCAAGCTGTGATAAACGGGCTTAAAAATACATTTGTTGTTTTTTTTGGTACAACAAATAATGATACTTGTGAATATGCAAATCTTATTATTCCTTCTTCTGATTTTTTAAGTAAAGAAGATGTTAGATTATCTTATGGACATGAAAATATTGCTATTTCTGAAATTGTAAATGAACCATTAAAAGAAACAATAAATGAATATGATTTAGCAAAATATTTAATTGAAAAATTTTCTTATGAACCTTTGATGCAAAAAGATGAAATATTAGAATATTATAAAAATAATAAAGTAGAATATGAAAAATTTGAAACTTTTGAGTTTATAGAAGAGGTTGATATTGAACCTTTATATAAAGATAAAACTGACGATAACTATTATTTAATAACTGCAAAAAGTAAAAAATCTCTAAATTCACAGTTTAATAGTGATAATTTTGTATATCTAAATTCTAAAAGTGGTTTTGAAGATAATCAAGAAGTTAAGATTTCTTCAAAATATGGAAGTGCAAAATTTAAAGTAAAAATCAATAATGACATAAAAGAAAACTGTGCATTTTTCTATGCTGGAAATAAATATGTAAACTACTTAACTGTAAATAAAGAAGATGAAGATTCTTTTTCTGCAATGTATCAAGAGGTTTTAATCCAAATTGAATTATCGTGAGTTATTTTCAAAACATAAAGTAATTAGAGATTTATCTGCTGTACAATTAATAGCATATTTTGGAGCGTGGTTTTCAAATGTTGCTATTTATACTATGCTTGTACAGTTTGGCTCTTCTGAACTTGCTATTGCTGTTGTTACAGCAATGCACTTTTTACCAGCAGTATTAATAGCTCCATTTTCAGGGGCAATTATTGATAGGTTTAAACTTAAAAATTTAATGGTTGCTCTTTTAAGTGTTGAACTTTTAATGACACTTTGTTTTCTTTTTATTGATGATAAAAGTGAAATTTGGCTTTTAATGATATTTATATTTATTAGAATGAGTTGTGCTTCTATGTTCTTCTCAACGGAGATGTCATTACTTGCTAAGTTAGTAAAAGGACCAGCCTTACAAAAAGCAAATGAAATTCATTCGATAATATGGTCTTTTGCATATTCTGCTGGAATGGGTGTAAGTGGTGTTGTCGTAAATTATGTTGGAGTTAGAACAGCTTTTATAATTGATGCAGGATTTTTTCTAGTGGCTCTTTTAGTACTACTTAGAATTGATTTTGAAGTAAAACAAAGCGAAATAAAACATAAAATATTTGCTTTAATAAAAGATGGCTTTTTTTATATAAAAGAAAATCCAAAGATAATGCACTTGATTTTTTTACATGCAAGTGTAGGACTTACCTCTTTTGATACTTTAGTTACACTTTTAGCAAAAAATGAGTATAAATATGTAATTGCAGTACCTTTAGCTATAGGTATATCAAATGCAGTAAGAGCCTTTGCTTTAATGATAGGACCATTTTTTATATCAAAGTATGTAAATAAAACAAATATTCACTACTTATTAATAATTCAAGGTATTGCTATTATTCTTTGGGGATTAACTCAATATAATTTCTATTTATCTCTTATATTTGTGTTTATGACAGGTTTATTTACAACGGTTTTATGGTCAATTACTTATGCTTTATTACAAGAAAAATGTGATGATGAGTATTTAGGAAGAGTTATTTCTTATAATGATATGTTCTTTATGATTGCTTGTGTGATAACAACTTTGTTTATTGGATTAATGGCAACTTTAACTTCACTTGCTATAATTACCATTGTTTTAGGCTTAGCATTTATGCTATTTGCTCTATATTTTATTAGGATTAAAACATGGATATAAATGAAAAAGTTTTGCTTTTAGGAATTTTGAAAAAAGATGATGACGAATCTTTAAATGATGTAGTTTTAAAGCTTGAAAATAGTGGTCTTTTTTCACTAAAAGAAGGAAAACGTTTATTAAAAAATCTTAAAAAACAAGAGTATATTTCAGATTCAACTTTAAGTGTGAAAGGTGAACTTTTAGCTAAGCAAGTAGAACAAGAGTTTAAAATCTAAAAGAATGTTTAAAGAGAAACACTTAACAGGTTTAATATATATAATACCTATGGTGTTTATTATATTAACAGCTTCAATACTTACTTTTGTTCATATACAAAAATCAAATTTAAAATTTGAAACAGACTATAATAAATTAAAAGATAATTTTTTAGATCAAGAAGAGTTAAGAGTTTCAACAATAGTTGAATCTGTTAATTCTTATATTAAATTTAAAAAAGCAAGTACTCTAAATATAATAAAAGATAATATAAAATCAAAAATAAGTTTTACTAATAATATATTAAGTAGGTTTGATTTAAAAAACAATATTTCAAAAAGTGCTATACAAGATGAGCTTTTAAAGGTTTTGAATGATATACAAAAAAAAGATAAAGGGAAATATTTTATATTTAGCTATGAGAATGGTTTGAGTTTATTAAATTCAGATTATATTCATGATTCAGAATCAGAACTTTATTCAAATAAGCAGTTCTTACAAAAACTTAAGTATATAATTGAAAATAAAGAAGAGGGTTTTATTTTATATAATAAATCATTTTCATTAAATAAAAAAATTGATAAGCTTAAGGTTTCATATATAAAAAACTTTAAAAATCTTAATTTTGTTGTAGGTTATAGTGTCGATGTAGATGAGTATGAAACCATAACAAAAGATGAAGTAAAAAAAAGATTAGACTTAATGAGTATTCCTCAAAATGGATATATTCTAACTCTTGATGAAAACTTTAGAATATTACAACATTCAAAAGATACAAAATATATAAATAGAAGTTTTAAGAGTTATGAAAATAATGAAGAGGTTTTAGAGTCTATATATGATTTTATGAATAAATCAAGAGTAGGCTTGTCAAATGAAAAATTTGGTTTTATTTGGAAAAAAATAAATGATAAAAATTATAAGTTATATGTAGTAAATTATATAAAACATTGGGATTGGCTTATAACAATCGCAATTGATGTAAATAATATAGATAAAAATATTGAACAAATATTAGGTTCAAATAAAGAAAAAATAGAAGAAAGTATTAAAGAAATGCTTCAAATTGTATTAATATTTTTAGTAATTGCTTTAATCTTTTCATACTTTATTTCATCAAAACTAAACTACTTATTAAAAAAACATAAACTAAGAATAGAAAGCCAAAAAAATGCACTTAAAAATATAAATGCTTCTTTAGAGTTTAAAGTTGAAGAAAAGACAAAAGAACTTGAAGAGTTAAATGATAAATTAAAAAATAGATTTAAAGAAGAAGTTCGTAAAAATAGAAAAAAAGACCAATTACTTTATAGTCAATCTAAGATGGCTTTAATGGGTGAAATGATAGCTAATATTGCACATCAATGGAGACAACCTTTAAGTGCAATTTCCACAATAGCTAGTGGAAACTCTTTAAAAATGCAGTATGATATTTTAGAAAAAGATGAGTTAGAAAAAGACTTTTCTAAGATAGTAGAAACTACAAAACATTTATCTAATACAATAGAAGATTTTAGAAATTTTTTTAGAGAACGTAAAAGTATTGAAGAGTTCAATTTAGTTGATTTATTGAAGAAAAATCTTTCGCTTACAAGTGCTTCTTTGCAAAATAGTTATATTAATATAATTGAAAATTACAATAGTGTTTATATTTCAGCTATAAAAAATGAACTATTACAAGCAATATTAAATATTTTAAATAATGCTAAAGATGCACTACTTCAAGTTGATGAATCTAATAGATTTATTGTTATTGATATTTATAGTGATGAAAACAATGCTTACATAAATATCAAAGATAGTGCAGGGGGAATACCTTTGGATATTATAGATGATATCTTTAAAGCACATTTTACTACAAAAGATGAGCATAGTGGTACGGGTATTGGTCTATATATGACAAAACAGATTATTGAAAAGCACTCAAATGGAAAAATAAGTGTTCAAAATGAAGAGTTTGTAATAGATGAACAAATATATAAAGGTGCCAATTTTAAAATATCTTTACCTTTAAAAAGTGACTAAATATCATATCCATAAATAACTATTGGAAACACAAATTTATTAAGTCTGAAAAATCATAACTAATATTTTTTTTAATTCTAATGTTTAGCTATAATTTTGTATATTTAACGAAAAATAAGGGAAGTAAATGATTTTAGATTACAAAGATGTAAATGATTTAAATAGATACAAAATAATGTCAGGAACTGTTGTTCCAAGACCTATTGCTTGGATAGTTACAGAAGATGAAAATGGTATTTTAAATTGTGCTCCATTTTCTTATTTTATTCCTATTTCTTCAAATCCAGCCTTAGTTTTAGTTGCTATTGGTCAAAAAGATGATGGAACACCAAAAGATTCCCTTGCCAATATTAATGAAACTAAAAAAGCTACGATATGTTTTGCTAAAAAAGAGCATGCAGAACTTGTACAAAAGTGTGCAACTCCACTTGATAAAGGACAGAGTGAAATAGAAGAGTTTGAAATTGAAGTTCAAAATATAAAGGAAAATTTCCCTCCTATGATTGCTTCTTGTGAAAGTGCTTTATTTTGTGAATATTATGATACTTATAAAATTCCAAGTAAAACTACTCCTGTTATCTTAGAAGTAAAATATCAGTTTATAGAAGATGATAAAATAAATGAACGAAATCATGTAAATATTGATAATCTTGCTAGATGTGGAGTTAAATTTAAAGCTTTAGTTGATTTATAAAAACAAAAAAGAGTTTCCTCTTTTTTGTAAATTTCCTCTTTTGTGTTATATTCTTCATTACAAAAAATAATTAAAATTTTTTCTAAATAATAAATAACTCACTAATAATATGTAGATTACAATACGGTTACACTCTAACTTTTGTTCAATATCTATTGATACTTTTTATACTATAGTATTTTAAATTTATCTTGGAGTACTAATGAATAATTTAAAATTAAAAAATAAAATTTTATTAATTTTGCTTTTTCCTATACTAAGTATTGTAATTTTATCAGTAAGTATTTTACAAAAAGAGTTTAGCTTAAAAGATTCTATGTATAAATCAAAACTATATGTAAACTTTAGTATAAAAGCTAGTTCTTTATTGAATGAGCTTCAAAAAGAAAGATATTATTCTTCAATTTATATTTCTACTTATGGAAATAGTTTTAAGAATAAACTAGAAGAACAAAAACACAATACTCAAGAGAAAATAGAAGACTTTTATAAATTCTTAGATAGTTTTGATTCTTCTTTATATGGTAAAAAAGTACATGAAAACCTTGTGAAGCTACGAAAAGAGTTTAAAAAATTATCAAAAATTAGAGCAGAAATTAAAAACAATCAAATTGATGAATTTAAAGCAAATAGATACTATTCCTCTTTAAGTACTTATCTTTTATCTTTTTTTGATGAATTAGTTTCATTTTCTACTCAAGCTGAGCTTTCAAAGTATTCACAAGCTTTGCTTTCCTTATTAAATATAAAAGAAAAAGCCTATAAAGAGTCTTTAGTTTTAAGAGAGATATTTGAAGTAGCTAGAATTACAACTAAAAAAGGCTTTGAATTTGGCTCATTAGTATCTTCCCAAGACACATATTTAGATAATTTCAAAAAGGTTTCATCTTTAAAAGAATTAGAGATGTTAAAACAATTTTTAGATTCTAAAGAAAATAAAGAAGTAGAAAAGTTTAGGCAATTAATATCTATAAAAAATAGTAAAGATAGTCTATTAACTCAAATAAAAGAGCTTGCTGGTTATGGTGGTTTAATCCATAGTTTTAAAAACTATGTTTTAGAAGGAAATGAAAAAAGTTATCAAAAATTTCAGCAACAACACGTATCAATAATAAGAAAATTAAAAGCATATAAAAGAATAAAAGGTGTAACAAAAGAAGAAAAAAAGTTAATCAAAAAAATTCAAAGAGTTTTTGATACATATTTATTAATGGCATCACAAATACAAGAATTAAGAGACAATGGAAATAGTATTGAGGAAATTAATGAATATATTCAAGTAGATGATACTAAAGCTTTCAAATCTTTATCTAGCTTATCAAAAAATATCTATGGTGCAAATTTAAAACAATGGGAGCTTGTATCTTTAAACAGAATTGAAAAATTAAGAGTATTAGAGTTATATGTTACAAATAAACTTCTAAATACAATAGAGAATAAAATCTCAAATGTAAATGAAAACTTTTTAATGATTACCATTTTAATTTTAACAGTATTAATTTTTGTATTTTTATCAGTTTTTATTATGACAAAAAAAATTGTCACATCTTTAGATACCTTTAAACAAGGTTTAGAATCTTTCTTTTTATATGTTATAAGAAAAAAAGATAATTTAAGTTCTATTGAGGTTAAAGGCTCAGATGAGTTTGCACTAATGACAAAAGAGATGAATAAGCAGATTGTAAAAATAAAAGAGATTATAGAACAAGATAGAAAAGTAGTAAGTGAACTCTCCGATATAGCACAAAAAACATCAAATGGATTTTTACAATATCAAATTAAAGAACATGGTGCAACTGCTGAGGTTGAGTCTTTAAGACTTAGTATTAATGATATGATTTTAAATACAAGCTCAAAAGTTGCGAATATAAATAAAATTTTAGATGGCTATGCAAAAGGTGCTTATGATACAAGATTAAAAGAAAATGAAAAAGATGGTTTATATGGTGATTTTGGGACATTATTTGCTGGTTCAGTTTTACTGGGACAATCTATTTCACAATTAATCGCAATGATTACAAATGCAGGAAGAGAGTTAGAGTTAAATACAATTACTTTAAGTAAGTCTTCTCAAAATCTTTCAACTAGTGCAAATGAACAAGCTACATCTTTAGAAGAAACAGCAGCTTCAATTGAGCAAATAACAAGTAATATGAAAGCTAGTAGTAAAGATGTAGAAAAAATGCTTGATATCTCAGATGAATTAAATCACACAGCTAAAACGGGAAATGATTTAGCTAGTAAAACATCAAATTCTATGGATGAAATAAATGATAAGGTTACAGCTATAAGTGAAGCAATTAGTGTGATTGATAAAATTGCATTTCAAACAAATATATTATCTTTAAATGCAGCAGTAGAAGCTGCAACAGCAGGAGAAGCTGGAAAAGGTTTTGCAGTAGTTGCACAAGAAGTAAGAAACTTAGCAAGTAGAAGTGCACAAGCAGCAAATGAGATTAAATCTTTGGTTCAAGAAGCTACACTAAAATCCAATGAAGGTAAAGATATAGCAAATAATATGATAAAAGGTTATGATGAATTATCTTTAAGAATTATTGATACAAAAAATATTATTGATAATGTAAGTGCAGCTATAAAAGAGCAGGAAATAGGAATGATACAAGTAAATGATGCTGTATCAAATCTGGATAAAATGACTCAAGAAAATGCAGCAACTTCGGCTAATATTGGTGAGTTATCAAATCAAGTAGCACAACTATCATCAAGACTTTTAGGGATTACTAAAAAAACAAAGATCAATAAAAAATATTATGATATGGTTGATGATATAGATTTGATTCAGCAAATATCAAAATATAAAAATAATAATATTAATCTAAAAAAAGAGTACTACAAACAACTAAATACATATAGTCATATAAATATTGTTAAAAATGAAGAGACTGAACTAGGCCGATGGATTATTGATAGTGAAAGAAAAAAATCACCTTATACTTTATCCTTAGAATGGAAAAACTTGAAAAATAAGAAAGAAACTTTCCATATTTTAATGCAAGAGTTTATGACTTTAAATGCCTCTTGTGCAAGTAATGATGAATTAAAACAAAAAGCAAAAGAAATTGAAGATATAACTGGCGAGTTATTTGGGTGTTTAAATAGTATTGCAGTTGTAAATACTAAAGTTTTAAGAAAATAAGTATAAAAGGAAATACCTTTTATACTTTATTGAACTATTTGATGAAGTTTAGAACACTTACTTAAAAAAGTATCCATACCACACATATCATTATACATATCATCAAATGAGTGGAAGTGTGCATCATATACATAAACAAAAATTTCATCACCTTTTTGTAAGAAGTTTTTCTTTCCAAAATCAGCATAAGCAGTAGCCCCTGCTGCTATTAATATACCTTTTGCCTCATTAGCATTTGTCATGAATTGTGTTAACTCTTCAAGTGGTCCACAATCTTCTTGAGTGTTTAGTTTATCAATCATCCAATCTTTTAATTGTTTAAAGAAATAGCTATATGATTTTACTGCACTTGTAGTTCCATAATCATGTACAATACCATCTCTTTTTATAAATGAAGCAATATGGTATCTATTTAGTATTCCATCTTCTGTGAAGTTATCTATTTTAATAATATCTTGCGAAATACCTTTTGTATTCTCTCCCCAGTTCTTTTTTGTACTTAGTTTATTTCCATCTTGGATTCTAATAGAACAATCATTAAAAGCAGAAAAATATTTAGGAACAATATCTTTTACTTTCCCATTTTCATAAATAAAGTCACAAATAAGTGCAACTTCCGCTTCTACTTGTAGGTTATCATTTTCTCTTCCATGGGTATAAATAACTTCATCACAAATAGGATATGTTCCCAAAAATGAATCATGGCCTTTAATATAAAAAGGAAACATTCCTTTTGGTGCATCTTTTTCTTCTGTTTTAATAACTGAAAATTCATCAGCTTCCCCAGCTTCTCCTAAGTGGTTGGCAAAATTTCCAGCAACAGCAAATCCTAAATAATCTTTTAAATCGTCTAATAACATATTGAGTTTTCCTATAAAATATATCAATCTTTTTGTTGAATAAGAATATAGCATAAATCTATCTTCTTAAAGTCAAAGTTATAACTTAGTTTTTTTGTATAAGGATTATTTTAGGAGGGAGTATTATTTCAAATAAGGTTAAAAAAAGAAGTATTAATTACAAAGGCAAAAGCCTTTGTAATTAAATAGTTCTCCATTTTGCAGGACCTGTAGTGTGAATAGATACACCCTCAGTGTCGACCGCAACAGTAACTGGCATGTCTTTTACTTCAAATTCGTAAATTGCTTCCATACCAAGTTCTTCAAATGCTACAATTTTAGCATCTTTAATTGATTGAGAAATTAAGTAAGCTGCACCACCAGTTGCGATTAAATAAGTAGATTTGTACTCTTTAATTAAGTCAATAGTTGGTTGTTTTCTTTCAGCTTTACCAATCATACCCATGATACCAATTTCCATCATGTCTTTAGTAAATTTATCCATTCTTGTAGATGTAGTTGGTCCTGCTGGTCCTACTTTTTCATCTCTTACAGGATCCACAGGACCTACGTAGTAGATAAATCTATCTTTTAATTCAACACCATTTGGAAGTGGTTTACCAGCATTTTTGTACTCAACGATTTTTTTGTGAGCAGCATCTCTTGCTGTTAAAATTTTTCCAGATAATAATAAAGTATCACCTGATTTAAATTGAGATAAGTTCTCTTTTGTTAAATCTTCAATGTTAACTTTTTTTACTGTATCCATTGGAATTTCTAAATCAGGCCAGATATCTAAATCAGGCTTTTCAAATTTAGCAGCACCATTACCATCCAATTCAAAGTGAATATGTCTAGTAGCAGCACAGTTTGGAATCATAGCAACTGGTAAAGAAGCAGCGTGACATGGATAGTCTAAGATTTTAACATCTAAAACAGTAGTAACCCCACCTAAACCTTGTGCTCCAATACCAACTTTGTTAATATCTTCATAAAGTTTAAGTCTTAACTCTTCAAGAGCATTTTGAGGACCTCTTGCTTTTAATTCATGAATATCAACGTGATCCATTAAAGATTCTTTTGCTAATAACATAGATTTCTCTGGGTTACCACCAATTCCAATTCCTAAGATACCAGGAGGACACCATCCTGCACCCATTTGTCTTACATTATCCATAACCCAATCATAAATTGAATCAGATGGATTTAATACTGCAAATTTAGATTTATTTTCACTTCCTCCACCTTTAGCAGCTACTGTAATATCAATCTTATCAGAGTTATCAACACTCATGTGAATAACCGCTGGAGTATTGTTTTTAGTGTTTTTTCTCTCTCCCGCTGGGTCAGATACAACTGAGAATCTTAAAGTATTATCTGGGTCAGTATAACCTTTAGCTACACCATCATTTAAAATATCTTCTAATTCTCTTGAAATATCAAGTTTAGCATTTAAACCAACTTTTACAAAAATGTTGATTGATCCAGTATCTTGACATAAAGGTCTGTGACCCATTGCACACATTTTTGAGTTAATTAAAATTTGCCCAATAGCATTTTTTGCTGATTCTGATTGTTCCTTCTCATACGCCTCAACCATTCCTTCTACGAAATCAGTTGGGTGGTAGTATGAGATGTATTGACAGGCTCCTGCAACACTATCAATAATATCTTGTTCTGTAATAACGCTCATTTGTTCCCTTTTCTTTAGAAATTGTAATTATTATACCTATGTAATTATGAAAAAAATCTTTTTTTATTAGAACTTAACATTTTTATTTTAAAAAAGTGTTAACTCTTAACAGCTATGTAAATAATAGGTATTTTAACTAGAAATTATTAAGGAAAAAAAGGCTTTGTTATATAAGAAAAAAAATTAAGTAATTTATAAGAAGTTAATCTAAGGCAAGGCCTTAGATTAATAGTTTTAAGCGAAGAATCTTGTGTTAACTTCATCCATTAGTTTAGCACCAGAGAAGTGAGCTCTTTGTACTAATTCCCAGAAGTATCTGTAAGTTGCTCTATCGTGTAACTCACCATCATACTGGATTGGTCCCCATTCAGCATCTTGTGCAGCTAAAAGAATATTTTGTGCAGCTTCAAGTTCAGTGAAGTCTGGTTTCATAGCATCAACGATTGCTTGTACTTGTGTTGGGTAAATTGACCACATTCTCATGAATCCAAACTCGTTTCTAGCTCTCTCAGCATCTTTGTAAGTTTGGTATGGATTTTTAAGGTCAAGTGTTACATTATGACAAGGAATAACATGATTTTGAATAGCAGCTTGTGCAACTTTTGCTTTTGCAGCTCCAATTAATCTATGATCAAATTGACCTGGACTTCTCATATTAATAGCTGGAATTGCACCTTGATATCCTGATACAAAGTCCATTAAACCAAAGTCTAATACTTGTAGCCATGGTAATGTAGCGATTTTTTCTACATCTTGTAATGCACCATGAGTTTCAATTAAAATATGAATTGGAATCTCTCTTTTGATACCAGCTTTTGCAGCTACTTCTTGGATGTACTCAATTTGAGTTTTTACATCTTCATAAGAAGTTGATTTTGGTAATGTAATATATGCTAATTTTTCACCAGCACCAGGAACTAAAATATCAACATCTTGTCTCCAATCTGGATGAGAAAAATCGTGAATTCTTGTACCAGCCATTGCATAAGGATTTGCATCAGAGTTAACAACTCTAACGATCATCTGCGCATGTTCAACTTCTTTACCAGTTTCTGCTCCATCTTCACAATCACAAGTGATATCAAAAACAGGTCCTAGTTTTTTTTGCATTTCAAAACCTTTTAGGATTAGCTTTTCGCTTCCTGCAAAGTGCTCACAAGTTGGAATAATTGGTAATGATTTACCAGATTCAAATAGTGCTTCGTTTGGGTGTGTCATAATAATTTCCTTCCTTTTATTAAGTTAAATTTATTTTTTTGTTTTTTTCTTTGGGATTACAACTGTGTAATCTAAATCAAGTACAACATTTTTTAAGTACTTACCATCTTCACCTTTTGGTGACTCAATCTCATCAGGTTTTTGATTTTTAAGGGCAATTGTTCTTAATCTCAATAATCCAATATCGTCTCTTTTGTGATCAATAGTATCTATTACTTCTGTGTAAGCATAAATAGTATCTCCTGCATAAGTAGGGTTTGCATGAGCACCACTATTAATAGCATACATCCATTGAGCGTTTTGTAAACCATTAAATGAAATAGCTCTAGCCATTGATATTACAATTCCCCCATAAATTAATCTCTCACCCATAGCAGTTGTTTTCATCATGTGATCATTGAAGTGAACTTTTGCATTGTTTTGGTATAACTTAGTTGCTAAAGTATGGTCACTATTATCAATAGTAATACCTTCTGGGTGATTTAATCTTTCACCTTTTTCGTAATCTTCAAAAAAGTATTTACCACCCGTTGCATCAGTATTTACACATTTAATTTCTGGGATATTAATCTCTTCACATATAGGAGTTGATTGGGCAAAAGTTGGTATTTCTTTAATACCCGTTAAAGTTTCCTTATCTTTTTTATGAACCATAACCCATCTTTTGAAGTTTAATACTTCTTCATCTCTTTGATTAACTCCAATAGAGTGAACATAAACAACTCCACTTTTTCCATTTGAGTTTTCTTTTAAACCAATAACTGTTGAAGTCATACTTACAGTATCACCAACATAAACTGGATTAGGAAATGAAATCTCAGCATAACCTAAATTAGCAATTGCATTTAATGAAATATCTTGCACTGACTTACCAAAAGTCAAGTGGAAGTTTAATGTATCATCAATAGGTCTTTTTTCATATCCCATTTCATTTGCTACTACATCAGATGAATGTAAAGCAAATCTAGAACCAGTAAAAGCGATGTATAAAGATACATCACCTTGGCTTACTGTTCTTGGAAGTGGGTGTACTATTTTTTGACCAATTGAGAAATCTTCAAAAAAGTTTCCAATATTAATTTTAGACACTATAAGCTCCTTATTTACCAAATAGGTTTTGACCTAATGATTTATATGTTTCATATAAGGCAATCATTTTTCTAGCCCATTTAATTCTTGAACCATCAACAAGTTTATTGTTATGCATAATTACTTCTTTACCTTGTTTTTTAGCTTCTTCGTATTCATTAATCATTGCTTCATAATCTTCAACTTCTTTTTGTTTAGGAGTAAAGATATCATTAATATACTCAACTTGAATTGGGTGAATAAGTGATTTACCATCAAATCCTAAGTTAAAGGCATCTTTTGTTGAATCTTCACAAGCAAATTCATCATGAACATCAAAATGTGGTCCATCAATTACGATTTTTCCGTAAGCTTTTGCTGCTAAGGCTACTTGTGATAAGTAGTTAAACATAGCTTTTGAACCTTTTTTAATATCAATTTGAAGTCTATTAGCTAATTTATTTGAACCTGCAACTACAACAGCAACTCTTGGACTTACTGCACAAATTTCTTGAATATTTAAAACAGATAATGGCGTTTCAATCATAATCATTAAAGTTAAACTTGGATTAATTTCATCAATTAATCTAACTGCTTCTAATACATCTTCTTTTGATTCAATTTTTGAGAATAGTAAAGCGTCTAGTTCAATTTCTTTTGCAAGTTCTAAATCTTTTGCTAACTCTTCACTTCCAAGATTATTGATTCTAAGAACTCTTTCTGATTCACCAAATTTACAACCTTGTTCTTTATAAACTTGTCTTACAGTCTCTCTACCTGCTTCTCTTTGTTCTGGTAAAATTGCTTCTAAATCAAAGATTACTGAATCTGCTAAGATTGTTTTTGCTTTTTCAACATTGTGTTTATTATATGAAGGTACAAATAACATAGATCTTCTAGCTTTGTATTCAACAATCTCTTCACCTGATTCTTTTGCATGGTATAAATCATGTAAATTTTTAACTAATTGTTTTCTTAAAACTTTTCCATTTTTTGTTCTTGGATAATCACTCATTCCAAAAATCATTTTAGGAGCTTTGTATTTAGCTAAGTTATCTTGAGAGAATTTTAAAATCTCTTGCTCTTTTTCTTCACTTAATTCTTCATGTCCAATTACAGCAATAGCAACAATTACTTTATCTTTTCCAATTTCTAAACCAAAGGCAACACAATCAGCTACATCATTATGAGTTTTTACAACTCTTTCTATTTCATGTGGTGAAACTCTAAATCCAAATGTATTGATAATATCATCTTTTCTACCAATAAACCAGATGTATCCATCTTTATCTTTTTTAGCATAATCACCTGTAAAGAAGTATCCATTATGTCTAGCTTTTCTTGTTTCTTCTTCTAATTGCCAATACTCTAAGAATAATCCTGGATCATCTTCACCAATACAAATCATACCTTCTTCTTCTAATCCAACCTCTTCTAAGGTATCAGGATTTAAAAGTTTTACTGTATGTCCTGGTTGTACAAAACCTGCACTTCCTGGTCTAATAGGGTTATTTTTTGAGTGCGAAATATAGTAAGAACATTCACTCATACCAATTGCTTCATAAATGTCTTGTTTAAATCTATCTCTCCATAAACCAATCATTTCATCAGATAAATGCTCCCCCGCACTCATACAATATCTTAGTGATGGACAATCCTCTGCTGTAAATTCAGTTTTCTGAATAATTTGTCTATAAATTGTAGGTACTCCAATAAAGATAGTACATTTATGTTTTTTAATTAAATCAACCCATGTAGAAGCGTCATTTGCACCTTCATAAGCAATAACTGTATGACCATTATATAAAGGATCCATTAAAGCTGAACCTAGTACATAAGTCCAGTTAAATTTACCAGAATGCATGATTCTGTCATTTTCTTTAAAATCAAACCAATATTCAGTTGCAGGAGTTCTACCTACAAGTGATCTATGAGAGTGTAAAACACCTTTTGGATAACCTGTAGTACCTGATGTATATACTAAGTATGCAGGCTCTCCAGATTTTGATTTATAGTGATTAGGAGTTGTATCTGTTTGCTCTAAAATTTCATTTAAAGCATAAACATTCATTCCTTTTGGCACCTTTAATTCAGTAACACTATCAATACCTGCAACAATAATTGTTTTTAGGTTATCTAAGTTTTCAAGGTATGGTGTTAAATTCTCAAACATAGTTGCACTCATTACAATTGCTCTTGCTTGAGAATCTTCTGCTAAATATTTAACTTCTGAACCTGATAAAAGTGTTGAGGTAGGAACTGCAATAATTCCTGCTTTAATAGCACCAAAAAATGAAATAGGGTAAGCAAGTGAGTTTTTTAAACAAACTAATACTCTATCTCTAGCTTCAAAACCTAAACCTTGTAAGAAGTTACACACTTGGTCAGATTTTTGTGCTAAATCTTTATATGAAATTTCATCAGTACCTAATTTATCATCTTCAATAATCATAGCTGTGCTGTTTTCTTTTGCTGTTCCTACGTGAGCAGATGTACAAGCAACACCGATATTTAAGAATTCAGGTATTTCAATCTTAATATTTGAACTCATATTATAACTCCTTATTAAATTTGACCATAAGGCCAGTTTTCTTTAAATGTATGAATTGGCATTTTATTTAATACTGTTAATGCAAATAATTCATCCTCTTTTGGTAATGCTCTTAAGGCATAAGCTCTTAATAGGTTTTGTAATGACTTACCAAACATTGGTGGATCTAACATTTCACCTTCATATCTAATTGCTCCACTTAGTAGCGCATCTGCATCAATAGCTGCTTTTAAGATAGATACATCTTTTGCTATTTCTTTTGGAGATGGTGTAAATGCTACTTTACATACATTGATATGATTAGGAGTAATTACTTGTTTTCCTGTAAGACCCATAGCATACTCTTTTTTCGCGTGAGCATAAACTTGTCTTGATGCTTCATCCCCATGTAAGTCTAACCATCTTCTAATATCTTTTTTCTCTAAACAGTTATCAGGTAAAGAGTGTGGTGTTAACATTACTTCAACCCCTCCAATTACACCTGTACCTTTTACTCTTGCTTCCATAGTTAACATATTGAAGAAAGTTTCTAACTCATTAATCCATCCTGTTGGAGTGATTTTATAAGCCATTGCTTTTGAGAAGTCATGAATACCAAATACAACGTGTTTTACAGTTGAATGCTCCATTAATCTATCAGCAATTTGAAGAGATTTTGGGTGTTCAATAATTGGTTGAATAGTTAAGTTACTTCCAATAGATACTAACCAAGAAGATAAATCTCTAATCTCAGCTGAACCATAAACCTCTCCAGCTTTTGCTAAAACAATTACATCAACATATTTGTGAATTTGTTTTAACATTTTTAAATCTTCTTCATACTCATCTGTTCTAAATGGGTTGATTCTAACTGCTATTTGAAAGTTTCTTTCAGGGAACTTTGGAAGTTCTTGAATTAATAACTCTCTTGACATAGCTTTTTGTCTACAGCCATCTTCTAAGTCAAAAAGTACAGTATGTGCTTTTGTTTTATAAGCATGTTTTTGTAATCTAAGTTTTGCTTGTTCCATACTCTCGTATGTTCCATCTAATGGATTAAACTTAATTGGTGGGTAGTAAATTTGTATACCTGGCCAATATCCACCAAGTACTGGTGTTAAGTCATCATTTGCCGTTAATTTAGATAAATCTATTGCAGAAGTCATCTTACTTTACCTTTCTTTATTGTTTTGTGCTTTTATATTTGCTTCTTGTTTTTAAGCTCACTGATTATAGTTTATTAAAAACGAACGAGAAAGTTATACAGCATTTAAAATGAATTGTTTTCATATTATTTAAAATAGCAATTTTATTTAAGATTAAATTTATTTTTATAATAAAAGTAGGTATTTATGGTGCTTTCAAAGGGTAAAAATGTATAAAAAGTGTAAAAAAAGGCTAGGTTTTAACACTAAATTAAAGTGTGAAAAAAAATGAAATTTTACAAATTTTGAAATTTATTGTAAAAAAATCAGTTTTTTTCAAAATTGCATATAATAGTTTATATGTCATTTAAATAGTGAATTTCTCCAAAATATTCTTTCAAAAATGGAAGTGAAACTTCTTTGAAACTATCTTTATCTTCATATAAATTTATAAAAAAATCAAAATCAATATTTCTAGTTTCTAAGGCTTGGATAGAAAGTAAAGTATCATTTATACATCCTAGTTTTGATGGAGTAATTAAAAAAGCTTTAGCTTTAAACTCTTTTATTAAATCAATAATAAATATATCTTTTTCTATTGGAACCATAAGACCTCCAGCTCCTTCAATAATCAAAACATCACACATTTTTTGTAGCTGTTTTTGTTTTTGTTTTAAAAACTCTATATCTATAATAGTATTTTCTTTTGCCACATAAGGTGCTGCTGGAAGTTTAAACTGATAAGGAACTATATCATTTATAGTTACATCAAATTTAGGATTTAACTCTTTGACTAGTTTTAACATTTTACTTCCATCAAGTGGAGTATCAATTACTCCTGTTTCACATGGTTTAAAGTATCCTACTTTTAATCCTAAACTTGAAAAATATCTTAAAAATTTTTCACTTGCATAAGTTTTTCCTACATCTGTATTTGTAGCACTCACAAATATTGTTTTGTTTTTATAATAATCTTTTTCTTTTATCATATAATTTTCTTTTTGGTATAATTTATGTATTTTAAAAATTAAATTATATTTTATCACATAAAAGGTTTGAAGTGAGTAACGAAATAGAAATAGAATTAGATGATGAATTAGAACTAGAAGAACCAAAAAAGTTTAATGTTTTACTTTTAAATGATGATTATTCAACGATGGACTTTGTTATAGATGTATTAGTAAAAGTTTTCAGAAAGTCTGTTGATGAGGCTTCATCTATTATGATGAATATTCATAATAAAGGTAAAGAAGTTTGTGGTGTTTATACCCATGAAATAGCTGCAACAAAAGTTGCACAAGTAAAAACAATGGCAAGAGAGCAAGGCTTTCCTTTAAAAGCTATTATGGAAGAAGAGTAAAAAATGATAAGTAATGAATTAAGAAATATTTTTGCACAAGCAGTGAGCTATGCAAAAAGTAGTAAACATGAATATTTAACAAGTGAACATATTTTTTTAATGTTGCTACATGCTGAAACCATAGAAAATTTATTTATTGATTTAGGCGTTGATTCAAATAAAATCTTTGATGATACAAAAAAGTATATAGATGAGAACACACCTGTTTTACCAGAAGGGATTGAAGATGAGCCAATTGAGACTGTATCTTTAACTTCAACTATTGAGTATATGGTAGCACATACTCAAACAAGTGGTAAACAAAAAGCAAATGTAGAAGATATGTTTGTGGCACTTTTAAGAGATGAAAAATCTTATGCTTCTTATTTATTAAAAAAATTAGGAATTCAAAAAGTAGATATTCTTGAAGAAATTTCCCATAAAGATTTAGATGAAGAGGGTGAAGAATCTTCATCAAATGATGAAAGTCAAGAAAATAAAGTATTAGATAAAAACTCTACTGAATTAGTAGCTCTTGCAAAAAAAGGTGAAATTGATCCTGTAATTGGAAGGGAAAAAGAAATTTCAAGAGTAATTGAAATACTTTCAAGAAGAAAAAAGAATAATCCTATTTTAGTAGGTGAACCTGGTGTTGGTAAAACAGCAATAGCTGAGGGTTTAGCTTTAGAAATAGCAAATGAGAAAGTACCAGAATTTTTAAATAATGCAAAAGTATTTTCTCTTGATATGGGATCTATGATTGCTGGGACTAAATATAGAGGGGATTTTGAAAAGAAATTAAAATCACTTTTAAAAGAAGTAGTAAAAGTTCCTAATGCAATTTTATTTATTGATGAAATTCATACTATTGTTGGGGCAGGTTCTGTTGGTGGAAGTGCTATGGATGCCTCAAATATCTTAAAACCAATGTTAGCTAATGGTAAGTTAAGATGTATAGGAGCTACTACCTTTGCAGAGTTTAGAAATGACTTTTCTAAAGATAAAGCTTTAAGTAGAAGGTTTGCTAAAGTTGATGTTGAAGAGCCTTCAATAGAAGATTCAGTTACTATTTTAGAAGGACTTAAATCTAAATATGAAGAGTTCCATGGTATTAAGTATTCAAAAGATGCAATACACAGTGCAGTTGAACTTAGTAAGAAATATATAACTGATAGGTTTTTACCTGATTGTGCTATTGATGTTATTGATGAGGTTGGGGCTTCAAAAAAAATAGGGCTTGCTACTAATAAGACTAAAACTAAAAACAATATAAATGTTTCATCAAAAGATATAGAATTAACTATTTCTAAGATGGCACATATTCCAGCAAAAAGTGCAACAAAATCTGATCTTACTCTACTTAGAACGCTAGAGAAGAATATGCAAAAAAGAGTATTTGGTCAAGATGATGCTATTTCAGCTATTGTTCAATCTATTAAAAGAAATAAAGCAGGACTTGGACTTGATAAAAAACCAATTGGATCTTTTCTTTTTACTGGGCCTACTGGTGTTGGTAAAACAGAAGTTGCTAAAGAGTTATCAAACCAATTAGGTGTTCATTTTGAAAGATTTGATATGAGTGAATATATGGAAGCTCATACAATTTCAAGACTTATTGGAGCTCCTGCTGGGTATGTTGGGTTTGAACAAGGTGGACTTTTAACAGAAGCTATTAGAAAACATCCTCATACAGTATTATTACTTGATGAGATTGAAAAAGCACATCCTGATTTAATGTCTATTTTACTTCAAGTTATGGACAATGCTGAACTTACTGATAATAGTGGAAATAAAGCAGATTTTCAAAATGTAATTTTAATTATGACATCAAATTTAGGTGCTACAGAAGCAAATGTAATGGGATTTGCTAAAGATGATGGCTTAAATGAGAATAAAGCTATCAACAAATTCTTTGCTCCTGAGTTTAGAAATAGACTTGATAATATCGTATCTTTTGCAGCACTTAGTTCAGATGTAGTTGCTAAAGTTGCAGGTAAGTTTATAGAAGACTTGGAAGAAGCATTGGTTGATAAAAATATTAAGATTTCTATCACTGCTAAAGCTAAAAAAGAGTTAGCACTATTAGGTTATGATAAAGCTATGGGAGCTAGACCTCTTAATAGAGTAATTTCTGAAAAAATTAAAAATGTTCTTACAGATGAAATTTTATTTGGAAAGCTTAAAAAAGGCGGTCAAGTTAAGATTGATTATAAAGAAGATTTTACTTTCGAATATAAGCCACTTTAAAAAGTGGCTTTTTTTAAACTCTATATTTATTTTAAACTAGATTTAAGAATTGTTTAAAATAAAAAATGAGATAATTAGAATACACTTTGTATAACTTGTGATTTTAATGATTTTATGAAAGGAGTTTACTTTGAGATTAAATACTAATATTTCAGCTTTTATAGCTTACGAAAATTACAATACTAATAGTAGACTTTATCAAAAATCATTAGAACGAATAACAACCGGACTTAGAATAAATAGTGCAAGTGATGATCCCTCAGGTTTAGCAATAGCTGACAAATTAAGAACTCAAGCAAATTCAGTAAAACAAAGTATAGAAAATGCAAATTCTGCAATAGCTCTAACTCAAATAGCTGATAAAGCGATGGCTGAACAATCCAATATAATAGATATTATAAAAAGTAAATTAATACAAGCACGAACAGCAACAACTTCTGATGAGGGAAGAGAAGCTATACGAAAAGATATACTAAAGTATATAGAGCAACTTGATAATATCGCTACACAAACAAACTATAATGGTATTTCGCTTTTACAACAAGGAAGAGGAGATGATACTTTATCTAATGATTTATCTTTTCAAATAGGTGAAACTTCAAGTGATACTATAACTATGAAAGGTGTTAGGTCAAATAGTGCAGGACTAAATCTAAGTGCTTTAAAAAGTTTAGGAGAAGGTGCTTTAACAGCAGATATAGCAGCAACAAATATGAGTGTTGTAGATGATGCTTTGACAACTCTAAATACTTATCGTGCAGAGTATGGTTCAACTCAAAATCAATTAGAATCTTCTATAAGATATATGATGACTATGGAAACAAATTTAAGAGCTAGTGAATCTACAATAAGAGATGTGGATTATGCAAAAGAAGTTATGAATCTAAATAGACTTAAAATTGCAATGGAAGCTGGAATGTATGCAATTGCACAAGCAAATAGAATACAAGAAATTATGATTAAATACCTTTTTAGATAAATAAAGTTATTTATCTTTTATCACAATTAATATACAATAACTTTCTAAAATCTCAAAAAATTGTCACTAATTTAGTGAAATTGAAGTAAAATAAAAATTATTAATCAAGGGGTTAAATATGAAAAAAGTTTTATTAAGTTCAGCTGTTGCTTTATTATTATTTACTGGATGTACTGAAGATAAAAAAGAAGAAACAACTGCGAGTGTTGAAGTAAAGCAAGAAGTACAAGCTAAAGTTGAACCAAAAGCTGAAGAAGTTAAAAAAGCTGAGCCAACAACAAAAGAAGTTGTAGAGAAAGCTGCTGATGAAGTAAAAGCTACTGTTACAAAAGCAGCAGAAGATATCTCTAAATCAGTATCAAATGTTGCTTCTAAAGTAGCAGACGAAACTCCAAAAGTTGTAGAAGATACAGTTGCTAAAACAAAAGAAGTTGTAAATGACACTATGGAAAAAACAAAAGAAGTAGTTAAAGATGTAAGTAAAGAAGCTGCTGCTATGGTTGATTCTATGACAGAGAAAAAAGAAGAAACAAAATCATCTGTAAATGGTCAAGCTTTATTTGCTTCATGTGCTACATGTCATGGTCAAAATGGTGAAAAAGCTGCACTTGGTAAATCTCAAATTATAAAAGGTTGGGATAAGCAAAAAGTTCTTGATGCTTTAAATGGATATAAAAATGGAACTTATGGTGGAGCTATGAAAGGTGTAATGACTGGACAAGTTGCTACTAAAACTGATGCAGAAATTGACGCATTAGCTACTTATATTTCAAATTTATAAAATAAATAAAGTAGGGTTTCCTACTTTATTTTACTTCTCTAACTTATTTGTTATAATCTTCAAAAATGAAGGTTACTTTTGAATTTAAATATATTTCCTTTAGATAAATACTCTTTTAACTTTCCTAATCCTTTATATGCTAATGATGAAGGTCTTATTGCCTATGGTGGGGATTTAAATCCAAATAGAATAATAACTGCATATACAAAAGGAATTTTTCCTTGGTATAATCAAAATGATCCAATACTTTGGTGGTCTCCAAATCCTCGAATGGTATTAAAATTAGAAGATTTTAAAATTTCAAAAAGTCTTGGAAAAATCATAAATAAACAAATATATGAAATACGATTTGATACAAATTTTGAGGGAACTATTTTAGAGTGTGCAAATGCAAGGAAAGATAAAGAAGGTACTTGGATATTGGATGAAGTGATTGAAGCTTATGTAAAGTTACATAAAATGGGTTTTGCTCACTCTTTTGAAGCATATCTAGATAATAAGTTAGTAGGTGGTGGTTATGGTATTAATATAGGTGATATTTTTTGTGGAGAGTCAATGTTTTCAAAAGAAAATAACGCTTCAAAAGTGGCTTTATATTATCTAGTTAAAAGGTTAAAAACTAAAGGCTTTAAACTTATAGATTGTCAAGTACCAAGTACACATCTTCAATCTCTTGGGGCTATAAATATTTCAAGAAAAGAGTTTTTGAACTATATAGAAAACTCTATATCTAATCCTTTAGATTTTTAAATCATAAGTTCAAGTTGATTATCAAAAAATTCTCTACTTGTTGAAAGAATTTTTTTTGCTAAAGATTTTGGTTGTATTACTAAAAGGTATGGTTGCCACTTTTTAAGCTCAAATAAAATCTCATTTTCACTTGTGATATTTAAAGAAAGCTCAATGGAGCTATCATTATATTTTTTAGTGATAAGCTGAGAAGAGTTTAAAGGTCTTCTTTCAAAGTATTTTGAAACCTCTTTTTTAGCTAAAAGTTTTACTTCAAAGAAATCTTTATTGGGTTCAAACCAGACATTTATAGCCAGTCGTAGTTTTTCTATAGCTTTTGGGTTTTCTTTAAATATCTTATTTGTAGTGTTTAGAGAGTCAATATCTTTTATATAAAAAGTTTTTAGTTTATTTGATAAAATATCATTTCCATAAAGATACCAGTACCCATCAAAAGTAGTTATTTTATAAGGTTCAATGAATCTATATTTATCTTTATATTGGAACTCAACTTGGGTTTTATTTTTGATACTTTCTTGTATATTTTTTATAATATTTGTTTTATTACTTATATCTTCTATTTCAATTTTAGAAAAAATAGGAGTTTCATGTCTATTTTGTATCTTTGAAAATAATTTATTTGTGCTAGTGCTAAAAGTACTTCCCATAGATAAAGATAATTCTTTTAATATATCTAAAACCAAGTCTTCTTCAAAGCTAAGAGTTTTATCAATACTATGACCTTCTTTGACTTTCCATTTATGTCCACTTTTTTCAATAGGTAGCTTTGAGGCTAAACGTTCATTGAAATCACGTTGTATTGTTTTTGTGGATACATTGTATTCAATTGCTAAGTCTTTTACACTTAAAATTTCCCCTTCTCTTAGGCGTTGCCAAATGGAAGTTAGTCTAAAAAGTATCTTATCATAATCATGTTTTTTCATAAGTTTTTCCTAGTATAAAAACGGACATTATATTGTCTAGTAAGTATAGTAAACTTTTTATAAATATTCAAAAAGGATAAGAAATGGAACTTTTTATTTTTGTGGGGATTTTATATATGATGTATGATACATTTTTTGAAGAGGATGAGAAGTTTGTATGAAACTGTTATTTTAATATGTATTTAATTTTTTTAAAATAATAAAGTGATAAAATGATAATGCAACAAATGGAGTTAAAATGAAATACTTTGAATTAATATGCACAGCATTTATAAAAGAAGACATAGAGTTTATAAATAGTTTTGATGTAATCTCAAAATTTATAAACTTTTCTATGTTAAAAAATGAAAAACTAAAACAATTACATGAACAAAAAGGCTTTAAGGCTTATAGTTTTGGTGGGTTTTATCCCCTTGAAAAAGATAAACTATATAAGAAAGGAAAAATTTATAAGTTTATCCTTCGTTCACTTGATGAAGAATTTATAGACTTATTGTCTAGTCTTCTTCGTGAAAATATAAATAATCACTTCTTACAAATATTTGAAACAAATAAAAAAGTCGTAAAACAGTTTTTTATAACAGAATTGTATAGTGTAACACCTGTAATAGTATCACTTCCAAGACAAAAAGGTAAGAAACAGATGTTTTGGAGTATCAAAGATGATATTTTTGTCTTGCAAAAGCAACTTCAAGATAACTTACTAAAAAAATATAAGTTATTTTATGATGAAGATTTAGAAGCCACTTCGAACTTTATACAACTTTTTGAAATAAAAAACCAAAAACCTCAATCAATTTACTTTACTAAAAAAATAAATGATAACAAAGAACAAAAAGTAAGACTTTTTGGAAATAAGTTTAAAATAATAGTAAATGAAGATGAAATAAGTCAAAAACTTGCATTTGTAGCACTTGCTTGTGGCTTAGGTGAGCGCCAAAGTTATGGTGGAGGGTTTGTTCTTGGGAAGGGGATTGTATGATTTATGACTTATTAGATGTATTTAAAAAAGAGTATGAAAAGAACAAAGATAAATTAATACTTGATAATTATGTTTTAAAAGATGGATTATATGTAAAAATAAATAAAGATAATACTTTGGATTTTTATGAAGCAAAAACTATCAAGAAAGAAAAAGTTTTTACTGATTTAAATGGAATTGTGAATAGTGAAATGGAAGATTGGTTTAAAATTAGAGATTATTGTAGTAATGTAATTGAAACATCTAAATCTTATGATGCTCCTATAAAATCTATACACAACAATAATTATTTAAGTTTATTTATGAAGTCTGAAAGTCTACTCAAAGTTGATAAAAAACACTTAAGGAATAAATTATTTTTAACAGTATTAAATTTTGAAAAATTTTCTAATAAAAAAGATAAAGAAATATTAAATCAATATAAAAATGAGATAAAAAAGTTATCAAGACAAAAAGATATTGTAAGAAAGTATAATGTTTTAGATTTTAAATTAAATGAGATTATAGAAAAAGTGAAAGAATTAGAAATTAAGAATTATGTAAAGATTTTTTTTGATGAAGATATGGAGGTATATAAAAAAGAGAGTGAAATATATTTAGCATTAAAAGTTTTTAATAAAAATGATTTTAATCAAAAAATAGAAGATGAAATATTTGGACTTTCAAATGCAAATATGGGCTTAAACTCTAAAAAACCATACCTTGAAAATAAAACAAAAAAATTAAATATTCCTTTTTTGATAAAAAATAGTGATGCTTTAATGCTTAAAAAGTTTTTTGATTGGTTAAAAATACAAAACTATAGGGATGAAAAGAACATTCAAAAAGATAGATTTTTAGATGAGGAACATTTTTTCATGCAAAAACAATCAAAAAATGATGAAGCTGAAATTATTGATTTTGATTATATACCTTTAAAAAGTGATGATATAAAGAAATATTTTAAACCAATTTATGTAAAAAATTATCTTAAAGTAGAAAAAGATAAGGAACTTATATCAGATTATGAAATAAAAGAACTTTTTGTTTTAGAAAAAATAGTTGATGAACTCTTTTATAAAAAGCAATTAATTAGTAACTATTATAAAGATAGTAAAGATATAAAGGTATCTGAGTATTTATCAAAAAATTTGCAAAATATAGTTTTAACAACTAGATATGAAATGAATAACTTTTTTAGAAAATATTATAAAGATGAAAAGAGTCTTTATAAGCATATAGAAAAATATGGAAGGGATTTTATCTTTGAGTATTTAAAAGAAACAGATGAGAAAAAGATTTACTTTGCAAAACAAAAGGCAAAAGAAGCTTTAAATTTGAAATTATCATTAAAAAAATATTATAAAGGAATTGAGATGGATATAGAAAGGGAATTAGAAAATATAAGAACACTTTTAACACAAGATTCTTATCCTGCATTGAGTAAAAATGAGTTTTTATTTTTAAGTGCTCAATGGGCGTATTATTTACTTTCATTAAGTAAGGCAGATATTAAAAATAAAACTTTTTCTTTTGCAGAAAGGTATTTTAAGGCAAAAGATATAAAAAAAATACAAGATGTTTTGACTGTAGATTTAGAAAAATATAAACATGCAATTGGTCTAAATAATACAAAAGCAAAAAAAGCAATAGCTTTAATAAAATCTTATGAATCAAATGAAAAATTATTATCAGATGATAAAGATAGGTTTTTAGTAGGTTTTACAGTTGAAAATGTTTTTTATGATAAGAAAAAAGAAGAGGAGAAGTAAAATGAAAAGAGTATATGGAATAATAGGTGTAAAAGCAAAAATGGCAAATTGGAATGCAGATTTTACAGGTAGACCAAAAAGCATTAGTAATGGGGATATTTTTGGAAGTGATAAAGCTTTGAAATATCCAATGAAAAAAATGTGGTTAAATGAAAACAAAAAAGTAATGTACATAAAATCTTGGAAAGATGATGTTACTCCTAATAAATTAGGTGAAAGATATGAGTTATTATTTGAAAAAATTGATAAGAAAAAAACACTTACAAAAGATGTAATGAAAAATCTTTTTGATTGTGTTGATGTGAAAAACTTTGGAGCTACTTTTGCAGAAGAGGGACAAAATATTTCAATTACAGGTGCAGTGCAATTTGGACAGGGCTTTAATAAATT
This sequence comes from Arcobacter sp. YIC-80, assembly GCF_044841725.1. NCBI lineage: Bacteria > Pseudomonadati > Campylobacterota > Epsilonproteobacteria > Campylobacterales > Arcobacteraceae > Arcobacter > Arcobacter sp. YIC-80. The sequence continues at coordinate 150,655 of NZ_JBJBSI010000003.1, read as the reverse complement.
TGATGATACAAATGTAGAAGTACAAGATATTCTTTCACCTTTTGCTGATTCTACAAAAGAAGGTGCAAAACAATCTACTTTAGGTACAAAAACAACTGTAGATGAAGCACACTATTTTTATGGTTTTTCTATTAATCCAAAAGCTTATGCTGAATATAAAAGTATAGTTGAAAATAGTGAATATAAAAATGAAGATTACGAAGAGTTTAAAAAAGTAGCTTTACATAGTGCTACTGCGTATAGTACAAACTCAAAATTTGGTTGTGAAAATGAATTTGCATTATTTGTTGAATGTAAAGATGAAGATTGTTATTTACCTGATTTAAGCGATTATATTGAATTTAATAGTGATGAAAGAAGTATAAATTTAACTAATATAGAAGATATGATAAAAGATAAATATGAAAATGTAGAAGTTTATTATAATCCTTATAAGCTAAAAGTAAGTACATCTTTAAACTCATATAACATTTTCACACAAGAAAAGCTATAAAATGAAAGCTATAAGTTTTGAAATAGGTGGCAAAAGTGCCATGTTTAAAAAACCTGATGTAAATTCGTATGCCTATTTTACTTATAATAATATTCACAAACCAGCACTTTTAGGAATCCTTGGAGCAATTATTGGGCTAAAGGGTTATACTAATTTACATGATAAGAAAGCTGAACTTGCTTTAAAAATAAAAGAGTTAAAGGGAAAAGAAAAAAAACAATTACAAGATGAAAAGAGTATTTTGGATAAATCATATCCAGAGTACTATGAAAAACTAAAACATCTTAAAATATCTATAATACCTTTGGCAAAAAATGGATACTTTTCTAAAAAAATTCAAACTTTTAATAATAGTGTAGGTTATGCAAGTTTCGAACAAGGTGGAAATTTAGTAGTAAGAGAGCAATGGCTTGAAAATCCAAGATGGAAAATAATAATACTTGAAGATGAAAGCTATGAATATAAAAAAATAAAAGAGTACTTATTAAATAAAAAAGCGATTTACATTCCTTATTTAGGTAAAAATAATCATCCTGCAAATATTGAAAAAGTTGAAGAGATAGATTTAAGTGAAGAACTTTATACAGAAGAAGGACTTTATATTGATTCCTTATTTATAAAAGAGGGTAAAATTGATGGATTTGAAAGAGAAAATGAACTACCTTTTATTTTTCAAGAAGTATCTCCTATAAGTTTACAAAAAGATTTTCATTTTTATGAATATGAGACATTATGTTTTACAAATCATGAATTAGAAAACAGACCTAATAACAGTTTTTCTTATAAAAATAAAAATTATGTATTTATTTAGGAAAAAAAATGATAGATTTAAAAGAGTTTGGAGTAGATGAAACTTTCTTGGCTCATACTCCAAATGAAAGCCTTCTTTCTCACAGTAAACAAACATATAAATATTTTCAAGAGATTGTAAAAGTAAAAGGTTTAGAAGAGATTATAGATGGATTAATTTATAATATTGATAATGAACATTTTGAATTTATAAAACAGATGTTTGAGAGTGCTATTTTTTTACATGATGTGGGAAAAATAAATGGTTACTTTCAAGCTAATAAAATGAGTAATCCTCATAAAAAATTTGATAAATATCGAGGCTCTACAAGTTCATCAGAACATTCATCTTTTTCAAAAATAGAGTATCTAAAATACTATACTAAAAAATTAGAGAAAATAAAAAATAGAAAAGTGAAAAGTAAGTTAGAATTTATTTTATATTGTTTTTCTTATCACATAGCTAAACACCATGGGAAATTAAGTGCTTTTGAAGATTATGATGAAAAATGTATATCTTTTTTTACTCATATTAAAAAATATGATATAGAAGAATTTGAATTTTATATATTAAATAAACTTCTTTTTTCACTTTTAGTTTCGAGTGATTATTATGCAACAACTGAATATATGGCAGATTTACCAACTAAAAATTTTGGACTTATAAAAGATAGACAAAAGATTATAAATAGATTTGAGGACTATAAAATAATCAAAAATATAAGAAATAATGAAAATTTAGAGGGCATAAATATACTTCGTTCTAAAATGTTTTTAGAAGCAGAAGAAAATATAATAAAAAATTTTGATAAAAATATTTTTTATCTTGAAGCACCTACAGGTAGTGGTAAAACCCTTACTTCCATCAATCTTGCAATGAAGTTATTAAAAAAAGAAGAGATAAATAAAATATTTTATATATTTCCTTTTAATACTTTAGTTGAGCAAACAAAAAAGCAAATAGATGATATTTTTAAAGATGATTTAGACACATGTGTTATTAACTCAATAACACCAATAAAAGAAAAAACAGATGAAGAACAAGAAAATGAAGAAAGTAAGTATCAAAAGTCATATATGAATAGACTTTTTTTTCATAATGAACTCATTCTTACTACTCATGTATCTTTTTTTGATATATTATTTGGTACTTCTAAAGAAGAAAACTTTCCTTTATGGCAACTTGCAAATAGTGTGATAATACTTGATGAAATACAAAGTTATGATAATAAACTTTGGTCATATATGATTCAGTTTTTTTCTATATATGCAAAAGTTTTAAATATAAAAATCATAATTATGTCGGCTACTTTACCAAAGTTAGATGATTTACTAACTTCAAAAGAAAATATTTTTGTTGAATTGATTAAAAATAAAGATGAATATTTTAAAAGTAAATATTTTAAATCAAGAGTTGAGCTTGATTTTTCTTTATTGGAAGAATATAAAGAGATAAAAGAATATAAAGTTTTAATAAATAAACTTGATGAAGAGAAAAACAAATACTCAAAAATAGTCTTTGAGTTTATAAAAAAAGATAGTGCAAGAGAGTTTTTTGAAGAGATAAAAAGGAATAAGAGAAAATTTAAAGATTTTGAAATTTATGAGTTAAGTGGAGATGATAATAAAGCTACAAGAGAAAAAATAATAGCAAAGATAAAAAAAGAAAAAAATGTAAAACTTATATTAGTAGCAACTCAAGTTATAGAAGCTGGAGTGGATATTGATATGGATTTAGGTTTTAAAGATATTTCTATAATAGATAGTGAAGAACAGTTTTTAGGAAGAATAAATAGGTCATGTTTAAAATTAGATAATAAATATAAACCTAAAGTCTATTTTTTTAATAAAGATGATGAAAGTAAGATTTACAAAAAAGATAATAGATTAGAAGATAATTTAAAAAAAGAGGAATTTAGAGAAATTCTTTTAGAAAAAGATTTTAAAAAATTTTATGAAAAAGTATTTCAAAGAATAAAAAAAGATGATTCAAAAATAGAAGATGGAATACTTGGGAACTTTGAAAAGTTTAGTAAAAAAGTCCAAAAATTAAATTATAAAGAAATAAAAGAACAAATGAAACTTATTAATACTCAAAGTTTTAGACTCTATTTTCCTTTTAAACTTAACATATCAAATTGTGAAATTGATGAGTTTAAAAATAAAGAAAGTATATCTAAGTATTTAGATGATGATGGAAAATTAGATGGTCAGCTTATTTGGGAAGATTTTGAAAAGTTAAATGATATTGAAGGGTATGCAAAAAAAGAAATAGAAAAAAGAAAAATTGATTCTTTAATGCAATTTTTTACATTTAATATTACAAAATATTCAGATACTCAAACACCACCTTGTTATAGTTATACTTGTGGAGCTTATTATTTTATATCAAATTATGAAGAATTTATTGAAGATGGTAAGTTTAATAGAAAAGCATATCAGAAAAAAAATAAGGATATATTTTGGTAAACGGTACACTAATAAACTACTACTTTCACTGTAAAAGACAGTGTTATTTACATGCAAACCGTATAAACCTAGAAGATAATAGTGAAGATGTTCGAATAGGGAAAATCTTACATGAAATAAATGAAGAAAAATCTAAAAAATCTGAAATAAGTATAGAAAATATAAAAATCGACAAGCTTACAAGAGATTATTTGGTTGAGGTAAAAAAATCTGACAGTGATGTGGAGTCTGTAAAATGGCAAGTTTTACTTTATCTTTATAAACTAAAGCAAAAAGGTGTGATAAAAAAAGGCAAGATTGAGTTTATTGAGAAAAACAAACAAGATAAAAAAATACATTATATTGAACTTGATGAGCTAAGTGAAAAAAAGCTTTTAAAGATTTTGAATGAAATTGAAACTTTCATAAATCAAGATACTCCACCACAATCAAAGTTTGAGTCAAAGTGTAGAAAATGTGCTTATTATGAGTACTGTTTTATATAAAAAAGCAAAGGGTGCAAATGGCAAAAAATCATACAAGATATATATTTTCAATGGGTGAATTAAAAAGAAAGGATAATTCTATTGCTTTTATAAATAAAAAAGGCAATTTTTATATTCCTATTCAAGATACAAGAGAGCTTTATTGTATGAATGAAGTGAGTTTCAATACAAAGTTTTTAGATTTTATTTCAAAAGCTGGGATAACTTTACATCTTTTTAATTATCATGGAAATTATAGCGGAAGTTTTTATCCAAAAGAGCAGCTTGTAAGTGGAGACTTGACTATAAAACAGTCTTTATGTTTTATTGAAAAGAGATTGATTATTGCAAAACAAATAGTAAAATCCATAGCTTTAAATATTCATGAGGTTTTGTATCACTATTTTAGACATGGAAAAAAAGAGTTGAAGAATTATCTTGATTGGTTAAAAAGTGATGTTGAAAAATTTTTAGAAAAAGAGCTTACAATTGAACAAATACTTTTTATAGAAGGTCAAGTTTGGTCGCGGTTTTATGATAGTTTTAAATATTTTTTACCTGAAGATTTTATAATGAATAAAAGAGTAAAAAGACCACCTGATAATCCTATCAATGCGCTTGTAAGTTTTGGGAATACACTACTTTATACAAAAACTATTTCAAGTTTATATGAAACTCATCTAAACCAAACAATCAGCTTTTTGCACTCTCCAAGAGAAGGAAGATTTAGTTTAAGTCTTGATATAAGTGAAGCTTTTAAGCCTATAATAGTTTTTAAAACTATATTTGATTTAGTTGGTAAAAAGAGGCTTCAAGTAAGTAAGCATTTTGATAAAAGTCTAAATTATGCTTTATTAAATAATGAAGGAAAAAAGATTTTTATTGATGCTTTTGAAACAAGAATAAATGAAACTTTTATGCACAAAAGATTAAAAAGAAAAACAAGTTATAAAAACTGTATAAAGTTAGATGGGTATAAACTTATTAAGTATATTGTGGAAGATAAAGAGTTTAAACCTTTTAGTTTAAAAGAGAAAATATAAGGAAGTACTTATGGCAAGTAAGAAACAAAATTTTAATTATAATTATGTTTTTTTATTTTATGATATTGCAGATGAATTTAGTGAAGCGGGAAAATATAGAGTTGCTAAGGTTTTTAAAATCTGTAAACAATACTTAAAACATCATCAGAAGTCTATTTTTAGGGGTAGTATTACTCTATCACATCAAATAATGCTCGAAAATAAACTAAAAAAAGTAATAGATAAAGACTTAGATTTTATTTCCATAATCAAAGTACAAAACTCAGGAAGTTTTGCAGAAATTACTCTTGGTTCAAACAAAAAAGAATCTGAATCAATTTTTATATAATTTTCCAATCTACTTAAAAACAATATCATCTAAAAATAGCTATAATATCGAACTTTTAAAGAGTTCTTTTACAATTTATTGTTTTTATAATAATTGTTTGGAAAAACTTTTTAAAAAGACCTTTTTATGGGAAAGATGATTTTATGATGAACGATTTTATCTTCCTTGAACCAAAACATATAATGTATTGAAATTTTTAAGGCTTTAGTGTAGCTCTTAAGTTTGCTATTCTTGAACCAAAACATATAATGTATTGAAATAGATAACCTCTTGTTGTTAGTTGAATAAGTAGTAAACTTGAACCAAAACATATAATGTATTGAAATAGAAATGGACAACAATTTTACAGAAATTGAAAACAGCTTGAACCAAAACATATAATGTATTGAAATATTTATGGAAAAACTTTTAAAAGATTATTTGTCTGCTTGAACCAAAACATATAATGTATTGAAATATTTATGGCTAGATGGGAAGAAAAGTTCTTCTTGCTTGAACCAAAACATATAATGTATTGAAATATTGGAATAAAGAATTTATATTCTTTTCCTGGCTTTCTTGAACCAAAACATATAATGTATTGAAATAATCTCAACAAGGTACATTAACAAAAAATGATACTTGAACCAAAACATATAATGTATTGAAATCTTAGTGGCTTAGTATTAGATGAATTTGCAACTATGCTTGAACCAAAACATATAATGTATTGAAATTTTCCATTATAATTATAACAAGAACCATAAACAAACCTTGAACCAAAACATATAATGTATTGAAATGATGGTTGGGACGCTATTAAAGCAGGAACGACAAAACTTGAACCAAAACATATAATGTATTGAAATAGTAACTATCTTTGAAACAGTAGAAAAAGATAAGGCTTGAACCAAAACATATAATGTATTGAAATTCAATTCCAACACCTTTAAAAACTGCTAAAGCTTTCTTGAACCAAAACATATAATGTATTGAAATTTGAAGAAATTATCTCTTTCATATTTTTGAATTTCTTGAACCAAAACATATAATGTATTGAAATATTAGTACCCATTTTCTATTGGAAGAAATATTAGCTTGAACCAAAACATATAATGTATTGAAATATTGTAAATCCAAAAGATAGATGGCTAGAAAGCGCTACACTTGAACCAAAACATATAATGTATTGAAATTTCAAAAAAATTATTAAAAATCTATGGTTATACAACTTGAACCAAAACATATAATGTATTGAAATAAGTGGAACAGATGGAACTAACGGAAAAACAGCTTTCTTGAACCAAAACATATAATGTATTGAAATTCTGTTAAAGAAATTAAAGATGATGCTGTTAAAAGTCTTGAACCAAAACATATAATGTATTGAAATATAGTTACTTTGTTCCCACTAATTGAAGCAATTGGCTTGAACCAAAACATATAATGTATTGAAATAACTCTTCTTCAAATGAATCTGCATTTTTATATATAGCTTGAACCAAAACATATAATGTATTGAAATCTAAAGTTTCACAATAGTTCAGGAGTTGCAGTTAAACTTGAACCAAAACATATAATGTATTGAAATAAGTCTTGAGGTAATCTGCCTTTTTGAATTAAGATACTTGAACCAAAACATATAATGTATTGAAATTTAAAAATCATTGTCCTAACTGGCTGTGATTCGTCCTTGAACCAAAACATATAATGTATTGAAATCAAATTACTGGATTATTGGAGGCGTTTCAAGATAGCTTGAACCAAAACATATAATGTATTGAAATCTAGATACCTCTAAGCCGTTACCCGTGAATAATACTCTTGAACCAAAACATATAATGTATTGAAATATAGAACCACTTGCCGTTGCTTGACCTTCTGTAATCTTGAACCAAAACATATAATGTATTGAAATATGGAATCAAAGCTATCTTTAGTTACTAAGACAACACACTTGAACCAAAACATATAATGTATTGAAATATCTATGGACTTAGATGAAGCAGTAAAGAATGATCTTGAACCAAAACATATAATGTATTGAAATTCTGATAACCCTGCGTCTTATGCAACAGCACAAAACTTGAACCAAAACATATAATGTATTGAAATGGGTATCTAACAAACTCCCCAAAGCATTCAGGTATCTTGAACCAAAACATATAATGTATTGAAATGTGTATGACCCTGCAACTGGTAATGTTGTAGAAGGTCTTGAACCAAAACATATAATGTATTGAAATCCATAAGGCTGACAAATTCTCTGCTGAGATATGCTACTTGAACCAAAACATATAATGTATTGAAATAGTTTAAATATGTTTGTACAATGGTCTGCAAAAACCTTGAACCAAAACATATAATGTATTGAAATTTAGCATCTAAAGCACTCTCTATTTGATTATATATTCCTTGAACCAAAACATATAATGTATTGAAATCTATCTTTTCTATAAACTGTTGCAGTTGCTACTAAGCTTGAACCAAAACATATAATGTATTGAAATACTTCTTGCTTTGTTGCATCTATAACATTGTAACCCTTGAACCAAAACATATAATGTATTGAAATTGCAAGATATGAAAGCTTAATTAGAAATGCAGATCCTTGAACCAAAACATATAATGTATTGAAATCACTTAATATAATAGAACAACGAAATAACGGTATTTAAACTTGAACCAAAACATATAATGTATTGAAATAGGTTATTGGATTAATAAGAAAGAATATGCTCAATTCTTGAACCAAAACATATAATGTATTGAAATCAGAGAAAAAGAAGTACAATTATTGTATTTTAATCTTGAACCAAAACATATAATGTATTGAAATTATCTCCTTTTTTAAGTATTTAGAAGGTTTGCAGGTCCTTGAACCAAAACATATAATGTATTGAAATAGATTAAAAAGACCTCTTGATCCTTTAAAGGCTCAACTTGAACCAAAACATATAATGTATTGAAATAATTTTAAATACTAGAAATACTTATATTCAATTACTTGAACCAAAACATATAATGTATTGAAATATATTTACACTACACCTTCATTGGTTGCAATTAATACTTGAACCAAAACATATAATGTATTGAAATCGGAGCAGAAACAGTTTATACACAAGGAAGCTGTTACTTGAACCAAAACATATAATGTATTGAAATTCTTTGCTAAAAATTTCTAGGCTTTTGTTATCCCATCTTGAACCAAAACATATAATGTATTGAAATGGGTTGTAGACAATAAGATCTGCTCTAAGCGTTTGCTTGAACCAAAACATATAATGTATTGAAATAATGACATTCACTGCACCAAAAGTTTCAATCACCAACTTGAACCAAAACATATAATGTATTGAAATCCTCTAATAACATTTTATGAGAAAACAATAGCAGCTTGAACCAAAACATATAATGTATTGAAATACATCAACAGCTAATAGCTTTTTGTAAGTATCAGCTTGAACCAAAACATATAATGTATTGAAATAATAGAAAGTGACATCATAGAAGTTAAAAACAATGCTTGAACCAAAACATATAATGTATTGAAATAATAGAAAGTGACATCATAGAAGTTAAAAACAATGCTTGAACCAAAACATATAATGTATTGAAATGGAATTGCAAAACCAAAAGTTAAGAAAGAGTATGCTTGAACCAAAACATATAATGTATTGAAATATATTTTAAAGAGGTGTAGCCAACTAAAAAGAAGCTTGAACCAAAACATATAATGTATTGAAATTTAGAAGATAGAGTTAATTTAATGGAAGAAGAAGTTCTTGAACCAAAACATATAATGTATTGAAATTTTTTTTCTTGCTCTATACGTGCCATAGCTACTTTACTTGAACCAAAACATATAATGTATTGAAATTAGTTTAATACCCACTCATTAAAAGTCATATAGTTTCTTGAACCAAAACATATAATGTATTGAAATCTAAAAGAGTTTATCTTATTAACGAACTGTTGATTACTTGAACCAAAACATATAATGTATTGAAATAGTTTGAATGTTGTTGATTTTACTTCTATAGAAAACTTGAACCAAAACATATAATGTATTGAAATGGAAGTAATGCAACTCAATTATATGAGGGCTACAACTTGAACCAAAACATATAATGTATTGAAATTAAATTACTACATCAATATCACTCTTTGCAGGAAGCCTTGAACCAAAACATATAATGTATTGAAATCTATTTGCAGACTCATTATCAATCACGGGTCTTGCCTTGAACCAAAACATATAATGTATTGAAATCAGATGATGTACAAAACACAACAACTGAAAAACAAACTTGAACCAAAACATATAATGTATTGAAATTTTCCCGTTCCCATTTGCTCATCATGTTGCTCATTCTTGAACCAAAACATATAATGTATTGAAATTGATGATTCTGATAATGATGGTAATCCTGATATTCTTGAACCAAAACATATAATGTATTGAAATTTTCTTACATCTTCTACTTGGCAGTCTGCACTCCCTTGAACCAAAACATATAATGTATTGAAATTATTAAAGAAAAGTGATTATGATAAATTAATAAAACTTGAACCAAAACATATAATGTATTGAAATAGTGATGAACTGTTAGATGATAAAGTTCATGGATTCTTGAACCAAAACATATAATGTATTGAAATTTACATTTTTAGTGTCGCCTTGTTTGCACGACGGCTTGAACCAAAACATATAATGTATTGAAATTTGCTTTCTTCTATTGCTTTTTCTACTATCTTTCCTTGAACCAAAACATATAATGTATTGAAATATTTTTAATACTATTAGACCACATGACACTATTTTACTTGAACCAAAACATATAATGTATTGAAATTTAATCTAAATGAAACAGCAAACAACGCTTAAGGTTCTTGAACCAAAACATATAATGTATTGAAATTGAGGATTGTGACAATGACAAAATTGCTGATATTCTTGAACCAAAACATATAATGTATTGAAATTCAATGCCTAATAATATAATTCCTTCATCGCTAACTTGAACCAAAACATATAATGTATTGAAATCCGTTTTGTTCTTGTCTTGTTTGCACTTCTGCCCCCTTGAACCAAAACATATAATGTATTGAAATTTTTATTGAATAGCTCTTTTATGTATAAATGTTAAAAACTTGAACCAAAACATATAATGTATTGAAATTCTTCATCAAAGTATCTAACTGTTTCAAATTCAACTTGAACCAAAACATATAATGTATTGAAATGGCTTTAGGGAATTAAACAGAATCATAGTAGAGCCTTGAACCAAAACATATAATGTATTGAAATTTTAAAGGTGTATATTTTTGAACACCTCTTGACTTGCTTGAACCAAAACATATAATGTATTGAAATACTAAGAATATCCCTGTTGAGGGTGATGCACCAGACTTGAACCAAAACATATAATGTATTGAAATCTTTTAGATGTGGATATAAAACTGCAGATGATTTTCCTTGAACCAAAACATATAATGTATTGAAATAACTTTGACTCATTCAAAAAAGACCTTGACAAAGCTTGAACCAAAACATATAATGTATTGAAATATTAGTGAAAACAAAGTAACTATTGATACAAGCACGCTTGAACCAAAACATATAATGTATTGAAATCTAACATTTACTTTAATAAAAACCTTATTTGCATAGCTTGAACCAAAACATATAATGTATTGAAATATGAAAGTTATATCTTCTTTTGTTATACCGTATTTCTTGAACCAAAACATATAATGTATTGAAATAAAACACTAGAAAACAAAAAGCAAGATGAAATTTACACTTGAACCAAAACATATAATGTATTGAAATTGAGCTACATATTCTAAGTTAATATTTAAATTCCCCTTGAACCAAAACATATAATGTATTGAAATTCAAAACGACCTGCAAAATCACAGATAAAAAATTTTTTAAACCAAAACATCAGATATTTTTAATTCTCTTTATTGTTTTACATATACAAAGAAATATCAACTTCATCTATTTGTTCAACTTTTAAGAATTTCTGTGCATACTCTTTGTATACCCCTGATGTTAAAAAAAGTTTAAAAATATCTTCATCTATATGTTTGTCTTTTACCATAAAGCTTAGAATTTTGATTGATTCTGATAGTGTTTTAGCTTTTTTATATGGTCTATCACAAGCTGTAAGTGCTTCAAATATATCTGCAACTGCCATAATTCGAGCGGGTATTGACATTTGTTCTTTAGTAAGTTTTCTTGGATAACCTGTACCTATTAGTGTTTCATGGTGTGCTCCTGCATATTCAGGTACTCTTTTTAAGTTTTTAGGGAAGGGTAATTGCTCTAGCATTATAATTGACATAATCATGTGTTCATTTATTTTAAATCTCTCTTCTTTTGTAAGAGTTCCTTTTTTTATACATAGATTGTAGATTTCTCCATGGTTATATAAATCTTTTGGAACATCCATTTTAAATTTATATTTTTCGTATGTTTTTTTATCAAAATGGGGTCGTTTGATTATATGCTCTTTTTTATCACTTAAAAGATTCACTTCTTTTGGTTTAAATTCTTCTTTTTTATCTAGTCTTTGTTTTTCTTCTTCTGATAGTCCAATAGTATCATCAAAATATTTTGTCCATTTTCTTGTGCCTATTTCTTGTATTTCTTCTATATCTTTTTGAGCCATAAATTCTGTACCAATATTTGCTTGAGCTATTTTCTCAAACTCTTCTTGAAGTTTTTTATATTCATTTTGAAGTCTTTTTTCTTCTTCATCTTTTGATGATCCATTTAAAATATTTTTATACATTTCAATAGTTTTATCTCTATATATAACTTCAAATCTTGTTCTTACTTCATGTATTCTATTGTATATTGTTTCAAGTTTTGTAGATTTATCTATTACATATTCAGGAGTTGTTACTTTTCCACAATCATGCAACCATGCAGCGATACTTAATTCTCTTTTTTCATCTTTTGTTTCTAGTTTAAAGTCTTTAAATATTGATTCATTACTATTTGAAGCTGCTTGTGCTAAGAGTTTAGTTAATACAGGTACTCTCTTACAATGCCCTCCTGTATAATCAGATTTTGCATCAATTGCACTAGCAATAAGTTTGATAAAAGAATCCATAAGTTCTACTTGTTTATCTTGATAATTTTTTATAGATTTAGACATATTAACTAAAGATAAAGATAGCTCATGAAACTCTTTTATATTAGTATTGATTACTCCTACATTTTTAAAATCTCTTTTTGAAATCTTTGCATTTTCTTTTACTAAATTATGTACAGGTACGGATAAAATTCTTGTAGAATAATAAATTAATGGTATAGTAAAAGTTAAAATTGCTAAAGTTATAAAAAATGATGAGTATATTTTTTCTAAATAAGGTTGCATTATATTGTCTGTAGGAGTTAAAATTGCTAAATAATCTTTTGATTTATATATTGAATTTACTTGTGTTAGATAAACAAAATAGTCTTTATTTTCTATTTTCATCATAAAATCATGTTTTATAAGCTTTTTTTTGCTTTTTTCTATTATCTGCTTATAAGGCAAAAAGCTTACTTCATTTTCTTCCATTTTATAGTTTACACAAGATGAAACTTCACCATTTTGTTTATATAAAAAAATTTTATCAAAACTAGATTCTGTTTGTTTTTCTAAATATTTATTCATACTATCAAGTGATACATCAATACCAAATACTAAATTAGAATTTTTAATAACTTTAGCATAGGTAATACCTTTTTCCTCAAGATTTGTATACATATAAGGTTTAGTTTTTATGATACCACTGCTATTTATAGCCTCTTTAAACCAAGGCCTAACCGCTGGATTATAAATTGCATTTGTTTTTCTTATTTCAACTTGTTTTAGTTTGCTATTTAAAAACTCTTCATATTGAACTCTTACTTTATTTTCTTCATATATTTTTACAACTAGCCATTTTACATCATCTTTAACTTTATATTTTTTTCTAAGACTATCATGAATATCAAGATTTATAACTTCATAAAAATTTCCATTTTTATTTCCAACATATAAAGCATATATATGAGAATTATTATTTAAAGTAGTTGTAAGTAGTGGTAAAAGAGGATGTCTTATATTTTTTTTTGGAGTTATTTTTACTTCGTTATAAATTTCAAAAATAGATATAATATCATTATTTCTTTTATCTAAAGATTCAACTTTCTGATCAATTTTTTCAGACATTTCTTTAAATCTATCTTTTGTAGCATTAAATGCAAGATCTTTAGAAAAGTAGTATTGAAGACTAAGAGTCGTTATAACTACTGATGTTATTAAAAATATTAATAACAATGAAATTGTTGGCCTTATTTTTATAAAATAATTATTTTTTTTATTCATGATTGTTTCTCTTTATATTATATTAAATTATTTTATCATATTTTTTACTCTATTTATAATAAATATATTCTTTTTTAGAATTTAAAAACTTATTTATATTATTAGTTTCTGTTTTATACAAATTTATTGTAAAAATATTTTATTTATTGAAATTCTAATATCTGATGTGTATTAAGAGGTTAAGTGATTTTATATTAAGATGTCATTTTAATTAAATACAAACTAGGATTTATAAATGATAAAAAAAATTGATATAGAAAGCCAAGAGTATCAAGTAGAACTTGAACTTACAAAGCAATTTACAGATAAAGTAGTAGAAAGGTTTGATTTTAGATATAACCCAAATGATGAAGTTAATGAATCAATTCAAATGGGACTTACTAGAAATAAAATGATCTATGGTAAAAGGTACTGTCCCTGTTTTATGGTTATTGGTGAAACAAAAGAAGAACAAAAAGCAGCCAATAACCGATTATGTCCATGTAAACCTGCTTTAGAAGAAGAAATACCTTCAAAAGGTAATTGTCACTGTGGGATTTTCTGTACCCCTGAATTTGCACAAGAAGCTGCAAAACAAGAAGAACTTCATGATGCTATTGCTACTCACTCAAGAGGTCTTACAAAAGAAGAGTGTGAAAAACTTTTAGAAAAACAAGAAGTAAATGCAGTTGAATTAGAATCCTTACTTGAAGCAAGAGAGTTAGGCTTTGTAAAGTTTAATCTTATAGATACAAGAGAATGGATGGAGTGGGTAAGTCAAAGAATCAAAGGAACAGATTATTTAGTACCTACTACAGCATTTTATCAAGCCTTAGAGCAAGTAGATGATCAAAAAGATACTCCTGTTATTGTTTACTGTTTAAGTGGAAGTAGATCTGCTTATTGTCAAAGAATTATGCTTGATTTAGGATTTAAATCAGTAGCAAATTTAGATTATGGAATCTCAACTTATCAAGGTGCGTGTTTAAGTGGTGAAGAAGAGTAATACTCTAAAATAAATTATAAACTTAAGCTAAGAAGATTATTTCTTCTTAGCTTTTGCATTTGGTAAATCTGTAATAGTACCTTCAAAAATTTCAGCTGCCATTCCCACTGATTCATGTAAAGTAGGGTGAGCATGAATTGTAAGTGCGATATCTTCTGCATCACAATCCATTTCAAGTGCTAGTGAAATTTCACCAAGTAATTCACCTGCATTATCTCCAACAATTGCTCCACCAATTAACTGATCTGTATCTTTATCAAAAATAAGTTTCGTAAGTCCAGAACTAGCAACATCAGCTGCTAAGGCTCTTCCTGAAGCTGACCAAGGAAAAGATGAAACTTCATAGTTTATTCCAGCTTCTTTAGCTTCAATCTCACTCATTCCAGCTGTTGCGATTTCTGGGAAAGTATATGCAATACCAGGAATTTGTTTTGGTTCAAAAAAGACTTTATGTCCAGCAATAACTTCAGCAGCAACATGTCCTTCATGTACTGCTTTATGAGCAAGCATAGGGCCACCAATAATATCACCAATAGCATATATATGAGGCACCTTAGTTTTTAGTTGATTATCAACTTTGATAAATCCTTTTTCATCCACTTCAACCCCAGTATTTTCAAGACCGATTTTTAGTCCATTTGGAGTTCTTCCCATAGCAACTAAAACTGCATCATATATTTGAGGTTCAGGTGCATTTTCACCTTTAAATTCCACATATATACCTTCTTTTTTAGGAATAATTGATTGAGTTTGAGTTTTAAACATAAAGTTAAAGTTTTTTTCATTTGCTTTTGTATAAACTTTGACAATATCTTTATCTGTACCTGTCATAACCTGAGGTCCTCTTATAACCACATCAATTTGTGAACCTAGCCTTTGATAAACTGTTGCCATTTCAAGTCCAATAATTCCACCACCCATTACTAGAAGTCTTTTAGGAACTTCTTTCACTTCTAAGGCATTTGTAGAATCCCAAATTCTTGGATCTTCATGGGGAATAAATGACATTTTAGAGCTTTGTGAACCTGCTGCAATAATACAAGAATCAAAAGAAACTTTTGTTTGTTTACCTTCAACATCCGTATGTTCAACAAAGATATTTTTGTCATCAATAAACTTAGCATTTCCTTGGACAACTTTTACTTTTCTCATCTTAGCCATAGAAGTTAGTCCATCAGTAAGTTTTTTTACTATACCACTTTTGTAGGCTGCAACACTTGGTAAATCAATCTCTGGTTTCCCAAACTTAATACCTGCATGTTCAATATGTTTTGCTTCATCTATAACTTTTGCTACATGTAATAAAGCTTTTGAAGGAATACAACCAACATTTAGACAAACTCCACCTAAAGTAGGGTGCCTTTCTATTAAGACTGTAGTTAATCCTAAATCAGCACATCTAAATGCCGCTGAATATCCACCAGGACCTGCTCCAAGTACTACGACATCTGCTTTTATTTCACTTGCATCAGAAGATATAGCTATTTCACTTTTCTCTTTTTCTATAGTTTTACTCTCTTCTTGTGTTTCTTTTGGAGTAGTTTTTTCTTCAGTAGAAGAAGATTCTTCTTCTACTTCAACTTTAGCTATTAAGTCACCAGAGTTTACTTTATCTCCAACTTTTACTAAAATTTCTTTTACGATTCCACTATGTGTAGTAGGAACATCCATAGAGGCTTTTTCAGTTTCTAAAGTAATAAGTCCATCTTCTTCTTCAATACTATCACCTACTTCAACCATGATGTCGATTAAATCAACATCAGTATCTCCGCCTAAATCTGGAATTAAAATATCTACAATTTTACTCATTTTATATCCTTATAGACTTAACAATCTAATATCTTTTAGAAGATTAGAAAGTGTTGTAGTAAATCTTGCACCATCTGCACCATCAATTACTTTGTGATCATAAGACAGAGATAATGGTAACATTAATCTAGGTTTAAACTCTTCTCCATCCCAAACAGGTTTTATTTCAGATTTTGATAATCCTAAAATTGCTACTTCAGGAGCATTGATAATAGGAGTGAATTTAGTTCCACCAATTCCACCTAAAGAAGAGATTGTAAAACAAGCCCCTTGCATATCAGCAGCTTTAAGTTTTCCATCTCTAGCTTTAGCTGAAAGTTCTTTTAGTTCAATTGCTAAATCTTTAAAGCCTTTTTTATTGGCATCTTTTATAACTGGAACTACTAAACCATTTGGTGTGTCTACTGCAACACCAATATTAAAGTATTTTTTCATAATTAAGCTTTGCCCATCAAGACTCAATGATGAGTTAAATTTAGGATGGATTTCTAGTGCTTTAGTTACAGCTTTAATTACAAATACAAGTGGAGATAACTTAAATCCATCTGCAATTGCATTTTGAGTTTTTCTAAACTCTTCCATCTCTGTAATATCAGCTTCATCAAACTGAGTTACATGGGGCATTGAAACCCAGTTTCTATGTAGTGTAGGTCCTGAAATTTTTTGAATTCTATTTAACTCTACTGTCTCGATTTCCCCAAATTGTGAGAAGTCTATGTCTTTTTGCTCTGGGAAGTTAAAGCCAAGTCCAGACCCTGTAGAAGTTGCTGCTAGGGCTGGTTTTGATAATTGCTCTTTTACATAAGCTTTTATATCATCTTTTAGAATTCTTCCTTTTCTACCACTTCCCTTAACATAACTTAAATCAACTCCAAACTCTCTGGCTACTTTTCTAACAGATGGAGAAGCATAAACTATTTTTGATTTTTCAGTTAGTACTGCTTTAGGCTCTGGTGCTGATTTTGCTGCTACTTCTTGAACAGTAAGTGGTTTTTTAGGCTCTTCAACTTTTACTTCTTCTTTTTTCGTAGAAGTTGGAACTTTAGATTCCATTACAACAGTTTTTGTCATTTTACAAATTAAATCCCCAGTGTTAACTTTCATTCCTGGTTCTACAAAAATTTCTAATATTTCACCACCATGAGGAGCTGGTACTTCCATAGAAGCTTTTTCAGTTTCCAGTGTAACAAGTCCATACTCCGTTGCAACTGTTTCACCAACTTCAACCATAACTTCAATTAAATCAACATCTTTATCATCACCTAAATCAGGAATATAAACATTTTCAATTACAGTACAAATTGTTTGCTCATTTACAAACTGACAAGAGATTTCAGCTCCTGCTGCACTAACTGCTTTTAGTTCATTTTCTGCTTCTTCTATACCAATTTTAGAATCAGTTTTATTTTCAGAAGCTTCTTCTTGAATGTTTTCTTGTTTCTGTTCTTTTTCATCAGAAATTTCAGATTTTTCTTCATCATTAGTAGAAGAAGACTCTTCTTCTACTTCAACTTTTGCTATCAAATCGCCAGAGTTTACTTTGTCTCCAACTTTAACTAAAATCTCTTTTACAAGACCTCCATGAGTAGTAGGTACATCCATAGAGGCTTTTTCAGTTTCAAGTGTGATTAGTCCATCTTCTTCTTCAACCCTATCTCCAACTTCAACCATAATGTCGATTAAATCAACATCAGTGTCACCACCTAAATCTGGAATAAATATATCAATTAATTTTCCCATAATTTACTCCTTACGCTTTTAATGGGTTGATTTTATTTGCATCAATATTGAATTTTTTCATAGCTTCTGATACCACTGATTTTTCAATTTTTCCTGCATTTGCAAGTTGAGCTAATGTAGTAAATACAATAAAGTCAGAATCAACTTCAAAGAATTTTCTTAAGTTCCCTCTAGAATCAGATCTACCAAAGCCATCTGTTCCAAGTGCTTTAAAGTGACCTTTTACAAATGGAGCAATTTGCTCTGAGTATGATTTCATATAATCAGTAGAAGAGATAATAATATTTTCATCATCACTTCCTAGTACTTCATCAACATAAGCTATTTTATTTTCACCTTCAATATCAAGTAGATTATTTCTTTCAACATTTTGAGCTTCTCTTGTTAGTTCATTATATGAAGTAACTGAGTAAATTTCAGATGAAATTCCATACTCATTTGCTAGTACATCAGCAGCACTTAATACTTGTTGGAAAATTGACCCTGAACCTAATAGTTTAACTTTGAAGTTTTCTTTTGCTTCAACTGTTTTTAACTTGTAAATACCTTTGATAATACCATCTTCAACACCTTCTATTATTGCTGGTTGTTTGTAGTTTTCATTTAGTGTTGTAATATAGTAGTAAATATCTTCTTGTTTTTCCCCATACATTCTTTGCATACCATCTTGAACAATAACAGCAAGCTCATAACCAAAAGTAGGGTCATAAGAAATACAATTTGGAATAGTATTAGCAATAATATGAGAATGTCCATCTTCATGCTGTAAACCTTCACCATTAAGAGTAGTTCTACCTGATGTTCCACCAATTAAGAAACCTCTTGCCATTTGATCCCCTGCTGCCCAGCAAATGTCACCTGTTCTTTGGAAACCAAACATTGAATAGAAAATATAAAATGGAATCATTGGACAATCATTAACTGAGTATGAAGTTGCAGCTGCAATCCAAGAACCCATAGCTCCTAGCTCATTAATACCTTCTTGAAGTACTTGTCCTTTTTTATCTTCTTTATAATATGCAACTTGGTCTCTATCTTGAGGTATATATTTTTGACCTTCATTTGAGTAAATACCAATTTGTCTAAACATACCTTCCATACCAAATGTTCTAGCTTCATCAGGTACAATAGGAACAATTCTTTTACCAATTTTTTTATCTTTAACTAAGACATTTAAAATTCTAACAAATGCCATAGTTGTAGAAATTTCTCTATCTCCACTACCTTTTAGTACTGCATCATAAGCGCTTAGTTCAGGCAGTTCAAGCTTTTGTGAAAATTTACTTTTTCTTTGTGGAAGATAACCATGTAACTCTTCTCTTCTTTCTTTCATATATTTCATTTCAGCAGAATCTTCTGGGAACTTATAGTAAGGGAAGTGTTCTAACTCTTCATCTGTTACAGGAATTCTAAATCTATCTCTAAACTGTCTTAAAGAATCAATATCAACTTTTTTAACTTGGTGAGCAATATTTTTACCCTCAGCTGCTTCACCTAATCCATAACCTTTTACAGTTTTAGCTAAGATTACAGTTGGTCTATCTTTAGTTATTTGAGCTGCTTTATACGCTGCATAAACTTTTAGTGGATCATGACCACCTCTATTTAAAGCAAAAATCTCATCATCTGACATATTCTCAACTAATTTTGCAGTTTCAGGATATTTGTTAAAGAAGTTTTCTCTTGTGTAAGCTCCACCTTTTTGTTTGAAGTTTTGGTATTCACCATCAACTGTCTCTTCCATAAGTTGAAGAAGTTTTCCTGATGTGTCTTTTCTTAATAACTCATCCCATTGTTTTCCCCAGATAACTTTTACAACTCTCCAGCCATTACCTCTAAAGTTACCTTCAAGCTCTTGAATAATCTTGCCATTTCCTCTAACAGGTCCATCTAGTCTTTGTAAGTTACAATTAATAACAAATACTAAGTTATCCAAACCTTCACGTCCTGCAAGTCCTATTGCACCTAATGATTCTGGTTCATCACATTCCCCATCACCCATATAACAATATACTTTTTGTTCACTACAATCTTTTATACCTCTATCAGTTAAATACTTTAAAAATCTAGCTTGATAAATTGCTTGTATTGGTCCAAGACCCATAGATACTGTTGGAAACTGCCAGTATTCAGGCATAAGTTTTGGGTGTGGATAAGATGAAAGTCCTTCACTTAAGGCTTCTTGTCTAAAATTATCCATTTGTTCTTCACTTAGTCTTCCTTCAACAAAACTTCTTGCATAAATACCTGGAGCAAT
Organism: Arcobacter sp. YIC-80; assembly: GCF_044841725.1. Classification (NCBI taxonomy): domain Bacteria; kingdom Pseudomonadati; phylum Campylobacterota; class Epsilonproteobacteria; order Campylobacterales; family Arcobacteraceae; genus Arcobacter; species Arcobacter sp. YIC-80. The sequence goes on along the minus strand of NZ_JBJBSI010000003.1, from coordinate 129,924 downwards.
ATGTCCTTGATAAAAGATTAAATCTCCACCATCTTTTTCATTTGGAGCTCTGAAAAAGTGATTAAACCCTACATCATAAAGTGTTGCAGAAGATTGAAATGAAGCTATATGACCTCCTAACTCCAATTTTTTTCTTGAAGCTCTTTGTACCATCATCGCAGCATTCCATCTAATAGCAGATCTGATTTTTCTTTCTATATCTCTATCACCTGGCATTTTTGGCTCATTTGCCACATCTATACTGTTTATATATGCAGTAGTAGCTTTAAATGGTAAATATGTACCATTTCTTCTAGCCTTGTCAATAAGTTGCTCTAATAAAAAGTGTGCTCTTCTTGGACCTTCTTCTTCTAATACTGCTTCCAATGCTTCAATCCATTCTTGAGTTTCAAGGGGATCGATATCTTTTAAAACCGTGTTTAAGTTTTCAACTGACATTTCTTTTTTCCTTATAGATTTTTTATAAAAAATTTAAGTTAAAACAAGTATTTCTTATCAACATATTGTAATAATATGCAGGAATAATGTAATAACAGTACTTTATATGATGTTGTGATAATATGGTACATATTTTTAGTTAATGTAGACTTAAAATAAGATTTATTTTTGAACTTAAGTTAAGATAGTGAGAATATAAAATATAATAGAAAAATATTAAAAGAAGGTTTTATATTGATTGATAAAAAGTCAAGATTTAGAATAATAGTAAATACTCAAAATTCAGCAAAAGTAAATATGTGTAGAGATGAAGCTTTAATGAAAAATTTCAATGAAAGCTCTTTTCCTATTTTAAGAATTTACCATTGGAATAAATCAATAACTATTGGTATCTCTCAAAACCTTAAAGAGTATTCATATCTAAATGATTTTAGTAAAGATATAGCAAAAAGAGTTACAGGTGGAGGCGTGCTTTTTCATGGACATGATTTATCATACTCATTGGTTTTACCAAGTAGCTATTTTAAAGATTATAAAATAAAAGAATCATATGAAAAGATTTGTTACTTTTTAATTAATTTTTATAAAAAACTTGGACTTAATGCTAATTATGCTAAAGATATAGAAGACATTAATTTGAGTAAAAATGAATTTTGTCAAGTTGGATTTGAAGCATATGATATTTTAATAAATAAAGATAAAATAGGTGGAAATGCACAAAGAAGAACAAAACGACTTGTGTTTCAGCATGGCTCAATCCCTTTATATTCTATAAAAGATAAAAAAGTTCTTGATAATAAAATAGGACTTACTTTAGAAGATTTAGGAATAGTTTTGAAATATGATGAAGCTACAAAGCTTTTAATTGAGGCATTTAAAGAGACTTTTAATGTAGATTTAATAAATTCACACTTAGATGATAATGAAAAAGAAGAAGAAAAAAAACTGTTAAAGGAAAAATATGACTTCATTTACTAGTAGTGCTCCAAAACAAAAAGAAGTAAAGTTTAGAAAACCTGAGTGGCTTAGAAAAAAGATTAATCCAAGTGCTCAAAAAGAGATGGAATCCCTTTTAAAAGAAGTAGGTGGTTTACATACTATCTGTCAAGAGGCAAAGTGTCCAAATATTAGTGAGTGTTTTTCTAAAAAAAATGCAACTTTTTTAATCTTAGGAAATATTTGTACAAGAAGATGTACTTATTGTAATGTAAAAACAGGACTTCCCTCAGAGGTTAACCTAGAAGAGATAGAGCAGGTTACAAAATCAGTAATTCAATTGGGTTTAAGATTTGTAGTAATTACAAGTCCAGCAAGAGATGACTTGCCAGATGGTGGAGCTAATCAATTTTATAGAGTAACACGTGATATTTTAGAAAAATCACCTGGAACACAAGTAGAAGTCTTAATTCCAGATTTTAAAGCAAATGAAGAGTCTCTTCAAAAGGTAATAGACTCAGGAGCTGTTATAATAGGGCATAATATTGAAACTGTACCTAGTATGTACAAAATTAGAAGAAATGCTTCTTATGAAAGATCACTTCATGTTTTAAAAAGATTAAAAGAATTAGGTCAAGATAAGATAAAAACAAAAACAGCACTTATGGTAGGACTAGGAGAGACAGAAGAAGAAATGATTCAAGTATTTAAAGACTTAATAGATGTAGGTTGTGAGTTTTTAAGTATAGGTCAATATTTAGCTCCAAGTGGTGATTATGCAAAGGTAAAAGAGTTTGTAAAACCTGATCAGTTTGAAAGATATAAACAACTAGCTTTAGATATGGGATTTAAATTTGTTCACTCAAGTCCTTATGCTAGAAGCTCTTATTTAGCTCATGAGTATTTAGGTCATGAAAGTGCAAATAAAGAAATAGGAGTTTAAGGTTCAGATGATAAAAAGATTTAATACCTTATGGTACATTCTCTTTGTATTCATCTGAATATTTTTTTATTAAGTGCATTATAGATATAAAAAATGTTACAGTCGCAGGCCCTATAATCATTCCCCAGAAACCAAAAGTTGACAGTCCAGCTACAATTGAGAAGAAAATTAAAATTTCATTTATTTTTGTAGGACTTCTAACTATTTTCTGATTTATATATTTTATGATGATAGGTTTAGCAAAAGTATCAGCAAATATTGATATCATCAAAATAGAATAAGCAGCAATTACAATTGCATTTGTAATACTTCCAGTTACAGCTTCATAAATAGCTATAGGTACCCACATAATAGCTCCACCAATTACAGGTATTAAAGAAGCAAAACCATATAGTACACCAAATAATAAACCATCATATCTATAAAATGTTAAGAAAAATCCAAATAAAAAACCTTCAAATACAGCTGTAATTAAAATAGAATATAAAACTACAGTCATTACATTTGAAGATTCTGAAAAAAGAATAACTGAATCATCTTTTTTTATAGGTAATAAACCTTTTACATAAGTAGCTAAATTTGTTGCATAAAGTGTAAAAAAGAAGAAAAATATAAGTATCATAACCATATCCATCATAAATGAAGCAGAGTTTCTACCTAGGTATGCTCCTGTTGATATGATGTTTTGTACAAGTTGTGCTACATCAATTTTTTCTAATATTTGGTTTAATAGTTCCTTTAAGAATTGAAAATCATCAGAAATACCTTCAACCCAAAGTTTTAGCTTTTCAAAAGTGTTGATCAAAAGTTTTTGATCAATTCCTTTAAAAGCATTTGCAAAAGAAAAAATACAATACATTACAGGAACAAAAAATATTCCTGCTAAACTTAAAGTCATAAAGCTTGTAGCAGCTATTCTACTTTTTAATCTATTCTCCAAATAAAAAGTCAAAGAGTTTGTTGCTACTGCTAAAAGTAGTGAAACAAACATAGCTTTTAAAAATGGAGAAAATAGTTCTACCATAAAAAAGATTGTAACAATAGCAATAGCGATTAAAAAGTAGACTGGTCTCAAAATAGCTTTCCTTGATCCTCATGAAGTTTTTCACTTCCTGGATAAGATAATCTAAACATTTCATAAGTTTTTACAGAAGCCACTCTTCCCCTTGCTGTTCTTTCAATATATCCATTTGCTAATAAATAAGGTTCAATTGCATCTTCAATAGTACCTTCATCTTCACTAAGTGCAGCAGCAATTGTAGATAATCCCATAGGTTTACCTTTATTTGATACAAGAAGTTCAAGAAGATTTATATCCATTTCGTCAAATCCTGTTTCATTTACACCAAGTTCATCTAAGGCATATTGAGCTCTTTTTATATGAATAGAGTTTTCATTTTCAACTTCTGAGAAGTCTCTAACTCTTCTAAGTAATCTTAGTGCTACCCTTGGTGTGCCTCTACTTCTTCTTGATATTTCAAGAGCTGCATCATTTTCACATATTTTTTCAAGTTTAACAGAAGCTTTTTGTATAATTTTAGCAAGTTCATCATGGGTATAAAACTGCATTCTAAAGTGCATACCAAATCTCTCTCTTAACGGATTTGATAGCATTCCTGCTCTAGTTGTTGCACCTATTAAAGTAAATCTAGGAAGATCAATTTTTACAGTTTGAGCAGCTGGGCCTGAACCAATAATAATATCAAGTCTATAATCTTCCATTGCAGGATATAAAATCTCTTCAACTGCTGGACTTAGTCTATGAATTTCATCAATAAATAAAATATCACCTTCTTCAAGGTTTGTAAGAATTGCAGCTAAATCACCTGATTTTTCTATCATTGGACCTGCTGTAATTTTAATATTTGAATTCATTTCATTTGAAATAAGGTAAGAAATAGTAGTTTTACCAAGTCCAGGAGGGCCATAAAAAAGTATATGGTCTAAGGCTTCACCTCTTTTTTTTGAAGCCTCAATAAAAACTTTTAAGTTTTTTTTGATTTTTTCTTGACCAATATAATCATCCCAAGAAGAGGGTCTTAAGCTAACTTCTGCGTTATCTTCTTCAAAAGAGACTTGTTCAACTTCTACAACTCTTTCCATTCTTAGTACTCTTCCTCTTTTGCAGGAAATGATGAATCTTGCACATCATTTCTATATTGATTTACAGCTTCTTTTACAGCACTTGCTCCATTCATATAATGTCTTACAAATTTTGGTTTAAACTCTTCAAAGAATCCAAGCATGTCAGACCAAACTAAAACTTGTCCATCTGTAACATTTCCAGCTCCTATACCGATAGTTGGAATGCTAATGGCTTCACTTATTTTCTTAGCTGCATCACTCATAACCCCTTCTATTACAATAGCAAATGCACCTGCTTTTTCAACTGCAATTGCATCTTTGATAAGTTGTTCTGTATCTTCTTGTGATTTACCTCTTACTTTATATCCACCTTCACTTCTTACATATTGAGGCATTAGTCCTATATGGCCCATCACAGCGATTGAATTAGATGTTAAATGCTTAATTATATGAGCTCTATCTTCTCCACCTTCTATTTTAACTGCTGCTGCTTTTGTTTGTTGATAAACTTTTACAGCATTTGTTAAGGCTTCATCTTTATTATTATATGTACCAAAAGGCATATCTAAAATTACAAAAGCCTTTTTGGCACCTGCACATACAGCATTTGTATGATAAATCATCTGTTCAAGTGTTGCTGATAATGTATCTGGTTTTCCTGCAAAACTCATATTTAAACTATCACCTACTAAAATCATATCAGCTATTTCTTCAAATAATTTAGCAAAAAGTGCATCATAAGCTGTAATCATTGTAAGTTTTTTATTATTCTTAGATTTTTTAATTTTTGTAATGTTCATTTTTTCAAAGTCATTTTTGATTATACTCATTTTAAATTTCCCTAATAATGTATTTAAATTTTAAATAATTGTATCTAATTTATCCCAACATTCTTGTAAAGAAGGTGTCTTTTTAGCTAAAATAAATACAGATAACATTAATTTAAATGTGACTAATAAAGGTTATTATACAAATGCTAAAAAAAATTATTTTATTTTTTACAATTTTTATCTTGAATTTAGTTGCAGATGTTAGTATTTCTGGTCTTTCTGAAAAACAAACTCAATGGCTTAAAAATCATCCCATTATTACTGCTCAAAATGAAGAAGATTATGTACCTATAAATTTTAACAAAAATAATATTTCACAAGGTTATTCTATAGACTTTATGAATTTAATAGCTAAAAAATTAGGAATAAAGATTATTTATAAAACAGGCTATACTTGGAATGAATACCTAGAGATGATTAAAAATAAAGAAATTGATATCATTTTAAATATAGTAAGAACACAAAAACGTAGTGAAAATATGTTTTTTACAAAACCTTATTTATTGTCATATCCTTTTATTTATTCAAATAAAAAAAATCCTATAAATTCATTAGATGAATTAAAAGGCAAAACTTTAGCAGTTCCAAAAGGATATTATTTTGAAGAATTATTTAGAAAAGAATATCCAGATATAAATTTATTAACAGTTGAACATAACTTAGATACTTTAAATAGTGTTTCAAGTGGCAAAGCTGATGCAACTATAGGTATGTCATTTACTTTTGAACATTTAATTAGAGAATATTTTATTACTAATGTTTCCATGACTAGTGAAATTAAACTAAAAGATACTTCAAAAAATTTTGAGAGAATTGGAGTTCGAAATGATTGGGAGATTTTTAAAGAAATATTAGATATCGCAATATCTCAAATAACTTATGATGAAAATAAAAAATTAAAAGAGAAATGGAATTTAAACTCCTTAATTCAAGAAAAAGATATATCTTATATCTTTACAAAAGATGAACTAGCTTGGCTTAAAAATAAAAAAGTTATTAAAGTTTATAATGAGAAAGATTGGGGCCCATATAATTACAATGAAAATGCTAAACCAAAAGGCTATTCTATTGATTATATAAAAGCTATTGCTAAAAAATTAGATTTAGAAATAGAGTTTATTAGTGATATTTCATGGAGTGAAGCTTTTAAAAGATTAAAAGAAAATAAAATAGATTTAATTTTAAATATTGCTAAAACCAAAAAAAGAGAAGAGTTATTTACCTTTAGTGAGAACAATTTTTTAAAAATAAGTAATGGTTTTGTTTTAAGAAAAGACTCAGCAAATATAAACTCTTTTAATGAAATTAAATCTATGAAATTAGCTATAGTAAAAGACTATTTTATTGATGAATTTCTTGAAAAAAAATATCCACAAATAGAAGTAATGTATCTAAAAAATTCTACAGAGGTAGTTCGTGCAGTTTCTGATGGATTTGCAGATATAGGACATGGTACTTTAGGCGCATTAAAGCATGTAATGTTAGAAAATTATATTACAAACTTAAAATATGTTAAAGAAAATGAGTCTAATAATGATTTATATATGGCTACAAATAAGAAAAATAAACAACTTATTTTTTTAATTAATAAACTTCAAAACTCTTCTTTTTCAGAAGATTTAGATGAAATTAAAAAAAAGTGGTTTGTATCAACTCAAGAACATAATAGTTCTTTTAAATTAACTCTAAAAGAAAAACAATGGCTAGACAAAAATGAAATAGTATTAGGTGTAGATAAAGATTATGCTCCTATGAATTTTTTAGATGAAAATAGAGTTTTAAAAGGACTTTCTATAGATTTTATAAAAGCATTAGAAAAAGAAATAGGAAAAGAGATAAAATTTTATATTGATACTTGGCCTAATATTCTTAATAAAGCAATGAATCATGAATTAGATGGAGTAATTAATATAAATGAGAATGAACTAAGAAAAGAAAAATTTTTGTTTAGTAAAACTTATATAAATATTCCTATGGGAGTTATTACAAAAAGTGATTTTAAAAAATATGAAAAACTTGATTCTTTTAAAAATAAGATATTAATTGTAAAAAGAAAAACAGCAGAAGTAGATTATCTATCAAAAAAATATCCTGGAATAAAGTTGATGATAGTTAATAATTATAAAGATGCATTAATTTTATTAGGTGATGATAAAGCTGATGGAATTTTTGCACCGTTACCTGTAATTTTACATCATATAAAAAAACATTTAATTTTAGATTTAAAAGTAAACATAGTTCATTTTAGTGATACTATAGGTTATCAAAAAATTGCAGTTAAAAATACTCAACCTTTACTTTTATCTATTTTTAATAAGGGTATTAATCAAATTGATTTGATTAAAAGAGATGAGATTATAGATAAATGGTTAAAAGTTGAGTATAAACAAAATGAAAGTTACACTTTTCTTTGGAAATATTTAGCTGTTGCTATTTTAATTATTTTAAGTTTAGCAATATTAATTATTTTTATGAGATTAAAGATAAAAAAAGAAGTAGAACGAAGACTAACTATTGAAAAGCAAAAAGAAGAATTTAATTCTATTTTAAATGGTTCTACTACTATTTTAGTTCTTCATTCTGCTTCTGAGATGTTTAGAGTTAATAAAGCATTTTTAAACTTTTTTGAAGTTTATGAAGACTTAGAAGCTTTCAAAAAAGATTATGTTTCAATTTTTAATCTATTTAAAAAAGTTGATAATCCAAATTATATATCTTCATTAAATACAGATTTACAAGGATGGGTTCAAGAGCTTTATCAAAAAAGTAAAAAGAATTTAAAAGTTATTTTGACAAAAGATGGAAAAGATGAACATTTTTTAATTCATGTTAGTTTAGTTAAATTAAATGGTAATGATTACTATTTAATAGAAATGATTAATATTACTCAAGAAATAAATCAAAGTAAAGAAATTGAAGATAAAAATAGAATTATTACAGAACAATCAAAAATGGTAGCACTAGGTGAAATGATAGGTAATATTGCTCATCAGTGGAGACAACCTTTAACTATTATTTCTTCTATTTCAAGTTCTTATAAATTAAAAAAAGACTTAAAAATAGAAATAAAGGAAGAAGATTTTATTCGTGATATGTCAAAAATTACTGATACTTCTAAGTATTTATCTCAAACAATAGATGATTTTAGAAACTTTATAAAAGGGGATAAAGTTAAAGAAGAGTTTAATTTAAGTAGTACTATAAATAAATCTTTAAATATAGTGGGTACTGCTATGGCTAATAATTATATTAATATACAAACAAAAATGAAGGGTAATCTAAAAATTGAAAGCTATGAAAATGAATTAATACAGTGTTTATCAAATATTTTAAATAATTCAAAAGATGCTTTAAAAGAACTTGATGAAGAAAACAGAGTTATTAGAGTATTTTTAGATGAAGAAGATAATGTTGTATCTATTATTATTCATGACAATGCAGGTGGTGTACCTAAACATTTATTAAAAAAAGTATTTGAACCATATTTTACAACAAAACATGAATCTCAAGGTACAGGACTTGGGCTTTATATGTGTTATAAGATAATAAATGAAAGTTTAAATGGAGATATAAAAATACTAAATGAAGAAATAAAATCAAATAACAAGGTTTATATGGGAGCAAAAATAATTATTCAGCTTCCCAAGAGACTCTCTAAAAATTAATAATATTAAGTTAAATATGAAAAAAAGATGATTTTTGATAAAATATATCTTTATAAATATTTAATAGGATTATTTTAAATGAGTGAAAACACACAGAAGAAATTAGTTGGTTATATAACTTCATCAGTTCCTGATAATAGTTTTAGTGTTGATTTAGCTTTTAGTATGAAAGAAGCAGGAGTTGATATTTTGGAGTTAGGTATTCCTTTCTCTGATCCAGTTGCCGATGGACCTGTAATAGAAAAGGCAAATCAAATAGCTTTAGCAAATAATTTTAAAATAGATGATTTATTTGAAGTATCTTCAAAAATAGCTAAAGACATTGATACTTTATGGATGGGTTATATGAATCCTTTCTTTAGTTATGGTGTTGAAAACTTTTTAAAAAAAGCAGATGAATTTGGAGTAAATGGTACTATTATTCCAGATGTGCCTTTTGAAATGGCTCAAACATTAAGTTCTTTATATTCTAAATATAATAAGTCAAATATTTCATTTGTTGCTCCAACTCATAGTGATGAAAGAATTAAAAAAGTTGTTGAAAATTCACAAAAGTTTATTTATATGGTTGCTTATGCAGGTATTACAGGTAGTGGGCAAAGTGAGGATTTAACAAAAGTTATCCAAAGTGTAAGAAAATATACAAATACACCTTTATATATAGGTTTTGGAGTTGATGAAAAAACTTGTCAAGAAAAAGCAAAAGGTGTAGATGGTGTTATTGTAGGTAGTGCATTTGTTAAACATCTAATTGATGATACTCTTTCAAATAATGAAAAAATAAAAAGAATCTCTTCAATTGCTAAAGAGATTAAAGAAAAAATAAACCAATAAAATGCATATTTTAAACAAAGATATCGAGTTTGTAGAAGAACAAAGAGAATGTTCTTACTTTGATAATGAAATATCTGATATAAGATATAGATATATGTTTGATTGTTCAAGTTCTCAATATCAAGAAATGCTTGAGCGAGGATGGAGAAGATTTGGAAAAATGCATTTTGTTCCTGAGTGTAAAACTTGTACAAAATGTATATCTATGAGAATTGATGTAAAAAATTATAAATTTTCTAAATCAGAAAAAAGAGTAATTGCTAAAAATAAAGATACAAAACTTTATATAAGACCTCCTTCTATGACTTTAGAACATTTGAATTTATATAATAAATATCATGCTTTTATGAATCAAAAAAAAGATTGGCCTTTTAACGAAATAGAACCAGGTGAATACTCAAAGTCCTATGTTGAAGGAAAATCTGAATATGCAAAAGAGTTTTTATATATGAAAGATGATAAGTTAATAGGTGTTGCATTAGTTGATATTTTACCAAAATCTATATCATCTATTTATTGTTATTATGATCATGACTATTCAGATTTATCAATAGGAAAATTTTCTATTTTGGCACAAATTAAGATAGCAAAAGAGATGAATATTCCTTATATTTATTTAGGATATTGGATAAAAGATCATTTTTCAATGGGTTATAAAGAAGCTTATCAGCCTTTTGAAATTCTAAAAAATAGACCAACTTTAAAAGAAGAAACTATATGGGAAAAATATGAATTATAATATTGTTGTAATCATTTCAGTAGTTATTTGTGCTATAATTTCTTTATTGTTAAGTTATTATGGAGTATTACTACTTTTAGATGAAAATAGCTCACTATTTAAAATTGCACAACTAATCGTAGCTATAGTATCTATGACAACTTTTTATGCTCCTATAAAACATTTATTACTTAAATATATGGACATAGATATAATTGAAAGTGAGAGTAAAGATGATTAGATTTTTAATTCCAATTTTATTTTTTGTTACAATTACTATGGCTCAAACTCAAGAAAATGAAAATTTCATAGAAGAGGATGGTGGGTCATCAGTTGATTGTCTTATTTTAAAAGATGAAAACTCTATTATTTGTAAGTTTGAAACAGTAAGAAGTGTAAAAGATCAAACTATTATAGCTCAATGGATTGATCCAAATGGAGAAGTTTCAAGAAGTAGGGAGATGATAGTTCCAGCAGGGCATGGATCTATTTATGACTATAGATATATAAAAGGTAGAATTCTTGGAGTATGGACTTTTAAAATTATATTAGAAAACCAAGAATATACAACACAATTTGAATTGAAGTAATTAACTTCTTTTCAAATTATTGTTTAAACTAATTACTAAATTCATAGATTTTTTATTAAAACTATTAGTTATGCTTTCATTATTTTCATCAAAAACTAAAGCTCTTTGTGTATTATTTAACTCTTTTAAATATTCTTGAATTTCTAAAATAAGCTTTTTATCATCTAGTAGTAACACTGTTTTGTTACAAACTTCTTTTAGTCTTTTTTCATCTTGAGATGTAGAGTTTTTTATGTCAAATGATAGTATTTCATTTGATATTTTACTAAATAAGTTTAATTTTGTTTCTCTCATCCATTTATTGTGATCATTTTTTTTATTTATCTTTGAAGTAATTATACTATCAACTACCTTTGTAGATACAGCACTAAATAGTGCAGTTTTTGCAACTTGTCCTAAAATATTAATACCTATATTTAACATTTTTAATCCTTTGTATTTAAAATTTTAAAATTTAAATACTTAATTCTTGTTTAAAACGATAATTATTATCATTAATGTTTTATTAAGATACTGTTTTGTATCATAATAAAAATGATACTAATTATCAAGGTATGAAATGAAAAATATAAATGAAACAAATTTATATAAAAAAAATATAAAATTACAGAATAATATATCAAAAGTTTATGCCCTTGCATTAGCTATTAGTATTATTGTTATTGTTTTTAAAGGGTTTATGTAGTGAGAAGATATGAAATTAGTTTTGAGTCATTTTTGGCCAATTTTAAGAAGTCTGTTTCTAAATCAGGATATAAGAATTCAATTCAAAAAGATTATATTCTAAAGATACTTTATTTTAGTGATGAACATTTAAGTGCAGAACAAATAGTAAATATTGCTAAAAGTTTATATAAAATAGACATGGGAATAGCAACAGTATATAGAACAGTAAAGTTTTTTGAATCAATGAATATTGTAAAATCTTTAGATATTGGTGATGGTACAAAAAGATATGAATTAAATATTTCAATTCATCATGATCACATGATTTGTACTAATTGTAATAAAATTATTGAGTTTACAGATGAACTGATAGAAGAACAACAAGAATTAGTGGCTAAAAAAAATAATTTCAAACTAAAAGATCACATTATGACTATTTATGGAATTTGTGAAGATTGTCAATAATTATTAATTATTGATAATCATTATCACTATAGTTTAAACAAAAACTTACTATAATTCTTTTTATTTAAATAAAGAGGATTATGATGACTATAAACAAAAAGATATTTTTACTATTTACTTGCTTATTTATGCTTTTATTAACCTTGATTTTTTTTATTTTAAAAGATAGAGAGTCTAATGCTTTAACATTTGAGAATAACCTTGTTCAAAATAGGGTGATTAGTTTACATAAAATGTTAAATATAAAAAATCTTCTTCTTAACAATATATCTTATGAATATTCTAAAAGTGAAAAGATTATTGATATTTTAACTAAAAAAGAAACGTATTATGATTTTCATGAAATTGCTTCTAACCTTGATATTTCTTATTTTATAGTTTTAGATAAAAATAAAAATATAAAATATAGTGAAGTCTTTGATACTAGTTCTAAAGAGTATATGGATATAACAAGCAGTATTAAATATTTTTTTGATGATGCAAATCTTGATAAATATGTAAATATGAAAGATAAAATAAAGTTTACAACTTTTGAATATGAAAAATTAATTTTTTCAATTGAGAAAGTAGAAGGATTAGGCTATATATTTGTAGCTAAAGCTTTAAACTCAAGTTTTTTAAGTGAATTATCAAGTGCATTAGATGTTTATGTTTCCTTGCTTCCTAGTTATACTTTAAATGATAATTATAAAACAGTAAATGATTTTGATTATGATATTAATAGAGAAGAGCTAGAAAGTCTTTATATAAATGTAAAAGTTAATGATTATTTTGATGATAGTTTTTATTTATTTTTAAAAATGAAAAGAGAGATTTTTAATGAAATAAAGCAGAGTAATAGATTACTTTTAGAACTTTTTTTTGTTTCCTTTCTACTTTTTATTTTTATAATTTTTGTTTTTATAAATAAGATTTTTACAAGTAGAATTGAAAAAATCTCAAAAACAGTAAAAGCAGTTTCTCAAAAAAAAGATTTAGTACAAAATATTGAATTAATTTATGATGATGAAATTACATATCTTACAAAAAAAATGAATGAAATGTTTAAAACTATTCATAATTCACAAACTGAAACTATAAAAAAAGAAAGAGATTTTTTACAATCAGTATTAGATTCTCAACAACATATTATTTTTATTACAGATGGTAGTGAAATTCATAGTGCTAATAAAAAGTTTTTAGAGCTTTTTCAAAATAGTAATAGTTTTATGAATAATATTGCCATTTTAGATAATAAAACAAAATTGAATCTTTTAAAAATAGCTCAAAAACACTCTTCTATAGATAAGCCAGCTAAGTTTACAGTAAATAATAGTGAAGAAAAATATTTTGTTTTTGATATATCAAGAGTGGAACTTAGAAAATATATTGTTTGTATGAATGATGTATCTAATTATAATAAAAAAATAAAAGAGCTTGAAAATAAGGCTTCAATTGATGAGTTAACATCTTGTTATAATAAAAGTAGTATTACAAATTATTGTAAGTATTGGCTTGATATAAAAGAGTTTGGCTTAATAATTGTTGATATAGATAAATTTAAAAATGTAAATGATACTTATGGGCATTTTATAGGAGATTGCATTTTAAAAGATGTTGCTAGTCTTTTAAAAGCACATTTACAAAGTGATGATTTAATAGGTAGATTTGGAGGAGAAGAGTTTATAATTGCTGTAAATACTTCTGTTGAAAACCTATCAAAAATAGCAAATAGATTAAGAAGTATGATTGAGCAAAAGAATTTTAATTATGAAAAATTAAATTTAAGAATTACTGCAAGTTTTGGTTGTACATATTGTACTAAAGGTAAAAGTTTTGAAGAATATTTTAAAATTGCAGATGAGGCTTTATATCTTGCTAAAAATAGTGGAAGAAATAAGGTTATGAAAAAGTAAATAGTAGAAGGCTTTAGCCTACTACTATTCTTGTAATATTATATGCAATAAAAGATAGAACCCAAGCTGTTGTTGTTGTAAATACAAATAAATAAGCTAAGTATTTCCATCCACCTGCTTCTTTTGCAAAAACCATTGAAGCAGCTAAACAAGGTAAGTAAATCATTACGAATACAATAAATGAAATAGCCGAAGCAAAAGGAATGTTAGCTTTGATTTTTTCTATTAATCCTTTTGAGTTTTCATCATGATCTTCTCCTAGTCCATATAGAATACCTAAAGTTGAAACTACAATCTCTTTTGCAGCTAAACCTGTTTCTAGTGCAACTGACATTCTCCAATCAAAACCAAGTGGAGCAAATAAAGGTTCACTAGCTTTTCCTATAATACCTAAATAAGAGTTCTCTAACTTGTACATAGCTAATTCATTTAATAATTCACTTTTTTTATCTTCTGACTCAACTAGTTCAATTTTATTATTGTATTGTTCCTCAATTAAAGGATATTGAGGATAATTTGAAGCAAACCAAATTAAAATTGAAGCTGCTAAAATATATGTACCTGCTTTTTTTAAGTACATTAAAGCTTGGTTTGAGACTGTATGCCAAATTAGTTTAAATGAGGGCATTCTATATTTTGGCATTTCCATTACAAATGGTTCATCTTCACTTTTAAAGACAATAACTTTTAATGCTTTAGCAGCAATTAAACCTAAAATAGCACCACTTATATATATTATAAATAAGATGTTTCCAGCATTTCCTTCATTAAAAAATGCACCTACAAAAAGAACATAAATTGGAAGTCTAGCTCCACAAGACATAAAGCCTATAATAAATAATGTTAAAAGTCTATCTCTTTCATTTTTTAAAGTTCTTGCTGCCATATAAGCTGGAACAGAACAACCAAACCCTGTAACTAAAGGAATAAAAGATTTTCCATGAAGTCCAAATTTATGGAAAAAACCATCAAGTAAAAAAGCAACTCTACTCATATATCCAGTAGTTTCAAGTAAAGCAATACCAAAAAATAGTATTACAATATTAGGTAAAAAAAGAATTACTGCTCCAACCCCTGCAATTGCACCATCGGCAATTACTGAACTTAATTGATTATCTCCTAAAACTTCTTTTGTACTATCAATTAAAGAGGCAAAAAATGCATCAATCATATCCATAGGAATATTTCCTACTTCAAAAGTAAGTTGAAATAAACCCCACATCAAAAATAAAAATATTGGTAAACCTAAAAACTTATGAATTAATAAAGAATCAATTTTTTCAGTAGTTGACTTAGCTATACTTTTTTCTTGTTTAACTGTTTCTGTAACTGCACCTTTAGCAAAAGCAAATCTCTCATCACTAAAAATATCATCCATATTTTTTGTATCATAATGAATATATAAATGCTCAAAAGCATGAGTAAGAACAGGTTGAAGTTTAACCCAAATTGGTTCATCATGAAAATACTTATAAGTTTGCTTATCTTCTTTTAGTAGTTTGATAGCAAGTTGCCTATATGTTTGAGGAGTTTTAAAAGCATTTTCTTCCATTACTTTTACTAAGTTTGAAATTTCTTCTTCCATGGGTTCTGAAAAAGTAAGTTTTGTTGGAAGCTTTGCAGATTCATGTTTTTCTACAATCTTGTCAAGAATTATTTTTATACCAAGATTTTTAGCTGCACTTGTCTTTACGCATGGTTTCCCTAATATCTTCCCTAATTGAACTTCATCAATTACAATATTTTCTTTTGTTGCTTCATCTATCATATTTAAAACAATAATCATTTTTTTATCAAGGGCAAGTAATTCTGAAGTTAAATATAGATTTCTTTCTAAGTTAGTTGAATCTAATACATTTAAGATTATATCATAAGGTGAGTTCTCTAAATACTCTTTTGTAACTTTTTCTTCTAGGGTATAATCATTTAAAGAGTATGCTCCTGGTAAATCAGTAATTTCAATTTTATAATCTTTGTATTTAAATATTACTTCTTCTTTTGCTACAGTAACTCCTGAAAAATTACCAACTTTAAGTCTTGCATTTGAAATAGAGTTAATAAGCATTGATTTACCAACATTTGGTTGTCCTACTAATGCAACTTTTATTATTTTTTCTTCTTTAAAATTCTTGGTTAACATTTTTCAACCTCGATTTTTGAAGCTTCTGTAAGTCTTAATGCTACTTTTGTATTATTTATTTTTATTTCAATAGTACTTTTTGTAAAAGTTACTTTTTCTACATATACTTTAGAACCTTTTACTATACCAAAAGAATAAAATCTATTTTTTAAGGCAGGTTCACAATTTACAGATTTTACTAGAGCCGATTCATCAATTTCCAATTGATCTAGGGTCATTTTATATTCCTTGTTATTAATAATGATTATTATAATATAATAATACTTGCTTATAGTTTATATGTAATAAGCTTTGATTATTATTGATTATAATTATTAATATTGTAATCTTAATACTATGTTAATAAAATATGACTAAATTAAAATGACACGAAATTGTCACTTGTCTAAAATGATAATCATTATTAAGTTTATTATTGTTATAATATTATAATTATTGATAATGAGTATAGATTTATATTAAGAAATAATTAAGACATAAAATATAAAACTTACACTATAAAGGATAAAATTGATAAGTACAGAAGATATTATAAAAATTGCAGATTATTTTAGCATAATAGCTCATTCTCCTGGAAGATTAAGAGTAAGAGTTAATCCTAAAATAAAAAATGAAGGTGGAAATATTACTTTAGCTGATATTGAAAATTTACCTAACAAAATTAATGGAATAAAAGAAATAAAAATTAAAAAGATTATTGCTTCGGTTACAATTACTTATGACCCAGCTATTTTTGAACCAAGGCTTTGGGAAGATTTAATAGCTCATAGAAATTTAGATGAAGTAACAAAACTAATTAACACCCTAGCAAAGGAGGTAGTGTAAATGCAACAAAATAACGTAGACCAGAACTTGTTGGATGCTCAAAGAGTTGATCCTAATGACCCACAACCTATTTTATCTCAAGCTTTAAGAATAGCAGCTTTTGATGAATTTGAAGCTTATAATACTTATAGTAATGTTATTGCTAAATTTGGAAATGTATTACCTTTTTCAAATATTATAAATTCTGAAATAAATCATTATAATGAGCTTATGACTTTAATACAAAAATATGGTATTGAAGCTCCTTTTGTTGAACAAACTCAAATAGAGTTACCAAATACTTTACATGAGTGTTGTGAAATAGCAGTCGCTGCTGAAATTGATAATGTAGCTTTATATGATAACTTACTTATGTATGTAAATGAACCTGATGTAAGAGATCTTTTTTATAGAATTCAAGCAGCTTCATTTAACAATCATTTACCAGCTTTTAGAGCTTGTGTTGCTTCATTTTATAATCAAGCAAACCCACAAATGAATAATCAAATGTCTCAAGTTCAACAAAATGGGGCTAATATGATGGATAATATGGCGCAATATCAAGAACTACTTGATGATGCAATGAATGGAAACATAGACCAAAATAAAATTATGTCTATGTTATCAAGTATGAATATGTCAATGATGAGTGGTCTTGCTGTAGGTGCTTTAGGTGGTATGGCACTTAGTAGTATGATGAATAAAGAAGATAATACACAAGAGTAAAGGAGTATATCATGGCACTTCCATTTTTATTAGGTGTAGCAGTTGGTGCAGGTGCAATTGTTGCATATAACAATAGTAAAAAAATAAAAGAAAAAACAGATGAACTATTTGATAAATCAAAAGATATAGTTTGTGATGTAAAAGATAATGTAAAACAAAATGTTGAAGCGACAGTTGATTGCATAAAAGACAAAAAAGAAAAAAATAAAACTCAAAATGAGTCTAAAGAAGAATGTAAAGATAAAAAAGAAGAGGAAAAAAATGAAAAGTAATTTTGAAGAACCAAAGATAATGACACACCATTTAGTAAGTGGTGCAGCTGTATCTTTATTAGCAGCGGGAACAATTAATGCTATGAGAATTAAAAAAGGTGAAACAAATATTAAAAAAGCTACGTATGATGTTGTAAAAAGAACAACTCAAGGTACAATAGCAACAGCTTCTGTTGTAGCTGCAAGTTCATATAAAAATGAAAAAAATGGTATGTTTAAAGCTTTAGCTTCTTTAGCAGTTGGTGCAGCTGGAGTTTATGCTGTAGAAATGATTGACAAAAAGTTTAATAGTGATGAACAAGTAGAAGCAGTTTCTTGTGCTAAAGAAAATAATGAGGTAGTAGAGTATGAATAATATGAATCAACAAGGACAAAATCAAGGGCAAAATGTTGCAGGTGTTCAAGATCAAGTTCAAGTAAATCAACCACAAAATATGGGAAATAATCAAATGGTACAAAGTGCTTTTTTATCAAATCCTTATATCAATCAAAATATGAATAATACTCAACAAGTAAATCCATATATAAATCAAGGAGTGAATACTTCTGTACAAACTCCTATGAATGCTCAAAATATAATGCCTCAAAATAATGCTAATGATTCATTTTTTAATGGTGATTTTGTAAAGGGTGCACTAATTGGTGCTGGTGTGACTTTTCTTTTAACAAATAAAACTACACAAAAAGCTATTTTTAATGGGTTTTCAAAAGGTAGTGAATTGGTTCAAGCAGGAATTGAAGAGTTAAAAGAAAGAATGGAAGACGCAAAAGCTCAAATGGAAGCTAAAAACTACTAAGGTTAATTATGAGTATTAATAGTTTTAAAAAAGTTCATAGTACATCTTTTAGAGCAAGATATAAATTTGAACTTTTAAGTGATGAGTATATTGATGAAAATATACTTAAAAACTATCTTGAAAAAGTAGAACACGTAACTTCTGTTCGAATAAATAAAAAAGCAAAAAGTATTATTTTTACTTTTGATGAAGACGTTTGTGATGCAATTGAAGATAGATTAGCTAATGTAGATGCAGATAAATTATTAAGTTCTTTAGATGAAGAAGCTTCTGTTTGTGTATCTTGTATTAGTGAAGAAGAACCTAGTTTAAAACCTTTGATGTATGCTTCAGGTGCATTAGTTAGTGAAAGATTAATTAAAAATAATCTAATAAATGCAACTATTTCAAGTGCTGCTGCAACACCACTTTTAATTGAGGGAACACAAGAACTTTTTAAAGAAGGTCTTACTTCAAGAGTTTTAGAAAGTGCAGCAGTTGGTATCTCTTTAATTAGAAAAGATTATCTTGCAGCGAATTCTACGAATACAATGTTAGCTCTTGGTGAATATATTGAAGAAACAACAGTTCATAGAAGTGATGATTTATTAAAAGAACTTGCTAAGCCAAATGTTAAAGAAGCATGGATTGAAAAAGAAGTTGATGGTAAACTAGTTGAAAAGTTAGTTGATACAGATACTATTGAAGTTGGGGATATTGTTATTGTTTCAGCTGGAAGTACTGTACCTGTTGATGGGCATATTGTAAATGGTAGTGCAAGTGTAAATCAAGTTTCTATGACAGGGGAAGCTGAACCTGTAAAAAAACAAAGAGGTGATAGAGTTATATCTGGAACGGTTTTAGAAGAGGGTAGACTTAAAATTTGGGCTGAACAAGTTGGAGCTAATACAGCGACACAAAGAATAAAGCATTATATTGAGAACTCATTAAATGAAAAATCTTCTGTTCAATTAAAAGCAACTAAATTAGCTGATAAACTAGTTCCTGTTACATTAGGACTTGCGGGAGTTTCTTATGTAATGAGTAAAGATTTTGAAAGAGTAGCTTCTGTTTTACAAGCTGATTATTCTTGTGCTTTAAAACTAGCAACACCTGTTGCTTTTAAATCTACAATTTCAAAAGCTGGTCATGAAGGTATTATGATAAAAGGTGCTAAATCTATCGAAGCTTTAAATAGTGCAGATACTTTTATTTTTGATAAAACTGGAACTTTAACTCAAGGGGATTTAGAAGTTGTAGATGTACAGTCTTTCAATGATAAATGGACAGAAGAAGAAGTTTTAAATCTATCTGCAAGTACAGAAGAACACTATTTTCACCCAGTAGCAGAAGCTGTTGTTAAAGCTGCTAAAAAAAGAGGTTTTGTTCACATGCACCATGAAGAAGTTGAGTTTATTGTAGCTCATGGTGTAAAAACAGAAGTAAATGGTAAAACTGTTGTTATTGGAAGTAGACACTTCTTAGAAGATGATGAAGGAATAGATTTTTCTGAACATCAAGATAAAATTGATGAAAAACTTGATGAAGGTAAAACATTACTTTATATTGGTTATAACAATGAGCTTTTAGGAACAATATCTCTAGTTGATCAAATAAGACATAATACAAAAGAGTCTTTAGAAAAATTAAGAGAATTTGGTGTAAAAAAACTTGTAATGTTAACAGGTGATGTTGATAAAAAAGCTCAAAGTGTTGCTAAAGAGTTAGGTATTGATGAGGTTTATTCAGAATTACTACCAACAGATAAAGCAACAATTGTTAAAAAAATGATGGATGAAGGTAATAAAGTAGCTTTTGTAGGTGATGGTATTAATGATGCACCTGCATTAATTTCAGCTCATGTGGGTATTTCAATGAGTAAAGGTGCTGATATTGCTAAAGCAACTGCTGATGTTAGTTTGTTAAAAGATGATATTGCTGCTGTTGTTGAAGCAAAAGAGTTAGCTTATAAAACAATGAAATTAATTAATACAAACTTTAATGCAACAGTTGGAATAAATTCAGCAATATTAGCAGGAGCTACTTTTGGTGCATTTTCACCTATAGTAACTGCATTTTTACATAATGGAACAACAATTGGATTACTTTTAAACTCAATAAGAGGTGTAAAGTTAAGTAAATAAATTTTAATCCTGATAATAATTATCAGTTAACTTTAAAGTTAAAATAGTTATTATTATGATAATTATTATCAAAAGGATTAAGATGCCATTTATTTTACCACTTGCTACTGTTTTAACAGCAGCCCTAACTTATGAGACTTTAAAAGGAACAAAAAAAACTATTGATAGAAGAGCCAGAAGGAAAAAAAGGAATGAGAAAGCTTGATTTAGAGGTTAAAAAAGAGGTTGCAAAAATAGGAATGACCGCAACATTAGGTGCGACAGTTGTAACTTCAATGTTTATGAAAAATAAACTAGCAAAAAAAACTCATGTCATTGCTGGTGCAGCTTTTTGTGGCTTTGCTCTTTGGCATCATCTGCTTTATCAACCAGAAAATAAACAAAAGAAAAAACTTGTAAAAAAAGAATCAAAAGAAGAAATTGTATTAAACGATAATCTTTAGTGTTTGTATTTTTGGGAAACTTTAGCTATACTATTAGCTATTATAAAATTTAAGGGCAAATTTATATGGTAGAGAATGAAGAGATAATAGACGAACTTAAAAGAATTGTTAAACAAAAAGGCTTAAAATATACAGAGCAAAGAGAAATTGTTCTTAATATATTAATAGGTGCTGAGGAACATCTTTCAGCAGAAGAAGTTTATAATCAAATAAAAAAACAGTATCCAGATACAAATATCGGTATAGCTACTGTTTATAGAGCATTGAGTTTTTTAGAAGAAGTAGATTTAATTACATCTATTAACTTTGGAACAGATGGTAAAAAATATGAAAGTAATGCAAAATCTCATCATGATCATCTTATTTGTACTTCGTGTGGAAAAATCATTGAGTTTTTAGATGATGAAATTGAAAAGAGACAAGAAAGAATTGCTAAAAAGAATAAATTTAAAATCACAAGTCACTCTATGCAATTATATGGGATTTGTGAAAAATGTGCTCAAAACTAAAAGTTTAAACTTTTAGTTTTGTCTTTTTATAAAATATCACCTTTGATATCTTCAGCCCAGGCTTTAATTCTGTCATCAGTTAAATCATCTTGATTATCTTCATCGATAACTAAACCAGCAAATTTTCCATCAATTTCAGCTTTTGATTCATCATATTCATAACCATCAGTTGATGTAAAACCTACAACGTTTGCACCTTTTGAGTTAACTTGCTCATAAATAGTACCTAAAGCGTCTACAAATGTATCTCCATATCCTTCTTGGTCACCTAATGAAAATAAAGCAACATTTTTTCCAGAGAAGTCAAGTTCACAAAATTCATCCCAAACTTCATCTAAATCATCATTTAAATCTCCATCACCCCATGTTGAAGCTCCAAGAATAACTTTATCATATTGTTCAACCTTATCAAGGTTTGCACTTAAATCAAAAACTTCAATTCCACCTAATTCTTCTGCAAGTTTAGTTGCTATTTCTGTTGTATTTCCTGTACTTGTTGTATAAAATATAGCTGTTGCCATTTGTAAATCTCCTGTTCTTATCTTATAATTGATCTAAAAGAGTACGGTATTGCTTTGATTTGATACTCTTTGTTTTTTAATTCATCTACATAAATAGGTATTTGTTTTTTAAACTCATCATCTTTTGGATAAGCTAAATATATTTGATTGAAATCTCCTTTTTTTATTGACTCAATAGCACTTTCTAATTCATCTTTGATATTAGGATTTTTAACTTCAATATTTTTCCATGATGTATAAATTTTTAGTTTACATATATCTTTTGCTTCAATACATATTGAGTCACCTAAATCTATTACATTTTTGTCTTTATGAAGTTTTTTTACCTTATTTAAAACGAATTCATGAAATAGTAAATGTTTATCAATAAGTAGCTGCATATTATTATTTATAAAACAATGAGAAATCAGTTTTGCAGCAGGAACTAAACTTTTACTTGTTACGAATGTTGAGTTAATAGTTTTGTTTAAATAGTTATTTATGATTTTAGTTGAGTTAGAACAAAATTTAAAATTTTTAGAAACCTTATATGTTTTAACATAAGAAATAGGTAACATTGATTTTATTTTAAACTCAAAAGCATTTTTAAGAGAGTAAATACTTAATCTTCTTTGTTCATATTTTGTAAAATTACAGTAAGGCTTTAAAACATAATTACTTAGGTTTAAAAATAGTTGTCTTAATCTAAATTGTGAATTAAAACTATCAAACCCTTTTGGTAAAAACTCTTTGTTATTATCAAAACCAACAAAATCATCACAGTAGTTAAAGTAATTAAAACTCATCTTAAGCCTTCTTTTGAGTACAATTTGCGTAACATTGACTACAATCTTTAATACCCATAATCTTTACATATTCATCATATACACAAGAAACTGATCTTTTAGCACAGATAAATGGAATATTTTTTCTTTTTGCTTCATTTTTATATTTAAGCATAGTATTATGATTTAAAAAAGAAGTAAGCATAACAATACAATCAGTATCTTGCGGTACTTTTTTCTTAGGAGCAGATGATTTTTTTCTAGCATCCCAGTGATTAATATTTTTTGCACCAAGGTTTTCTAACATATTTACAATAGGAGTAATCTTGTCTCCTCCAATAACTAATATACTCATTTTGCTTCCTTTAGCAAGTACAACCAGTTGGTTCTACTAAATCTTTTTTATTTTTTATTTCGTAACATGTAATCATTATAAATCCTTTCATATTGATAATCATTATTAGTATATTACATGAAGAAAACTTAATTTTATATTAATATTGAGAATAGTTATCATTATTTTTTGAATTTTTTGAGATAAAAAAAGGAAGAAAGTTAAACTCTCTTCCTTAAAATTTATTTTATTGTATTAATTAAAATGAGTAAGCTAAGTTTACAGCTACTTTTGATTTATCTTTCTTAGATTCTAAAGATAAGTCTGTATACATAATATCAGCAGCTAAGTTTTCAGTAAATGAATAAGCAGCCCCAAATGTAAACTCTTTATCTTCTTTATTTGTGCTATCATTATCAGCTACAGCGTATAATGCAGATAATTCTACATCAGAGATAGTATATCCAGCAGTAGCATAAACTGTGCTAGCATCTGTAGCATATACATACTCACCTAACTCTTCTGTAGGGTCAATATTATCACCAAATGCAGCAATTGAACCTAATCCATTGTCTTCACCTGTTTGAATATAACCAGCTGCTAAGCTGAATCCAGCTAAGTTAGCACTTGCTTCGAAATGTAAAACTTCTCCATCTTCTGTGTTTGCTGCGTCTTCTGAACTTTGTGCATAATGAGCAGTTAATCCAAACATATCAGTTTCGTAAGTTGCTTTTAAACCATAGAAGTTTGCTACATCTTGTGCAGAATAGAAATAAGGATTTAATACAACATTTTCAATTCCATTGAATTTTGCGTCAATAACGTAAGCACCATCTTTTGCTCCTTCAATATCAGCAAAATTTTTGCTTTCATCAGCACCAACTGCAGCTTGTCTTGTTGTGTATCCAGCAACTAATGTTGTATTTGGAATTAATTTTGATGAAGAAATAACAACAGCTTCGTTGTAATCACCTAACCACTCTAAATCAATTTCTTGTCTACCAGCTTTGATAGTAAGAAAATCATTTGAGAATTCAATGTTTGCAGTATGCATAACAGCATTGTTTTCAAAATCACCTTCGTAATTACCTGATTCTTTTTCAGAGAATTCATGATTTGCTCTAAATCCAGTGTTTAATTTAAAACCATTTAATGAATCAGTTTCATAGTTTAAATCAAAAGTTCCAGCAGTAAAGCCAGAATCTTTTTCTCCTGTTCCATTATCCCATGATTGGTGATGTGCTGTAATTTCACCAGAAAAACTTCCATTTTTAAAAGCTTCATCAACACTATTTGCAGCATACGCAGCAGATGTTAATACTAATGCACTTGCAATAATACTTAATTTTGATTATCGTTATCAATTAATTAGATATTTTATGTAAATTTACATACCAATCATCAGAAATATCTTCTTTCTCTAATTCTGTTAATGTAAGTTCTAAGCCTTCACTTGTATATACAGCTTCTTTAATTTTTTCTTCTGGAATTTCTAAAGCTTCTGTGCAGTATTCAATAACTACTTCATCATAGATAAACTCCTCGATTCTATATCCATCTTCAAAGTTAGTTATTAAAAAATATGTTTCCATTTAAATCCTTATTGATAAAATAAGTGAGAATTATTATCATTTATTCCTTAAAAAAAAGTAAAACTGTAAAAAATAGAAAAATTCTATTTCTTACTTTGTGGAGCATATTTAAAAAAAATGTAAAGAACAGCCACCATAACAACAACTGTAATTACAGACATAAGACTAAGTTCAACTTCAGAACCAGCACCTCTTTGATAGTTTTTAGGCATAAAAAGGAACATTGTGGATAATAACATAAATGAAGATGTAACAACTGCTAATAAATGAGCAAATACCCTATGAAGTTTTGTTATATAAAAATCTTTCACCATTTTCCAAGTAATAAATGCGGCTGATAAAACTATAAGTAAAACTATGATTTTTTCGTATTGTGGATCCAATATTTTTCCTTTAATAAAATTAATATATTTTATGGATAAAAAACTTAAATAAGGCTTTTTTTATACTATTAAAATTAAATATAAATTTATTTAGCAATAAAGTTAAATAGTACTATAATACATGATTAAAATAATGAAGGAAAATGCTATTTTAAAAACAATTATTCTATTAATAAGTATCTTTAGTGTTAATTTATGTGCATCAAATATTCAAGTTATTCCCTCTACTATAAAAGTTGATAAAAAGAAAGTAAAACTTGGGGGAAAACTTTTTAATGATAAAAGACTATCTTTAGATAATAGTATTTCTTGTGCTTCATGTCATATTTTGAATGAAGGTGGAGATGATAATACTATTTTTGCAATAGGTATAAATGGTAAAGTAGGAAATATAAATACACCTACAGTTTTAAATTCTACTTTTAATTTTAGACAATTTTGGGATGGAAGAGCAAAAAACTTGAAAGAGCAAGCTTTAGGACCTATTGAGAATCCTATTGAGATGGGAAGTGACTTTAATATTTTGATAAAAAAATTAGCAAATACTGAATATAAAGAGCTTTTTGGAAAAATATATAAAGATGGAATTACTAAAAAAAATATAGCTGATTCAATTGCAGAATATGAAAAAACACTTATAACACCTAATTCACCTTTTGATAGATATCTTAAGGGTGAAAACAATGCAATTACAGAAAAGCAAAAAGAAGGCTATGAACTTTTTAAAAATAAGGGTTGTGTTGCCTGTCATAATGGAGTAAATTTAGGAGGCAATTTATATAGTAAATTTGGTGTTTTATATGATGCTCAAAGTTCAAACCTAGGAAGATATCACATAACTAAAAAAGAAAAAGATAAGTATTATTTTAAAGTGCCTACTTTAAGAAATATTGAACATACTGCACCTTATTTTCATGATGGACGTACATTTAGTTTACATGATACAGTAAAAATAATGGCACTTTATCAAATAGGTAGACCAATAACAGATGATGAAGTTGATAAAATAGTTAGTTTTTTATATTCATTATCTGCACCTTTATTTAAAGAGGTTGAGTAAATAATGTTTTTTAAAACTAAGAATGGATTTATAACTTTAATTTTAATAGCTTCATTTTTATTAAGTGGACTTGTTTTTTATTTATTTAAAATAGAAAATAGTACAAAAAATTATGATAATTATAAAAATAGTTTTACAACTTTAAGATTAATTGACAAAGACTTTGAAAACTTCCTTAATAAAAATAGTAAACTAATAAATTTTGATTTTATTGTAAAAAAAACTAATAGTTTTGAAGAACATTTATTAAAACTACAAAATAGTAGTCTCACAAATGAGTTTGGAAATGATTTTAAAATATTACTAAACGATATTGAGATTCTTTATTTAAAAAAACTGGAATTAATAGAAGATTTCAAATCAAGATATTCAAATAGACTTAACTCTTTACACTATCTTTTCGATTTAAATAAAAGTATTACAAATGATGAAGGTAAAAATAATGAATTAAAAAATACTATTAATCAAATAACTTTTTTATTAGTTCAAGATTATGTAAATGTAAATGAAAATAAAAAAGCCATAGAAAAACTTTTATCTAAAATTCAAGAAAAAGATATTGATTTAGATATAGATTTTTTTCAAAAACATACAAAAAATATATTAGTTCTAAAAAAAGAACTAATGATGATTTTAGAAGAATCAAAAAAAATACATTTAAGTGAGAATATAGTTGAAACTTCAAATTATTTAGAAAAAGTTTATGACAAGGAACTATTTTATCAATTAGTTATTGCATTAGTCTTTTTTATTTTATCTGTTTTTTTAGTAATTATTATGATAAAACTTTATTTAAATACCTTAAAAATCCAAAATGAACTACAAGCTTTCAAGTACGCTGTACAACATAGTGATAATTCGGTAGTTTTAACTGATCCAAACAGAAAAATATTATATGTAAATGAAATTTTTGAAAGTAACTCTGGATATAAAAAAAGGGAAATAATTGGTAGTAAACCAAAAGTTTTACAATCTGGTTTAACACCTCGAAGTAGATATAGAAAATTAAATGAAAAACTAAAAAATGGTCAAAAATGGGAAGGTGAATTTATTAATAAAAGAAAAGATGGTACGATTTATTATGAAAAAGCCTCAATTGTTCCTATTTTCTTAAATGGCGAAGTTGTAAATTATCTTGCTATAAAACTTGACATTACAAAATATATAAAACAACAAGAAGAGTTAAAAGAATCAGCTATTGTATTTGAAAATACTCAAGAAGGTATTTTAATTATTGATAGAAGTGGAGATATTATTTCTGCTAACAAAGCTTATGAGGAAATCTCTGGATATACAAATAAGGAATTAATAGGTAGAAAACCTAATGTTTTAAAGACAAATAAACAAGATAAAATGTTTTATAAAAAAGTATTAACATATTTAAATAGATATGGGCATTTTAAAGGAAAAGTAAATGATATCGCAAAAGATGGTACTTTAATTCCTACTTGGTTAAATATTACAGCAGTGAGAAACAAAGAAGGAAAAATATTAAAATATATTTCAATTCATACAAATCTTCAAGAAATTATTGATACACAAGAGAAAGCCGACTTTTTAGCTTATCATGATAGTTTGACATCTCTGCCTAATAGAGTGATGTTAGAAGAACACTTAAGTCATGTAATAGATATTTCAAAACGAAATGATTATGTAGTATCACTACTTTTCTTAGACCTTGATAGATTTAAAATTATAAATGATACTTTAGGGCATAATATAGGAGATAAACTTTTAATAGAAGTTTCAAAAAGAATAAAATCAGTTTTAAGACAATCTGATATGCTTGCTAGAATGGGTGGAGATGAATTTGTAATAGTATTAGAGTCAGCCAAAAATAAAAATAGTGCAGGTTTTGTATGTGAAAAGATTTTAGAAATTGTAAAACAGCCTATTAAAATAGATAATTTTAGATTAAATACAAGTGCAAGTATTGGTGTAGCTATGTATCCAAATGATGGAGATACAATGCAAACATTGATTAAAAATGCAGATACAGCAATGTATTATGCAAAAAAACAAGGTAAAGATACTTTTGAATATTATGATGAAAAACTCTCTGTTGATGTACATGATCAACTAGTTATAGAGCAGTCTTTAAAACAAGCAGTAGAAAAAAATGAATTATATTTAACTTATCAACCTCAATATGATTTAAATACTAGAAAAACAAAATCTTTTGAAGCACTTGTACGGTGGGAAAATGATAAATTAGGTTTTGTATCACCTTCTACTTTTATTCCTATAGCTGAGGATACAGGACTTATTGTTTCTATAGGAGAGTTTATTTTTAAGAAAGCTTGTGAAGATTTTATGAAGTTTAAATTAATAGATAGAACTTTAGAATATATAGCAATCAATATTTCAAGTGTACAATTTAGATCAGCAGATTTTTTACTTAATATTAAAAAGATAATAGATGAAGTTGGAATAAAACCAAATCAAATTGAATTGGAATTAACAGAAAGATATATTATGGATTTTGGTGAAGATAGTATAAAAATGTTGAATGAATTAAAATCTTTAGGTTTTAAAATGTCAATTGATGATTTTGGTACAGGTTATTCATCTATGAGTTATTTATCTAAACTTCCTGTAGAAACTATTAAAATTGATAAAGCATTTATTGATTATATACCAAAAGATAATAATAACTTACAAATTACAAAAGCAATAATCGCTTTAGCTAAAAGTTTAGGTTATAAAACAGTAGCAGAAGGTATAGAGTATCCTGAGCAAGAAGATGTTTTAAATAGGCTTCATTGTGATATTGGTCAAGGCTTTTTTTATGCAAAACCACTTGAATTTAAAGCCATAAAAGAAATGTTAGAAATACAAAATATGTAATTTGGTTACAATGTTATAAAAAATGTTATAAAAAATATAATAATTTAATATAAAAAGAATATTTAAATGATAAAATTATTATTAATAAGTTATATTATTAGTGATAAGGAGAGTTTAAATGGATAATTTATATACGATGTTAGGAGCTATATCTTTTATAGGTTTAGTATCTTTAATGACTGTTTATTATCTTGATAGAAAAAAATCATCATAAATAGAAGTTTTATACTTCTATTTATATAATAATTAATCTTTAAGTGTTTCAATATCAACTAGTTCAATACCTATACAATCTTTTTTATTTAGCTTTCTAGCATTGGCGTCTTCTTCTGCTAATGATACTAAATCTGCAAAATCATCTTTTCTAGCTTCAAATTGATAAAACTCTTTTTGGGTTTCTATTTTTATATTTGAATCACTATTTTTTGTATTTAGAGCTATATTTCTGATACCTTTTGCAAATTCTGCTTTTATAGCTTTAGCAACTTTTTCATTTGTAAGCAATTGCTCTAATGTGATTTCTAAGTTAAAATCTGACTTGCACAAAATCTTGTAAGTAACCAAAATTTTACCTTCCATAAAATAAACCTTTATTTTTGTTTTTTATATTTTAACAAAACTTTTTTGATTGTTTAGATTTTATTGCATTTTGTTATATTTTAGATAAAATCTAAATTATATAAATTTGAGGATATTTTATCAATGGGAACTAATCAACAAAAAAATATTGCAATGTTTATTGATTGTGATAACGTTAGTGCAAAATATATAGATAGTATTTTTAAAGATCTATCTCAATATGGAAAAATTACTATTAGAAAAGCTTATGGTGATTGGTCAAGTAGACATCTCAATGCTTGGGAAAATGTTTTATTAGACTATAGTATTCAACCTTATCAGCAATTTGCTTACACAAATAATAAAAATGCTTCTGATATTGCAATAGTAATTGATGTTATGGACTCAATATATACTAAAGATATTGATATAGTTGCTTTGATTACAAGTGATAGTGATTTTACTCCACTTGTTGCAAGAATATTATCAGATGCAAAAACCGTACTTGGATATGGAGAAGAAAAAACACCAGATGCCTTAGTAAAAGCTTGTTCTCAATTTATTTATGTAGAAAAATTTATTCAATTACAAGAAAAAGCACAAGTAATTGATGATACTAATGAATATAAATATGATTTTAAAATAAGTTATAAAGGTGATGATTATGATGCAAAAAAAGATAAGAATCTAAAGAAGTCTCTTCTTGATGCCGTTGAGCAAGTATCAGGTGATAATGGATGGGCTGATTTAAAAGATGTAGGTTTATATATCAGTCAAAATAGTTCTTTTTCACCAATTAATCATGGATTTAATAAATTAGGAGCATTAATAAAATATCTTGATATTTTTGAAGTTAGGTATATAAATGATAATTTAACTATGTTAGTAAAACCTAATAAAAAGGTTTTTGGTAAGTATTGAGAATAAAAGTAGATTTATTAAGTTCTGTTGATTATTTTGGTGGAGATGTCCGGGAATGATATATATATTCTTAAAGTTTTACAAAGTTTTACAAGTACTTCTGGAAATACCTAAAAATAGTCTTTTATTTTGAGTTTTAATTGAAAAAGTATTATAATGTTTTACAAGGTATTACAATATAAGGGTAGGTAAAAGGTAGGAAAATGTCAGGAGAAATAAAATCGAAAAAGTATACAGGTGTTTATCATAGAATATTAAAGAATAAAGATAAATGCTATTATATCACATATAAGGACTTAGAAGGAAAAAAAATATGGTTAAAAGTTGGAAGACATTCTGAGGGGATTAGAGAACCATATTGCTATCAAAAAAGAAATGAAATAGTCTCTCAAATTAAAACAGGTGACGAACAGACTGTAATCATTAATAGAAGAATTAAACGTAATGAAGTAAAACTTGATGAAGTTGCATTAGAATATCATAACTCTCGTAGATTAAGGAGTAAAGAAAAAAGTGTTAAAGATAGTATTTCTAGATATGAAAGGTATATAAAACCTATTTTTGGTAACAAATCATTAAATGATATAAAGAAGTCAGAAGTTGAAAAAATGATGAGGGATTTAAAAGGAAAACTATCTAATAGTACGATTAATAATATTAAAGAAAAACTATCTACAATTATTAATTTTGCAATTAATTCTGACGAAATAAAGTATGATAAAGCTAACCCTGTATCGAAAATTCATAATTTAAAGACGGACGATAAAAGAGAAAGATATTTGAGTAAAGATGAAATTCAGTTTTTAATTTCGGAATTGAATCCAAATAGTTTAATTTATATATTTACTAAATTAGCATTAACTACTGGAGGGAGATTAGAAACAATTTTAAATATAAAAAAGATTGATTTAAACTTTTCTGATAAGACAATTAATCTTTATGATTTTAAGAATGAGACAAATTATAAAGCTTTTATTCAAAAGAATTTTGAAGAAGAATTATTTAATTTTGTAAAAGATAAAAAAAATAATGAATATATTTTCCCAAAAGATATAGATATAACAAAAAAAATACAAAGAGATTTAAAGCCTATTTTAGATACAAATTTTAATCAAGGATTAGATATAAATGATAGAAAAAATAGGGTGGTAATTCATACGTTTAGACACACTTTTGCTTCTCAATTAGCAATTAATGGAACACCTATTTTTACTATTCAAAAATTAATGAATCATAAAGATATTTCTATGACAATGAGATATGCAAAACTTGCACCTGATAGTGGTAGAGAGAATGTAGATAGTTTATTTTAAAATATTAAGAGAATAATTCTCTTAATATTAACCATGATAAATGAGGACACCATATTTAGTTTCAGATACTAAAAAACCACTTGCACGTAAATCTCTGGCAATAAGTGAATAGTCTAAATATCTTTCTGTTATTTTTTTTAAATCAAAATCATATTCATCTAATATTAATAAAAATCCATAGGTATCTGATTCATATAACCTATCCAATAGTTCATAGTCGTCTGAACCTGCACTAATATCCCTAACTAATCTATTTTTACTATCATTAGAAAGATAATACTGTAAAGACTGAGGAGTGAAATTCATATATGGAAATTCATTATCTACTATTAAATCAAAAAAATACTCTTCAACTGTTCTAAATGAAGTTAGTTCATATGAATTTTGAATATTATCAAATTGTTCATGTAGTTCATGAATACTATAACTTTCACGTTCTGAAACAGATAATAATAGATTAATAGTATCTTTGACATTATCAGATTTATCAATCAACTCATAAAAATCATCTAAAAAGTTTAATGAACAGTTGTATCCCTCTAAATCCATAAAAAAGTTATATTCATCCTCAATATCAGTGATTTTATATTCACTATTATCATCATCTAAGAATGTAGTAATTTCATCACTATCTAATGGAAAATAAAAAACCTCTTCTTTATAATTTTCTAAATTTTGAATTGTTAATTCAGCTTGCATAATAAATTCCTTTTAATTTATATTTTAATAATGAACCATAGAGAAAATTCTATGATACTTTTTGAACTTCTTCTTTGAAGAAATCAACATTATTTACGATATTAGACGTTACTTTACTATTGTCTTTAACCATAAATATCTCAACACTTTTTTTACCCTCCTTTCCATTTCTATAAATAACATCCTTCTTAATGTATTTATATGAATGTTTTTGTGAAAACTCCTCTATATAAGGGTTATGGTTGTTGTAATACATAAAGTGACATTGACTGTTTTTCATTTTTGTTAATAGTTGTCTGTGATTAAAGTTGTTAATACCATAGTTGTAAGAACAACTTAAAATATTGTCAGAAGTTTTCTCTTCCTCATACTTTACGTATGGTGGGTCTAATAATACTAATGAGTTTGTATCATTATTAACTTTTTTAAGAACAGTTTCATATCTACATACAGAAAACTTGATATTTCCCATATTGAAGATTTTGTGAAAAATCTCAACTTTATTAATCAATAATGGAACTCTTTTAACTTTTTTAGAACAGAAACTGTGATGCATCTTATTTAACTTGGTTTTCATATTGAAGTTCAACATACCACCTTGGGTATTTGAATTTAGATACATAAAGTATGCAGCCCTTTTAGGGTTCATTTTCTTTGATTTTTCTAATTCTGTAAATCTTCTATGAATCTCTTCAAACCACTCTTTTGATTCATCTTTTGTATCAGGATAATACTTCCCATAAAGTCTAAAATATTCTATATCAATAGATGCCAACCATTTTTGAACTATTTTTGGGTTTCTTTGAACTTGTCTATAACAATTAACTAGTGAGTTATTAGTATCGGATAAAAATATGTCTTTTACTCCATATTTTAATAATACAGATAGTGAATTATAAACTGACCCAAATCCACCTAAAAATGGTTCAAAATACTTTGTAATATTTGGATTATTTGTAAGAATTTTTATTAATTCTTCTTGTTGCATGGTTTTATGATTAGATTTTCCACCACTATAAATAATAAACACAAATCTACTAGTATCACCATCATCTTTAAATGATTCTACATTTACTATATTATTATCTTTATTTTTGAGAAATTGTTCATACTCTTCATCAGTCATTTGTTGAATATCTAAAAACAAATCTTCATCTCTTGAATATTGTATTAATGATTGATTAACATACATTTGTAAAGAAATGGTTTTTCTATCTATATTTTTTCTTAATATTAAACAACTTCTTTCAACAGTTTTCAATTGAAGTTTTTTGAACCCCTTTTTTAAAACTCTTTTATTTGAGTTAGTCATAAATAATAAAATAAATAATACTGATAAGGTTTTTTGATTCTTTGTCATAATGAACTCCTTTTACGACACTTTGATAGTATTTGATAAATAATCAACAACATTTACAACTGGGAATAAAACTTTTCCGTTTTTCCCTGTTCCAACTTTTATATACTCAGGAATACCTACTCCTTTAACAATGTAGTTATTAATAGAGGAAACAGACATACCTAATTCACTTGCAAGTTCTTTTTTTGTAAGTGTAGATTTCTGATATCTTTCACTTAGCTCTTCATAGAGTTTTTCATAAAAAAAATTGTTCATATGAGCTCCTTTAATTTCATATTCTGAAATCATATAGAAAGCATAAGAAGCGATGTTATCGAGTGTGTAAGTGTAAAAATGTAATTTTAGTATAGTCAGAATATTAAATTATTTAGAAAAATAAAAAGTTAGTATAGTTGTAATTTTTAGACAGAATTATTTTATAAAAGTTAGTATAGTCAAGATATGTGATTTAATAAAATTAGTATAGTCAGATATAGAATTGATATAAAAAATAGACTTTTAGTATAGTCAGTCTATTTTTAATTGGTTTAAATCTTTGAGTATGAAGTTTCTAAATTTAGAAAAAAATACCATTATCTTGATTAAGTTCTTTGGTAGTTTTATTTAATTTATAATTATTATATTTTTTAACATCAAAGTTTATGTATGACTTATATTGTTCTATCTTCTCGGCATTAGTCAAATTAAAAAGAGCAACACTATTAAACATAGTAGTATAAACTATTTTTGCTCTTTCTTCGGAGCAACCAATCTTATAAAGCTCTTCATAAATAATATCTCGTTTTTCTAATTGAGTAACATTAGTAATTAAAACTTCTTTTTCCTCTTTTGATAGAGTTCTTGAAAGATTTGAAATGGTATTTATTACATAGTCATAATATTTTTGTGAGTTCTCTTTGTTAAAAAGCATATTAGAATAAATTAAAATATACTCTTTAAAGTGTTTTAATTTAAATGTATCAGCAGTGTCATCTATATAGTTATGATATTGAAAGTGCCCATAGTTATAGTTCATCATATCAATATTATATGCTTTAGCTTTTAACTTCTTCATATTATAAACAATAATTACAGCTTCATCTCTATTTATTGATGTGTTAAAACCTAATTTATCATTAGCAATTTTCTTCGCAGATAATTCTTTTGAAAATTTCTCTACGTTTTCAAACTCTTTATTTACTTCCATATATTCCTACTTCTTTAAAATCTAATACATTTAATTTTGAAATTTTTCCACTGTAAGAGTTTTCTTACAATGTTTATAGATAAGTAAAAATCTTATCAAAAAAAAACTAAAAGGATATTCAAAATGAACAGTCAATTATTATTAATGGGAGAGATTAACTTCTTAAAAAAATCAGAGTTCAATGGTGAAACAATTCATAAATTACAGTTTTTACAAGAAGATGAAACAAAAGGTATATCAATAATCGAAGTTAAACTTCAACCAACACAAGACATTACAAACTTAGCAAGGGGAACAAAAGTTCAAGTTCCAATAACTATTTCTGCGATGGATAGAAATGTGTTTTATAAACAACGTGGGAAAATAGTAATTAAATAATGAAAACTACTAATTATAAATATCAAGATAAGCATAAAATTAATGTTTATCTTGACAAACAAATTTTAAAAGAGATTAGAACCTATCATAAAAAAAGTGGTATCAAGTTAATCAAATTATATAACGACATTATTAAACGTGGATGGCGAGATTATAAAAGGAGTTTTGATGTATTTAAAGAATAGAGAATATACAACTTCTGAAAAGTTTTTGTATAAGCTTTGCTATGATGATAACGTTATAAAAATAGTTCGATTAATGGATGTATTTTTAATAGCATTTATATCTTCATATGTAATTGCAGAATATGAATTATATGTTGAATGGTTAAAGGTTTATTATGAATAAAGAGATAACCATTTACCATTTAAAAAAAGTCTCAATATTTTTTATAGTATCAGTTATTCTGTTTTTCATAATATCAGCGATTTTAGTCATTAATACAGATATAATTAATCAAAGTTATATTAATAAAACTACTTTAAAACAAGTTCCCAAACATTATATTATTACTGATAAAAATGGAGATATGTATTCAATTGACTTAAAAGAAAAAAGTTTATTAAATCGTGACTTTGTTGTTCATTCAAAAGTTCAATTTGAGAATATCATGCAAGAGCAGTATGAATTTTCAATCAAAGAGTATTTCAATAATCTATTTAACTATAAACTATCATACAGTTATTCCCAAGAGATTAAAAATACCAATTTTATATTATGCTATTTAGGTGCAATGGCTTTGTTTATATACTTGTTATATAACTATATAAAACATATTAAATATTATCTGATACCCATTCATTTTAATATATTTAATACCATTGGAATAGAGCCAAAACAAAAAAAGGTTTATGATAGATTTGTCAAACTAAGTGACAACCAAATTATTTATAAAAACTGTTCAAAAATTAATTATGATATATATGTTAAAGAGTTAGACAATATTAAACAGTATCTGAATTTAAAAGATGAAAGTTTAGAGGTTGAAAGATACAAAGATAAGTCTATATCAATAATTATTACACAACTTCCTAATCTGGTTCCATTCGATAAATCAAAACTTCAAAAAGGAAAAATACACCTAGGAATTGATAAACATAAACAAGATTTTTATATTGATATACAATCTATGACACATTATATTACAGTGGCTACTACTGGTGCAGGAAAATCAGTTTATACTCAAAATCTTTTACTCTCACTATTTTACAATCACGAAAAAGTAGATAAATTTTATTTAATCGACCCAAAAAGAGCTGAATTTGGAAGATATAAAAAATTAAAAAAAGTTCATTATGCAAGTAGTGATGAAGAGATATTAAATACCTTTAAAGAACTCCAAGAAATTATGTATCAAAGGTATGATGAAATGGAAAGTGACAGTTTAGATAGTGGAGATGTGTTATACCAAGGTAATTATATATTTATGGTTATGGGATGAGTTCGGAACACTTGGAACAATATCTAATAAGGATATTAAAAAAGAGGTTGAAAGAATACTAATTGATTTACGACAAAAATCAAGACGTGCCAAGATTAAAATGTTATTTATAGGACAAAAAGCTCTTAATACTTCTATTCCTTCTTCAATATTGACAAATTTATCTTCAAGAGGTGTTATGCAAACGGATGACAGTGACAATATAAATAAAATGGTTGGTAGTAGTGAAGAGTTAAAAGAAAAAGGAATTAATCCTAAAAAGTTTCCAAAAGGAAGATTATATTTTAAAAATGGTGATAATGGGCAGAACACCTTAGTTCAAGTGTCATTTTTTAATTTACAAGATACCGAGCATTTAGATGTATTAAAAGAGGTGGTTCAAGATTTAATTGTTGATGAATTAGATGAGACAGTTCAAACATTGAATTATGATGTGGAAATAAAAATCTTATGGGATAGAACTAAACAATTAGATAATCAAGTTTTAGCTTCTCAAATTAGAACTGAAATACAAAGAGTAAAAAGAAATATTAAAGCAAATGAGTTATCAAAGATAGAAGAAGAGATTAATCATATAAAAAACTTGTTAAAATAGGGTTATTGAGGTTCTTTTTGTGAAGAGATTTGTCTTGTAACAAAAGGTTCTCAATGTTCCTATTTTTTTATTAGTAAATACGTTGAAATAATTCCTTGTTTTATTAAAATGTATATATTTAAGAAAGTGGGGTATGAATAAAAATGAACAGTTTAGTCGATAGATACATTGAAGATAGTAAGAATAAATTCAATGAAAAAAATATTAAAAATAAGTTGTTTTCTCAAAAAATATTATTTAAACGAAAGAATGAAAATAAGGCTTTTACATTAAGTGAAATCGAGGATTATAAATCAAAGGTTTATAATGCACAAGTCCAAAGTGAGATTTTTTCAATATCAAAGATTATGGAAAATAAAGTAGTGTTTTTTCAAACGGCTACTATTAATCCATCTCTAAATATCACTTCAACTGATAGAACATTCCCTCTAATAGATAATAAAATTAAAGAACAGTATGAATGCTTTAAAAAATTTCATAGATATAGAAAGCAGTTCAAGTTCAATAACAAAAAACAAGACTTTAAATTTATAAGGGTGTATGAACTTACGAAAGCATGTAATCTACATTCTCATAATATAGATATTCTTTCAAATACTAGTAAGATAGAACATTATCTTAAATCTATTATTCATCGCAGGAAGTCAAATCAAATAGCAAGAGTTGAATTAGCTATTACAAAACCTATTTTTCAATACGTAAAAGAACTTTTTAGTAATGGTTTTACAATTAGAGTTAATAATAGATATATTCAGCTAAAACTTATTAAAAAACATGGCTTATATACTATTGAAAATATAAATGAAATGGGTAAAGGGAACTTTATATATTTTAAGATTTTAAATCAAGAACCAAAAACTCAAAAGAATATTACAAAATATGTATTTAAATATCTTTTGAAGAGTAAAACACCTAATAAAATTTCAAAAGAAATGGCTATATTTTCAAAATTAAAAATTAGACGGTGTCAATACTCATTAGATTTTTTTTCTTGTGGCATTAGAAAAGATATTCTATATAGAACTTCATCAAAACTTTATAATATAGTTT
Source organism: Arcobacter sp. YIC-80 (assembly GCF_044841725.1). Classification (NCBI taxonomy): domain Bacteria; kingdom Pseudomonadati; phylum Campylobacterota; class Epsilonproteobacteria; order Campylobacterales; family Arcobacteraceae; genus Arcobacter; species Arcobacter sp. YIC-80. The sequence goes on along the minus strand of NZ_JBJBSI010000003.1, from coordinate 91,043 downwards.
ATAAATATAAAAATGAGGATATAAGATTAAGACCAAAAACTGAGCAAAAAAAATGTTTTATCTTTTATACGGCTAAACTATTTAAAAGAACAACACTTTTTAAAATAAGAAATTGTATCTATTACAGAAAAAATTTTAAATCAGATGCTAAATGGGTTGAAGTTTTAGACACAAAAAAATACTCAGTTGAAGTATTTAAAGATAGGTTTTCAGATACTCAAACATATTGTGAGAAGTCAAAAATAAATGAAAATATGACTGATAATGATTATGTCAAAATGGTAAATGATTTCATTAGAAGTATTTATTACTATACAGGATTAGAAAATTCAGATAATATTGATTTATATGATTATGAGTTCGTAAAGGAAAAACCATATTTAAAAGACTTATATTCAATTCAAGAATTAAAATGGGATAGAGAACAGGAATCAAGAAATAACAAAAATAAAATCTCAATCATAGAAAAAAAAATCTTTAAAAACATGACTTTTAATAAGAATAAAATTAAGATTTTTAATAACTTTTAATTGTTAATAATTTTTTTAATGTATTCCGGTTTATATGCTGGAACTTTTCTATGTAACATAGCATGACAATTTGGACAAACAGGTATTAAATCTTTTATTGGATTTACGACATACTCTCCTTTTATTTCAGATAAAGGAATTAAGTGATGCACATGAATAAATTCTCTTCCTAGTTTTCCATATTTCTTTTCAAAATCAAAACTACATATTTTACAGGTATAACCAAATTCATCTAAGCAAGCTTGTCTTGCTTTTGTATCACGCTCATAGATATTAACTAGAACTTGTTTTTTTGTTCCCTCCAAAATTTTTTCTACTTCATTACTAGAAATCTCGTCAGGATAAACAATATTATTAGCTTTAATTTGTTCAAGTTCTTCTAATAATTTTCTTTGCTTTTTCATTGTGATATTTTGTAGACTTTCATAATAGCTAATATGAAGTCTTACAGAAGTTAAAGCTTTATTAAACCTATCAATTCCAAAGTCTTTTAATATATTTTCTAAATAAAATTTTGTGCCATCATAACTAATTGTTCTTGTATATTCTTCCCCATCCATTAAATGCTTAAAAGCGTATATATAATCAGCCATTGAGTTTTTATTCATATCATATGTATTAACAAGATAATCTACTCCCTGACTAAAAGACAACTCTGAAAAATAAACTTGTTTTGATATATCATAAATTTTTTCAATAATTTTTAGTGTAATTCTTGGCATTAAAATCCTTTTATTGATTATACAAAAATAACTTTTAAACATTAGTCTGCTATGATAAACAAAAAAATTAGGAGATATAATGGGAAATAATCAATCAGGCTTTGATAATGAAGATAAAATAATAGATGCTCTTCATAATAAGACATTTAATCAAATTAATACTAATTTACAAGAACTTATAAAATATTGTTTTACTAATTACAATGGAACTATTTTATGTGAAAAACAAGCAGGACAGAATAAAAGTGATTTAAAAATAACAATTGGTAGTGAAAGTTATACATACTCTATTAAAAAAGGAACTGGTAATAGTGTTCATCAGGAGCCAGTAAGTAAATTTATTGATTTTTTGAAAGAAAACTATTCTATAACAGCTCAATTAGAAAATGACATAAAGTTTTTCATTTGGGGAGATGATACTTTTGATGGTACAGGTGAAGTAAAAAATAGATTAAGTGCTCCAAAATTTAAAAAACAACATCCAGATATTATAAAAAGAATAAATGATTTTTTTACACCATTAAAAAAAGATTTAATAAAAAGATTTGTTATTGATGGTGCTGACTGTTCGACTTTTTCCTCTGACTATATTTACTATGGAAATGAAATGGAAGGTGTTTGTTGTAAATCAGAAAAAGCATTAGATTGGTTAAGTGAGAATAATAGTAATGGTGCAATACCTATTGGTAGATTATCTTTTCAAGCTTGGAATAGAAATATAAATGGTGGAGATAAATCAGAACATAAAAGAGGTGTAATTCAATTAAAATGGGGAAGTATTAAAGAAGATATAAAAAAGGCAAGAGATGAATAAGGGAACTGCACAAGGTGATATAGAAGAAATAAATTTAGTAAAAGAGTTAAATAGAGATAAACAATCTGAACTTTGGAAAATTTTAGACTTTGGAGAAAATCATAATCTTTTTGCTGTAAGATGTTCATCTAAAAAATATTCTAAGGTTCATGAATCAAAAGAATCTCCTAAAACTGATATATTTATAATTAAAACAAATGATAAAATTGATTTAGAAGATTATTTTATAGATGAAAAGATATTAGAGAGACAAAATATTTCTTTTGACTATATAGAAAATAGTGGAATTTCAGTGAAAGAAAGAGAATCAAAAAGTTTTACTTATCATAAAATGAGTCAAGAACCTTTTTGTAAAGTTTTTGGGAATTATGAATTAGGTTGTGCAATACAATATTTTGTTAAAGAAAGTGATTTTCATAAAAATGAAGTTATTGAAGAGAAATGGAAAACTAATGAAAAGAAAGTTAAAGAAAAGTTAATTGAATTAAAAGATATACATAATTATGAAGAAGAATTAGAGTTAAATAATTATAAAGAAATTAAACAATCAGCCATCTCTTTAACTAAACATATTATTAATAATGACAAAAATATATCAGACTTTATATTTAGAGGTGTAGGAGCTTTTGAAAATCCTTTTTTTGTGAATTATTTGTATAAAGAGGGCAAATTAATTAAAGATTGTTATCCATCTAAATATTCTATAACTACTGGTTCAGGTAGAAGTAATGGAACATCTTTTACAGTAGTTATAAAACCTTAATAATTTCTTCCCCTATAAGTTTAACAATTTTAGGGGATACACTATTCCCTATTTGTTTATAAGATTGATTTTTAGAGTTTGGTAAGATAAAGTTCTTAGGAAAACCCATTATTTGCAATGCTTCATCTTCTGAAATCCTTCGCTTTAAATCTAAAATAATTGGTACATTATTACCACCTGTCCCCATTTTTGCTGTTAAACAAGGACTAATATTATCTGAACGACTACTACATCTTGACGGGCGAACCTCTGTAATAATTGTATGTTTATTTATATTCTTTATTTTGTTATTTTCTATATGAGATTTTAAATGTTTTCTTACCGTATCTGTTATATCAGAGTTTTTATTATTATAATCAATTATATTTTCTAATTTTAATGTTGATTTAATTCTTTTAGGAAAACTAAATTCTTTATAGTTTTTAACTTTATTTTTTTCAAATCCAACAATAAAAATTCTTTCTCTATTTTGAGGAATATTAAAATCTTTTGTATTTAAAACTTCATAATATACTTCATAATTAAGTGATTTTAGATTTGATTTTATAACATCAAATGTGTTGCCTTTATCATGATTAACTAAGCCTTTTACATTTTCTAATATAAAGGATTTAGGTTTTTTCTCTTTAAGAATTCTTAATACATCAAAAAATAAAGTTCCTCTTGTATCTTCAAAACCTTTTCTTAATCCTGCAATACTAAAAGGTTGACAAGGAAACCCACCACATAAAATATCATGGTTAGGAATTTCACTTTCCTTTATCTTTGTAATATCTCCAAATGGTTTTTCTTTAAAATTCTCATAATAAGTTAATTGAGCAAATTTATCAATTTCACTACTAAAAACGCAATCGCCGTTAATTTCTTCAAGGGCAAGCCTAAATCCACCTATTCCTGCAAACAAATCAATAAACTTGAACTTATTACTCAATATTTTATTCCTTTTAAAATATGTGCAATAGTATCAACAGTAAAAGCATTCCCTATCATTTTATATCTTTGAGTATCACTACAACTACTAGTATAATTGTCAGGGATTTTTTGTAATCTCTCGCATTCCAGTGGAGTTAATTTTCTAATTCTTCCATTATCAAATATTTTTGTAGTATCTGTTCTTGCTAAAATTGTTGGTGATTTACTTTCTAATGAATAAACTCTTCTTTGTCTTTCATTATCATTATGAACTTCTTTGGGTAAATCAAATAGTTTTTTGATACCTTCTTTTGTTTCTGTTTTATTATTATCAATACTTACTTCTTTTAAAAATTTTATAACAGGTTCTTTATTTAAAAAATATTTTTCAGGAACATTACTTTCCTTAATATCTTTAATTTTTTCTTTATGAAGTTTATTAGGTAAATTATCAACTTTAATATTTGTCCAATAATATCTAGGCCTAGATTGAGCAGAAAATAATGATGAATTGATTAAAGTATGTTCTACTCCAATTATTTCACTCATTAATGAACCCCATTTATTTTGAACATTTTCAAGTAAAAAATATTTTGGATTTATTTCTTTAAATATTCTGATATACTCGTAAAATAATCTTGACTTTTCACCTTTTAATCCTTCTCCTTTTTGAGCATTACTCAAATCTTGACAAGGACTTCCTCCTATTAATAAGTCAATTTTTGGAAGGTTTTTAGGGTCAATATTTCTTACATCTCCTAAATGAATTATATTTGGATTATTTTCCTTTGAAACTTTAATTGCATATTTGTCAATTTCTGATGCATAATAATTTGATATTGGTATATTTAGCTTTTCAAGTGCAAGGTGAGCACAAGAAATACCATCAAATAAACTTAAAATATTCAATAATTATTCCTTTTTTTAGTAGTATATACAATTTTAATAAAATTTATTAAAAATCTTACAGATTGTAATTATTTTTTATCGTAAATATTTAAAATTAAATCATTTTCTATAACTGATTTAATTTTAGGGATTTGATAAAACTCCCCATTATGATAATCAAAAATATTTTTTAGCTCATATTTATTCAAGTTATTAATATCTTCAATAATTATACTTAATATTAACTCTCCATTTTTAACTTCTTGATTAATTGATGAAACATTAAATTTATTATTAAATTCACTTCTAGAAGGAATATTAAAGCATTCAACATTAGAATTATTTAGACTCATCAAATAATAAGAATTCATAGTAAATCTAAATAGTGAATAGAGTAGATTATTTAAAGATATATTTTGAGGTTTATTCTTAATTATTTTTTCAATTTTATCTTGTACTTTCAATAAACAACTATTTTTTTCTTCAATATATTCCAAATTACTTTTAACTCTTTCATTAAAACAATCAGAAAAAACTTTTAAATAAGAGCTAGGAATAGTATTAAAAAATTTATCATATGAAATAGTAGAAAAATCATCAATATAGAATTCTTGCCCTTGATAAAAGAAATATAATTTATCAATAGATTTAGAATATGAAACCTTTGTTAATCTTGCTTCATAAGAATTTTCTGATAGTTCCTTAATCAAAATATCACATCCTTTTCTGAATGTGATATCTAAATCTTCTTTTGCAAAAGTTTCTATTATGTTTTTACCGTTGTATTTAGGTGTTTGTGTTAATAGAAATAAAAATTTTGAGATTTCTAAATTACCTAGTCTAATTGAAGTTAAATTTATGTCAAAAACTTTTTCATTTACTTTTACATCTCCAATAGTATTTAATTCATTTAAACTTAAAATTTCTACACTAATTGATGATAAGTCAATTAACTGATTTTCTTTTAAATAATTAGCAAGAATTAAAGATTTGTTTATAATATCAAATTCTTCATCTATAAAGACAGTTTTTTTACTAATTTCTTTTCTTGTTAATTTCTCACAATTACTAAAATTTTTTTTACAATAACTCAATAAATTCTTTGGACTGTCTGTATATGTATTTATATTGTTTAATAGTCCATATGAAAAACTTAAAATAGATAGATTATGATTAATTGTTTCGATATTTGCCCCTTAAAATAAAAAAATATTCTACCAAAAATGGCTCATAAATAAAATTAAATAAATGCATAAAATACTGATTATTAGTAAATTTAGCATGACTTATAAATATTTATTTAATATAGATAAGTTATTTACTAATTAATTGTAAGTCTAATAAATTTTTTGTTTTTACAGTTTCATAACCATATTTATTTTTAATTTCTTCAAGTGTTTTTTCTTTTGGATTTTTACCTCTCATTTCTCTATAATACCACATCTTCTTTTTTGATGCCCATTTAAAGTTTAGTTCTTTTAGTTTGTTTTTAATTGAATTTGTATCTCCACTTAGCCAAATCCAAGAACCAATAACTTTAATAATTAGATTTTCATAATGTAATATTTGAGATATGATTTTTTCTAACTCTAAATCAAACTTACTTTCATTTGAAAAGTAAATACCATTTTCTAAAATATGGTTATATATACTATTTAACATTTTAAAAAGTTCATCACTTCCTCTAACATCAGGGTGTAGTTTTTTAGCTAATTGTTTATATATCTTTTTAGCTTCATTTATTCCTTCAATACCTTTAAATTGTTCTTCAATTTGTGAGTGTGTCATCTTCATTCCTTTATAAATTGTTTTACCTTTTTTGAAGATTTTTGAGGGGATTGTCTTATCTTCTTTTTTTAATTTTAAAAAATAAAAACAACTCTCAAAAAACTTTTTAAGGTTTTACCTCTTCTGTTAGTTTCATCTGGTTTTTGTAGAAATGCAAGGATTTAATTTTGACTTATAATAAAATATAAAATAGCAATAGTTTTATTTTAGTATCTGTCAATAATTTAATAGAGTGAAATGACAAAAAACAGAAACTAATTTAAATGTAAATTTAAAAATTTAATTATTATTGTTTTATTTTAGATGGGATAACAAAAATTAAAAAAGATTATAAAAAATAAAAATAGGTAGGAATAGGGTAGGTAAAATATTTACAATGGTTATAAAATCCCAATTTGAAGGTTGGTGTGAGGTTGTTGGTGGAGATGTCCGGGATCGAACCGGAGTCTTAAAGCATCTACTCTTGACGTCTACATGCTTAGAAAGGTTGAAAAGTTTCACTTTTTAGCAGCTCAACCTGCAAGGCAACTAAAAAGCTAAGATCTAAGGATGTCCCAAAAAAATTCAATCAATCTTTTTTTGGTAATCTATCTGGGTGAATCCGCTAAATCCTGCATAGATAGAATCTACAGAGCGAACCTCCAAAAGCTCAACCCGAAGGGAGCTCGTTATAAGTTGTTAAACTTACGCAGCTTTAGCGTAAGCTGGAGCGTAATTTGTATTGTTTGCGTCTAAAAAAAATGAGCCGCGTAACGGCATGCTCAGGCCGACATGCAATCAAGCCTCAATGCTCTAATCGAAGCCATATCATCCCCATGAAAAATATTTGAAACTATATCGTAATTTTCTTAAAAAATAGTATAAAACAAATAAATTAAAATGAAATTAAAAATTCAATAGTTATTTACTAAAAAAAGTTTATAATATCACACATATTAATTTGGAGAAAAAAATGGATAAAAAAGGTATTTTAATCATCGGTGCAGGTGGAGTAAGTAGAGTAGCTACTGTTAAATGTGCTATGAATATCGATACATTTGAGAAAATCACATTAGCATCAAGAACAGTTTCAAAGTGTGATGCTATTGCTGCTGATATTAAGAAAAATCAAGGTGTTGATATTGATACTGCGTCTGTAGATGCTGATAATATTCCTAAGCTAGTAGAGCTTATAAAAAAAGTAAATCCAAAAGTAGTGTTAAATGTAGCACTTCCTTACCAAGATTTGACAATCATGGATGCTTGTACACAAACAGGCGTTGATTATGTTGATACAGCAAACTATGAGCACCCAGATGAAGCTAAGTTTGAATACAAAGAACAATGGGCAAGAAATGAGCAGTTTGAAAAAGCTGGAATTAAAGCTTTATTAGGTTCTGGTTTTGACCCAGGTGTTACAGGTGTATTTTGTGCTTATGCAGCTCAAAACTTATTTGATGAGATAAACTATATTGATATTATGGATTGTAATGCAGGTGATCATGGATACCCATTTGCTACAAACTTTAACCCAGAAATTAACTTAAGAGAAGTATCTGCAAATGGTAGATACTGGGAAAATGGTGAATGGATTGAGACTAAACCACTTGAAATCAGAGTTGATCATGATTATCCAGAAGTTGGGGTAAAACCATCATACCTTTTATATCATGAAGAGCTAGAGTCATTATCAAAAAATATCAAAGGCTTAAAAAGAATTAGGTTTTTTATGACATTTGGAGACTCATATATTCAACACATGAATTGCTTACAAAATGTAGGTATGTTAGGTATTGAAGAAGTTGAGCATAAGGGACAAAAAATAATTCCTATTGAATTTTTAGCAACATTACTTCCTGATCCAGCTTCTTTAGGTCCAAGAACGGTTGGTAAAACAAATATTGGTTGTATTATAGAAGGTATTAAAGACGGTAAAAAGAAAAAAGTTTATATTTATAATGTATGTGACCATCAAGAGTGTTATAAAGAAACAGGAGCACAAGCAGTATCTTATACGACAGGAGTACCTGCAATGATTGGTACTAAAATGCTTTATAAAGGTATTTGGGATGGAAAAGGTGTATTTAATATCGAAGAGTTTGATGCTAAGCCATTTATGGATGAGTTAATGACTCAAGGCTTACCTTGGAAGATAATAGACTTACCAACTGAATAAAATAATAAAAAATAGTGCTTTCTTTAAGTATTCTATTATTTGAATTAGGGGTATAATAGTTCATACTAAAAAAAGGATATGAAATGCAAAAATATATTTGTACAGTATGTGATTATGTATATGACCCAGCAATTGGTGATCCTGATAGTGGGATCGAACCAGGAACTGCTTTTGAGGATATTCCAGAAGATTGGGAATGTCCTGACTGTGGTGTAGATAAAGAGGATTTTGAACCACTTGAAGAATAATATTGTTAAAAATGAACAGCTTCCAAGTCCAGCATTTGTTTGTGAGGAAGCACTACTTATAAAAAATTTAGAGACTTTAAAAAGAGTACAAGATGAAGCTGGTGTAAATATACTTTTAGCTTTAAAAGGTTTTGCTCTTTTTAGTACTTTTGATATTTGTAAAAAATATTTAAAAGGTTGTTGTGCATCAGGACTTCATGAAGCAATTTTAGCAAAAGAAGAGTTTGGAGGGGAAGTGCATACTTATTCTCCTGCTTTTAAAGAAGAAGAGTTTGATGAAATTGTATCTTTATCAAATCATGTAGTTTTTAATTCTTTTTCACAACTAAAAAGATTAAAACATAAAGCACTTGGTAAGACTTCTATTGGTCTTAGAGTAAATCCTGAATATTCTTCTGTTGAGGTTGATTTATATAATCCTTGTGCCCCTTTTTCTAGACTTGGTATTACAAAAGCAAACTTTGAAAAAGATGAACTTGAAGGAGTTGAGGGTTTACATTTTCATGCCTTATGTGAACAAAATGTAGATGTACTTGAGGGTGCTTTAGAAAATTTTGAGAAAAACTTCGGTGAATTTCTTCCTTCTATGAAGTGGGTAAACTTTGGAGGTGGACATCATATAACAAGAGTAAATTATGATGTAAATAGATTGATTGATGTTTTAAAAAGTTTTAAAAAAAGATATCCACATCTTGAAGTATATTTAGAACCTGGTGAAGCAGTTGGTTGGCAAACTGGATACCTAAGCGCAACTGTACTTGATATTATTGATAATGGTATGAAAGTTGCCATTTTAGACACTTCAGCTGAGGCTCACATGCCTGATACTTTAGCTATGCCTTATCGAGCAGATGTAAGAAATAGTGCTTTAGCAAATGAAAAACAATTTACTTATAGACTTGCTGGTAATACTTGTTTAGCTGGGGATATAATTGGGGATTATTCTTTTGATAAAGAGTTAAAAATTGGAGATAAAATCATTTTAGAAGATATGATTCATTATACTATGGTAAAAACTACAACATTTAATGGAATTAAGTTACCAGCAATTGTGTTAAAAAAAGACAATGGGTGTTACCAAGTTGTAAACAATTTTGGATATAATGAATATAAAAGAAGATTATCATAAAATAATAAAGGTATACAATGGGGCAAGAAAGAAATATTATAAATGAAGAGTTTAAAGATCACGAAGAAATAGATACAAAAAATGATATAAAACACGACTTCAAAAATAAAAATAGAAAAAAAGAAGAACTTAAACATAAAGGTAAAAAAGTTCAAATTTGGGTAAAAAAAGAGACTTTAGAATATGAAAGAGAACTTACTTCCTTACAAATTGAACTTTTAAAACTTCAAAACCATGTAAAAGAAAAAGGGCTTAAAGTACTTATGATTTTTGAAGGTAGAGATGCTGCTGGTAAGGGTGGTACTATTAAAAGAATCACTGAACATCTAAATCCAAGGGGTGCAAGAGTTGTAGCTCTTGAAAAGCCAAGTGATATTGAAAAAACTCAATGGTATTTTCAAAGATACACTAAGCATCTTCCAAGTGCAGGTGAAATAGTTTTATTTGATAGATCATGGTATAACAGAGGTGGAGTTGAGCCTGTTATGGGGTTTTGTTCTACAGAAGAACACCATGAGTTTTTAAGAGAGGTTCCTGAATTTGAAAAAATGTTAGTTAAATCAGGAATTATTTTAATGAAATTTTATTTTTCTGTTTCGAAAAAAGAACAAGCTAGAAGATTCAAAAAAAGAGAAGTTGATCCATTAAAACAATATAAACTTTCACCTGTAGATAAAGAATCACAAAACTTATGGGATAAATATACAGTAGCTAAGTTTTCAATGTTAATGGCTTCAAATTCAGAACATGCACCATGGTCTGTAATTAGAAGTGATAATAAAAAGAAAGCGAGATTAAATTGTATTAAGCATATTTTATCAAATATTGAATATCCAAATAAAGTACATGAAGTTATTGACAATGTTGATGATGAAGTTCTAATTAGTGGTACAAGAGAAATTGAAATTATGGAACAAGAAAATAAGTTCGCAAAGGCTCAATAGATGAACTTGAGTGATTTTGAAAAAACGAATTATAGTGGTTTATATATTTCAAAAGCTACGCATCCAGTTTTTGGAAAAAAATATATAGCTAGATTTCAATTTGAAAGAAAAAGATATGTAAAAGTTTTAGGTTATACAAAAAAAGATAATCTAACTAAAAAAACAGCACTAGAACTTATGAAAAGTTTTAAAGAATCAATTGTTTCAAAAAAGACAAAGGAAAATACAAAAGAAGTGTCAGTTCAAACAAATACACATATAAATGATGAGTTAGAAAAACTAAAGAAAGAAAACCAAGAACTAATAGATATTTTAGGTGATTACAAAAAAATTCATCCAGAAACATTGGCTTATGGTATTCAAAAGATTTATGATTTAGAAGAGTTAAAAAAGTATCAAATTGAACTTATTAAACTTCAAAACTACCTTGAAAAAGAAAACAAAAGAATGATAATTCTTTTTGAAGGAAGAGACGCTTCAGGAAAAGGTGGTGCTATTAGACGAATCACTAGATATATGAATAATAAGCATTATAGAGTTGTAGCCTTAGGTAAACCAACAGAAACACAAAGAAACCAATGGTTTTTCCAACGATATATTGAACATTTCCCAACAGGTGGAGAAATGGTATTATTTGATAGGTCATGGTATAACAGAGCGATGGTTGAACCTATTTTTGGATTTTGTACAAATGAAGAACATGAGATTTTTATGGAAGATGTTGTAAATTTTGAGCAAGATTTAGTAAGACAAGGAATGATTTTAATTAAGCTTTATTTCTCTGTATCAAAAGAAGAACAAAAAAGAAGATTTGATAGAAGAATCAATGACCCTTTAAGACAATGGAAGTTTTCAGAAGTTGATATGCAAGCTCAAGATTTATGGGATGAGTTCTCAGAAAAAAAATATGAGATGTTACGAAGAACTACTTCAAGATCTGCTCCATGGCATATAGTTAGAAGTGATGATAAACATAAAGCTAGACTTGAAGCTATGAAAGTTATTTTAAATTCTGTTGATTATGATGGAAGAAATTATTCATTAGATTTTGAAGCTGATGAAGAAGTGAATATTTCTGTTCAAAGAGAGTTACTTCAAATGAGAAAATCTAAAAACTACTAGTTTTTAGATTTATTTTAATGTAGATTACCAAGCAGTTTGGGAATCTACATTTTTTTTGCTTTTTACTTTTTGTAAAAATACTTTTGGTTTTTTATCTTCAATCTGTTTTAGCCATTTATCTTCTTCTTTTTTAGAAATGAATTTTTTATTATCTATTTTTGTTTTTTCTTGTTTATTTTTAGTATTTTCTTCTTTATTTTTCTTTTGTTCTTTTTCTTGATTGTTTTTATCTTTATTTTTAGTGTTTTTATTTTTCTTTTTTTCTTCTTTCTCTTGTTTGTTTTTATTCTTTAAAAAGTTTTTAACTGCTTCAAGATTTTCTTTTGTTTTTTTATCATTTTTTATTTTAAGTGCATCTTCATAGCTTTTTATAGCTTCTTCATATTGTTTGTTTTTTACATAAGAGTTTCCTATATTATGTAGTCTATTAAATTCAAAGTCTCTATTTTCACTCTTTATATTTTTATATCTTTTTATAGCTTCTTTATATTTAGCTTGTTTATATAAAGTATTAGCAATATTATATTCTTTTTCATTAGTATTTTTAATTTTAATAAACTCATTATAGGCTTCATCATACTTTTTATTTTGATAGGCTTTCGTAGCTTCTTTAATATGTAAAAAATCAAAAATTTCAGCTTTTAATGTATTAGGATATATAAAAGAAAATAGCACAATTATAAAAAAGCTATTTATGGGTTTACTATTTTTTTTAAAAGAAGGAAAGGATGAAAATGCAATTAATAATATGAATATACTTAAGCCTAAAGGATAATAAAACAATTCTGTATAAGTTTTTATATTCTTTGATTTAAAATCTTTTTTTGAAAAAGATTTAGTTATTTCATTTTTTATTTGCTTAATATCATTATTATTTAAAGTAAAATTTATATATCCACCATTACTTTGTAATGATAAGTTTTTTATATTTTCATTTAGTTTTACTGTAACAACCTGATTATTTTCATTTACTAAATAAGTATTGTTTTTTAACTGTATAGGTGTAGGTTTTGTTGTAGCTGTAGCTATTGTAAATACTTTAATATTATTGTCTTTTGCATAGCTTATCTCTTCTGAAAAATCAATTTTATCTGCTCCATCAGTAAGTAGAATAAGATTTTTATTTTCATAGTTTTTTAAAAGTTTATTACTAGCTTCTAAAGTTGCATATAAGTTTGTACCATTATTAAAATCTAAAGTATAATCAAGATTATTTACTAAATACTTTAATGACTCTAAATCTTGTGTAAGTGGTGAAAGTATAAAAGCATTTTTAGCAAAAACAATTACTCCAATTGCAAAATTATTATATTCATTTATAAGATCTATAGCTTTTTTCTTAGCAAAAATAAGTCTATTTGGCATTATATCATTTGCTAACATTGATTTGGAAATATCTATTGCTAGTATTACAGAGTTTATGTTTTGTTTTAAAGAATAATTTTTTTCATTTATTACTGGTCTTGCAAGTGCAATTATCATAAAAATAAGACTTAATAGTAAAATAATATTTCTAACTTTATTTGAAAAATATCGATTGGAAACTGATAGTTTATTTAAAATATTTTTGTCAAAATATAAAGAAAACTTATCACCTTTTTTGATGATTAAAAACAATAAAACAAAGCTTGGAATAAGCATAAAAAAAAGTACATTTATATATAAAAAACTCAAGTAAACTCCTTTAAAAAAGTATTTTATAAAAGCCTTAGTAATTTTTAGATAAAATCTTGGTTTAAATTATAACAATCGGAGTAAATTTACATGGAATTTAACGCACAAAGAGTTGATGACGCAAATGTAGTAATTTCTGCAAAAGTTGAAAAGCAAACTATTGAAACAAACTTAGACAAATTAGCTAAACAAGCTGCTAAAACTATGGATATTCAAGGTTTTAGAAAAGGAAAAGTTCCTGTTTCAGTTGTAAAGCAAAGATATGCTGATAAATTAAGAGAAGATGCAGAAGGTGATGCATTAAGAACTGTTTTAACTGATGGATTAAAGCAATTAGATGTTAAAAATGAAGATATGGTTGGTGAGCCAGCAATTTCTAAATTTGACAAAAATGAAGATGGTTCAATTGATGTTGAAGTTAAAGTAGCAGTAAAACCAAACATTGATTTAGGTGATTATAAAGCATTATTACCAGAAGTTGAGTCTAAAGAAGCTTCAGATGAGCAAGTAACTTCAAGATTACAAGAATTAGCTAATCAGTCTGCTCCATTAGTAAAAATCAAAAGAAAAAGAATGGTTAGAGAAGGTGACCATGCTGTAATCGATTTCGAAGGTTTTGTTGATGGTGTTGCATTTGATGGTGGTAAAGCTGAAAAATATTCTTTAGAAATTGGTTCAGGTTCATTTATCCCAGGATTTGAAGATCAAGTTATTGGTATGAAGTATGAAGAGGAAAAAGATATTGTTGTTACATTCCCAGAAGAGTATCAATCAAAAGAATTAGCTGGTAAAGAAGCTACATTTAAAGTAACTTTACATGAAATTCAAGAAAAAGAAGAAGCTGAGTTAAATGATGAACTAGCTAAAAAATTCTTACCAAATGAAGAAGAAGCAACTTTAGAAACTTTAAAAGAAAAAATTAAAGAGCAAATTACTAATGAAGCAAAAGTAACTTACTATAGAGAAGAGTTAAAACCTGCATATTTAGAAAAATTAGTTGAATCTTTAGACTTCGCTTTACCTGCAACTGTAGTTGAGCAAGAAGTTAACCATGCGTTAAATAATAAAGTTAGAACTATGAGTGAAGATGAAATTAAAGCATTACAAGAAGATGCATCAAAAGTAGAAGAAATGAGAGATGAATTAAAAGAAGATGCTCAAAACTCTGTAAAAGCTACATTTATTGTAGACGCATTAGCAAAAGCTGAAGAAGTTGAAGTATCTGATCAAGAAGTTACTCAAGTTTTATATTATGAAGCAATGCAAATGGGACAAAACCCACAAGAAGTATTAAAACAATACGAAGAAGCAGGATACCTACCAGCTATTAAAATGTCTATGATTGAAGAGAGAGTTATCTCTAAATTATTAGATGAAAAATTAGGTAAATAATTAACTAGGATAGATAAATGAGCTATATACCATACGTAGTTGAGAAAAGTGGAAGAGGTGAGAGAAGTTATGATATTTACTCAAGACTTCTAAAAGATAGAATTATTATGTTAAGTGGTGAAATAAATGACCAAGTAGCTTCTACAGTTGTTGCTCAGCTTTTATTCTTAGAAGCTGAGGATCCAGATAAAGATATCTATCTTTACATCAACTCTCCAGGTGGAGTGATTACTAGTGGTATGTCTATTTATGACACAATGAACTATATCAAACCTGATGTTTGTACTATTTGTATAGGTCAAGCAGCATCTATGGGAGCATTTTTATTATCTTCTGGAGTAAAAGGTAAGAGATATTCTCTTCCTCACTCAAGAATTATGATTCATCAACCATTAGGTGGAGCACAAGGTCAAGCTACTGATATTCAGATTCAAGCAAAAGAGATTCAAAGAATGAAAGATGAATTAAATGCAATGATTGCTGAACAAACAGGTCAAGATATTGAAACTGTTGAAAAAGATACTGATAGAGATAACTTTATGAGTGCAACTGAAGCAAAAGAGTATGGTTTAGTTGATGAAGTTATAGCAAGACATAAATAGAGATTTATATAATGATTAGAGAAGTTATTACTTATCCAAATAAATTACTTCGAACAAAATCTAAAGATGTGGAGAAGTTCGACGATGAACTTCACACACTTTTAGATGATATGTATGATACAATGATTGATCAAAGCGGAGTTGGGCTTGCAGCAATACAAGTTGGAATTCCTTTAAATATACTTATTATTAGTCTACCTGATGAAAATGATCTTCAAGAAAAAGAGGATTTAATTGAGGCTATAAACCCAGTTATTACTCATAAAGATGGAGAACAAGTTTTCACAGAAGGTTGTTTAAGTGTTCCTGGTTTCCATGAAGAAGTAAAAAGAGCACATCATATTATAGTTGAGTATTATGATAGAAATGGTCAAAAACAGACTATGGAAGCCCAAGATTTTCTTGCAGTTGCTTGGCAACATGAAATGGAGCATTTAGAAGGTCATTTATTTATTGAAAACTTATCATTTTTAAAAAGAAAAAAATTCGAAAAAGAATGGAAAAAAAAGTTAAAAGAAAAAGGTAAAAGTTAATTCTTTTACACTCTTTTTTCTTTTATTTAAAGCTTATTTAAAAGATTGTAAATCATTGTTACAATCAAACCATTTCCTAAAAGCCAAATTCCCCAAAACAAATACTTTTCATAATTTGTAAAAAATAGTTTATTATATCTCAAAGGTATTGTATATACTGCAAGTATTATAAATAATATAATTGCTGTAAAAAATGCTATTTTGTTAACTGCTGAAAATAAAACTATTAAAAATGATGTAAAAGGAACAAATATAGATAATGCAAAATATTTACTGTATTCTTTTCTTTTTTTATTCCCTTCAAAATACTTAACTGTGTGGCCACAGTTTGGGCAAATAGTACCAATTCTTGATAGTATTTGATGTTCACATACAGGACAGTTTATTAAGTCCATAAAAATTACTCCATAATAAAATTTTTCTTATTATACCTATTCAATATAAATCAATGATTTAAAAATTCTAAAATATAAAGAATGTTATATTTATTACTATTTTGTTATAATTTATTTTATTATTTAAAATAGGAAAATATATGAAAATTATAAAATCTGCATCATTGGAAACTATTGATGCAAGTGATATCAATGTTGAAGCAACTTTTACAAAAGGTTTGCCATCTTTTACAATAGTTGGTTTAATATCTACAAGTATTCAAGAATCAAAAGATAGAGTTAAATCAGCACTTTTAACTAATGGTTTTAAATTTCCTCCTTTGAAGATTACTGTAAATTTAGCACCTAGTGAGATAAAAAAAAGAGGTTCACATTTTGATTTAGCTATAGCTCTTCAAATTTGTTTTTATGATAAAAAAGAAATGCTTTTTAATGATTATCATATATTTGGTGAATTGGGTTTAGATGGAGTAATTAAGGATACAAAATCAATTTTTCCTATAGTATTGTCCTTATCAAAACAAAAACTTATAAAAAAGGTACTTGTATGTACTAAGAGTGCTGAAAAAATATCTAAAATACCAGGTATTGAAATATATATAGTTGATAACTTAGAGCAAGCAATAGATTTTTTTACATTAGATACTAAAAAAGAATCATATAAAAATACAAATTTAGAATTTAAATCAATATCTCTTGATGAAAAATATTATTACTGTGATGATTATGAATTAGATTTTGCTGATGTAATAGGACAAGATATGGCAAAATTTGCAGCTTTAGTTAGTGCAGCAGGTAGCCATAACTTACTCATGGAAGGTAGTCCGGGTTGTGGTAAATCTATGATAGCAAAAAGAATTAGATATATTATGCCTCCTATGAAATTAGAAGAAATTTTGGAAAAAGCAAAATTATTAGCTTTAGATTATAAAGAAGTAGACTTTACTCCCTTAAGAAGTTTTAGAAGTCCACATAATAGCAGTACTAAATCTTCCATATTTGGAGGAGGAAGTCAAAATGCTAAAATTGGAGAAGTTGCTTTAAGTAATAGTGGCGTGCTTTTTTTTGATGAGTTACCACATTTTTCTAAATCCATTTTAGAAGCTTTACGTGAGCCTTTAGAAGATAATAAAATATTAATTTCAAGAGTAAATACAAAAGTAGAGTATGAAACAAAATTTACTTTTGTATCTGCTATGAATCCGTGTCCTTGTGGAAACCTTTTATCAAGTATAAAAGAGTGTAGATGTTCAGACCTTGAAATCCAAAGATATAAAAATAGGCTTTCTGAACCTTTTTTAGATAGGATAGATTTATTTGTTACAATGAATGATAATCTAAATGATAATAAAAATACAGTAACTTCAAAAGAGCTTCATAAAAGTGTAATAAAAGTTTTTGAAAAACAAATCTTAAGAGGTCAAAAGAATTTAAATGGAAAACTTAGTGATAAGGATATAAAAAAGTATTGTATTTTGGATAATGAATGTAATGATATTTTAGAAAAAGCAATTCTAAATTTTCAATTATCATATAGAAGTATAAATAAAGTATTAAAAGTAGCACGAACTATAGCCGATTTAAATGATCATGAGAAAATACAGAAAAGTGATTTATTAAAAAGTTTGAATTTTAGAAAAAGATAATAACTTTAATATATGTATGTTAGAATTGAAGTAAATGTTTAAAGGTTTAGTATGAATAGTTACACTAAAAAAACATTTATTTTCTTTTTATTTTTTAATTTTTTATTTTCTAGTGAAATTAAGGTTGGTATGACTGCTGACTTTAGTGGTTCTCTTTCTTATTTAGGAAAAAGTATGAAAAAAGGAATAGAGTCATATTTTAATAATTATAATAAAAATTCTAACAATAAATATAAACTGATTGTATATAATGATATGTATGATCCACTACTAACAACTAAATATGTAAAAAAACTTATTAAGGAAGATGATGTTTCCGTTATATTAGGGAGTATTGGAACTCCAACAGCAAATGCAATATTACCTATTGTAAAAGAAAATAAAATTCCATTTGTTGCTCCTTATAGTGGAGGAGATGTTTTAAGATTAAGCGAAAATGAGTATGTATTTAATTTTAGAGCTTCATACTCTCAAGAAGCATACAGCATTACTAAAAAACTTTTATCAGAAGGTGTGAATGTTAATGAAATTGCAGTATTCTCTCAAAATGACACTTATGGAAACAGTGGATATTATGGTGTTAGAAAAGCAATTATGGAAAATAAAAATTTAATAATTTCAGATTTGACACATGAAAGGTATACATCTGGAACATTAAATATTGAGCTAGGATTAAGTAAACTACTTGATTTAAATAATAAATATAAAGCTATAATTGTTGTTGGCTCTGATGAAGCAATAATAAAATTTATTAGGTATGCAAAAGAAGACTATAGACAAGTAAAGTTTTTTCTTCTTTCACCTACAGATAATAGGAAAATAGCAAGAGAATTATTTTTATTTTCTGAAGATATCTTTATTACACAAGTTTTACCTCCTTTTTCAAGTAAAGATAATATTGATATAATAAAAGAATTTATAAAAGCTTATGAACTTACACATAATTCTAAAGATTATAATATAACATCTTTTGAGGGATACTTATCAGCAAAGTTACTTGTAAAAGCAATACAAGAAAATAAAATAATAAATAAAGAAAAAATTTATAATTCTTTAAAAAAGCTAAGAGAAATTGATATAGGACTAGGTTTTAAGTCTGATTTTAATAATCCAAAATCACAATATAGTGATGAAATTTGGATATGTCAATTTAATGATAGTTATGAATTAACAACTGTTAAAGATAGTATATATAAGGATGAGTAATGTTTCATTTCTTTCAAAATTTGACTAAAAGTTTTTCAATAAAAAAAATTGTTATTTCTGGAGTTATTGTAATGGCAACTATAATTATAATTTTTGCTTTAGCAATGACTTATTTATCTTCAACTATTAAATATGATCAAACTACATTAAAAAATATTCTTGATTTAGAAAGAGAAAATGAAAAAGTTTTAAGATTAGTAAAAAACCTTAATTATTTGGAAAATAGAATAATACTTAGTAGAAACCAAAAAGAATTAAATGATTATGAGAATTTATTACTAAATATTGAAAAAAATTTCTTAAAAGTAAAAGATGAAGAATATTTGACTGAATATAATAAGATATTGAAAAAAGTTCTTATAGATTTGAACAAGTTAGTACTTTTGCAAAATGAAACATTTGAATCTAAAAAAATTATTTTATTCTTTAATAAAGAATTAAGTGATTATAAAAAGAAAGTTAATATTTTAATACAGAGTATATCAACTGAAACCGAAGCATTATATGGTAAAGCATCTTTGTTTGATAAAAGATATACAAAAAGAAATAAAGAAAGTTTAGATTTTGAAATAATTCATAAGTATCAAAATGTGAAGACTTTATCTAAGGACTTAGATAATACAATTTTGAGACTTCCTATTTTTCTTTCAGATATTACTAATACAAAAAATAATGATATTTTAAGAAGTATAAAAAGGAATAATTTAAAACAAATAATTACTCTTTTTGAAAACACATTAGTTTATATTAATAGTGTAGAGGATACTAGGTTTATAAAAAGTTTACAAAAAATAAATGATGACTTTTATACAATTAGAGAGTTAATTGATTTATTTGTAACCTCTAAACAAAGACTATTTATTGAAGAGAAAAATTTTGAAAAATTAATAGATAAGAGCGAATTGGTAAATTTAGAACTAATTGATAAAATGAAGAGTTTAAATATATTATCAAATAAAATTAAAATAAATATTTTAGAACATTCAGATAATATTTCTAAGAATACAACTATTATAATTATAATTGTAAGTATTATCTCATTATTCTTATTGGTTTTATCAGCTGCTACATTAATTTCAAGAATTAATTTACCTTTAGAGTTTATTATTAAATATATTGAAAAAATAATTAATGATAAAAAAGATTTATCTTCTAAACTACCGATATTTACAAATGATGAATTTGGTAAATTATCTATTTCTTTTAATAGTATGACTTCAACTATTGATGAAAATATTCATGAGATTGAGTCTTTAAATAATGAAATTGAAAGTACTCAAAAAGAAGTTGTTTTTACGATGGGTGCTATAGGTGAGAGTAGATCAAAAGAGACAGGAAATCATGTTAGAAGAGTGGCTGAATATTCTAAGCTTTTAGCATTAAAATATGGTTTAGACAAAAATATAGCAGAACTTTTAAAAGAAGCTTCTCCTATGCATGATATAGGAAAAGTTGGTATTCCAGATGCCATATTAAAAAAGCCTGCAAAGCTAGATAAAGAAGAATGGGAAATTATGAAAACACATGCTCAGTTGGGCTATGATATGTTAAAGCATTCACAAAGAGAAATATTAAAAGCTGCTGCAATTGTTGCTCATGAGCATCATGAAAAATGGGATGGTTCAGGATATCCTAGAGGATTGAAGGGAACTGAAATTCATATTTACGGAAGAATAACAGCTGTTGCAGATGTATTTGATGCCTTAGGCAGTGATAGATGTTATAAAAAAGCTTGGAAAATAGAAGATATTAAAAAGTTTTTTATAGAGAATAAAGGTTCTCATTTTGAACCAAAACTTGTTGATTTACTTTTTGAATATTTCGATGAGTTTTTAGCTATAAGAGATAGGTATAAAGACGATTTTTAGGGGTTTACCACTTTGTAAACACTAAGATGATAAAATATGCAAAAGTTAAATAAAATAGGGATTAAAACCCAAGGAGAAAATTAATGACAAGATGTGGTTATGTATCTGTAGTAGGAAGACCAAATGCTGGTAAAAGTTCACTTTTAAACTGGCTAGTAGGTGAAAAAATTGCTATGGTATCACATAAAGCTAATGCTACAAGAAGAAGATCAAATATAATAGTAATGCATGAAGATAATCAAATTATATTTGTTGATACACCAGGAATTCATGAAACAGAAAAACTTTTAAATCAATTTATGCTTGATGAAGCACTAAAAGCTATGGGTGATTGTGATTTAATTTTATTTTTAGCTCCTGTTACAGATAAACTTTCACACTATGAGAGTTTTTTAGAAAAAAATAAAAAAAATGTTAAGCATATCCTTTTGTTAACAAAGATTGACAATGTATCAAATGCAGAAGTATTAGAAAAAATGAAAGAGTATGAAAAGTACTCTAGTAAATATGAATCTATTATTCCTGTATCAATTAAAAAACAGACTACTCATAGTGATATTTTAGACGATGTAGTAAAACTTCTTCCTGAACATCCTTATCTTTTTGATCCTGAAATTATGACAACAGAACATTTAAGAGATATTTTTAAAGAGTTTATTAGAGAATCAATATTTGAAAATATATCAGATGAAATTCCTTACGAGACTGATGTTTTAATTGAAAAAGTAGAAGAGAAAGAGAACTTAGATGTAATAAAAGCTACGATTATCGTACAAAAAGGTACTCAAAAGGGTATGATTATCGGAAAAGGTGCAACTGCTATTAAAAGAATAGGTAAAGACGCAAGACTTAAAATTGAGAAGCTAACAGGTAGAAAATGTTACTTAGAGCTTTTTGTGTCAATAAAAAAAGGTTGGACAAAAAATAAAAAAGGCTTAAAAGAATTAGGCTATGATGTAGATAATTAAAAATATTATCAATTAAGTTCAAATAAAACTTATATTTATTATAATAACTCATTAAATTATAAATGAGTTGTTATGAATTTACTTACACTACAAGATGATTTTAAAACTTTAGATTTTGACTCAAAAGAAAAAATTAAATCAAATAATTTAAAAGACTTTATTTTTACTTCTCTACTTCTTCATGATGAAGAATCTTATGAAAATAAAACTATATATATAAATCCTTTATTTAAATCAAATAAATATCAAGTTTTTTTATGTAGTGATGAATTTACTAACTTTTTCTTTGAAGCTTTTACTTCTTTTTGTACTAGTAAAGAAGAAACTCTAGTTATTTCAAAGAATTTTTTTTGTGTTTATATAGAAAAGAAATTTTATTATTTTAAAGAATTAGAATATGAATTGTCTCCTAAGAAAATAGAAGATTTTATTTTTACATATTTGGGAATACGTATAAAAAAGATTGTAAATATAAATCATAACGAACTTGATGAAATATATGGAAAATATTCTAATAATAAAAGTAAAACTACTTTAATTAATATAAATAGAAAAACTAATCATAGTTTATTATATTTTATCACTTATTTAATTTCTTTACTATTTTTTGCTTATGGATTTTATTTTTATTCTCAAATTGAACAAGATAAAAATATTCAAAAACAAAAGCAAGCACAGATAATAAAGTTAAATGAGGAAAGAAAAAGAATGTATTTTAAATCCTTTCATAAGGACTTTACTCTTTTTAATGAATATCTTAGAGATAATAATTTGAATTTAATTACTTTTAAATATAAGGGCAAAAATTATACTTTTTCAATAAGTTCAAAGGCAAAAAAACCTATTTTTGATTTTCTTAATACATATAAAAAACAAATTGTTTCAAGTAATTTAAAACTTAATAAACAGGAGTATGTATTTCATGGAAATATTGTCTTCAATAAATAAAAAGTTTATTGATTTATCAGTAAAAGTAAAAATCCAATTATATTTATTATCTTTTTTATGTATAGTCTTATTTTTTATAAACTTACAAAAAAATGAGTCTTTTACTACTAAAAATCCTACTTTTAAATCTATATATCATCACTCTTCTATTGATTTAATAAATCAAATTGAGAAATATACAAAACAAAATAAAATAAGTATTTCTAGTATTGATTCAAAAGATAAAGTTATAAATATAGTTTTAACTGGAAAAATGAAGAAACTTAATTCTTTTACTAATTTTATTGAATATATAAATTCAAATTCAAAAATCACTTATTTTGAACTATATCAAAAGAAAAAAAATCTATATGAGTTGAAAATAAGAATAGATTTTAAAACTACTTATTTAAAAAAGTCTAATAATATAAAAATAAAGATGTCAAAAAAGAAAATTCTACCTAAGGTAGAAGGCATAATAGATAATTATGCCTTTTTAGAAAAAAAGTGGAGAAAAGTAGGTGATACTTTTTCTTCTTATAAAATACTGAAAATAGATACTAATAGTGTCACATTAAAAAAAAGTTCAAAAGAGTTTATTATAAAGGTCTATCATGAAAACGATTTTAAATGAAAAATTAAATTATAATCTTCTTGTTTTATATGATATAGAGTATTTAAGAAATAATATTATTTTACCTTTCAAAGATGATGGTTTAACAATTTATTTGTATGTAAGCTCTAAGTCTAATCTAAATAATATAGAAGAATTTTTTGCTAATAAAAACTTAAAATTTATAAATGTGAGAAAAGAAGAAATACTATTTTTATTAAATGATATAAATATTAAAAAAGAGTTGTTTTTTCTTGCTACTAAAACAAAAGAAGTTGAAAACTCAAATAGTTCTTTAATGCAAGATTTTGTTGAAAAACTTTTATCTTTTAGTATTTATAAAGATTCAAGTGATATACATATAGAAAATTGTGATAGTTTAACTTTAATTAGATTTAGAATAGATGGAAAACTAAAAACTTTTCTTGTATTAGATGAATATTTTTTGAAATTAATTTCTTCCTTTTTAAAACTAATTTCAAATTTAGATATTACACAAACTAGATTACCTTTAGATAGTCGATTTTCTTTAGATATAGATGATAAAAAATTTGATTTTAGGCTTTCAACAATGCCTACTTTAAATTCTGAATCAATAGTAATAAGAGTCTTAGATAGTAAAAATATTGATATATCTATAAAAGATATTGGATTTTCTTCTCATGTTTTACTTAATATTCAAAATTCATTAAATTTAGCTCAAGGTTTGATTTTAGTTACAGGGCCTACAGGAAGTGGAAAGACTACTAGTCTTTATTCAATGCTTAATTTTTTAAATTCAAGTGATAAAAAAATTATAACTATTGAAGATCCTATAGAATATAAAATAGATTCTTTAACTCAAGTACAAGTAAATAACAAAGTAGGTTTAAGTTTTGATTTGATTTTAAAAAATATATTAAGACAAGATCCAGATATAATTTTTATAGGAGAAATTAGAGATGAACTATCTCTTAAAATTGCACTTCAAGCTTCTTTAACTGGGCATTTAGTTCTTGCTAGTATTCATGCAAATAGTAGTGTAGAGACTATTACTAGATTATTTGATTTAGAAGCAGATCCTTTTTTAATTTCATCTAGTTTAAAACTTATTCTATCACAAAGACTTGTTTTATCTTATTGTCCAAAATGTAAAGCAGAAGGCTGTGGTTTTTGTAATTACACAAAGTATAAAGGTAGAACTGTTGTATCTGAATCTTTAAAGATTGATGAAAATTTATCTTCTATGATTTTTAAAAAAGAAAGTATAAATAGTTTTAATAAATACTTAAAACAGATAAATTATAAAACTCTTTTTGATGATGGAGAGTTAAAGGTAAGTCAAAATATTACATCTATGCAAGAACTATTAAAAGTTGTGACAATATGAAAATATATGAAGTGAAATATCAAGAAAAAGACCAAGTTAAAATCAAAATAATCCACACAGAAAATATAAAAAAAGAGCAACTTCCAGAAGATATTTTAAGTATAAAACCTTATGTAGAAAATAAAAAACTTAAATTATTTAAAAGAAAGATTGTAATTTCAAAAGAAATAGTTACATCAATTTTTTTTGAATTAAATATTATGTTACAAGCAAATCTAATGATAAGTAATGCCTTAGAAATACTTTTAGAAAATTATCAAGATGAATCAAGTCAATCTTTTATTCTTAATTTAAAAAAAACTTTTTTGGGATTAGATAAAAGCTCTAATATTTTTAAAGATTATAAGCTTGATGTATATGTTCTATCTTTTCTTTATTTGTGTCAAAAAAATGGAAATATAAAAGAAAATATTAGTGCTTTATCTTTTTTACTAAAAGAAGAATCAAAAATAAAAAAAGAGTTTTCTAAAGCATTGAGATATCCATTGATTCTATTTTTTTCTTTATTTTTATCTATAAATATAATATTTTATTTTGTTGTTCCTAAATTTAAAACTATTTTTATAAATAACTATGAGTCATTACCTCTTGCTACAAAATTACTTTTTAGTATACATTCTATATATATGAATTATTTTATTTATATAATGTTCTTATTAGTTTTAGTGATTTTTTTATGTGCTTATATATATTATAAAAGCGAACATTTACAGTATATATTTTCAAAATTTATTTTTCAAAAGTTATATATATTTAAAGATTTATACTCTTCAATACAGATGTATAAAGTTTTTTTAGTTATAAATATTATGCTTAACTCACAATATGAATTTATTAATGCACTAAATTCTTCAAAGGCTTTAATAAAAAATAAATACCTTTTAGATAAAATATCGCTCATTGAAAATCTATTAAAAAACGGTAAGAGTATTAATTTATCCTTTAAAAAATCTGGTTTATTTGATTCTTTAGTATTAAATTTAATTAATACAGCAGAAGTTTCAAATTCCATGATATTAATATCTAAAGAAATTAAAGATATTTACAAAAATAGATTTGATGAAAAAATGAAAAAGTTTATATCATATATAGAACCTATATTTTTAATAATCATAGTAAGTTTAATCTTATGGATAATTTTAGCAATTTTTATTCCAATATGGGATATGGGAAATATGATAAAAAACTAAAGGAATATTTATTATGGTTACAAAAGAAGAGTTTGAAGAATCTATAAAAAAAGTATTAGAGTATGTAGGTGAAGACCCTTCTAGAGAAGGTTTAGTTGATACACCAAGTAGAGTAAGAAAAGCCTATGAATTTATGTGTGGAGGATACAATCAAGATCCAAAGGAGATTATTCAAAAAGCTTTATTTTCATCAACAAATGATGAAATGGTTGTGGTAAAAGATATAGAGTTTTACTCTCAATGTGAACATCATATCTTACCAATTATTGGTAAAGCCCATGTTGCTTATATTCCAAATGGAAAGGTAGTTGGATTATCTAAAATACCAAGAGTAGTAGATGTTTTTGCAAGAAGATTACAAATTCAAGAACAATTAACAGAACAAATCTGTGATGCTTTAAATGAACACTTAAAACCAAAAGGTGTTGCCGTAATTATTGATGCAAGACACATGTGTATGGAGATGAGAGGTGTTGAAAAAATTTGTTCAACAACTGTTACTTCTGCATTAAGAGGATTGTTTAAAACAAATAAGACAACTAAAGATGAGTTTTTATCAATAGTTAAAAACTCTTTTCATAAATAAATTTACTATAAAAGGGGAACCTTTTATAGTAGTATTATTTTTGCTAGCATTAAAAAACTAAAAAATCCTACAATATCAGTAACAGTTGTAAGTAAAACTGTACTTCCAATAGCAGGATCTATATCAAATCTTTTTAATATAAGCGGTATAGCAGCACCAAAGAAACCAGCACTGAATAGATTTATCATCATAGACATAGCTATGACTAATCCAAGAAGTTTTGTATCAAACCAAAGCCAAGCAATAACACCCATAATTACAGCAAATAGTAAACCATTAAGTAGTGAAATAACTACTTCTTTTTTCACAGCATCTTTTGCATTCTCAAGTTCAATATCACCTAAAGCTAACTGTCTTACCATTACCGCAAGAGTTTGAGTACCTGCATTTCCACCCATAGAAGCTACAATTGGCATTAAAATCGCAAGAGCAACATAAGCTTGAATTGTTTCATCAAAGATACCTATTACTAAAGAAGCTAATATAGCAGTTCCAAGATTTAAAAACAACCAAAATGCTCTTTTTTTTGCAGTCGTTGTTAATTTGTCTTCATGCTCAAATTCATCATTAACCCCTGCTAATTGATAGATTTGTTCAGTTGCATTTTCTTCAATTACATCTAAAATATCATCGGATGTAATCCTACCCATTAAAACACCTTGGTAGCTTGTAACTGCAACAACTGATAAGTCGTATTGTTCAAAGTTTTTGGCTACATTATCAATATGCTCATGATCATCAACTTTAAAGGGTTTAAATTTATTATCATCACTTTTCAATATTTCATCATAGGTTTTCTCAAAATCAAAAATTATTAAATCTTCAAGTAAAATTGAAGCTATTAATATTCTATTTTCATCTATTACAAAAACTTGATGAATATTTTCTAATTCATCAGATGCTTTTGCTTCTTTCAATCTTTTTACTGATTGTCCAATAGTTTCATCAAGATTTGCAGAGAAAAGCTCCGTTTGCATATATGCACCAGCTTCATCTTCTTCATATTTTTTAAGCCAGTCAATATCTTTTTGGTCTTCTTCTTCAAGTCCATCATAAATTTCTTTTGCTTTTTCTTGATCTATTTCTTCTAATTCTAAAATAAGGTCAGTTTGATCATCTGATTCTAGCTCTTCTACTGCATCCGTAAGCTTTTTAATTGATAGCTCTTCATAGGCTATTTCTCTTAAATTATCTGGAAGTTCAAGAATAACTTCCCCTAAAATATCATCAGGTACTTTTTTTAGTACAAAAAAGAAATCTTCAACACTTTCTTTTTCAATCTTTTTTAAAGAGTTAGCAATATCTGTGGGGTGTAAAGAGTCAAAGGTTTCTAGTAGTTTATGAGGATCTGTTATAATCACTTCTTCTTGAGGCATAATGACTCCTTTTTTTTTTAAATTTTTAGTTCACTTTTATAATCTATTCTATCTAATCTTGTTGCTTTAATTGAATCTTTATTATCTATTTTTGCATTTATTTCTTCAATCATTAACTTTGCATTAGCAACAAATGTTCTTTTTGATTTTCCTTTTAAACCATTTGTATCTGGTTTTTTTATAACTTTTAAAGGATTAACCGCTCTTCCATTTTTATATAAACCTAAATGTAAGTGAGGGCCAGAACTAAGACCTGTACTTCCAACATATCCAATATGCTGACCTTTCTTTATATTTTGACCTCTTCTTATGCTTTTGTTAAATCTATTTTGGTGTGCATAAAGAGTTTTATATCCATTTCTATGGTTTATGATAATAGTTTTACCATAACCCCCACGTCTACCCACAAACTCAACTCTTCCATCACCTGCTGCATAAATTTTTCTACCTCTTGGTGCTGCAAAATCCGTTCCTAAGTGAGCTCTATATCTTTTTAGAACCGGATGCCATCTTTTTCTAGTAAAATGGCTTGAAATTCTTTTATATGTAAGAGGAATTCTAAAGAAGTATGTTTTTGTAAAACCCACACCTTTTTCATTATAGTATTTATCATCTTTTTCATTTTTAAATCTATAATATTTATTGCCTGCAACTTCAACCATTGCTGATTTTATATCAGGTAAACCATGTGCTTTCCCTAATAGTACTTTTTGTGAATATTTAACGGCTACAATATCACCTTTTTGCATACCTCTAAAATTTACATCATTAAATAAAGCTTTTATTTGAGCTGATACTGCTGCATTTCCTGTTGCTTTTTGTAGGTCGTAAGATACTGAATTTGTAATTGGAACAATTATAGTTTCTGTAAACTCATTATAGTTAATTGGTAAAGTTTGAAATTTGTATGTATTATCTTCATCTATATATATATGAAGTTGTATTTCTTCTGATACAGGTATTAATACTTGATTTAATGTTCCATCATCATTTTCATATAAATAATATCTATCATCAGCTCTTATTTCAGAACATAACTCTTTATCTTCTTTTTCAAGCTCAAAATATAATTTTTGAGGAATTGAATACTTTTCTAAAAATGTTAAAAAAGTTTCACCTTTTGGCCAAGGTAATTCCTTAACTTCAGCACCAAACAAAAAACTGATAAAAAATAATAAACTAACAATGATTTTTTTCACGGACATATTCACTTTTATTTAAAAATTAGGGGTATCATTATACAATTGCGCAACTTAAAAATTTATATTATGGAGTTATTTTGTTTAGATTATTATTTTTAATATTCTCTTTATTTATTACAAACCTTTTTTCAAAAGAATTAGTTGATTTATATAGACTAGAAGGCCTTAAAGCAGTTGAAACACAAATAGAAAAAGAACTTACTAAAAAAGATTATTGGGATTATGTACTTAAATCTTATGACACAAAATTTGGTTATATTGAAAGTAAAAAATACATTCTTTTTTCAAATAAAAAAGATAAGAAACTTTTTTTATTTAAAAATGAAAATAAAAAACTAGAAAAACTTTTTGAAAATGAAGTTATAACAGGAGAAGTAGAAGGTGATAAGTATCTTGAAGGGGATAAAAAAACACCTATTGGAGTGTATGACTTAACACAGAAAAAAACAAAACTTGATCAATTTTATGGGCCTTTCGCTCTTGTGACTTCATATCCAAATAATTTTGATAAAAGTATGAGTAAAAAAGGTCATGGTATTTGGATTCATGGAATGCCTCTTGATGGTAAAAGAGAAGAATTTACTAAGGGTTGTATAGCCTTAGATAATGAAAAGTTGATAGATTTAGGAAATAGGATAAATCTTAAAGACGCAGTTCTAATTACAAGTGAAAATACTTTTACAGAAGCTTCTAAAGATGAATTAGCAGTTATTTTAGCTTCTTTAAATAAATGGAAATTGGCTTGGAAGTATTCAAATATTGACGAGTATTTAAATTTTTATTCTAATGAATTTAAAAGATATGATGGAATGAAAATTGAGAAGTTTGCACAATACAAAAAAAGAGTATTTTCAAAAGATGAAGAAAAAATTATAAGATTTTCAAATATTAATATTTATGCTTATCCAAATTCTTTAAATAAAAGATTATTTAGGGTTTATATGGATGAATTTTATAAAAGTGATACTTTAAAATTTATAGGAAACAAAGAACTAATTGTAGAGATTATTGATAATAAAATGAAAATTTTATTTGAAGACTAAAACATAGTTTAACTCTTTTTTGGATATAATCACGCTTACTTAATAACCATATTTTAAGGCGAAAAATGCAAAATAAAGAGATGAACCTAGAAGAGATGGCACTTGCTCACTCTTTGACACTTGAAGAATTAGAGAATATAAAAGAAATCTTAGGAAGAGATCCAAATCATGTTGAAATTGGTATCTTTTCTGCGATGTGGTCTGAACACTGTTCATACAAATCTAGTACAAAATACTTAAGAGGATTCCCAACTAAAGCTCCATGGGTTATCCAAGGTCCAGGTGAAAATGCTGGTGTTATTGACATCGGTGATGGATATGCTGCTGTATTTAAAATGGAATCACACAACCACCCATCATTTATTGAGCCATACCAAGGTGCTGCTACTGGTGTTGGTGGAATTATGAGAGACGTATTTACAATGGGTGCTAGACCTGTTGCATCTATGAACTTAATTCAATTTGCTGGAATTGAAGGTGATAGTGAAACTGCTAAAAAACACAGATACCTTTTAAGAGGTGTTGTTGCTGGTATTGGTGGATACGGTAACTGTATGGGAGTTCCAACTATTGGAGGTCAGACAAACTTTGAAGAGTGTTATGCAGGAAATAATCTTGTTAATGCATTTAACTTAGGTATTGCTAAAGCTGATGAAATTTTCTATGGTAAAGCAGAAGGTATTGGGAACCCAGTAATGTATGTAGGTTCAAAAACTGGTAGAGATGGACTTGGTGGAGCTGTTATGAGTTCTGCTTCATTTGATGAAGATTCTGAATCAAAAAGACCAACAGTACAAGTTGGTGATCCTTTTACTGAGAAACTACTATTAGAAGCTTGTTTAGAATTATTTAAAGAAGATTTAATTATCGGTATTCAAGATATGGGTGCTGCTGGACTTACTTCGTCTTCATTTGAAATGGCAGGAAGATCTGGTTCTGGTATGATTATGCATTTAGATAAAGTACCTGCAAGAGAAGAGGGAATGACTCCTTATGACTTTATGTTATCAGAATCTCAAGAAAGAATGCTAATTTGTGCAAAAGCTGGTTGTGAACAAGCAATTATAGATATTTTTGAAAAATGGGAATTAGATGTTGCTGTAATTGGTGAAGTTACTGCTACTGGAAATATGGAATTATTCTGGCATGGGGAAAAGTGTGCAGAAGTTCCTGTTCAGCCTGTATCAGAACAATCTCCTGTATTAGATAGACCAGTTGCTAAACCTGCATACTTAGATGGTATTGAAGATATAGCTTTAGATAAAGAATTATCAAACCAAGAAGTATTTGAAGAATTATTCTCAGATATGGAAGTAGTTGATAAATCATGGGTTTATAACCAATATGATTCTATGGTTCAAACTAACACTGTTAAAGGCCCAGGTCAAAATGATGGTTCTGTAATTAGAGTAAAAGAAAATGGAAAAGCCTTAGCAATGTCTGCTGATTGTAATACAAGACAATGTTATATTAATCCTGAATTAGGTGCAGCTGCAGCTGTAATGGAATCAGGAAGAAATGTAGCTATGACAGGTGCAACTCCAAAGGCTATTACTGATTGTCTAAACTTTGGTAATCCCCAAAACCCAGAGGTTATGTGGCAATTTGCTCAAGCTTGTGAAGGTATTAAAAAAGCTTGTGCAGAACTTAACACACCAGTAATTGGTGGAAATGTATCACTTTATAATGAAACTAATGGTGTTGGTGTTTTCCCAACTCCTGCAATTGCTATGGTTGGTGTAAATGATGATGCAAATAAAGTTCTTCCTTCTTGTGTTCAAGAAGAAGGGAATATGCTTTTCTTATTAGGTGAAACAAAAGCTGAATTTGGTGGATCTTTATATATGAAAAAAATGTATAATCAAGTAGCAGGTGCTCACCCAGAAGTTGACTTTAAAAAAGAGCTTTCTTTATGGAATACTGTAATTGAAGGAAATAAAAAAGGTTTAATTAAAGCTGCAAAAGATGTTAATGTTGGTGGTATTGCTATTGCTTTAGCTAAAATGGCAGTAGTTGGTAAAAAAGGTATTGAAGCAAATATTTCTTTAAATGACTCAAAAGAAATTTTTGCTGAATCTTTATCAAGAGCTATTGTTGAAGTTAAGCCTGAAAATGCAGCTGCATTTGAAGCTATAGCAAATGCACAAGGTATTGAGTGTAGTGCAATAGGTACAGTTGGTTCAGATAAAATATCTATTAATGATATCTATAAAGATTTAGAAGCCATGTCTGACGTATATTTCAATAAGTTCAAGCAAGTAATCGAGCAAGACTTATAATCAAACAAGCCAAAGCCAGACTCTAAATAGAGTTTGGCTTTTTTTATTTTATTAATATTTACAATTTAACAAGGAAGAATTTAAATGAGAGCATTAATATCAGTAAGTGATAAAAGTGGTGTTGAAAACTTTGCAAAAGAGTTAGTATCTTTAGGTTATGAAATCATCTCAACTGGTGGTACTTATAATAAATTAAAAGAAGCTGGAATTGCAGTAATTGAAGCAAATGAAGTTACTAAATTTCCTGAGTGTTTTGAAGGTAGAGTAAAAACTCTTAACCCATATATTCACGGTGGTATCTTACATAGAAGAGATAAACAATCACACTTAGACCAAGCAAAAGAATTAGGTGTTGAAGGTATTGACTTAGTATGTGTAAACCTTTACCCATTCAAAGCTACAATTGAAAAAACTGATGATTTTGAAGAAATTATTGAAAATATTGATATTGGTGGACCTGCGATGGTTAGATCTGCTGCTAAAAACCATGATTCAGTTATTATTGTAACAGACGTAGCTGATTATGACCTAGTTCTTAACAACTTAAAAAACGATTCAAATACTCAAGAGTTCAGAAGAGATATGATGATTAAAGCTTATGAGCATACTGCTGCTTATGACTCTATGATTGCTAATTATATGAACAAAAGATTCAACAACGGTATGGGTAATAAACAATTTATCACGGGTGTTAAAGTATTTGATACTAGATATGGTGAGAACCCTCATCAAAAAGGTGCATTATACGAATTTGATAAGCATTTATCTAATAAATTTATCACATTAAAAGGTGAAGCATCTTTCAATAATATGGGTGATATCTCAGGCGCTGCAAAAATTGCATCTGCTTTTGGTGATGAAAATGCTGTATGTATTGTAAAACATGGTAATCCTTGTGGATTTGCTATTAAAGATACTTTATTAGAATCTTACGAGAGTGCATTAAGATGTGACCCAATCTCTGCATTTGGTGGAGTAGTTGCTGTTAATGGTATCGTTGATTTAGACTTAGCTGTTAAAATGAATGAAATCTTCTTAGAAGTTGTATTTGCAGCTGACTTTACAGCTGAAGCTGAGCAAGAATTAAACAAGAAGAAAAGAATCAAGTTATTCAAACAAGGTACTACTAAGTTAGAAATGGCAAATGATGATTTTAACTTCAAAATTGTTGATGGTGGATTTGTATATCAAGACGCTGATAAAGTTGAAGATGATGAAGTTGCAAACTCTGAATTAAAATCTACTAGAGAAGCAACTGTACAAGAGAAAAAAGATATGGAGATTGCTTATAAAGTAGCTTCATTAACTAAATCAAACTGTGTAGTATATGTAAAAGATTCTGCAATGGTTGCTGTTGGTATGGGTATGACTTCAAGAGTTGACGCTGCTAAAGCTGCACTTAGAAAAGCAGAAGATTTAGGTATTGATGTAACTGGTGCTGCTTTAGCATCAGAAGCATTCTTCCCATTTAGAGACTCAATTGATGCTGCCCAAGAAGCAGGTGTTAAGTGTGTAATCGAACCAGGTGGTTCTATCAGAGATGATGAAATTATAGAAGCTGCTAATGAATTTGGTATGGCTTTATACTTCTCAAATAAAAGACACTTCCTACACTAAAAAGATGATTTAACTACGCGTAAAGTTTTCTTATTCGTTTAGGATAAGGGACTTTACTTCTCTTTTTGCATAACTTGGCGTTGTTGGGAAAAATAAATATACTCACTTACTAGATGTAAGCTCCTATATTTTTTTCTCTCTCCACCTTGATTTATTTTGAAATCTAATCATTTAAATCACTTTTTTATTTATCCTATAATCTATTTTTTCTAGTTTTAATTTAATAGTAAATTCTGTAATATAATTTATATAAAGTATAAGGGGTTTATAATGGCAAGTAATTGAAATATTCCTAATGATTTAGAAATTGAGATACGTGCTAGAGATAAGAATTGCGTTTATTGTAAAATAGTGTTTACATCAATAAAAAATGACTTATAATTAAAATTTATTTAATAGCAAAAATAAGCAAAGCCCCTGCAACAAAAAAACTAATAGCTATGAACATAGAATAACTCCTTTTCTTTATTATATGTTCTAAGCATAATATTTTTATGACAATATCTATAAATACAACTAATTAAGTAATTTTTATATACCATACTTGAAAATTAAATATAAAAGAATTTATAATGAAAGAATCTGATTTATACTTACCTCTAAAAAAATATTTAGAATCACAAAACTATGAAGTGAAAGGTGAAGTTTGTGATTGTGATGTTGTAGCAGTTAGAGGTAATGAATCTCCTGTAATAGTTGAGCTTAAACTATCTCTTAATCTTGATGTATTGCTTCAAGGTGTGGATAGAATTTCTTTATCATCACTTATATACATTGGTATTCCCCATGATTCAAAAGCTTTTAAAAAGAAAAGAAAATTAGCTTTAAAACTTTTAAAGATGTTAGGTTTTGGGCTTATTTTAATAGACCATATTAAAAATAAAGTTGAAGTAGTACTAGATCCTATTGAGTATAAACCAAGGAAAATAAAGCAAAAAAAAGAAAAACTCTTAGGTGAGTTTCAAAGTAGAGTAGGTGATCCCAATCTTGGTGGTATGGCTAGTAGAAGAGGTGTTATTACTTCATATAGACAAAAAGCTTTGAAAATCGCTTTATATTTAGAAAGACATGGGGATTGTAAAGCTTCTCAAATAGCAAAAGACTTAGATGAATTAAAAGCTAGAGAAATTATGTATAACAACTACTATTCTTGGTTTGAAAGAGTTGGAAAGGGTATTTATTCTTTAAATGCTAAAGGAAAAGAAGAAATTAAGTTTTGGCTTGAAAAGAAGCCTAGTTCTTAGATATTCAATAAAGTTTGAATATTTAGAACTAAACCTTTGCTTCTAAATCTTGGAAGCAAATTTGCTAAAGACTTTTCTCCGTATGTTGATACATGTTCTAGTATAAGTTCTCTTTTTGTATCTGAGTTTAAAATAAGCTCTTCTACTTTTGTTACATTGTTAGAGTTTACAGCTTGTAATAATTGTGTTGAAACTGGAATAAATGTCATAAGTATCCTTTTTTATTTTCTTGGTGGAATAATGACAATTTATCACTTAATTTATAGGTATTTTACTGTAACCAAAATGTAACCGTAATTGATTTGTAATTTATGGATAGTTTTTTCGAAAACACTCTTTAATATAATCACTAAATTCTAAAAAAAGTTTACTTTTATATTTGTCTCTATGATGAATCATATATAATTCTCTTTTAAAATCTATATTTTTTATATCTACTTTAAAAAGTTTTCCTTCTTCAATTTCCTTTTGAACAGCAAGTTTTGATATACAAGTAATACTATTTTTATCATGGAGTAAGATACTTTTAATTTCATCGAAATTTGAAATTTCCATTGTGATCTTAAGCTTATTAGTATCTGGTATTTTATTCAAAAATATTTCTCTTGTTGCGGAACCTTTTTCTCTTAGTATCCAGTTTTTTTCATATAATTCATCTATAAAATAACTATTGTTACTTAAGTGTTTATTTGCACTTACAACAATAAGTACATCATCAGCTAATTTTTCTTTTACTATGTGTGGATCAATAAAGTCATTTTCAATAAAACCTAAATCAATAGTTGAATCTACTATAGATTGTACAATTTGTTTTGTATTGTTTGAACTTTTTGTAACTTGCACATCATGTGTAGAAATAAAGTCATAAAGATATATAGATAAGTCAATACAATTAAAAGTTTTGCTTGAAGCAAGTTTTACTTTTCCTCTTAGCTTTTCTTGATCAAAAATTTCTGTACTATTTAAAAGCTCTAAATATGGAGAGTACGAGTTGTCTTTAAATAGTCTTCCTCTTTCATTTAATATAAGTTTTTTACCTACTCTATCAAAAAGTTTTTCATCAAGTTTTTTTTCTAAAGAGTTAAGACTTGATGATATAGCAGCTTGTGTCATATTTATTTGTTTAGCAAGATTAGAAATATGTGAGTCTTCACATAATTTGAAAAATATATCTAGTTCTTTTAGTGTAATCAAAACAAATCCTATAAATTTTTTTGATTATTATATCAAAAATAATTAATTTTACAAATGATAAATAATCCTTTATAATTCAATCAAAATTAAAGAGTACAAAATATAAAATTTAAAAAAAATAGAATTTTATAAAGGAATGATTCTTATCATATTCTTTAGTATAGTAAGTTTTATTTTGATTGTTGCTATACTTTTAGGTTTAATTTTATCAAATAGTTTTAGTAAATATACTTTAATAAAACAGCAAAGTAGTTTAGATTTTTCTACAAAATATTTACTTTGTTAACTAGTTCAATTTAGTAGGTGTATTAAATAGTATAGAAAATAAGCTTATATTAAATTCATAGGAAAACCTATGAATTTAACAAAGAATACCTTCTTTTATGATTTTTGCTGTATTTTCAACTGCATATTGATGACCATTTATTGCATCTTCATAGCTATTATATCTTTTATTATATACAGGTTCATGGTAGATTACTTTATTGTCTTCTTTTTTAAATATCATTGTTTCATAAACGAAAACATTGTTATGTTGATTTAGCCAAGAGTGTCTAACATGCATTTTAATTGTTGAAATAAAATATCTTTTATCATCAACTGTTGAGATGTGTTTTAATTCTAAGTCTTGATGTTCCATTGAAAATACTCCTAATTTTTTGCTAAATTATATTAGAATCGTATGATAAAAAAATGATAACTTTATTGTACTTTAGGTGTTTTTATAAGTATTTAAAATTAGTAATTTTTTATCTTTTTTTTTGTTAGAAAGTGAGATTTATTTGTTATAATATTTGCTTCATAAAAAGAAAGTGAGTTTATATGTTTAAGAAATTACTCTATATTATTTTAATTTTTATCTTTTTCCCAAGTCTACTTTTATCAAAAGATTTAAAGAAAATTACAATTCAATTATCATGGTTTGATCAATTCCAATTTGCTGGCTACTATATAGCTAAAGAAAAAGGTTTTTACAAAGAAGCAGGATTAGATGTAAATATTAAGCCTTTTGAGTTTGGTATTAATATTCCTAATGATGTGGCAAAACAAAAGTTTGATTTTGCAGTAGGAAGAGAAACGTTAATTCTTGATAAATCAAAAGGAGCTGATATTGTAGCTTTATATGCACTTTTCCAAGCTACCCCTTTGATTTTAGTTAGTACAAAAGATTCAAAAGTTAATTCTATTGAAGACTTTAAAAATAGAACTATTATGACAACAATTGATGATTCAAGTGAAGTATCTTTAAAAGCTATGATACGTTCACATAATGTTAGATTAGAAGATTTAAATTTTGTAAAACATACACATAATATTAACGATTTAATAAATAAAAAAACAGATGTTATCTCAGCATATATTTCTAAGTCTCCATTTGAATTACAACAAAAAGGTATAGACTATAATATTTTTGATCCTAAAAAATTTGGTTTTGACATGTATAGTGATTTGCTTTTTACTAGTAAAGATATGATTGAAAATGACATAGATACAGTTCTTGCTTTTAAAAATGCTTCACTTAAAGGTTGGGAGTATGCTTATGAAAATATTGAAGAGAGTGCGGATTTAATAATTAAGAAATATAATTCCCAAAATCTTTCAAAGGAAGAATTAGTTTATGAAGGAAAAGAACTTAAAAAACTTTCTTATTTTAACACCAAAAAACTAGGTGAAATTAAAAAAGAAAAGCTTCAAAGAATATATGACTTATATAATATTATGGGGCTTACTAAAAATATAATAGATTTTGATGATTTTATTTATTTTGAAGATAATAAATTGGTTTTTACAAGTAATGAAAAAAAATATTTAGAAAAAAGAAAAGTTATTAAAGCTTGTATTATTCCAAATGCTATGCCTTATAGTGATATAAAAGAAAATAGACTTCAAGGTATTACATCGGATTTTATGAAAATGTTAGAAAAAAAATTAAACATAAATGTTTCTTATGTAAAAACTAATAATACAGAACATTCTATAGAACTTATAAAAAAAGGTGTATGTGATATTATTCCTACTTCTCAGTTGACTCAAGAAGGAAAAGATATTATGAATTTTACAAAATCATATCTTGATATACCTTCTGTACTTATGACTAAAGATGATAAACCTTTCATAGAAAATTTATCTAATATTAAAGGTGTAAAAATAGGTGTAAATAGAGATTTTTCTTCTTTTGAAGCTTTAAAGTTAAAGTACCCAGATATTGATTTTATTGAGTTGAATAATATAGTTGATGGTTTAGAAATGGTAAATAAAGGTGAGTTTTATGGCTATATTTCTTCTATGGGACAAGCTTGGTATATATTACAAAATGATTTTTTATCGCATATTAAAATATCAGGTAAAATTGATGAAAGAGTAGAACTTAGAATAGGTGTCAAAAAAGATGAGAGTAAATTATTTGATATATTAAATAAGTTTATAAATACTTTGGATAGTGAAACTATAGAATTATTAAGTAACAAGTGGGTTTATGTGGAACATAAAAAAGAGTTTGATTATACTTTATTGTATCAGATTCTTTTTGCTATTACAGTTGTAATTTTATTTTTATTGTATAGACAAAATTTATTAAATAAAGTTAATAAAGATTTAAATAAAAAAGTTGAAGAAAAAACACAAGAGTTAAAAAGAATAAATGAAACACTAGAAGAAAAGATAAAAGATGAAGTTGAGAAGAATCTAAAAAAAGATAGATTGTTAGTTCGACAGTCTAAAATGGCTGCAATGGGTCAGATGATTGAAAATATAGCTCATCAATGGAGACAGCCTTTATCTGTAATAACTACTAGTGCTAGTGGTTTAAAGATTAAAAAAGAAGTTGGAGATTTAGATGATAAATTCTTTTTTGAAACCTTAGATAGGATTGTTAATTCATCAAACTATTTATCTCATACTATTGATGATTTTAGATATTTCTTTAAGCCTCAAGATAAAAAAGTAAAATTTGATATTTCAAATACTCTAGAAAAAACAATAAATTTATTAAACTCAAAGTTTGAACAAGAACATATTAAAATAGTTAAAGATTTTCAAACTATAGAAGTCTATGGACATGAGACAGAGTTTATTCAAGTATTTATAAACATTTTAAACAATGCAAAAGATGCTTTATCTTTAAATGATAAAGATAATAAATTTATTTTTATAGAAACAAAAAGAAAGAAAGATAAAATAGTTATAAAAATAAAAGATAATGCAGGAGGAATAAAATCAAAAATTTTAGATAAAGTTTTTGAACCTTATTTTACTACAAAACATACTTCAAAAGGTACAGGAATAGGCCTTTATATGTGTGATCAAATAATATCTAAATATATGAATGGACAAATAGAAGTTACAAATAAAAAATTTGAATATAAAGAGCAAAAATATAAAGGGGCTGAATTTACTGTTACATTATTTGATGATAATTGATATTAAGCTATAATCTAATATATATTAAAAATAGGAATTTTTATTGAATTGGTTAGATATAGATAAAGAGCATGTTTGGCATCCTTATAATTCGTTGCCAACTAAAACAAAAATACTACCAGTAAAAAGAACTGATAAAACATCTATCTTTCTCTCAACAGGTGAAGAGTTAATAGATGCTATGAGTTCATGGTGGAGTGCAATACATGGATATAATCATCCTAAATTAAATGAAGCTTTAAAAAAACAAGTTGAACTTATGCCACACATTATGTTTGGTGGGCTAGCTCATGAAAATGCAGCTATATTATCTAAAATGCTAGTAGATTTAACAGGTTTAAATAGTGTTTTTTTATGTGATAGTGGTTCTGTTTCTGTTGAAGTATCTTTGAAAACAGCTATTCAATATCAAGAAGCAAAAGGCTTTAAAAAATATAAATTTTTAGCATCTCAATATGCTTACCACGGAGATACTTTAGCTGCTATGAGTGTATGTGATCCAAATAATTCTATGCATAGTATTTATGGCTCTTACCTTCCTAAACATATTTTTACAAAAGCTCCAAATATTGGTTTTGATGAAAATTGTGATGATGCAATTTATGAGTTAGAAAAAAACTTTGAGAAGTATCATAAGGAATTAGCAGGTTTTATAATAGAGCCAATTGTTCAAGGTGCAGGTGGTATGAGAATATATAATCCAAAATTCTTGAAAAAAGCAAGAGAACTTTGTACTAAGTATGATGTTCTTTTAATAGCAGATGAAATAGCAACAGGTTTTGGGCATACTGGAAAAATGTTTGCATGTCAGTGGGCAGATATAAAACCTGATATTATGACTGTAGGTAAAGGTTTAACAGGTGGTTATATGACAATGGCTGCTATGATTACTTCAAAAAATGTCTCAAAAACAATAAGTGATTCTAAATTAGGTATTCTTATGCATGGACCTACTTTTATGGGTAATCCTCTTGCTTGTAGTGTAGCTATTGAAAGTATAAAATTACTACAGCAAACAAATTGGGAAGAAAAAGTTTTAAAAATAGAAACTATTTTTGCAGAAGAACTAGATGAAGCAAGGGATATACCTTTGGTAAAAAGTATTAGAAATATTGGAGCTATTGGGGTTATTGAATTGAAAGATGATAGTTATGCTCAATATATACAAGATTATTGTGTTTCAAAAGGTGTTTGGATCAGACCTTTTGGAAAACTTATTTATTCAATTGTAGCTTATACTATAAAAGAAGAAGATTTAAGAAAAATAATTAGAACTATGATTAAAGCTATAAAATCTATAAAGAGTTAATATGAAAAAAAGTGATTTAAAACAGTTAGTTACAAATATGCCAAAAACTCCAGGTGTATTAGGTCGAGATAGGTTTTTTAATTCAGCTGTTCTAATACCTCTTATAAAAATAAAAGGTGAATATCATTTATTATTTCAAAAAAGAGCAGCTCATATTAGACAAGGTGGAGATATATGTTTTCCAGGTGGAAGGTTTGAAGAAGGAATTGATGAAAATTTTGAACAAACAGCATTAAGAGAAACTTATGAAGAGCTTGGAATTGAAGCAAAAGATATTAAAATTATAGGACAACTTGATTCTTATGTTGCTCCTATAGGTGCAGTAATTGAGCCTTTTGTTGCTACGATTAAAAAAAGAGCTTTAAAAACAATGAAAATTGATAAAAATGAAGTTGAAAAAACTATTTTAATTCCTTTAAAATTTTTTAAAGAAACACAAGCTTTAGAATATACTTTGTCTCATGAAATACAACCTTTTAGATTTAATGAAGAAGGCAAAAAAGAGGTGTTGTTTCCAGTAGAAGAGTTAGGGCTTCCTGATACATATAAGAAGCCTTGGGGAAATAAAAGACATAAAATTTGGGTTTATAAATATGAAGATGAGGTAATTTGGGGAATTACTTCTGTTATTATAAATGATTTATTAGAGAAGTATTAATATAACTCTTCATTTAAATAATAGTATTTTTAGATAAAATACTTTTGTTTAGAATAGGAGTATAAATGAAAAACTTTTTTTTAGTTTTAGTTTCTTTTTTTATTATTGGATGTACAAGTAAAGATGTAAAAGAAAATATAAAAGAAGAACCCAAAACAGCAAAAAAAGCTGAAAAAAAAATAATAAAGAAACCTAAAACCATTCTTTGTAAAGACTTAGAACAAGGTAATTTAAAATTTAATTGTTTTATGAAAAAAGCTTTAGCTGG
Source organism: Arcobacter sp. YIC-80 (assembly GCF_044841725.1). Lineage (NCBI taxonomy): Bacteria > Pseudomonadati > Campylobacterota > Epsilonproteobacteria > Campylobacterales > Arcobacteraceae > Arcobacter > Arcobacter sp. YIC-80. Next base: position 48,449 of record NZ_JBJBSI010000003.1, on the reverse strand, counting down.
TGATATCAATGCTTTAAGAACTATTGCTTCTTTTTATGAAGAAGGCTTAAATACTAAAAAAGATAAAGAAAAATCTGTCTTATGGCTTGAAAAAGCAGCTTTAAAAAATGATATTGCTTCAATTAAGAAATTAAGTAAAATCTATATAACAGAAAAAAAATATTCAAAAGCAATTCCTTACTTGGAAAAACTTGCCCTTTTAAATGATAGTTATTCTTTAAAACAATTAGGTTTGATTTATCATAATGGCTTAAGTGTAAAGAAAGATTTTGATAAATCTTTCTTTTATTTTTCAAAATTTTTAGAAATAGAAGATGATAAATTTATTCAAAGAGAAGTAGCTTATTTTTATAAAAGAGGTATTTCAACAAAGCAAGATTTAAAAAAAGCCTTTGATCTTTATACTAAAAGTGCTCAAGCTGGTGATATTTTTAGTATGTCTGAAATAGGGTATTTTTATGCTAAAGGTTTAGGCATAAAAAAAGATTATAAAAAAGCATTTACTTGGTTTGAAAAAGCTTCAAGTTTAGGTAGTGATTATTCAAAATCATGGTTGGCTTATTTTTATGAAAATGGTTTAGGTGTTCAAAAAGATATTGAAAAAGCTATATTTTTATATAAAGAATCTAAAAACAAATACTCTATGTATAAACTAAAAAAACTAGATAATAAAGGTAAATAACAAATGAATAGTATTACTTTACAAGAACAAAAAATAACTCCTTCAAAGGTGGTTTGTATTGGTAGGAATTATAGTGAGCATATAGAAGAATTAAACAATGCAGTGCCTGATGAAATGGTTTTTTTTATAAAACCAAACTCTTCTATTTCAACTAATCTAGTATTTCCAAAAGGAAGTGCCTCTTGTCATTATGAAGCTGAAATTTCATTTTTAATTGAAGAAGATAAAATATCTGCTGTTTCATTTGGATTGGATTTAACATTAAGAGAAGTACAATCTAAGCTAAAAGCTAAAGGTTTACCTTGGGAGAGAGCTAAAGCTTTTGATAATTCTGCTGTTTTTTCTGACTTTGTAAGTTTTGATGGTGATATATCAAAACTTGAAGTAGAACTTTTTATTAATGATAAGTTAGCTCAAAAAGGTGATGTATCTTTAATGATTAATAAGCCTTATGACATAATAAATGAGTTTAAATCTTTTGCATCTTTTGAAGATGGTGATATTCTTATGAGTGGTACACCAAAAGGTGTAGGGGAGTTTAAAAAAGGTGATGTATTTGAAGGAAAAATTCTTTATGATAATGAAGTTTTGCTTACTAAAAAATTTATAGTTTCTTAAGGAGAAGATATGGCATTTAATAAACTTACAGATGAAGAAATAAGAGTAATAGAGAATAAAGGTACAGAACTTCCATTTAGTGGGAAATATAATGATTTTTATAAAAAGGGAGTTTTTACTTGTAAAAAATGTAATACTCCACTATATAAGTCAGAAGATAAATTTAGTTCAGGTTGTGGCTGGCCTAGTTTTGATGATGAAATTAAAGGAGCTGTAAAAAGAGTTGCTGATGCAGATGGACGAAGAGTTGAAATAGTTTGTGCAGCTTGTGGTGGTCACTTAGGTCATGTTTTTGAAGGTGAGGGATTTACTTCTAAGAATACAAGACATTGTGTAAACTCAATATCTTTAAATTTTAAGGAAGAAAACAATGATTAAAGAAGCTTATTTTGCCTCAGGTTGTTTTTGGGGAACAGAATATTATTTTGAAAACTTTAAAGGTGTAAAAACAGCAGTTTCAGGTTATATGGGTGGACATATTCCAAACCCTGATTATAGAAGTGTTTGTACAGGTCAAACAGGACATTTAGAAGTTGTAAAAGTAGAGTATGATTCAACTGAAGTTAGTTTTGAACAACTTGCCATTCAGTTTTTTGAAACACATGATTTTACCCAAACAAATGGACAAGGTCCAGATATTGGAAGTCAATATTTATCTGCTATTTTTTATAATGATGATGAGGAAAAAGAAATTTCTGAAAAATTGATTGAAAAATTGACATCAATGGGTTATAAAGTTGCTACAAGTTTATATAAAGTTGTTCCTTTTTATGAAGCAGAAGATTATCATCAAGATTATTATGCAAGACACCAAAAGGTGCCTTACTGTCATTCTTATAAGAAAATTTTTTAGTGAGTTCCTAAAATATAGTAAATAGGTTTTGCATCTAATTGTTGAAGTTTTACATTGTACTTGTTAGCCCAATGTGAAACTTCTTCATGAAATTCTTCTAAAATTTCTTGTGCATCATTTTCATCACATTTGATTTTTAAATAGTCAGTTTTATTTGACAATCCTACGTAAGCATTCATTTTCTTTAAATGATCATTTAAAGAAAAAATGTGTTTAGAAAACTTATCAAAGTTGTCTGTAACAGATATCATTTTTTCAGCTTGCTTCATTGAAGCATCACTTTTTGAATATCCAAGTTGTGATAAAATCACTTCTGCAGATACATCTATTTGCATATTATTTCTCCTTTTATTAATATTGTATAATAACAAAAAAGTTTTAAAATATAAGTAAAAAAGTATATAAAATATATACTTTAAAAAAAGAACATAATAAATATAAGTGGTTCTATGAATTTAATATTAGTCTAATAACTTATTATGATATAATTTTCAACTTTTTTAAAAATTATTATTTTATTAGTAATTTTATAACATAATAGAGGAAACACAATGACGAAATGTTTTATTTTAGTAGGATTATTTTTATTAGTTGGAGTAAATAGTTTTATAGATGAATATAAGAAAATAGCAAATTCAAAATTAAGTGGAAAATAATATGTTTGTATCAATATTAATTATTTATACCATTTGTTTTTTGATTTGGCTTTATGCTTTTTTTTCTGTTCTTGTAAATAACTTTAAAGAACCAAATAATAAAATAGTATGGGTTTTACTATTAATATTCATACCAGTAACTGCAATTTTATATCCTTTTATAGGAAGAAAACAAATAAAAAGAGAAAATATCAATACTGAAAATAGTTTAGAAATTGAATCTTCTACTATAGATGATGGTAATGAAGAATTAAATGTAAAAAAAGAAAAAAAGAAAAGCAAAATAGTTGGAATTATACTTACTTTTATTGCTCCTGGTTTAGGTTATATATATGTTGGTCATATAAAAAAAGGTTATTTATATATGTTTCTAATGCCTTTATTCCTATATTCTTTATATAATTCAATATTTGAATATACTAATATTTTTACTGTCTTATTAATATATTCTTCTGCTCTTTTATTATATTTTATTCCAATATTTAATGTAATTAGTATTATAAATAAGAATGAAATCAAATATAGTAAGTTTAGTAAATGGTATTTTCTCATAATAACTTGTATATTTTATTTCTCATATATTACAATTTTAGGAAAAAGTGTAACAGTTAAATTATTTACACAGCCTTCTTCTTCAATGTCACCTACAATTCTTGAAAATGATCAGTTTTTGGTTAAAAAAACACAATTTATACCTAAAAGAGGTGAAGTAGTAGTATTTAAATATCCAAAAAATGAAAAGATATTGTACATAAAAAGAGTGGTTGCTACTAGTGGAGATATTATTGCTATACAAGATAAAAATTTACTTTTACATCCTAAAGAAGGGAATGAATACATTTTAAATAATTACTCTAATAAGGATATTATGAAGGTTGGAAATAAATTTTGGGTAATTAATCCCTATAAAATTAAATTTCCATCGATAAGTAATGATAATCTTGTTGTAAATAATGGATTAAGTCCTTCACAATTATTTAATATGTATCCTATAATAGTTCCAGAAAATGAATATTTCATGATGGGAGATAATAGGGATCATTCAAATGATTCAAGGTTTTGGGGAACTGTTTCGCAAAATCAAATTGTTGGCTATGTAAAGTCTATATTTATAAATTTTAATGATATAAGTAGAATAGGTAAAAAAATTAATTAATAAACTATAAATCTAATTTTGATTTATAGTTTATCTTGTTTTATTTTTTTAGAAAATACTTTATTATAATTTTGCTACAATCCTTGTATCAAATTTATGTGTCAATGATTTAATATAATATTGAAACAAATATAAAAAAATACCTATAATAAGGAGCTTAGATGAGTGTTTTAGTACAAATGGCAATGTTTCCAACAGATAAAAGTGAAAGTAAGGCTAAAGAAGTTTCAAAAGTAATTGAAGTTATTAAAAATAGTGGATATTCTTATCAATTAACTTCAATGTGTACAATTATAGAAACAAATAAAATGAGTGAGGCTTTAGATTTGATAGGTAGATGTTACAAGGTATTAGAAGATTTAGGGTGTAATAGAGTTTATTCAACTATAACTTTTGATATAAGAAAAAATCATGAAGATAGAATGACTCAAAAGATTAAATCAGTTGAAAGTTATATAGGTGAAGTTTCAAAATAGTCTAAAATAGACTCTTTTGAACTCCTAGTTTCTCTTCACCTAAGGCTTTTAGTCTAAATGTAAACCTGTGTTCATCACTTCTTCCAAACTCTTTTATTTTTTCAACATGGGCTTTAGTTCCATATCCTTTATGTTTTTCAAAGTCATAATTTTCATAATTAGAGGCTATTTTGCACATATATCTATCTCTTGATACTTTAGCAAGAATTGAAGCAGCACTTACTTCTTTTATTGTTGCATCTGCTTTGATTTTATGTTCAAGTTTATTTATACCAAATGATGTATTTCCATCCATTAAAAATGAACTGGCATTTGATGATAGTTTTTGCATTATTTCTGTAATTGATTCTTTCAGGCATTTACTTATTCCTTTTTCATCAATTTCTTTTGCACTTTTAAAAACGATATGATTATAAGAGTTATCAATAATTTTATCAAAAAGTAATTCTCTTTTTTTTTCGCTTAAAACTTTAGAGTCATTTAATTGTTCAAGTTCTTTTTTTAATACAACACCTGCTACAACTAGAGGTCCAGCAATAGGTCCTCTTCCAGCTTCATCAATTCCACATAACATATAATTATCACTTTTTATTTTGAATATATCTAAAAAGAAATTATATTTAAATAAATAATTAATACTTGTATTAAGTAAAAATATTATAATATATATTTATGGAAGTTTAAAGGTTGTTTTGATGAAAGCAAAAAGTTTAAAACAAAATATCATAACAATGGTCGTCTTAATAACTTTATTTTTTTCTATAATAACATTATCAATTACTATTATTTCTTTTTTTAATTTAAACAATCAATCTTTACAACATTCTCAAAAAGAGATATTAATACATGTAAAAAATCAAATAAATGATTTTATGAATAAAATAGAAAAATTATCAGTGTATTTAGAAAATGAAAATGAGAATTTACATATAATTTTAGAACCTATTTTAAATACAAATAAAGAGATATCAACAATACTTTTATTTAATGAAAATAACAAAGTTGAAAAAATATATTCAAAAACAGATATTTATTTGAATTTTTTGAATGAACTTTCAAATGATAAAATAAATATCAAAAAGGCTTGGTCAGATTTAATATATTTTGATTTTCAAAAAAATACCTCAATAGCATACTCTTTCAAGGTGAAAAAAAAGAAAATTATATTTTTAATATCTTTAGAAAAAATTATAAATTTAACTAAAGCTTTTAAAAATTCTGATGGTTCATCAATGATTAGACTGTTTGATTCAAATAAAAAATTTATTATAAATCATGATCTAACAAAAAAACAAGATAGTATAAATAATTCTTTATCTCGTAATTATTTTACAGATTTAATTGATGTTGTTGATGAATATAAACTTACTAAATTTAAAAACAATTATCTTAATACTATAGATTATGGTATGTATACTACTATTGATAAAACTAAATGGAAACTATTACTTAGACAAAATACAGATATCCTAAAATGGTATATTTTAAAAGTAGTTTTATTAATTGTTATAAGTATTTGTATTATTTCTTTAATTGTATTATTGTTTATTAATAAATACTTGAAAAAAATATTTTCTAAACTTGATAAATTTAAATCAGAATTTAAAAATATTTCAAATGGTCAATATCAAAATAGTCTTACTTTTACAAGGTTTATTGAATTAAATAGTTTTATCAAGTCTTTTGATAAAATGCGAATAGAGTTAAATAAAAGGGAAGATATTTTAACTCAAAATTTAGAAAACTTTAGACTTTTAGTGGACTCTACTATGGAAGGAATTGTTATTCATGATAAAGAGTCATGTTTAACTGTAAATAATTCAGCTGTTAAAATATTAGGTTATGATAATAAATCAGACTTAAAAGGTAAAAAAGTACTTAAAATAATTCCTTCTAAATACAGAAATATGATAAAAGAATGTTTTAGAAAAGATGTTAATATAGATGAACCTAAAGAGTTTAAACTTTTAAAAAAGGATAATTCTATTATTTATGTATTAGCCAAGGATAAAGCAATTTATTTTGAAAATAAAAAATTAAGAATTACTTTGTTTTTGGATATAACAGACTTAAAAGAACAACATAAAATAATAATGGAACAATCAAAGTTTACATCTATTTCTGAAATGCTTAAAAATATTGCACATCATTGGAGACAACCTTTATCAACAATAAGTGTTTTATCTTCTGGTATGAAACTTGAAAAACAACTAGATATATTAAATGATAAAAATTTACTTGAAGGATTAGATAAAATCAATAAAACTACAAAAGAGTTATCTTCAATTATTGATAAATGTTCAGCATATTTTGAACTTAATAAAAATCAAGAAAGGTTTAATTTGATAGAAAGTTTAAATTCTACATTACTTTTTATTGAGCCTTTACTTCAAAAAAATGAAATAAATCTAGTTTTAAGACATAGAAATAAAGAACTTTTTATTAATGGATATATAGCAGAATTCTCACAAATTATCTTTAATCTATTAGAAAATGCAAAAGATGCAATATTGAATTCAGGTGTAAAAGATAAGTATATATTAATTGAAACAAAAAAAGTAAATAATGATATAGTTTTAAGAATTCAAGACTCAGGTTTAGGAATAAAAGAAAATAAAATTCATAAAATCTTTGAACCTTATTTTACAACTAAAGAACAAGAAGTAGGTTCAGGTATAGGTTTATATATGGCACATTATATTATTACAAAACACATGAAAGGTAGTATAAAAATCAAAAATAAGGATTTTCTAATAGAGAATAAAAACTTAAAGGGCTTAGAAGTTTTGATACAACTAACATAACAAATAGAATATAATTAGGATAAAAAGTATATAATGTATATATTTTTTTAAGGTATTATATATGCAACAGATGATCAAATTTATGGTGGCTTTTTTTCTTTTTTTAATTTTAATAATTTATTATCTTTATTCAGTAAACAAAATGCAAAATATAAAAATAGGATTTGTAGGTTCTTTGACTTCAAAATATTCAGTTTTAGGAAATGCTATGATGAATGGTGTTCTTTTAGCATTTGATGAAGTTGATTATAAAGTTGGAAATAAAAATATTGAATTAATTTTTAAAGATGATAAAAATGATCCAAATATTAATAAACAGATTATAAATGGTTTTATAGAAAATGACATTAAAATTGTAATAGGTAATGTAACAAGTACCATGTCAAAAGTTTCTATGTCCATAATAAATAAGCATAAAGATATGTTTATGATTTCAGCCGCTTCTGCTAGTAATGAATTTACTGGTAAGAATGATCAGTTTTTTAGAGTTCATGTAGCTAATAATCCTTCTCGTTTTGATTCTTTTTCTGAATTTATAAAAGAAAAAAAATATGATAAAATTTATGGGATTTATGATCCTAAAAATAAAACATATACAAAAGATTATTTAATTAATTTTGAAAAAAGTCTTTTTTCTAAAACAGGTAAAAAACTTTTAACATACAATACAACAGATGTAAATTTTGATGAATTAGTTAAAGATATAAAAAATAAAAATCCTAACTTAATTTTAATGTGTGCAAACTCGATTGATTCTGCTAAAGTAATACAATATTTAAGATTAAATCAAATAAAAACAAAAGTAGCACTAGCTGAATGGGCAATGACAAAATCTTTTTTAGAAAATGCTGGGAAATCATCAGAGGGTGTACTTTTTAATATAGATTTTAATCCTAAATCTAAAAAAACAAATTACTTAAAATTTGTCAAAGCTTACAAAGATAAATACAATTTAGAACCTTCTATTTATGCTTCAAAGGCTTATGAATTAGCTCAAATACTAATAGAAGTACTTAAAGAAGTAGAGGAAGATAAAGTAAAAGAATATTTATTAAAAAATAAAAAATTTAAAGGTTTGATTGATGATATAATTTTTGATGATTATGGAGATGTAGTTAGAAATTATTATACATTTGAAATAAAAAATGGTGAGTTTGTAATAATTAAATGAAAAAATCAAAAAGTTTAAAAAAAGAAATTTTATTATTGTTAATATTAATTTGTGTTACAGTTATTGTAATCACAGGAATATTTTCAGCTTTTAATCTATATAAGAATAAACTTAATAGCATAGATCATAATCAAGAGCAAGTATTAATACAAGTAGAGTTTGAAATAAATAACTTTATTGACAAAATTATCAAAATATCTAATTTGTTAAAATCAAATTATGATAGTGATAATTCTATTATTGAAAATATTGTAAAAATTGATAGAAATGTCACAGCTATATTAGTTTTAGATGATAAGGGTACTATAGTAAACTTTTCTGCTTTAAATAATTTAAATATCTATAAAGGTTTTGATTATTCTAATAAAAATTATTTTAAAAATCTAAATGATGAAAAAAACTCTTACTGGTCAAGTGTTTTTTTATCAAGCATTGATGATGAACCTTCTGTATCTTATAGTTTTAAATATGAAAATAAGGTTTTTGTTTTTCTTATAAATTTTGAAGATATCTCTAGTTTTATAAAAAGGTTTAAAAATATAGATAAATCACACATGATTAGAGTTATTGACAAAGATGGAACAATTATTATTAATCCAGATAATGAAGATATGGTATTACAAAGATTTAATGCAAGTTATTCTGATGTATATACTAGTTTAATAAATAAAGTAAAAGCTTATGAACAAAAAAAATTTAAGCCTATAAAAGGTAAGAAAACTCAATATGGTACATACATAAATATTGATAAAACTAACTGGAAAGTAATAGCAAGAGAAGATTATACAAATGTAATAAGTGCTTTAAGTAATATTATGTATATAACTCTTTTCTTTATAATTATATTTATTTTAATTTCAATTTATTTTTCTTTAAAAATGTCTAAAAAGATATTTAAAGTTTTTGATCAATTAAAAAATACAACTACAAAAATATCAAATGGTAATTATGAAATAAAAGTTCCCAAAAGTGATTATATTGAGCTTAATAATTTTATCAATAGTTTTAATGTAATGCAAAAAGAGATTGATAAAAGAGAAGAGTACCTTGAAGCATCTCTTGAAAGTTTTAAGGCCTTATTTAACTCAACTCTTGAGTCAATAATATTAATAAAAAATACAAAAATCATTGATGTAAATGATATTACATTAAATCTTTTTGAAGCAAAAGGAAAAGAAGATTTTATAGAAAAAGATATTTTAGATTTTATTGATAGTAAATATAAACTTTTAATGAAAGAAAATATAACTAAAAATACTGAGCCTTATGAAATTGAATTTATAAAATTTAATGATGAAAAAATTAATACCATAGTTCAGAGTAAATGTCTTAAGTTTTTAGGAGAAAATATTAGAGTAACAGCAATTATTGATATTACAGAAATAAAACAAAAAGATAGATTACTTTTTCAACAATCAAAAATGGCATCTATGGGAGAAATGATAGGAAATATAGCTCATCAATGGAGACAACCTTTAAGTGTTATTACTACTTGTGCTAGTGGAATTAGGCTTGAAAAAGAAATGCAAACTTTAAATGATGAAAATTTTGAAAAAAGTATAGAACATATTGTTGATAATTGTAAATATTTATCTAAAACTATAGATGATTTTAGGAATTTCTTTAAACAAGATAGAAAAATAGAAGAGTTTTGTTTACATACTTATATTCAAAAAGTTTTAAAACTAGTAAGCTCTAGCCTTAAAAACAATGATATTGATATTGAACTTGATTTTGAAAGAGAACAAATATATTTAAAAGGTGTACCTAGTGAGTTTATGCAAGTTTTTATAAATTTGATAAATAATTCAAAAGATGCTTTTATACTAAACAATATAAAAAGAAGAAAAATTATAATAAAAACAAAAAGACTAGAAGATAAAGTCTTAATCGAAGTTACTGATGGGGCAGGAGGTATAAAAGAAGAAATAATTGATAAAATATTTGAGCCGTATTTTACAACTAAACACAAGTCAAAAGGTACAGGAATAGGGCTTTATATGTCACATCAAATTATTAATGAACATTTTAAAGGGAATATTGAAGTTAAAAATTGTAGTTTTATGATTGACAATAAAAGTTATAAGGGAACTAGTTTTATTTTAGATATTCCACTTAATAAAAATGAATATATTTTAGATTATATAATATAACTTGACAAATAAACACTCAACTTGCTATAATTTTATTAGCAGTTAATATAAAGGAGTGCTAAAAATGAATAAATTATTTGAAAAGTTAACTAACCAAATGGCAGAAAGCATTGATTCATCAGTTGCTTTAGCCTTACATAATAAGAATCAAGAAGTTGAAGTAATTCATTTTCTTTGGGCTTTATTAACAAATACAAACTCAGTTTTAAACCAATTATTAAATAAAATGAATGTTGATAAAGCAGCAATTGAACTTGAGGCAAAATCTTATGCTTCAAAATTATCATCAGTTTCTAGTGTTACAAAAGAGAATATTAAACTATCAAGAAATTTTGTTACAAGTTTAGAAAACGCAGAAGGTTTAATGGTTAAAAATGGTGACAAGTTTATTGCTGTTGATACTTGGCTTATTTCAAATTTTGATTCTCAAGTATTAAAAGATGTATTAGGTAAATATATTAATTTACTTGATGCAAAAAAACAACTTGAAGCAATGAGAGCAGGAAGTACTATTGATAGTGCAACAAGTGATGAAAATTTAGAAGCCTTAGATAAGTATGGAATTGATTTAAATAAAAAAGCTATAGATGGAGAGCTTGATCCTGTTATAGGTAGAGATGAGCAAATAAACAGAATGATGCAAATTTTGATTAGAAAAACAAAAAATAATCCAATTTTATTAGGTGAACCAGGTACTGGTAAAACAGCAATTGCAGAAGGTTTGGCTCAAAGAATTGTAGAAAAACAAGTTCCTACAAGTCTTCAAAATAAAAAAGTAGTAACTTTAGATATGAGTGCATTAATTGCAGGTGCTAAATATAGAGGTGAATTTGAAGATAGATTAAAAAAAGTAGTTGATGAGGTGAAAAAAGCTGGAAATATTATACTTTTTATTGATGAAATTCATACGATTATTGGAGCAGGTGCTAGTGAAGGTAGTATGGATGCTGCAAATATTCTAAAACCATCATTAGCAAGGGGAGAACTTCATACAATTGGTGCAACTACATTAAAAGAATATAGAAAATATTTTGAAAAAGATGCAGCAATGCAAAGAAGATTTCAGCCAGTAAATGTGGATGAACCAAGTGTAAATGAAGCACTTCAAATTCTAAGAGGTATAAAAGAAAAATTAGAAACACATCATAATGTAACGATTAATGATAGTGCTTTAGTAAGTGCGGCTAAATTATCAAATAGATATATTACAGATAGATTTTTACCCGATAAAGCTATTGATCTTATAGATGAAGCAGCAGCTGAGTTAAAAATGCAAATAGAGAGTGAACCTATAGCTTTATCTAAAATAAAAAGAGAAATTCAAACAATAAATGTTGAAAAAGAAGCTCTTAAAATGGAAAAGTCTAAGAGAAATGAAGAAAGACTTATCGAAATAGAAAAAGAATTAGCAAACTTAAATGAAGAAATGCAAAATCTTGAAGCACGATTTGAAAATGAAAAACAGACTTTTAATGCTACAAGTGAATTAAAAGCAAAAATTGATCAATTAAAAACAAAAGCACAAAGAGCAAAAAGAGAGTCAAAATTTGAAGAAGCTGCTTCAATTGAGTATGGTGAAATACCAACACTTGAAGCAAAAATCAAAGAAAATGAAGAAAAGTGGAATCGAATGCAAGAAGAGGGAACACTTCTTAGAAATTCAGTAGATGAAGAAGCTATTGCAAGTATTGTTTCAAGATGGACAGGTATTCCTGTAAATAAAATGATGGATAGTGAAAAACAAAAAGTATTAAAAGTCGAATCTGTTTTAAAAGAAGATGTAATTGGACAAGATGACGCACTAAAAGCAATTTCAAGAGCTATTAAGAGAAATAAAGCCGGACTTTCAGAAGATAGTAGACCAATTGGTTCTTTTATGTTCCTTGGACCTACAGGAGTTGGAAAAACTGAATCAGCAAAAACATTAGCAAGATTCTTATTCGATGATGAAAAATCATTAATTAGATTTGATATGAGTGAGTATATGGAGAAACATGCTGTTTCAAGGTTAATTGGTGCAGCACCTGGTTATGTTGGGTATGATGAAGGTGGTCAGTTAACAGAGGCGGTAAGAAGAAAACCATATAGTGTAATACTTTTTGATGAGATTGAAAAAGCACATCCAGATGTATTTAATATTTTACTTCAAGTTTTAGATGATGGAAGACTAACTGATAATAAAGGCGTTACAGTTGATTTTAAAAATACTATTATTATTTTAACATCAAATATTGGAAGTGCGAAAATTATTGAAATTGAAGATAAAACTAAAAGAAAAGATGAAGTTTTAAGTGATTTAAAATCTCATTTTAGACCAGAGTTTTTAAATAGACTAGATGATATTGTAATATTTGAACAGCTAAATTTAGATGCGATTACAAATATTGTTGATATATTATTTGAAAATATTAGAAAAAAAGTAGAAGAAAAAGATATTGAAATAAATTTAACTAACGAAGCAAAAGAATATATCGCAAGAGTAGGTTTTGATCCTGTTTATGGAGCAAGACCTTTAAAAAGAGCAATTTATGAAATAGTTGAAGATAGACTTGCTGATTTAATACTTGAAGATAAGATAACTCAAGGTTCAAAGATTACTTTTGGTATCCAAAATGATGAAATCAAAGTGGATATAGAATAATTTTTATATTATATTAAAAACAACTCTTTTTTGTTATAATAAAAAAAACAAAAAAGAGTTACTTATGTTTAAAAATGAAAAAGATATTGTAAATCTTATAAAATATTTACCTGCTTTATTAATAATCCTTTTTTCTTTTTTTATTACAAGTTTTTTATACAATGAATATCAACATAGATTCGAATTGGAATTGAAAAATTTAGAAGAGAAATATATTGAATTAAATAAAAATGAAATTGAATTTGAAGTAAAAAAAGTTATTGATACTATTAATTATGAGAAAAAAATCTCTTTTGAAAGATTAAAAAAAAATCTAAGAGAACAAGTTAATAATGCTTATAAAATAGCCTTTTCTATTTATAAAAACAACAAAGACAAACCAAAAGATGAAATCAAAAGAATGATTAAAGACTCATTACGAGATATTAGGTTTAACGATAATAGAGGTTATCTTTTTATATATGAAATGAGTGGGAAAAATGTCTTACATCCCATTAAACCAGAGCTAGAAGAAAAAGACTTATGGAATTATCAAGATAAAAAAGGAACTTTCTTACTTCATGAAATGAATAGAATACTTAAAAAACAAAATTCAACTTTTTATTCTTGGTATTGGACAAAGCCTGATAGTTTAAAAGAGTATGAAAAGATAGGGTATTTTAAATTATTTGAACCTTTAGATTGGTTTATTGGAACAGGTGAATATCTTTATGATGCTCAAGAACAGTTAAAAAATGATATTGCAGAATCAATCTCTAAAATTAGATATAAAGAAAATGGTTATATTTTTGCTTTAACTTATGAAGGGAAATTTTTGAGTTATTATTTAGATGGTTTTATAGGTAAAAATATAAAAGGTTTAAAAATAAATGATGATGTAGTTAAAACACAAAATGAAATGTTGAAACTTGCCAAAAATGGTGGAGGTTTTATTTCTTACGTTCATAATCAAAAGCCAAATAGTGATAATAAGGTATCAAAAATTAGTTATGTAAATACTATTAGAGAATGGGAATGGATTATAGGAACAGGCTTTTATATGGATGATTTGTATATGCAAATAAATGAAAAAAGACAATTATTAAAGCAATCAAATCAAAAGTCCCTATCTAAACTTTTAGTAATTAGTATTTTTATAACAATTCTTTTATTAGTAATATTTGTTTATATTTCAGCTCTTCTTGAAAAAAAGATAAAAGCTTATCAACTTGAAATACAAAAGAAAATTGACGAAAAACTCAAACTTGATAATATTTTATCTCATCAATCTTTAGACATATTTAAAGACTTTTTTAAACCTAAAAAAGATTTTGAAGAGTTTAATATTAAAAAAACTTTTGATAAAACCTTTGAATTAGTTAAGTATCAACTTGATAATAAATATATTAATGTTGTTTCAGATATTTGTAATACAAAAATTAAAAGCTTAGAAAATGAACTTATTCAAGTATTTATAAATATAATTTCTAATTCAAAAGATGAATTAATAAGATTAAATACTAAAAGATATATTAAAATTGAATGTCAAAAGAAAAATGATTTTTTAGAAATTAGTTTTTTAGATAATGCAGGTGGTATAGAAGATAAAAATATACAAAAAGTTTTTGAACCACATTTTACAACGAAACATGATAATGATGCCTTAGGTATAGGACTGTTTATGTGTAAAGAAATAATTGAAAATCATTTAAATGGCAAAATATTTGTTCAAAACAGTGATTTTTTTATAGAAAATATAAAATATAAAGGTGCAAAATTTATTGTTATTTTGCCTTTAAACGACAATAAAACTAATGTAGATTTAAGTTAGGTTTAACTATAATCCGCAACTTAATTAGTGAATGTAGAGGAAAACTATCATGAAAAGAACATATCAACCACACAATACTCCTAAAAAGAGAACACATGGTTTTAGAGTTAGAATGTCGACTAAAAACGGAAGAAAAGTTATTAAAGCAAGAAGAGCTAAAGGTAGAAAAAGATTAGCTGTTTAAGCAAAAAACATCGACTAAATAGTCAAAGAGATTTTAACAAACTATATAAAAGCGGCAATAAGTGGCATACAAGCTCCTTTGTCGCTTTTTTTAGTTCTGACACAAATTTAAAAGCTGCTTTTGTTACTTCTAAAAAAGTAGGTAACGCAGTTTTAAGAAATAAAGCTAGACGAAGATTAAGAGCTTTATTTGCTTCTTATGAAAATCAAATTCAAACAGGTAAATATATTTTTGTTGCTAAAAACAATATAAATGAAAATGATTTTAATAAACTTAAAAAAGATTTTGATTTTGCCTTTAAAAGATTAAACCTTTTCAAATGAAAACAATATTTAAGTATTTAATAAGGTTTTATCAAAGATATTTAAGTGTAATTTCTTTTGGTTCATGTAGATATTACCCAACATGTTCACAATATGCACTATGGCAACTTGATAATAATACATTTTTTAAGGCTATTTATTTTACAATTACACGCGTATTAAAATGTAATCAACTTTTTGATGGTGGGTTTGATTATCCAGTTATTTCAAAAAATAGAATTAAAAAAGTGGATTATAAAAAAATAAAAGTCGTTTATTGGTTTGTGCCAACAAATGACAATAAATTTATTGTAGTTAAAAATCGGGAGTGGAAAAGTAGGAATGAACAATATGAATCAAAATAACGGTATGCAAAAACGAATGTTAATTATGACATTGGTTGTTTTTGTATTTTTTATCGCATACGAATTTTTAGTGTTAAAACCTCAAAAAGAGGCGAAAGAAGCACAAGCAAAACAAGAACAAGTTGCAAATGCAAAATCAACACCAGTTGAAGGAATGAAAGAAACTGATGTTTCAGGTAATCCAATAGATATGTCAAAATCTGTTCAATCACTATCATCTAAAGCAATTGCTACACAAGATATTATCACAGTGATTAAAACTGCTAAAAATATAATAGAAATAGATAGCAAAGGTAGAGTAGCACAAGTTACATTATCAGATACTATTTATAAAGATGAAGAAAAACATCAAATTAAGTTATTTGAAGCTAATCAATTAAGACCTTTAGAAGTTAGATTTGCAGATACAAATATTAATGTAAAAGCTTTTAACGTAAATGCAGTAGCAAATAAGAAAGAAATTGATGCTCAAAGTAGTAAACAAGAATTAATTATTACGCAAGATTTAGGTGAAACAGTATTAACTAAAAAATTTACTTTCTATCCAAATGGACATTATGATTTAACTACAAGTTCAACTAATGGTAAAAAATTCTTTATAACAAATGGTTTTAGACCAAATGTATTAGCTGATATGTATGCAGATCATGGTTTATATTTAAAATTAAATGATGGTACTATGGATCTTACAGAAGATGGAGATTTAGAAAAAAATAAAAATTTTGAAGGTATAAAGTTTGTTTCAAATTTTGATAGATACTATGCTACAGTAATTTATAACTTTGAAAGATCTCTTGCTTTAACATTAATGCCAGATAACGAAGGTAATCCACAAGCTTTTATTCATGGAGGAGATAATATTTCTTTTTCAGGATATATGGGGCCTAAAAACTTTAAAGATCTTAAAGCATTACATCCTGAATTAACAGATGTTATAGAGTATGGATGGTTTACATTTATAGCTAAGCCTATGTTCTTATTACTTCAATTTATTCAATCTTATGTAGGTAACTGGGGTTGGACTATTGTTGTATTAACAATTTTAATTAAACTTGTTTTATATCCTTTATCTTATAAAGGTATGGTTTCTATGAATAAGCTAAAAGAATTAGCTCCAAAAATGAAAGAAATCCAAGCTAAATATAAAGATGATAAACAAAAACAATCTATGCACATGATGGAACTATATAAGAAACATGGTGCAAACCCAATGGGTGGATGTTTACCGCTTATCTTACAAATCCCTGTATTCTTTGCTATTTATAGAGTTTTATTAAATGCTATTGAGTTAAAAGGTGCAGAATGGATTTTATGGGTAGAAGATTTAGCTGAAATGGATCCATATTTTGTATTACCAATTTTAATGGGTGCTTCAATGTTCATTCAACAAAAGATTACACCTAATACAATGCAAGATGAGATGCAAAAGAAGATTTTCCAAATGTTACCAATTGTATTTACATTCTTCTTCTTATGGTTCCCAGCAGGTTTAACTCTTTACTGGTTCGTAAATAACGTATTTACAATTGGACAACAGTATTACATTAACAAATTGTTCGAGAAAAAAAGAGCTGCAAAAAAATAGGGATTTACTATGAAAAAATTTGAGGCTAAATGTTTAGAAGAGGTTTATGAATTAGCTACCGCTGATTTTAATTGTTCTATTACAGATTTAGAGATTGAGATTATCCAACAGCCAAGCAAGGGGTTCCTTGGCTTTGGAAAGAAGAAAGCTATTATTCAAGTTTGTTACAAAAATAATTGTAATACTTATGAAAAAGATCATTCTAATAACTCTTTTGAAAAAAAAGATATTAAAATTGATGATTTTTCAAAAAGAGTAGAAGACTCAAACACTCCAAAAGAAATAAAAAAACAAGAGGATGTAGTTCCTTCTCAAGTTAGAAAAGTAGAATCAAAAGAAAAAATATTTGATAACTTTTATAATGAAGATGAATCACAAACTCAAGTTTCAAACTTAATAGTAAAAAAAGATAAACAAGATATTTTAGATGAAGTAAGAGCTGGTATTAATACTTTATTTAGTGAAAGTTGTTATGGTATTGAAAATATTAAAATAGAGTTTTATGATGAAGAGACTTTATATATTGAATTTACAGGTGAAGATTCAGCTTTACTTATAGGTAAAGAAGGATATAGATATAAGGCTTTATCATACATTTTATTTAATTGGATAAATGAAAAATATGGTTTAATGCTAAGATTAGAAGTTGCTGAGTTTTTAAAAAATCAAGAAACAGCTATTCATGCATATTTAGAACCAGTTATTGAAACTATAAAAGAAAAAGGTATGTTTAAAACAAAACCTTTAGATGGAATATTAGTACATATTGCACTTAAAAGATTAAGAGATGAATTCCCTGATAAATATGTTGCTGTAAAAACAAATGTTAGAGGCGACAAGTATGTACTTGTAAATGAATATAGAAGTAAAGAGCAATAAATTGTTATTAGATGATAATACGATAGTTGCTATAGCAACTGCCAATGGAATTGGTTCAATCTCTATAGTTAGAATTTCAGGGCGAAATGCCCTTGAAATTGCTTCAAAAATTACCAAAAAAGAAAAATTCAAACCTAGACTTGCTACATTAAGTACTGTATATAATAGTAAAGATGAGTTAATTGATGAATCTTTAGTTTTATATTTTAAAGCACCTTTTTCATTTACGGGGGAAGATATAGTTGAGTTTCAATGTCATGGTGGAATTGCCATAGCAAATATGATTGTGAATGAAGTTTTATACTATGGTGCAAGGATGGCAAATCCTGGTGAGTTTTCAAAACGTGCTTTTTTAAATAATAAGATAGATTTATCAAAAGCAGAAGCTATATCAAAAATGATAGAAGCAAGAAGTGAAGATGCAGTTAAACTTTTAGCAAAACAATTAAAAGGTGAGTTAAGTAATTTTGTAAATGATATTAGAGAAGATTTACTTTTTATGTTGGCATATACAGAAGTTTCTATAGATTATGCAGAAGATGATTTACCTAATGATATTTTAGAACAAATAAAAAATAAAATTGATAAAATTCAATTAAAACTAAATGAAACTTTAGATGCAAGTAAAAGAAGAGAAGGAATGATTGAAGGTTTTAAAGTAGCAATTATTGGTAAACCTAATGTTGGAAAATCTTCATTGTTAAATAAATTATTAAATTTTGAAAGAGCTATTATTTCAGATATTGCTGGAACTACTAGAGATACTATTGAAGAATCGGTAAAAATAGGTTCTCATATAATTAAAATAGTAGATACAGCTGGTATTAGAAATGCAAGTGATGTTATTGAGCAAATAGGAATTGAAAAGTCAATTGAAGCAATAAATGAAGCTGATATTGTTATTGCATTGTTCGATAATAGTAAGATATGTGATAGTGAAGATGAAAAGATTATTTCACTATTAGAAGAAAATTCACATAAAAAAATAATAAAAGTTTTAAATAAGACAGATTTAGATAATCATTTTGACAAAAATAAAATTTCAAATTTTATAGAATTATCTACAAAAAATAGTATAAAAAATTTAGTTAATAATATTGAAAATATTTTAGACAACAATACTCATAGTGATGAAATGACTCTTATTTCAAAAAGACAAGTCCAGGCTGTAGAAGATACTTTAAGTCATATTAATACTTCATTATTTCCATTAGAAAGTGGAGAGTTTGAATTTTTTGCTCATCATATAAAAGAAGCATTAGAAGCTATTTCAAATATTACAAGACCTTATGAAAATGATCAGATGCTTGATGTAATGTTTGGGGAGTTTTGTTTAGGTAAATAAAAAGAGTTAATCTCTTTTTATTCTTCAGGTTGTATATAAGATACAAGTTTTGCATTTTCTTTTGAAATATCTATCCATGAATTACAGTCAAACTCTATTTCTACAATAGCACCCATTTGTATTTCTTCTTTAAATCCTGCCAATGTTAGAGCAAGAGCTGTTAAAGATGGATTATGTCCTACTAAAATCATATTTTCAACTGTATCGAATGTGTATGTTATTGTTTCTTGAAGTTCATTTAAATATGCCATATATAAAACTTCATTATACATAATGTTTTTAGTATACCTTAAAGTTTCAGCATATATTTCAGAAGTTTGTCTTGTCCTTTGTGCTGGACTAGAAACAATTAAATCTATTTTTACACTTTTATTAAAAAGATGTTTGGCCATTTTTTTACAATCTTCTATACCTTTTTGACTTAGAGGTCTATCATAATCATCTTGTTTTTCTTTTTTTATTTCTTTTTGTCCATGTCTTACAATATACAATTTTTTCATTTTTTACTCTTTAAATAATCTTGATAAATTTTAAAGAAAGTTAGCTTTTTTTGAGGTAAAATTTTATCATTAATATAAAAAATAAGTCTTTATGTATTTATTTTTGCTTGTTAAATATTTATTAAAAAATATTTGATAGAATAAACGTAGATAAAAGGAGTAATTATGGAACAAATTAAAACAGTATTTTTATTAAGTTTATTAACAGTCTTATTTGTTTTTATAGGCTATGCCTTTGCAGGTACTACAGGTATGTTATTTGCATTTCTAATAGCAGCAGGTATGAATTTTTATGCTTATTATTATTCTGATAAGCAAGTATTAAAACAGTTTAATGCGACACCTATAGAAGATATTAGACACCCTATATATAGAATTACTCAAAAGTTAGTTCAAAAAGCTAATTTACCTATGCCAAAAGTATATTTAATTCCAGATCATACTCCTAATGCTTTTGCTACAGGAAGAAACTATGAAAATGCTGCAGTAGCTGTTACTATGGGGTTATATGAAATGCTAAATGAACAAGAACTCGAAGGAGTAATTGCTCATGAATTATCTCATATTAAACATTATGATATTTTAATTGGAACAATAGCTGCTGTTTTTGCAGGTGCAATAGCAATGCTTGCAAATATGATGCAATTTGGTGCAGTATTTGGAAGTAATAGACAAAACTCTAATCCAGTAATGATGATTATAATGGCCATTCTACTTCCTCTTGCTGCAACAATTATTCAAATGAGTGTAAGTAGAAGTAGAGAATATATGGCAGATGAGGGCGCAGCTAGAATGACAAATAATCCTTCAGGTTTACAAAGTGCTTTATCAAAACTTGAAAGTTATGCTAAAAGAGGGCAAGTTCATAATGCTACACAACAAACTGCACACATGTTTATAGTAAATCCTTTTTCGACTAAAAATGCTTCTTTTTCTAATTTTTTTAAAACACATCCTAGTACAGAAGATAGAATTGCTAGATTGGAAGAATTAAAACAAGAGCTTTAATATAAATAATTTTAGACATAAAAAAAGCATCCCTTGACCAAAGAGATGCTTAAGAATATAATTATATATAAAAAAGTTTAAACTATGCTTTTTTATATACTTTTTTTACGTTTTCTATTTTTGAAGACATATTAAGTAAAGCCATATCAGCTAATACAAGTGCCATCATAGATTCAGCAACTACACTTCCTCTAACTGCTACACAAGGGTCATGTCTTCCTTTTAATTCACAGTCAACTTCATTATTATGTATGTCAACTGTTTCTTGTTTTATAAAAATTGATGGTGTTGATTTAAAATATACTTTTACATTTATATTATCACCATTTGAAATACCACCAAGAATTCCTCCTGAATGATTTGTTTTAAAACCATCTTTTCTTATTTGGTCATTGTTATCATAACCTTTTACTTTTGAGCTTAGAGTTCCATCTCCAATTTCTACAGCTTTAACAGCATTTATACTCATCATTGCATTTGCTATTTGTGAGTCAAGTTTAAAATATAGTGGCTCTCCTAAACCTATAGGTGCACCTTGGACATTTACAAGAGCAACCCCACCTACAGAATTGTGTTTGTTTTTTGCTGCTAAAATTGCATCTTTTTGTGCTTGCTCCACATCTTTATCTAATGCAAAAATTTCTGAATCTGCTACTTTTGAGAAGTCATAGTTATTTGCTTCAATTCCATCAATTGCACAAATACCACTTCGAACTTTAATATCAAGTTCTTTTAGCATTAGTTTTGCTATAGCTCCTGCTGCAACCCTCGCTGCTGTTTCTCTAGCACTTGATCTTCCTCCACCTCTATAATCTCTTGTGCCATATTTATTAAAGTAGGTAAAGTCTGCGTGACCTGGTCTAAATAAATCTTTTACATTTGAATAATCTTTTGATTTTTGGTTTTCATTGAAGATAACCATAGAAATTGGAGTACCAGTAGTAATTCCTTCAAATACACCAGAAAGAATTTCAACTTTATCCCCTTCTTTTCTAGCTGTTGCGTATTTATTTTGTCCAGGTTTTCTTCTATCCATTTCACTTTGAATAAAATCTTCATCTATTTTTATACCTGCTGGAACGCCATCAACAATACAACCTAAAGCTTTTCCATGTGATTCACCAAATGTAGTAAACTTAAATCTATGTCCAAAGCTATTCATTAGTTAGTTCCTTTTAACTTATTTATCGCAATTTTAGCTACGGCTTGTTGTGCTAGTTTTTTGCTTTTCCCTTTTGCTGTTCCATAAGTTTCACCATCAATCCAAATAGATACTTCAAACTCTTTTTTATGATCAGGACCGTAAGAACCCTCTATTTTATAAATAGGGATTGAACCAAATTTAGCTTGTGTTATCTCTTGTAAAGCTGTTTTATAATCACTAAATAATACATCAAGATTAATTTTATCATAAGACTCTTCTAGTAGTTTTAATATTATTGGTTTTAATGTTTCTAAACCTGATTCTAAATAAACAGCACCCATAATTGCTTCAAAAGCATCTGATAAAATAGAAGCTTTACTTCTACCCTTATTTCTTTCTTCTGCTGTAGATATAAATATGTATTCTCCAAGTTTTATCTCATTAGCTAATTTTGTAAACCCAGTCTCATTTACTAAAGAAGCTCTAATTTTTGATAATTCACCCTCATTTGATTTTGGAAATTTTTTAAATAAATATTCCCCAACTATTAAGTTTAATACGGCATCTCCTAAAAATTCTAATCTTTCATTATTATATGGTTTTTTAAAACTTTTATGAGTAAGTGCTTCGATTATCAGATTTTTATCTTTAAACTGATAACCCAAACACTTTTCTAATTTTGTATAATCGCTCATTTTTTTCCTCTCTTTATTGATTATCTCTTAATTGTTCTGCAAAGCTTCTTGCAAGTATATCACATCTTTCATTATGTTCATGACCATCATGACCTCTTACCCATGTTGCACGTATTCTATGTGGTTTTGAAACTTCTATATACTCTCTCCACAATTCAACATTTTTAACAGGTTTTTTACTAGCATTTTTCCAGTTATTTTTAACCCATCCTGTAAGCCATTCGTTTATAGCCTTAACTACATACGTTGAATCAGATATCACGTGAACATCACAAGGCTCTTTTAAGGCTTTTAGTCCTTCAATCACACCTTTTAATTCCATTTTATTATTTGTGGTATTCATTTCTCCACCACAAAGTTCTTTTTCTTTTCCCTTAAATTCAAGAATTGTACCCCAACCACCAGGGCCTGGATTACCTAAACTTGAACCATCACTGTAAAGATTGATTTGCTTCATCAAATCCCTTAGATAAATTATGTTTTACATTAAAAGTTAAAATATTATGGCAATGTGGACATCTTGTATCATAAACAGGATGAACATTTTTACAACTTGAACAAATAAACTCAAAATCTAAAGTAGCATTTGTTTTATGTTCATGCTTATTTAAAGCAATAAGTATATCAAAAACAAAATCTTCACTATGGTTTAAATTATCAAGATATCCTTTTGCATTATAAAGTTCTACAAGAAATTCATTTTTGTAAACTTTTTCAAAATTGATATCGTCAAAATTTAGGTACCACATTAAATCAGTGAAATTCTTAACATCAAACTTATCCACATTTTCCCAAAAAAAAGGTTTATTAAATTGTAATAGGAACTCTGCAAATAATCTTTGAATACTTGGATTATCTAAAAATATTTTATATAATAAATCACTTCTTTTTTCATAAGAATAAACAGGGTCATTTATAATTATTAAAGCATCCAAATATACTTTATCTTTTTGCATATCTTCATTTAATTCTTCTAAACAAGTAGTAACTTCTTTAGCTTTTTCAAACTCTTTTAGTTTCTCATGAATAATTAGAAGCTGTGTTAAAGCATTTTTATTTCTTGGGGAAAATTTTAAAATTCTTAAGAATATATCTTTTGATCTTTGTAAAAAACCACCTTTGAAATATGTAGCTCCAAGTAGTTCTAAAAGTTCTTCTTTTTTAACTCTATCTTTTACATGTTCTAGTAAAGTTAAATATACATTTATTGCCTTATTATAATTCCCTTTATGTAAAAATGTTGAAGCCAAAAGTAAAATTGAATCAAAAGGTAAATTATAAGTTTTATAAAGATGAACATAATCTTCTTCTTTTAATTTTCCAAGTTCAAATCTACGAGAAAGTTTTCTATAATCTTTTCTAGCTACTCTTTCTTTATAAATACCATAAGAGTATGTAAAAAATGAGATTAAAAAGATTAATGCAACAAGTATAATAAGCCCAAAAAGTGGGTCTCTATACTCTAAAACTATATTGTCCAACGCTTACCTTTTACCATACTTTTAATATAAGTAGGTATATTAACATAAAAGTTCATATAAAATAATAAAAGTGTATAATACCTTATGATAAAAAAAGAATCAATAGATAATTTAAAAAATCACCTTGATGTTGTAGATGTAGTATCTCAATTTTTAGAATTAAAAAAATCAGGAGCAAACTTCAAAGCTTGTTGTCCTTTTCATGGAGAGGATACACCTTCTTTTGTGGTAAGCCCAGCAAAACAAATCTATCATTGCTTTGGTTGTGGGGTAGGTGGTGATGCTATAAAGTTTGTAATGGAATATGAAAAATTGTCATATCCAGAAACTTTAGAAAAATTAGCTTCCATGTACAATGTTCAACTTGAATATGACAATGTAAAACAAAAAAAACAAGATGTTAGAGTACTTGAAGATGTTAATAGATTTTATCAAAAGTTATTTATAAATAATAAGACTGCCAAAGAGTATATTAAAAGTAGAGGTATTTCTGAGTTTTTTATTGAAAAATTTGAAATAGGTTATGCTCCTAAATCCAATGATACAATTAATTTTTTAAAAGCAAACCATTATAATTTAAATGAAGCAATTGATTTAGGTGTAATTGATACAGGAACAAATGGCTTATATTCAAGATTTATTGAAAGAATCACATTTCCTATTTATGCAATAAATGGAAGAATTGTAGGTTTTGGAGGTAGAACTATAACAGGACATAATGCTAAGTATGTAAATTCACCTCAAACTAAACTTTTTAATAAATCAAGATTACTTTATGGATATCACTTAGCAAAAGAGAATATTTATAAAAAAAATAGACTAATAGTTTGTGAAGGATATTTAGATGTTATTATGCTTCATCAAGCTGGTTTTAATACCGCAGTTGCCACATTAGGTACAGCTTTAACAAAAGATCACTTACCTCTTATTAGAAGGGGAGAGCCAAAAGTAATTCTTGCTTATGATGGTGATAAAGCAGGTCTTGCAGCAGCTTTTAAGGCTTCTGTCATGTTATCACAAAGTGAATTTGAGGGTGGTGTTGTTATTTTTGGCGAAGGCAAAGATCCTGCTGACATGGTTAAAGATGCTAAGATTGAAGAGCTTGATAAAATGTTTAATACTCCTCAAGATTTTATTTCTTATAGTATTGATTACATTGTGTCTAAGTACGATATAAATAATGCTTCCCAAAAGCAAAAAGCATTAATTGAAGCAAATGATTATTTAAAATCATTAGGTATTCTATATCAAGATGAGTATAAACGTTATATAGCTCAAAAGTTAAATATTAGGGAAAATTTAGTAAAAGTTTCAACTGACATAAGTAGACCTATTCAAGTTGATTTATCAAAAGTAAATATTCAAGAACTATGTATTATAAAAGCTATTTTAGAAAAACCAGAAAGATTGGATACAGTACTAGATTTAGTTGATTCTTCAATGTTTGAAATACATAAAAATGAGTTTGAATTATTATTATCTGATATAAATAATATTTCATTAAATTCGATAGTTTTAAATGAAAAACTAGAAGATTATAATGATGAAAGATTAGAAAAAGAACTTTTAATTCTTTTATATAAGTTTTATACTAAAAAATTAAATGAATTAAAATATGATAAAACATTATCTTTAAGAGAAAAAGGATCACTTTTAAGAAAAACGCAAGATGCTTTAAGACAACTTAAACAAGGTAGGCTTGTAACTTATGATTTATAATTAATTTTTCTTTTAATTTTTTTAGTAGAATAATTTATGTAGAATTGCTGTAAAAGATAAAGAAAGAAGGAAATTAAAATGAAATTTATAGAAAGTGATAATTTACCAGCTGCTATTGGACCATATTCACCTGCTGTAAAAGTAAATGGAATGATTTATACATCAGCACAGGTTCCAGTGACTTTAGATGGGACTTTAGTAGAAAGAGATATAAAAGTACAAACTAGACAAGTTTTATCAAACTTAAGAACATTATTGGAAGATGCTGAAAGTGGAATGAATAATGTTGTAAAAGTATCTATTTATCTAGAAAATATTGAAGACTTTGGAGTTGTAAATGTATTATTTGCTGAAGCATTTGGTGATCATAAACCTGCAAGAAGTACAATATCTACTCAAGGATTACCATTGAATTCTTTAATAATGATTGATGCAGTTGCTACTGCAAGTGACTATCATTAAGCAAATAATCAACCTGACTTAAACAAAGTTTAAAGTAAAATAAGATAGTATTCCGGTTCGAAAAATAAAGTTAGCATGAATTGTCAACGAGAAGTTAGCACATAGAACTGAATATTAGAGGAAGAAAAATGTACGCAATTATTAAGTGTGGTGGAAAACAGTATAAAGTTTCTGAGGGAGATATCCTTAACATTGATTATACTGGTAAAGCTGCTAAAGAAACTTTAGAAATCACTGATGTTTTAGCTGTAAACGATGGTGAATTAAAAACTGGTGATGCTGTATCAGCTGCAAAAGTTGAAGCAGAAGTAGTTTTAGATGGTACTGGTGTAAATAGAGATAGAAAAGTTATTATTTACAAAAAAAGAAGAAGAAAAGATTCAAAATTAAAAAGAGGTTTTAGAAAAAGCTTCACAAAAATTAGAATCACTAAAATTGCTGCTTAAGCAATAAATTCAAGGAGATAATAGTATGGCTCACAAGAAAGGTCAAGGATCTACACAAAATAATAGAGATTCAGCTGGAAAAAGACTTGGTGTTAAAAAATATGGTGGAGAAACAGTAAGAGCTGGTAACATCATCTTAAGACAAAGAGGAACAAAAGTACACGTTGGTGCAAACGTTGGAATTGGAAAAGATCATACAATTTATTCTTTAATTGATGGTGTTGTTAAATTTGAAACTAAAGATAAAAAAAGAAAAAAAGTTTCAGTTTACGCTTCATAATTTCTAAAAGAAAAATGATTTTAAAGGGTGTATGGCTTTTTGCCTGCACCCTTTTTTTATATAAAAATGTAAAATAAAAAGTTAATAGTAGTTGATTTTTTATTTTACATATACCGTGGAGGTTTATAATGTTTATTGATAGTGCCAAATTTTCAGTTTCATCAGGTAAAGGTGGACAAGGATGTGCTTCATTTAGAAGAGAAAAATTTGTAGTAAAAGGTGGTCCTGACGGGGGAGATGGTGGAAAAGGTGGAGATGTTTACTTTATAGTAGATAACAACACTGATACTTTATCTTTTTATAAAGGAAGAAAAGTTTTTAAAGCTGATAATGGAAAACAGGGAATGGGATCAAGAATGACAGGAAAATCAGCTGATCCTTTAATTCTTACTGTTCCTCCTGGAACTCAAGTTATTGATGAAGATACAGGTGAACTTTTATTAGATTTATTAAATGAAGGTGAAAAGGTAAAACTTTTAGAAGGTGGAAAAGGTGGATTAGGTAATGTTCACTTTAAAAACTCAAGAAATCAAAGACCAACTTATTTTCAACCAGGTCTTCCAGGTCAAACTAAAAATATTAGATTAGAGTTAAAACTTATTGCTGATGTTGGTTTAGTTGGATATCCAAATGTTGGTAAATCAACTCTTATTTCGACTACATCAAATGCAAGTCCAGAAGTAGCTAATTATGAATTTACAACATTAACTCCAAAGTTAGGAGTTGTTGAAGTTGGTGATTATAACTCTTTTGTAATGGCTGATATTCCAGGGATTATTGATGGTGCAGCTGATGGTAGAGGATTAGGTTTAGAGTTTTTAAAACATATAGAAAGAACAAAAACACTGCTTTTCTTAATTGATGTAGCTAATTATAGAACTATGCTTGATCAATATAATGTATTAAAAGAAGAAGTTAGTAAATTTTCAAATGAATTATCAACAAGAAATTTTGCAATTGCATTAAGTAAAACAGATGGATATTATGGAGAAGATTTAGAAGGTGATATTAAAAAATTTATTACTGATATTGGTTTAGAAGAATCAAAATCAAATGAGTTTGGATTTGATAAAGAATTACCTTATTATGTTCAAGATTTAACTTATAATAGATTTGATAATAGTAAGCCTTTTTTTGTTTTACCAATTTCTTCTATCACAAGAAAAAATATTGAAGCTATTAAATTCTCATTATACAAATTATTGGAACAAGGAAAATGAAAAGACTTGTAATAAAAGTAGGAACTGCTGTATTAACAGAAAATGGACAACTAGCAATCCAAAGACTATCAGCTTTAGTTGATTTAATTGCAAAATTAAAAAATGATAAGAATTATGAAGTGATTTTAGTATCATCAGGTGCTGTTGGAGCTGGTTTTACATCATTGCAACTTGACAAAACTCAAATTGCTAATAGACAAGCTTTAGCTGCAATAGGTCAGCCTCTTTTATTAAAAAATTATAAAAAAAGATTTAAAGAACACAATATTACTTGTGCACAAATGCTTTTAATTGCAGATGATTTTGATTCTAGAAAAAGAACAAAAAATGCACAAAATGTAATGAAAATTTTACTTGAAAATAAAATTTTACCTATTATAAATGAAAATGACGTAATAGCAAATGATGAACTTCTTTTTGGTGATAATGATCAATTAGCAGCTCATGTAGCATATCATTTTAAAGCAGATATGTTAGCAATATTAAGTGATATTGATGGGTATTATAATAAAAATCCTAGAGAATTCAGTGATGCAGTTATGTTAAAGGTTGTTTCATCTATAAATGAGGAAGAGTTACAAATGAAACATACTGCAAACTCTGAGTTTGCTACAGGTGGAATAGTTACAAAGTTAAAAGCTGCTGATTTTTTAATGAAACATAATATACCAATGTATTTATCCTCAGGATTCGATTTAACAAATGCTTATGATTTTTTAGTTGATGAAAATCATAAAAGTGGAACAATTTTTAAGAAATAAAGGTTTAAAATGTCAAAAAAAGTTTTATTTATGGGAACACCTGATTATGCAACTAAGATTTTTGAAGAGTTGCTAAATAGTGCTTATGAAGTTGTAGCTTTATTTACTCAGCCAGATAAAAAAGTAGGTAGAAAACAGGTCTTAACTCCTCCTCATATAAAACAATTTTGTATCGATAAAAATTTAGATATTCCTATTTTTCAACCAGAAAAGTTAAAAAATAATGATGAAGCTAAAAATCAAATTCAAAGTTTTAATCCAGATTTTATTATTGTTGCTGCTTATGGACAAATATTACCTAAAGAAATTTTAGAAATAGCCCCTTGTATAAATCTTCATGCATCTTTACTTCCTAAATATAGAGGAGCAAGTCCAATTCAAGAATCACTACTTAATGATGATAAATATACCGGTGTTACTTCTATGTTAATGGAAGAAGGATTAGATAGTGGAGATATTTTAGGCTTACACTATTTAAAAATAACGCCTGAGATGGAAGTTACAAAAGCTTTTAATAAACTTTCTGTAATCGCAGCAAAGTTAACTATAACTACTTTAGATAACTTTGAAAATATAAAACCTAAAAAACAAAACAATGCTGAAGTTAGTTTTTGTGGTAAAATCAAAAAAGAAGATGGTTTAATTTCTTTTGTGGATGCAAAAAAAGTATA
The DNA here is from genome assembly GCF_044841725.1 of Arcobacter sp. YIC-80. Classification (NCBI taxonomy): domain Bacteria; kingdom Pseudomonadati; phylum Campylobacterota; class Epsilonproteobacteria; order Campylobacterales; family Arcobacteraceae; genus Arcobacter; species Arcobacter sp. YIC-80. The sequence goes on along the minus strand of NZ_JBJBSI010000003.1, from coordinate 18,382 downwards.
TTTGAAATATAAAGCATATAGTTTTTGGCCAGGAATTTTTTTAGAATCAAAACTTAAAATAAAAGATATAAAACTTATAGAAACACAATCTTTAAATAAAGAAGGGGAAATATTAGAAATTAATTCTGATAATATTGTAGTAGGGTGTAAATATGGCTCTTTAAAAATTCTAACAATTCAAGCACCATCTAAAAAAGCAGTATCATCTGTTGATTATATAAGAGGACAAAGATTAAATTTAGGAGATATTTTATCTTAAATTAAAATACAACATATTTATCCTAAATATGTTGTATATGCTGTAATAGTAAACAGACTTAATAGTACTCCCAATACTAAAGAGTTAATAGCAATTTTTTCATCTAAGCCACCTTTTATAGCAAGCACAGTAGCCATTGTCATAGGTGGCATAGCAACTTCAATAATTGTAACTTTAACCCATGTTTCCTCAATTCCATAGAATAACTGAAATCCTAAAAGTACAATAATAGGAACAATTAACATTTTTAAAATCATTGCCATTGAAACCACATGAAATTTTGAAAAAATATGTTTTAACTCAAGTTTCATTCCTATGGCAATCATTGCAATAGGAACAAGTGTTGCTCCTAATGTTTCAGATGTAAGAATTAAGAAGTTTGGTACTTCAAAATTTTTTGCTATTACAGTAATTAAAAACATAATTGAAGGTGGAAATAAAAACACACTTTTAAATATTGATTTAACATTATTTTTTCTTCCACTACCCCAAGTAATTATAAACATACCAATAGAAACTAATAATAAAAAAGAACCAAATAAATCATATATTAATCCATATACAATATAATCTTGACCATAAAAAGCATCAATATAAGAAAAGCCTATGAAAGAAGTATTACCAAATGTTGCCATAATCATAAAAGTAGCAAGTATTAGTTTATCTAATTTCATTAATCTTCCAATAAAATATGCAAGAGCTAAATTAAATAAAATAAAACCAATAAACATCAATATAAGACTTAGAATTCTATCATCAAGTGTTAAAGGATAAATTTTAGAAAATACTATTGCAGGAAGTGAAAAGTAGATTATAAATTCAATTAATTGTTTAGAATTGTCATGAAAAACAACTTTAAATAAATACCCAAGAAAAAGATATAAAGCTATTGGTAAAACTGGATCTAACATAAGTACCTTTTTTAAATGATTATATTTAATACAATCTTGTAAAGCAATAATGTATAATAATCAAATGAAAATTATAAGATTAAATAAAGTAGATTCTACTCATTCATACTTAAAAAATTATATAAATAATAATGAATTGGATGAAATAACTTGTATCGTAACAGATCAACAGACTAATGGTATTGGAAGTAGAGGAAATTCTTGGACAGGAAAAAAAGGAAATCTTTTCTTCTCTTTTGCATTATGTAAAAACTCTTTGCCCCAAGATTTGCCTTTACAAACATCTTCAATATATTTTTCATTTTTATTGAAAATAATACTAAAGAAAAGTGGTTCAAAAGTATGGCTAAAATGGCCTAATGATTTTTATATTGATGATAAAAAAATTGGTGGTACTATTACAAATTTAAATAAAGATATTGTTTTATGTGGTATTGGATTAAATTTGATTGAAGTAAGTAAAGAATTTGGAAAATTAGATATTGCCATAGATAGGGAGGTATTATTAGAAAACTATTTTTTTGAATTAAAAAAACAAATTTCATGGAAGCAAATTTTTAGCGACTATAAGATAGAATTCGATAAGAGTAGAAAATTCCAAGCAACCATTGATAACGAAAAAATTCCATTAAAAAATGCAATACTCAATAGTGATGGTTCAATTAACTTAAATAATAAAAAGGTATTTAGTTTACGATGACAGAAATTATTTCAATAGCTAACCAAAAAGGTGGAGTAGGTAAGACTACTACAGCTGTAAATTTAAGTGCTGCACTTGCCCTAGAAGGTAAAAGAGTACTATTAATTGATGCTGACCCACAAGCTAATGCAACAACATCATTAGGTTTCCAAAGAGATACTTATGAATATAACATTTATCATGTAATGTTAGGTACAAAAGAGTTACCTGAAATTATGTTAGACTCAGAAATAGAAAACTTAAAAGTAGCTCCTTCTAATATTGGATTAGTTGGAATAGAAAAAGAGTTCTATAAAAATATGAAAGATAGAGAATTAGTTTTAAAAAGAAAAATTGATCCTGTAAAAAAAGATTTTGATTATATTATTATTGATTCACCTCCTGCATTGGGACCAATCACTATTAATACATTAAGTGCTTCAAATTCTGTATTAATTCCAATTCAATGTGAGTTTTTTGCATTAGAAGGATTAGCTCAATTATTAAACACAATTAAATTAGTGAAACAAACTATTAATAAATCATTACAAATAAGAGGTTTTTTACCAACTATGTATAGTTCTCAAAACAACTTATCAAAGCAAGTCTTTGCTGACTTAGCACAGCATTTTGAGAGTAAACTATTTAAAATTGATGATAGTTCTTATGTTGTTATCCCCAGAAATATTAAACTTGCAGAAAGTCCAAGTTTTGGAAAACCAATCATGTTATATGATGCAAGTGCAACAGGTACAAAAGCTTATACAAATCTTGCAAAAGCAATTGCAGGTTAAAAATCTAATTAGGAAGAGAAAATATGGCATTAGGTAGAGGATTAGGAGAATTATTAGGTGAAGTTGAAACTGCTTATGAAACTTCAAATACAAATAATGAAAGTAAAGACACAATGGAATTGGATGTATCATTAATAAGTACAAATCCATATCAACCTAGAAAAATATTTGATGAAGAAAAGTTAAAAGAATTAAGTGATTCTATTATAGAACATGGTTTGTTACAACCTATTACTGTTATTCAAAAAGATGATTTTGAATATGTTTTAGTTGCAGGGGAGAGAAGATTAAGAGCTCATAAGTTAGCAAACCTTGATAAAATTAAAGCATTTATAATAGATGCTGATGAAATGAAATTAAGAGAACTTGCCTTAATTGAAAATATTCAAAGAGATGATTTAAATATTGTTGAACTTGCATATTCTTATGCTCAATTAATAAATGAACATGATTTAACACATGAAGAATTATCTAAAAAAGTTTTTAAGTCAAGAACATCAATTACAAATACTTTAAGACTATTACAATTATCATCTTATGTACAACAACTATTAGCTAATAGTAAAATTAGTGCAGGACATGCAAAAGTTATGCTTGGTCTTACTGATGAAGATCAAAAAATGGTTGCAGATTCAGTAATTGGTCAAAAATTATCTGTAAGAGAAACAGAAAAATTAATTAAAGATTTGAAGTCAAAAAACAATCCTGAAGTAAAAAAGAGTAAAAAAGTAACAACTTATGACTTTAATCCACTTAAAGATGTAGTAGAAACACTTAAAAGTAGCGATTTAAAGGTAAAAGCTGAAAAAAACTACTTCAAAATAGAAATAAACTCACAAGAAGATATTGATAAGATTTCTTCTTACTTTAAGTTACAATAGTAACAAAAAATAAAATTTTAAAACGTAATTTATTCCTTTAATATTACTTTATATTTAACTTTGCTAAAATATACGAGTTTTAGTTAAACTAAACTGTAAAAAATATGGAGGAATGAATGTTAGACATAAGTCCTGTATTATTGCTTAGCTCTGGTATCATCTTTCTTTTAGTTGTTGCTAGGCTAAACAGCTGTCTGTTCAAGCCTTTACTAAAGCACATGGATGATAGAGCAGAATCTATTAAAAAAGATTTAGAAGATGCAAAATCAAACGGTGCAGATGTAGATGGTATGATCGCTGAAGCAAATAAAGTAATTGCAGATGCGAAAAAAGAAGCAGCTGCTATTAGAGAACAAGCTTATAAGGAAGCAAAAGAGAGTGCTGATGCAAAACTTGCTAGCGCTAAGTCTAATTTGGAAGCAAAATCTGCAGAATTTGCTAAGAATTTGGAAGAGGAAACTAAAGCATTAAAAGATTCTTTAGTATCGTCAATGCCTCAATTCAATGAGAGCTTAAAAGCTAAGCTTAGCTCAATTTAATTAGGAAAAATGATATGAAGAAACTTTTAGTACTTGGTGTAGCTGCTTTAGCTCCACTTTCATTATTTGCTGCTGCTGGTGCGGAAACTGATTACGATATCGTACAGAGAACCGTTAACTTTATAATTTTTGCTGGAATTTTATGGTATTTACTTGCTGATAAAATTAAAGCATTTTTTGCTGATAGAACTCTATCTATTCAAGCAGAGCTTGACAAAGTACAAGATACTTTAAAAGCGTCTGAAGATAAAGTAAATGAGGCTCAAAAACAACTTGATGATGCAAAAAAACTTGCAGCTGAAATTGTTGAAAACGCAAAAGCTGATATTGATTCAGTTAAAGAAAAAGTTGCTGTTGCAGTTAATTCTGATATCACTAATTTAGAAAAAAATCTAGAAGAAATGATTAAAGTTGAAACATCAAAAGCAAAAAGAGAAGTTGTTGCAGAAGTTCTTGAAGAGCTATTAAAATCAGATAATATTAAACTTTCTCAAGATGAGTTAGCTAATATTGTTCTAAAGAAGGTAGCATAATGAATGATCTAATAGCAAAAAGATATGTAAAAGCGTTAGTTGATGGTAGAGATAGTAAAACTATTAAAGCATTAAGTGCTAACTTAAATACTATTTCAACAGCTTATGCTGATGAAAAGTTTAATTCTATTGTTTCTTCTCCTGAAGTAAGTGATAGTAAAAAAGTAGAGTTAGTATTATCATTAGTTAAAAAAACTGATGAAACTTTAACTAACTTCGTGAAATTACTTGGTGAAAAAAGAAGACTTACTTTATTACCAGATATTGCAGCTGAACTTGATGTTCAAATTGCAAAATTAAATAATGAGTATGTTGGTGTTGTTTATACAAACCAAGAACTTTCAAAAGAATATGTTTCTTCAATTGAAGAACAATTTAGTAAAAAATTTGATGTTAACTTATCATTATCTCAAAATGTTTGTGATTATGATGGTATTAAAGTAGATATTGATGGACTTGGGGTTGAAATCTCTTTCTCGAAAGATAGATTAAAATCTCAAATGATTGATCATATTTTAAAAGCAGTTTAGAACTTATAAAGGAGAAATTGAATGGGTGCAAAAATTCAAGCTGATGAAATCAGTTCTATAATTAAAGAGAGAATTGATAACTTTGAATTAAATGTAGATGTAAATGAAACTGGAAAGATCATCTCTTTTGCAGATGGTGTTGCTCAAGTTTACGGTCTAAAAAATGTAATGGCTGGTGAGATTGTAGAGTTTGAAAATGGCGAAAAAGGTGTTGCTTTAAACTTAGAAGAATCTTCTGTGGGTGTTGTTGTACTTGGTAAAGGTGAAGGATTAAGAGAAGGAACTTCTTGTAAAAGACTTGGAAAATTACTTGAAACACCAGTTGGACCTAATATGGTTGGAAGAGTTGTAAATGCACTTGGTGAACCAATTGATGGTAAAGGTGCTATAGAAGCTGCTGAAACAAGATTTGTTGAAGAAAAAGCTCCAGGAATCATGGCAAGAAAATCTGTACATGAGCCATTACAAACTGGTATTAAAGCAATTGATGCACTAGTTCCAATCGGAAGAGGTCAAAGAGAGCTTATTATTGGTGATAGACAAACTGGTAAGACTACAGTTGCTGTTGATACAATTCTTAACCAAAAAGATCAAGATGTAAAATGTATTTATGTTGCAATTGGTCAAAAAGCATCTACTATTGCTGCTATTGTTAGAACATTAGAAGAAGCTGGTGCAATGGAATATACTACTATTGTAAATGCAGGTGCTGCTGATTCTTCAGCATTACAATTCTTAGCTCCTTATACAGGTGTTACAATTGGTGAGTATTTTAGAGATAATGGTCAACATGCATTAATCGTATATGATGATTTAACTAAGCACGCAGTTGCATATAGAGAAATGTCATTATTATTAAGAAGACCTCCAGGTAGAGAGGCATTCCCAGGGGATGTATTCTATCTACACTCAAGATTATTAGAAAGAGCTGCTAAAATGTCAGATGAGAAGGGTGCTGGTTCTATGACTGCATTACCAATCATTGAAACACAAGCAGGTGACGTTGCGGCATATATTCCAACAAACGTTATTTCTATTACAGACGGACAAATTTTCTTAGAAACTAACCTTTTCAATTCAGGTATTAGACCGGCAATTAACGTTGGTTTATCAGTATCAAGAGTTGGTGGTGCTGCACAAATTAAAGCTACTAAGCAAGTTGCTGGTACTTTAAAATTATCATTAGCACAGTTTAGAGAGTTAGAAGCGTTTGCTCAATTCGCATCAGACCTAGATGAGTCAACAAGAAAAGAACTTGAACTTGGTCAAAGAATGGTTGAAGTATTAAAACAAGGTGTTAATGCTCCATTAGTAATTGAAAAACAAATTGTAATTATTTATGCAGGTACAAAAGGTTATTTAAATGATGTTGCTGTTGGTGATGTTGTTAGATTTGAAGCTGAATTACATGCATTCTTTGAACAAAAATACTCTAATATCTTAGAGGCAATTAAAGCTAAGAAAAAAATTGATGATGAGACTGAAGCTGAGTTAAAAGCTGCTTTAGAAGAGTTTAAAACAGTATTTAGTGCAAACTAAGGATTAGTTAATGGCTAACTTAAAAGAAATTAAATTACAAATTGGTAGTGTAAAAAATACTCAGAAAACAACTAAAGCTATGAAGCTTGTATCTTCTGCGAAACTTACTAGAACTAGACAATTGTCTGAGCAAGCTAAAAGTTACGCAAATAAGATAAATGATGTACTTTCTGATATTGCTGCTAGAGTTAGCAAAGTTCAAGATGAAGGAAATATCGGTAGAGCATTTGTTCCAAATGATAACCCAAAAACAGTTGATATTGTTTTTGTTACTGCTGACAAAGGACTTTGTGGTGGTTTTAATATGGCAACAATTAAAACTGTTAGTAAAATTAAAGCTGAGCAAGAAGCAAAAGGTGCTACAGTTAGATTAAGAGCTGTTGGAAGAAAGGGAATTGATTTCTTTAACTTCCAAGGTGTAGAATTAGACCAAACAGTTAATGACCTTTCTTCTGCTCCTGATTATGACAGAGCGGCTGATTTTATTAAAGATGTTGTAGAAGACTTTAAAAATGAGAAAACAGATAAAGTTATTGTTGTTTATAATGGATTCTTAAACATGCTTACTCAGGAAATTAGAGTAAGAGAATTGTTACCAATTAGCTTAGAGAATGTTGAATCAAGTGATACAGAATCTATGTTAGATATTGAGCCAGATGATGATGAAGAAGTGTTAGATGAATTAACAGGTAAATATATTGATTTCAATATGTATTACGGTTTAATTGATTCTTTAGCTGCTGAACATTCTGCAAGAATGCAAGCAATGGAAGCAGCAACAAAGAATGCAAAAGAAAAAGTTGATTCTTTAACAGTTGAATATAATAAAGCTAGACAAGCTGCAATTACAACAGAGCTGATAGAAATTATCAGTGGTGTTGAATCGTTAAAATAATTTAAAGGAGCTACCCGTATGAAAGGTAAAATTATTCAGGTAATGGGTCCTGTTGTTGATGTAGAATTCGACGGATACTTACCAGAAATTAATGAAGCTATTGAAGTTACATTAGCAGATGCTAATGCTGATAGATTAGTATTAGAAGTTGCTGCACACATTGGTGATAGTAGAGTTAGAACTATTGCGATGGATATGACTGAAGGTTTAACAAGAGGTCAAGAGTGTACTGCTACAGGAGGACCAATTAAGGTTCCTGTTGGTGAAGATGTTTTAGGAAGAATCTTTAACGTTATTGGTGACCCTGTTGATGAAGGTGAAGCAATTTCAGAAGATGCTCCAAGATGGTCTATTCATAGATCTGCTCCTTCTTTTGAAGAGCAATCAACTAAAACAGAAATGTTTGAAACTGGTATCAAAGTAGTTGACTTATTAGCACCATATTCAAAAGGTGGTAAAGTTGGACTATTTGGTGGTGCTGGTGTTGGTAAAACAGTTATTATCATGGAGCTTATCCATAATGTTGCATTCAAACACTCTGGTTATTCAGTATTTGCTGGTGTTGGTGAGAGAACAAGAGAAGGTAATGACCTTTATTACGAAATGAAAGACTCTAACGTACTTGACAAAGTTGCATTATGTTATGGTCAAATGAGTGAGCCTCCAGGTGCAAGAAATAGAATTGCATTAACTGGTCTTACTATGGCTGAGTACTTTAGAGATGAAAAAGGTCTTGACGTACTAATGTTCGTTGATAACATCTTTAGATTTGCACAATCAGGTTCTGAGATGTCAGCTTTATTAGGAAGAATTCCTTCAGCTGTTGGTTACCAACCAACACTTGCTTCAGAAATGGGTAAATTACAAGAGAGAATTACTTCAACTAATAAAGGTTCAATTACTTCTGTTCAAGCTGTATATGTACCTGCGGATGACTTAACAGATCCAGCTCCTGCTTCTGTATTCGCTCACTTAGATGCAACTACAGTACTTAACAGAAAAATTGCTGAAAAAGGTATTTACCCAGCAGTTGATCCATTAGACTCTACTTCAAGAATCTTAAGTGCAGACGTTATAGGTCAAGAGCATTATGATGTTGCAAGAGGTGTTCAATCAGTTCTTCAAAAATACAAAGATTTACAAGATATTATTGCAATTCTTGGTATGGATGAGTTATCTGAAGAAGATAAACTTGTTGTTGCAAGAGCAAGAAAAATTGAGAGATTCTTATCTCAACCATTCTTCGTAGCAGAGGTATTTACAGGTTCTCCTGGTAAATATGTTGAATTAAAAGATACTATTGCTGGATTTAAAGGGATTTTAGAAGGTAAATATGATGATATCCCTGAAATGGCGTTCTATATGGTTGGTGGAATGGATGAGGCTTTAGCAAAAGCTGAAAATATGAAATAATAACCATAAGGTATAACATGGATACAATTAAACTATCAATCGTTAGTCCAAACGGTGAGATATTTAATGATGATGTTAAAACTGTAACTCTTCCTGGAAAAGAGGGAGAGTTCGGTGTTTTAGCAGGTCATGCATCATTAGTTTCATCTTTAACTGTTGGAGTAATCGTAATTGAAAAAGACGACTCTACTGAAGCTGTTGCTATTAACTGGGGACATGTTAAAGTAGATGAAAAATCTGTAGATGTTTTAGTAGATGGAGCAATCGCATTAACTCAAGGTGCTGATTCTGAAATCTCTAAAAATATAGATGCTGCAAAAGAATTAGTTAATTCTGTTAAAGATTCTAACGTTTCTGTTGCTGCAGTTGAAGCAAAAATTAATTCATTTGCATAATAGCTTATGACAAACACAATACTAAATTATTTGGCAAATAGTAGTGCTATAACTTATATAGTTTTAGCACTATTGTCATTGTACTTATTTATTACTTTTTGGATTTTTATTTATAGATATGTTTCTTTAAAAGGCTTAATAATTAATGAAGAAAAATCCCTTGAATCTTTAACTTCGAGAGATGCTACATTTTCTCCTTTTTCGTCTTTAAATAAATGTTCAAATAATAGTTCTTCAAGAGAATTACTTCATGCTTGTGAAATTAATATTATTAAAGAAGCAAGTGCTGGTATTTCTTGGTTAGCAATTATTTCTTCAACATCTCCATTTATTGGTTTATTTGGTACTGTTGTTGGAATCCTTGAGTCATTTGCTAAATTTTCAGGACATTCAAAAGTTGGATTCTCTTTAATTGCACCTGCTATTTCAGAAGCACTTGTTGCAACTGCTGCTGGAATTTTTGTGGCTATTTTTGCTTATACATTCCATCAAGTGTTAACTAGAAAAGTATATGAATTAAATACTTATATTAAGGCACAAGCTGAAATTTTAATTGCTAAAGGTTAATTTTGTACGATTTTAACCAAAAACCTGATTTAAACATAACACCTTTAGTTGATATTATGTTAGTTCTTCTAGCTATATTAATGGTAACTGCACCTGTAATAGAGTTTGAAGAACCTGTTAATCTTCCTAAAGGAAGCAAATCAAAACAAATTCAAGATTTTAAAAAGATTAATATTTTTATTACTAAAGATAGAATTGTAAAAATTAATAAGCAAAAAACTATTCGTATTGAAGAATTTGCTGATAATTTTTTATTGTTTTCAAATGGAAAAGATCAGAAAACTCCAATTCATATTAGAGCTGATAAAGACTTGATTTATAATGATGTTATATTTATATTGAAATCTGTAAAAGAAGCAGGGTTTTATAAAGTCTCATTAGTCACTGATGGTTAATTTATGCAAAAGAAATCATTTTTATTTATTTCAGGAATAATCTCTTTTTTTATTTATATTTTTATTTGCTTTATTTTTATTTACTATATAGTAAGTCCAAAAACTAAAACTTTTAATATTAAAACTAAGCAAACAGTTATTCAATTAGATATGATAATTGAAAAAAGTAATAAAAAAAGAGTTGCTAAAAAAGAAAAAATAAAAGAAAATAAACCTAAAAAAGATGTTGATAAATCAGCATCTATTTCAAATAAAAAAAGGCCTGATTTAAAATCTCTATTTGGTAATGTTAAAACAAAAGATATAAAAGTTAAGAAAGAAGAAGTAAATAATGTTAAAAAATCTGTTGACCCAAAAAGGTTTAAAGCAAAATTTGAAAGAGAAAAAAAATCATCAAATGTAAAAATAGATAAAATTTTAGATGATAAACTTACAACTACAAATGTTAGTTCAAAAAATTTAAGTAAAAATGATGAGAGTGATGAGTATTTTTCAAAAATTAATGAAATGCTTTCAGTATGGACTCCTACAACAAGAGAAGAAAATTTAATTGCTACAATTATTATTAATATTTCACCTAGTGGAGAATTTAGTTATAGATTTATAAAATTTTCTGAAAATATCAGTTTTGATCAATCTTTAAAAGCTTTTTTAGAAGAACAAAAAAGTATAATATATCCTAAACCTAAAAAAGGTAAAACTGTTACAATCAGTGTTAACTTTAGATCAGAAGGATAATATATGAAAAAAATTTTAGCTTTAATTTTTATTTTAACAACTTTTTTATTTGCACAAATAGATGCAAACTTAGAAATTATAAAAAAAACTAAAACGCTACCTAGTATAGCAGTTAATATTGCTAGTGATTCAGCTGAAATTGCTACATTAAGTAAAATAAAAGAAATATTAGTAAAAGACTTTATAATTAGTGGTCATTTTGATGTTTCTTTATCAAATAATGAACTTAAATTTGAAGATGAACCTGATGTTATTAGATTAGCTAATGAGAGTTTAGACTTATATCTTAGTCTTAGTGCAAAAAAGAACTTAGATGGTTCATATACTCTTTTTACAAAACTTTATGATATTAATGCAAAAACATTGACTTTACAAAAGAGTTATACTACTTTAAAAGAGAATAGATATCCATTTTTAGCACATAGAACAGCAATTAGTGTAAATGATCATTTTAAAGCTCCAAGTATTTCATGGATGGATAAATTTGTAGTATTTTCAAATTATGTAGGAAGTAAAAAAGCTAATATAATGATAGGTGATTATACTTTAACTTATAAAAAAACTATTATTAGAGGAGGTTTAAATGTTTTTCCTAAATGGGCAGATCCAAAACAAAAATCTATTTACTACACTTCTTATAATTACGAAAAACCTACATTAGTTAAGCTAAATATATATACACAACAAAAAAATGTAATTATGCAATCTGATGGTATGATTGTTGCTTCTGATGTAAGTAAAGATGGCTCAAAAGTTTTAATTACTGCTTCCCCAAATAACCAACCTGATATTTATTTATATAATACATTGAGTAAAAAAGCAAAACAAGTTACAAATTATAGTGGTATTGATGTGGGTGCACAATTTATTGATGATGAATCTAGAATGGTATTTATTTCTGATAGATTAGGTTATCCTAATGTTTTTGCTAAATCTTTTAATTCAAGGGGTGTTGAAAGATTAGTTTACCATAGTAGAAATAATTCTTCTGCTACTTCTTATAAAGATAATATTGTTTATGTTAGTAGAGAAAATGAAAATGAATTTGCAGACAGGACATTTAATTTATATTTAATGTCAACAAAATCAGATAATTTGAAAAGATTAACTTCAAGTGGAATTAATCAATTTCCTAAGTTTTCTCAAAATGGAGAATCTTTGTTATTTATAAAAAATTTAAATGGACAAAGTTCAGTAGGAATTATAAGGCTTAATTTTAATAAATCGTATCTTTTTCCACTATACAATGGGAAAATACAATCTATTGATTGGTAACGAATAATGATTAATTAAGTTTTGATTTTGTAAAATCAAAGTAAATTTTTAATTCTAAGGACAAATTTATGAAAAAAATTAGCATTTACTCTTTCTTAATTGCATCTGTTTTATTTACAGGTTGTAGTGAAAAAAATGTAGACATGAATGTAAATAATGAACCTGAACAAAATTCAGAAACAGTGTTAAATACAATTCCTGATACAAATGTAGAACAAGTAATGGACGGTAGCTTTTCAATGATTGAAAAAGCAGAAAATGGTGCTTACTACATGATTAATGGGAAAAAAGTATTTATTGAAAACATTTATTTTGGATTTGATAAGTATAATTTAACTGCTGATATGAAAGAAAAAGCAATGTCTAATGCTTCTAAATTATCTGCTTTAAATTCATCAACTACAATCAAAGTAACTGGTAATACAGATGAATGGGGAACTGATGAATATAACTATGCATTAGGTTTAAAAAGAGCAAAATCTGTAAAAAATGTATTAGAAAACAATGGTGTTGAAGCAAATATTGCTTTAGTAACATTAGGTGAAAGTAATCCTGTTTGTTCTGAGAAGAATAAAAATTGTTGGTCAAAAAACAGAAGAGTTGAACATACTCTAGTTAAATAATTCTATGAATAAATATCTTGCATCTTTTTTGATCACAGTTTCAATAGCAGGAGCCCAAGAGGTTTCTGTTTTTGGAGCAGGTGATTTAAATTCAAAAAATCCATACGGTCTTAACTCTGCTGAAAAACATATATTAAAAAATCAAAAAAAATTAAATAGCATTAATTCTAAGATTAATGATGTTAATTTACTTATTGATTCTTTAAAGAAAAGATTAGAAGGTCTAGAGTCTATTTATGAAGGAGATTCATCAAAGCTTAATGCAACTGTATTAAGAATGAATGAACTAATGAAAAAAGTAGAAATGTCTTCTGAATTAGCTTCTAAAAATAGTACTGAAACAGCAGAAATAAAATCAGTTTCTGAACAACTTTTAACAATGAAAGAAGAAACTGATAAAGAAGTTAGAACTAGTATTGTTACTCTAAAAAAAGCAGTTTCAAAAATATCAAAACTTGTTAACAAAATAAACAAAGAGTATGTTTCTGCAAGTGAACTTAGAAAAAATATGGATCAATTTATTACTCGTGCAGAATTTGAAAATTTAAAGAAAGCTCTAGGCGTTTCAAATTCTTCAAAGGTAATAGAAGAAGTTTCTAAGAAAACTTCAAAAAGTGAAAACTCTTCAAAAAAATTATCAACAGCCCAAAAATCTAAGATAATGAAGGAAGCAAAAGAGCAATATTCTAAAAAATATTTTAAATATGCTATTCCCAAATTTGAAAAGTTAATTTCATTAAATTATAAACCTGCTGAAAGTAATTATTACTTAGGTGAAATGTGGTATGTAAGAAAGAAATATGATCTTGCAATAAGTCATTTTAAAAAATCTGCTATTCTAAATGATAAAGCAGCTTATATGCCATCATTATTATTGCACAGTGCTATTTCATTTGAACACATAGGAAATAAAGAAAATGCAAAAAGTTTTTATAGTACTTTAATTGATCTTTATCCAAATTCAAATGAGAAAAAAATAGCTCAAAAAAATTTAAATAAATTATAAATCTTAATAAGGAAAAAATATGTCAAAAGTTATTGGTATTGAATATACTTTAAAAGACGCTAACAGTGGTGAACAATTAGACACTAATGTTGGGCAAGCTCCTTTAGAATTTATTGCTGGAAAAGGTCAAATTATTCCAGGATTAGAATCTAAATTAGTAGAAATGGCTGAAAATGATAAAGCAGATGTTTTAGTTGAAGCAAAAGATGGGTACGGTGAGTACAATGAAGAAGCAATACAAGTTTTACCAAAAGAGCAATTTGCTGGTATTGAATTAACAGAAGGAATGTCTTTATACGGAACTGGTGAAAATGGTGAGACTGTACAAGTTGTAGTTAAATCTTTCACTGATTCTGATGTTACTATTGATTATAATCACCCAATGGCTGGAAAAACTTTAATGTTCTCGGTATTAGTTACTTCAATGAGAGCTGCTACAGAAGAAGAAATGCAAACAGGTGTTGTTGGTGGTATGGCTGCAATGAGTGGTGGATGTTGTGGTGGTGGAAGCCAGCAACAATCTACTGGTGGTTGTGGTTGTAATTAATAGTTGCTAGGTTAGCAAAATATTCTACAAGTTTAACTTGTAAATTGATTATAACAAATCATTTTTTGCCCAAGTGTTTTTTACACTTGGGCAAAACTATTTCTTAAGGTTTGTTTTTTATAAACTTTAACAAATAGTTTTTATAAACTAATTATTTTAAATAAAAAGGTATTTACAATGAAAAAAGTTGCTTTTATTTTTCCAGGACAAGGAAGTCAAAGTATTGGAATGGGAAAAGATTTCTTTGAAAATAGTGATATTGCAAAAGATATGATTTCAAAAGCTAGTGAAAGATTAGGAGTTAATTTTGAAGAGCTTTTATTTGAAGAGAATGACAACTTAGGTAAAACTGAATATACACAACCTGCAATTTTATTAGTAAGTTCAATTGCCAATGCGATTTTTAAAGAAAATTGTGATATTAAACCAGAATTTGTTTTAGGACATTCTCTTGGAGAATTTTCAGCATTAGTTAGTGCGGGAGCAATTGATTATTTAGACGCTATTGAATTAGTACATAGAAGAGGTTTATTTATGACTGAAGCTTGTTCTGGTGGAGGTGCTGGAATGATGGCTTTAGTTGGTTTAGATGATAGTATAGTTGAAAATATTTGTGAAGAACAAAGAAAAGCAGGTAAACAAATATGGCCTGCGAACTATAATATGGATGGACAATTAGTTTTAGCAGGAATTAAATCTGATTTAGAAAGTTTAGTAGATACTTTCAAAGAAGCAGGTGCAAAAAGAGCTATTGTATTAGATATGTCTGTTGCAAGTCATTGTGAATTATTAGAAAGTGCTGTTGAGAATTTAAAACCATATTTAGAAGAATATTTAAAAGATGAATTTTCTCCTGTTGTTTCAAATGTTACTACAGAAGTTTATACTACAAAAGATGAAGCAATAGAACTTCTGGCTTCACAACTTGTTAAACCAGTAAAATATAAGCAGTCAATTTTAGCTCATAAAAATGTTGATGCCTTTATAGAATTTGGAAATGGAATAGTATTAAAAGGATTAAATAGAAAAATTGTTAAAGTAGTACCTACTTTAAATGTAAGTGATATGAAGTCTTTAGAAAAGACAATTGAGGATTTAAATGACTAAAATTGCAATTATGGGAGCTATGGAAGAAGAAATAGAACCTCTTTTAGCTCATTTTGAAAATGTAAATATTGTAGAGTTTGCTGATAATAAATATTATGAAGTAAACTATAAAGGTATAGATATAGTTATTGCTTATTCTAAAATAGGAAAAGTTTTTGCAAGTTTAACAGCTGCAACAATGATTGAAAAATTTGGATGTAATGCACTTCTTTTTTCTGGTGTTGCAGGAGGGATTAACCCTGAATTAAAAATAGGTGATTTAATAATTGCTGATAAATTATGTCAACATGACTTAGACATTACTGCATTTGGACATCCAAATGGATACGTTCCAGGGGGAAGTGTTTTTGTTGAGACATCTGAAAAACTAAGAACTATTGCTAAAAAAGTAGCTAAAGAAAATGATTTAAGAGTTATAGAAGGTACAATTGCTACAGGTGATCAATTTGTACATTCAAATGATCGAAAAGAATTTATAGAAACTACTTTTAAAGCTGATGCCTTAGAAATGGAAGGGGCAAGTGTTGCAGTTGTATGTGATGCATTAAATATTCCTTTCTTTGTATTAAGAGCTATTTCTGATACAGCAGACGGTGGAGCTGATATTGATTTTGATGAGTTTTTAAAATCATCAGCAGTTAACTCTGCAAATTATATGATAAAAATTGTTGATAATTTAATAGACTAGTTATCAAAAATCCCATAACCAATCTTAAAAATATTGGTTATGGACTCTTATTTTCTTCTTTAGTAATAATAACCTTTCAGCATATAATCTTTAACAAACAAAAAAAAGTTAAAAAAAACCAAAAAAGAGAAGTAAAAACCCAATAAAAGCATAGTAAAAAGCAGAAAAAAAGACAAAAAGATTACAAATTGAGCAATTTAAGTTAATATTTAGGAAAACTTCTTGACAAAGGGGAGAAATTTGTCTATAATTCCCGTCCAATTTCAGAGGAACGACAAAAAGTTCTAAAGAGATTAAGATCTTTAAAAACGAAGGTTAATAAGAAGTAATTTTTATAAACCGAATATAGAATAAACGATATAAAAACAAGAAGAACAATTCTTGTCTATTTAAGTTTTTTACAATCAAAAGATTATAAAAACATTTTGAGTGATAGTTTTGTTAATGTAACAATTAATAAAAATTGTCAGTTTCAGATTTTTCAATTATGGAGAGTTTGATCCTGGCTCAGAGTGAACGCTGGCGGCGTGCTTAACACATGCAAGTCGAACGAGAACGGAACTAGCTTGCTAGTTTGTCAGCTAAGTGGCGCACGGGTGAGTAATATATAGGTAATGTGCCCTAGAGAAGAGGATAACAGTTGGAAACGACTGCTAAGACTCTATATGCCTTTAAGACAGAAGTCTGCAAGGGAAATATTTATAGCTCTAGGATCGGCCTGTACGGTATCAGTTAGTTGGTGAGGTAATGGCTCACCAAGACAATGACGCCTAACTGGTTTGAGAGGATGATCAGTCACACTGGAACTGAGACACGGTCCAGACTCCTACGGGAGGCAGCAGTGGGGAATATTGCACAATGGGGGAAACCCTGATGCAGCAACGCCGCGTGGAGGATGACACATTTCGGTGCGTAAACTCCTTTTATATAGGAAGATAATGACGGTACTATATGAATAAGCGCCGGCTAACTCCGTGCCAGCAGCCGCGGTAATACGGAGGGCGCAAGCGTTACTCGGAATCACTGGGCGTAAAGAGCGTGTAGGCGGGTGAATAAGTTTGAAGTGAAATCCTATAGCTCAACTATAGAACTGCTTTGAAAACTGTTCACCTAGAATATGGGAGAGGTAGATGGAATTTCTGGTGTAGGGGTAAAATCCGTAGAGATCAGAAGGAATACCGATTGCGAAGGCGATCTACTGGAACATTATTGACGCTGAGACGCGAAAGCGTGGGGAGCAAACAGGATTAGATACCCTGGTAGTCCACGCCCTAAACGATGTACACTAGTTGTTGTGAGGCTAGACCTTGCAGTAATGCAGTAAACACATTAAGTGTACCGCCTGGGGAGTACGGTCGCAAGATTAAAACTCAAAGGAATAGACGGGGACCCGCACAAGCGGTGGAGCATGTGGTTTAATTCGACGATACGCGAAGAACCTTACCTGGACTTGACATAGTAAGAACTTTTAAGAGATTAGAAGGTGTCTGCTTGCAGAAGCTTATATACAGGTGCTGCACGGCTGTCGTCAGCTCGTGTCGTGAGATGTTGGGTTAAGTCCCGCAACGAGCGCAACCCTCGTGTTTAGTTGCTAACAGTTCGGCTGAGAACTCTAAACAGACTGCCTGGGTAACCAGGAGGAAGGTGAGGACGACGTCAAGTCATCATGGCCCTTACGTCCAGGGCTACACACGTGCTACAATGGGGTATACAAAGAGCAGCGATACGGTGACGTGGAGCAAATCTCAAAAATATCTCCCAGTTCGGATAGTAGTCTGCAACTCGACTACTTGAAGTTGGAATCGCTAGTAATCGTAGATCAGCAATGCTACGGTGAATACGTTCCCGGGTCTTGTACTCACCGCCCGTCACACCATGGGAGTTGAACTCATTCGAAGCGGGGATGCTAAGATAGCTACCCTCCACAGTGGATTCAGCGACTGGGGTGAAGTCGTAACAAGGTAACCGTAGGAGAACCTGCGGTTGGATCACCTCCTTTCAGAGAAGAGAGAAGTTATTCGATTAACTTCTCCAAAGCTATCAAAGATAGCAAAAAAAAGGGTATATC
>NZ_JBJBSI010000002.1:0-311440 GCF_044841725.1 Arcobacter sp. YIC-80 | reverse complement strand
GATATACCCTTTTTTTTGCTATCTTTGATAGCTTTGGAGAAGTTAATCGAATAACTTCTCTCTTCTCTGAAAGGAGGTGATCCAACCGCAGGTTCTCCTACGGTTACCTTGTTACGACTTCACCCCAGTCGCTGAATCCACTGTGGAGGGTAGCTATCTTAGCATCCCCGCTTCGAATGAGTTCAACTCCCATGGTGTGACGGGCGGTGAGTACAAGACCCGGGAACGTATTCACCGTAGCATTGCTGATCTACGATTACTAGCGATTCCAACTTCAAGTAGTCGAGTTGCAGACTACTATCCGAACTGGGAGATATTTTTGAGATTTGCTCCACGTCACCGTATCGCTGCTCTTTGTATACCCCATTGTAGCACGTGTGTAGCCCTGGACGTAAGGGCCATGATGACTTGACGTCGTCCTCACCTTCCTCCTGGTTACCCAGGCAGTCTGTTTAGAGTTCTCAGCCGAACTGTTAGCAACTAAACACGAGGGTTGCGCTCGTTGCGGGACTTAACCCAACATCTCACGACACGAGCTGACGACAGCCGTGCAGCACCTGTATATAAGCTTCTGCAAGCAGACACCTTCTAATCTCTTAAAAGTTCTTACTATGTCAAGTCCAGGTAAGGTTCTTCGCGTATCGTCGAATTAAACCACATGCTCCACCGCTTGTGCGGGTCCCCGTCTATTCCTTTGAGTTTTAATCTTGCGACCGTACTCCCCAGGCGGTACACTTAATGTGTTTACTGCATTACTGCAAGGTCTAGCCTCACAACAACTAGTGTACATCGTTTAGGGCGTGGACTACCAGGGTATCTAATCCTGTTTGCTCCCCACGCTTTCGCGTCTCAGCGTCAATAATGTTCCAGTAGATCGCCTTCGCAATCGGTATTCCTTCTGATCTCTACGGATTTTACCCCTACACCAGAAATTCCATCTACCTCTCCCATATTCTAGGTGAACAGTTTTCAAAGCAGTTCTATAGTTGAGCTATAGGATTTCACTTCAAACTTATTCACCCGCCTACACGCTCTTTACGCCCAGTGATTCCGAGTAACGCTTGCGCCCTCCGTATTACCGCGGCTGCTGGCACGGAGTTAGCCGGCGCTTATTCATATAGTACCGTCATTATCTTCCTATATAAAAGGAGTTTACGCACCGAAATGTGTCATCCTCCACGCGGCGTTGCTGCATCAGGGTTTCCCCCATTGTGCAATATTCCCCACTGCTGCCTCCCGTAGGAGTCTGGACCGTGTCTCAGTTCCAGTGTGACTGATCATCCTCTCAAACCAGTTAGGCGTCATTGTCTTGGTGAGCCATTACCTCACCAACTAACTGATACCGTACAGGCCGATCCTAGAGCTATAAATATTTCCCTTGCAGACTTCTGTCTTAAAGGCATATAGAGTCTTAGCAGTCGTTTCCAACTGTTATCCTCTTCTCTAGGGCACATTACCTATATATTACTCACCCGTGCGCCACTTAGCTGACAAACTAGCAAGCTAGTTCCGTTCTCGTTCGACTTGCATGTGTTAAGCACGCCGCCAGCGTTCACTCTGAGCCAGGATCAAACTCTCCATAATTGAAAAATCTGAAACTGACAATTTTTATTAATTGTTACATTAACAAAACTATCACTCAAAATGTTTTTATAATCTTTTGATTGTAAAAAACTTAAATAGACAAGAATTGTTCTTCTTGTTTTTATATCGTTTATTCTATATTCGGTTTATAAAAATTACTTCTTATTAACCTTCGTTTTTAAAGATCTTAATCTCTTTAGAACTTTTTGTCGTTCCTCTGAAATTGGACGGGAATTATAGACAAATTTCTCCCCTTTGTCAAGAAGTTTTCCTAAATATTAACTTAAATTGCTCAATTTGTAATCCTTTTGTCTTTTTTTCTGCTTTTTACTATGCTTTTATTGGGTTTTTACTTCTCTTTTTCAACTTTTTTTATTTTTTAATATATTTTATTAATTTTCTATTTACTTTTTTATCATAATATATAACTAATTTAATATTAATGTAAATATTAAAGATGTAATTAAACAGTAAGATACTAGAATTACACAAAAAAATATAAAGGATAGAAACATGTATAATAGAGATTATCTTTCTAATGAAACATCTCAATATACACAGGAGTCATCAAAAGCTGAATTAATGAGTTTCCTTAAGGCAACTTATCAGTTATTTGCTGGATCATTATTAGCAGCAACTGCTGGAGCATATATTGGTTTAGAAATAGTTGGTATACTAGCTGGACCTGTTAAGTGGGTATTATTTGCTGTTGAATTAGCATTAATATTCTTTGTAATACCAAGAGTTAAGCATACACCAGGTGTTAACTTAGCTGTATTGTTCTTATTTACATTTATTACAGGTTTAACAATTGCTCCATTACTTGCAGCAATTTTTGCAATGCCTAGTGGTGCTTCTATTGTAGGTCAAGCTTTTTTAATGACTTCTGTAGCATTTGGTGGTATTTCAATGTTTGCAATGACTACTAAAAGAGATTTTTCTTCTATGGGGAAATTCTTATTCATTGCTTTAATTATTATGATTGTAGGAGGTATTTCAAATATCTTTATTCAATCATCTATGTTCCAACTAGTGATTGCTAGTGCTGGTGCTTTATTATTCTCTGCATTCATTTTATATGATACACAGAATATTATCAAAGGTCATTATGATTCACCTATTGAAGCAGCACTATCTTTATATTTAGATTTCTTTAATCTATTTATATCACTATTACAAATTCTTGGAATTATGAATAGCAGTGATGATTAATAACTAACTCCTTTTGGAGTTAGTTTCATCATCATTTATACTATATTAATATAATATGAACTCAAACAAATTAAGACTAATTGACGCAAACTTAAATAGACTACGTGAAGGTATTCGTGTAGTTGAAGATATCTTTAGATATGTTTATAATGATAAAGATACTGCTATTAAACTAAAAAATTTAAGACACTTGGCTAGAACTAATAACTATAATGAACTACTTCAAACACGAGATGTAGCAAACGATGTATTAAGAAGTTCAATTAAAAGTGAACAAAATAGAGATGATTTAAATTCTATTATGATTGCTAACTTTAAAAGAGCACAAGAAAGCTCTAGGGTACTAGAAGAGTTTACCAAACTTACATCTATTGAAGATAGTGAGAACTTTAAATATATCAGATATGAACTTTATAATTTAGAGACTGTTTTAAATAATATTAATTAAGTCTAGTTATAATATAATATATAACTTTATTAATAATGAGGAAGTTATGTATAGGAAAACTGCTAAATTAAGATCTGAAAATATGGAAATAGACTATAGTAATATTTTAAAAAATACTTATTTATTAATGTCTTTATCCCTATTAATTGCAGCTATTGGTGTTTATATTGGTGTTGAATTTATTAAGCATTTTAGTGTAGGTGATAAAATTTTAATACTTGGAATCGAATTTGGACTATTACTTGGAATTTTATTAGCTAAAAATATACCCATTTTTAATATTATTCTTTTATACTCATTTACTTTCACTACAGGTTTATCTTTTGCAGCCATGTTAACAAATCCCTTTCTTCAAATGGGTGCAGATATAATTATTTTTATTCAATTCTTTTTTATTTCATCACTTACATTTATAGCTATTTCATTTTATGCGATAGTTACAGAAAAAGATTTTAATTTTTTAGGTGCTATTCTTACTTCTACATTTTCGATAGTTTTAATAGCGTTTATATCAAATATGTTTATTGGGTCAACAACGTTAGCACTTATAATTGCAGTATGTTTTTCAATATTATTTTGTGCAGCAATTCTTTATGATACACAAGCTATAATAAAGAAAGAAATTGACTCACCAGTTGAAGCTTGTTTAATCTTATATATAAACTTTATTGGTTTATTAAGTAGTCTTAGATTTTTACATTTAGTGTTAAATAAAGATATTAACTAACATAATATAGCTTTAACAAAGATAACTTCAAACTCTAAATAATCTAAGTTATAATCTTTGTAAAGTTTTTTTGCTGTTTTAAAATCCATAGCAGAATTTCCTCCACTAACCCCTGATTTTTTTATATAATCAAATAAATCTTTTTTATTATCAAACTCTAATTTGTACATTATGGTTTCAAATTCACATTTAAAATATTTAGAAAAAGCCTCTTTTATTGAATTTTCATCTAATATAGGTGACTTTGTATTTGATACTTTTTGTATTGTTTTAAATGTATTTGAAGTAAATAATACTGCATTTATTTCATTTGTTATAAAAGATAAATGTTTAACAATTTTTGATAAATCTTTTGACCATTGTAATGCAGATGAAGATAAAACTACATCATATTTATCATCTTTTATCTCTTCTAAAAACTCTTTTGTATCAAAGTCATAGCATTTAACTTGAATATTTTTAGCTTTTGGGTGAAGTTTACACATAGATTCTGAAAAGTCAATAGCTTTATAGTAATCTATATCCCAAGATATTTGTGAAAAAACTTGCCCTGAACCACAACCTAATTCTAATATTTTTTTAGGTTTTGTTTTAAGTTCTCGAACTAGTGATTTTGCACATATTTGCTGTATGATATTATGAGATTGATACTCTTTTGCGTATTTAGAAAATTCATTTTTAACTGACATAAATATCATTTTAACTTTTTATTAATAAGTTTTAGATAAAATATACACCATTTTTCAAAAAGGAAATAGATTATGACATCTACACTGCTAATAGTTCAGTTTGTTTTAGCAATTTTATTAACAATAGTAATCTTACTTCAAAAAAGTTCAAGCATTGGACTTGGAGCTTATAGCGGAAGTAACGAATCATTATTTGGAGCAAAAGGTCCTGGAAACTTTTTAACAAAGGCTACAATGGCTTTAGGACTTGTATTTGTAATCAATACAATTGCTTTAGGATATTTATATAATGAGCAAAGAAATAAGAGTGCAATTGATACGGTTAAAACTGATTCATTAATCCCTCAAACACCAATTCAAAAGACTGAACAAGCTGCTCCAGCAGCACCAGGTTCTGCACCAGTAGTTCCTACAAATAAATAAATATAAAGAATAATAGACTTATGAAGTATCTATTACTTCTTTGTATTTCATATTATTACTTAAGTGCAAATGCACACGTGTTTGTTTATCATAGATTTGGTGATGATAGACATCAAAGTACAAACACTACTCTTAAAGAATTAGAAAAAGAGTTTAAGTATTTTAAAGATCATGGGTATAAAGTTGTACCTATGATAGAAATAGTTAATAAACTTAAAAACAATAAAGAAGTGCCTGATAATTGGGTTGCTTTTAATATTGATGATTCTTATAAAAGCTTTTATAATAACGGGCTTCCACTATTTAAAAAATATAATTACCCTTTTACTTTATTTGTTTATGTTGAAGCAACAGAAAAGAATTATGGTGACTTTATGTCATGGGAACAAATAAAAGAAGCTTCAAAGTATGGTGAAATTGCTTTGCATTCTTATTCTCACAAACATCTTACAAAGTTAAGTACTGAAGAGATTTATGAAGATACAAAATTATCTTACAAAATATTTAAAGAAAAGATGGGCTTTAAACCTAAGGGTTATGTATATCCTTATGGAGAATATGACCAAAGAGTAAAAGATGTAATTAAACAGTTTGATTTTGAATATATTGCTAATCAAAGTTCTGGAAGTGTCAATAAAAAAAGTGATAGATATGATATCAATAGAGTTGCACTAGTTGGTAAAGTAAATTTAAAAGAAAAATTAAAATACAAAACTTTAGAAGCTTCTTGGATTGAACCTAAAACTACACCTAAAGATGGTGTTTTAAGACAAATTAAAGTTAAAGTAAACCCAAATATAAAAAACATGAAATTATATGTTTCTGGATATGGATGGCAGGATATAAAAGTAAAAGATGGTATAATAGACCTCATTTTAAATAAGAAGCTAAAGTTCTCTCGTAATAGAGTAGCTATTAGCCCTGACTACTATACAATTTCAAGTAAATTATTAATTAAATAAAGGAGATTAAATGTTAGAAGAGATTTATGCTGAAACAACTGAGCATATGGAAAAGTCAATTGAGGCTTTAAAAAGAGATTACAAAACATTAAGAACAGGAAAAGTGAATACTGCTATTTTAGATGGTATTTCAATTGATTATTATGGTACACCTACTCCATTAAATCAAGTTGGTTCAGTAACTGCAACAGATGCTACTACAATTGTAATTAACCCATGGGAAAAAAATCTTTTAACTGATGTTGAAAAAGCAATTCAAAATGCTAATATTGGTGTAAACCCAAATAATGATGGTGATGTAATCAAATTATTCTTCCCTCCTATGACTGTTGAGCAAAGACAAGAAACAGCTAAACAAGCTAAAGGTATGACTGATAATGCAAAAGTTGCTATTAGAAATATTAGAAAAAACTCAAATGACAAAGTAAAAGTATTACATAAAGATAAAGAAATTACTGATGATGAGAGTAAAAAAGCACAAGATGAAATTCAAAAAATTACTGATTCTTTCGTGGTTAAAGCTGATGAAACTTTAAAAGCAAAAGAACAAGAAATTTTAACGGTATAATTTAATGAATGTAGAACAAATTTATAAAGATTCAGAAGCTCTACTTGAAGGGCATTTCAAATTAAGTAGTGGAAACTATTCTAAATTTTATTTACAATCTGCAAAAGTTTTAGAAAATCCTAAAACTGCTAAATTACTTGCTGAAGCTTTAGCTGAACAAATTAAAGCTGCTGGTATTAAAGTTGATGCAGTATGTTCACCAGCGCTTGGTGGATTAATTGCAGGGTTTGCATTAGCAACTGCTTTAGATGTAAGATTTATTTTTGCAGAAAGAGTTGATGGTGAAATGACTATTAGAAGAGGTTTTGAAGTTGCTGAGGGTGAAAACTATATCATTTGTGAAGATATTATCACAACTGGTGGTTCTGCTCTTGAAGCTGCTAAACAAGTAGAAAATGCAGGTGGAAATATTATAGCTTATGCAGCACTTGCTAATAGAGGGTTTTGTAGTAGAGAAGGAAGTGATTTACAAAGACAAGAAAATTGTAAACTTCCTTTAGATAAACCACTTTTTGCACTTGATGATTTTACATTTAAAATGTACACTCCTGATGAGTGTGATTTTAAAGATATTGCTTATAAACCAGGTAGTAGAGGTAACTAATGGCTAAATGGAGAGATGTAAAAAAGAATAAAGAGAGAAATCACTTTAATAAAAAACAAGAAGAAGTAAAATCTATCTCTTCTTGTGCATCTCTTAGCTTAAGATTTAAAGCTTTTTTGACAGATGCATTTCTAATTACTACACCAATAACTTATATTATAATGTATTTAGTTTTAGGTGGAGGAGATGAATTTGCGAACAATAGAGCCCTTGGATGGGGATTAATTTTAGGTATAACTTCTATTATTATTACATTTTTCTGGTATGTAAAATTTCAAACTCCTGGGATGAAAGCTTATAGTGTTAAAATAGTAAATGAAAATCTACAAAGAATATCATTTTCTCAAGCTATTATAAGATATATAGCAACGCTTATAGCTATGATTTCTTTCTTTTTAATGTTCATACCTTTTTTTAATAAAGAGAAAAAAACTTTTCAAGATTTAATATCTAAGACTATAATTATTGACGAATAAATTTATTTTTTTTAAACTCTCTGCATTTTATTTTTTTTATTTTGCAGCTGTTGGTGTTTATATAATTTTTTTACCTAAAGTTTTATATGATAGTGGCTATAACTCTTTTGAAATAGGTATTATTTTTGCACTTGCTCCTCTTATGAGATTTGTCACTCCATTTTTATTTTTAAAGCATATAAAACTTAATCAAAATGTTTTCAAAACAGCTTTATTTATGTCTGTAATAAGCTCTTTACTCTTTTATATAACAATTAATAGTTTTTATCTGTTTATGATAAATAATGCTATTTTAGGGGTATGTTTATCTTTAATTCTACCTTTTTTAGAAGTTTCTGCCATAAAACATTTAGGTAAAGAAAAATATGGCAAATCTAGACTATTTGGCTCTATTGGTTTTATGATTATATCACTTGTTTTAGCAAAATTTTTGAGTGAACCTAAAATCGCTCTACACTATTATTTAGCAACAAATATATTAACAGTGATTTTTGCTTTATTACTTATGAGAAATGATGTTGAACATAAAGCACAAGAAAACAGTGAAAAATTCTCTTTTTTAAAATATTGGCCTTTTTGGCTTAGCTTATTTTTTATGCAAATGAGTTTTGGAGGTTTTTATAACTTTTTCACAATTTATGAAACACAACATGGAATAAGTTTAGAAATGACTTCTTATCTTTGGTCATTTGGTGTAATTTGTGAAATACTAATGCTTTATTTCCAAGCACCGCTTTTAAAGAATAATCTTCTATCAATTATAAAATTTTGTGTAGCAATTACCATTACTAGGTGGTTAATGCTTTATTGTTATCCTGATTCACTTACAATTACATTTATAAGTCAAAGTATTCATGCTTTTTCTTTTGGTTTATATCATAGTGCCGTAATAATATATCTTTATTCTTTATATGAAGATAAAAAACTTGCACAGCAGTTTATGTATGGGGTTGCTTATGGACTTGGAGGATTTATTGGTGCGATAATTGCAGGTTGGGTTTATGGAGATTCATTATTTATTTATAGTGCTATTTTTGCTTTTGTTTCTTTTATTAGTCTTTATTTAGTAAGAAGAAATACTTAAGTATTATTTTTTAATTCACTCTCTTTAAAACTTATTACATCTTTTAGATCTTCGATATATTTATTTTTTTCTGTTATTCGTTTTTCTAATTCTAAGACTACTTTCTTTTTTATTTCAACTTCTTTTTTTAGTTCTTTGTTTTCTTCAAGTAATTTATCATTTTCACTTTTTAAATTTATCGCAAGTTTTGAAGCTTTTTTTACTTTTTCATTTGCAGTATTTGTAATATATGTATTCTTTTCTTTTAATGTTTTAAATTCATCTTCATAGTAGTTTAATTGTTTATTTTGAGAATCACATTTTTGTTTCAATTCTAAAATATCTCTATTTAATGAACCTAAATCTATATTTGCATAAGTATTAAGTTGTTCTTCTAAGAGTTTTATTTTTTTCTGACTACTTATATGTTGTTTTTTAGTTTCTTGAATATTTTGAAGTACTCTTTTTTTAAATTCTCTTTTTTCAAGTTCATCATTTGTTGTCAGGAATCTTATCCCAACATATTCAATAATTTCATCTCCTATATCATCAAATATAGGTATAATTGTTGCATTTACATAGTAAGCTGTTCCATCTTTTGCTTTGTTTTTAACTTTTCCTTGCCAAGTATCTCCGTTTTTTATTGTTTTCCAAAGTTCTTCAAATGCTGCTCTTGGCATATCTGGATGTCTTACAATATTATGTGGTTTACCATATAATTCTTCTCTTGTATATTGTGCCATTTCACAAAATATATCATTAGCAAATATAATTTTTCCCTTTGTATCTGTTTTTGATACAATAGCTACATTATCAATAGCATTTAAGTACTTCTCTAATTCTTTTTTTTGCTTTATTATTGTGTCTTGCTGATGGAAGGAGTGAGTTGTTTTATAGACTTTATCTAATAATATTCTAATATCTGTAGGCTTTAAAATATATGCTGTTGCGTTATGAGTTATGGCATTAAGTAAGTATTTTTCATCTGTATAAGCAGTTGTAAAAATAAAAGGTATTTCTTCACTTCTGATTCTTATTTCTTTTAGTAAATCAATACCATCTAAAATAGGCATATTAATATCACTAATTATGGCATCAACTCTTTGATTTTTACTTATTAACTCATCATATAAAGTAAGTGCCTCTTGTCCATTTCTACAAATATGTAATTCTTTAAATAGTTTCTCAATTGAATTAGCAGTTTGTTCTCTAACTATATCATCATCTTCAACATATATTACTGTTAAAAGTTTAAGAAAATCTATTTTATCCATATTTAATCCTTTCTGAACATATAAGCATAACATAAATTAGCACCATAAAAGTATTATTTTATTTTAATTTATCTAATTTTTATTAATTTCTTATAGGTATAACTATTTCAAAACATGCACCAGTATATGTTTTTTGATTATATTCAAATTGAATATTATAACACTGAATTGTTCCATTCATGTGATTTACAATAATCTCCCTACTCATATAAAGTCCTATTCCTGTGCCTTTTGATTGATGTTTAGTAGTAAAATAAGGTTCAAAAACTCTATCAATTATTTTTTCATTGATCCCTCCACCATTATCAATTATTTTGATATTTGCCATTGAATCTTTTTCTTCAACCTTTATCCATATAACTTTATTATTTAATTTACTTTGTTCTAAAATATCTCTTGAGTTATTGAATATATTTAAAAAAACTTGAATTAATTCATTTTCTATACCTAAAATATTTATTCTTTCTATATCTTTTTTTATATTTATTTCTCTATTTTTTAGTTTTGAACTAATAAGTTTTAAACTTTTATCAAAAGATTTTTGAATATTAAAAATAGATTTAGGTTTATCTGTTCTTAAAAAATCTCTAAAGTCTTCTATTGTTTGAGATAAATATTGTGAAGCATCATTTATTTTTCCTAATTCAATAATTTCATCTTCTTCTTTACTAACTCCTAACTCTTTTTTTAATTTAATTCCCGTTGAAATTGTTGAAATTATAGAAAGTGGTTGTCTCCACTGATGGGCTATGTTTTCAATCATTTCACCCATAGCAGCCATTTTTGATTGCTGATGAAGCATTTGTTCTTGCTCTTTTAATTTTTCTTCTTGTCTTTTTTGATTGGTAATATCTGAAAAAATTCCTATATAGTTTTTTACTTTATTTTCTTCATCATATACTACACTTATAGTAATATACTCATTATAAAGCTCACCATTTTTCTTTTTATTTACTAGATTACCTTCCCAAAAACCAAACTCATTTATATCTTTCCACATAAGTTTATAAAACTCTTCATCATGAAGCCCTGATTGTAAAACTGTAGGAGTTAACATAAATATATCATCTAAAGAATAACCTGTAGATTTTTCAAAAGCACTATTTACATTTATAATATTTGTTTCTTCATCAGTAACAATAATACCATCATGAGCATTTTGGAAAACAGTATAAGCCTGCTTTAATTGCTCCTCTTTTTGCTTTTTCTCTGTGATATCTAAACTTAATGCTACTAACTCCAAACTTCCATTATTATGTAGAGGAACTAATGAAAACTCTATAATTCTTTGTTCATTATTTTTATTATTTATTTTCAATTCTCTTTGAGGAATATGTTTTAAAAGATTTTCATTTAATATCAAGTTTTTTATATAATCTTTTTCTTCTTTTTCCCAACAAGACAATTCCCAAAACTTCTTTTTCAAAGTTTGATTCTCATCTTCTTTTAAGTAACTCAAACATTTATTATTTACCTGAACTATACTTCCATCATTTTTCATTATTGCACCAAGAAAAATTGTTTGTTCAAATAAGATTTGAAACTTTTTTTGTTCTTGTATTTGCTTTTGTTGAAATTTACGCTCTCTTTCATTTTCTAACTGATACTTATAAATTAAAGCTATAACTAAAATTGCACTTACTATTACTAAAGAAACTATTAAAATAGAAATATTAGAGGTTTTATCCTCCCAATCTTTTAAAGTCTCTTCTAAATTTATTCTAATAGCTATATTTAAAGGAAAAACTTCTGCTAGTTTATATGAGGTAATGTATTGTTTTTCTCCTAATTTTTCGATTCCCCAAGATTGAGATTTATCTAAAGAAATATTATAAAGTTTACTTTTTTTAATAAGTTTTCCAGGTAAAGTATCAGCTCTTGATGAAAAAAGTAAAAAACCATCAATTCTAAATAAATCTATATGAGCAAAAGAACTATCAAGATTATCTATATATCTATTAATAAAATATTCACTATTTATATTAACTAGCACATAAAACCTTTTTCCTTGTATTTCAAAATACTTAATCAAGGGAATAAAAGATAAATCAGTCTTACTAGTTTTTTCCTCATCTAATTGTGTAACATTTAAACCATCAATTAAATCTCTGCCAATCCAAGGAATTCCAAATCTTAATACAGACTGATTAAATAAAGGCTTTGGATAAAAATCATTTAGTTCAATATGTAAACCATCATTCATCTTATTTGAACTATAAATCACATTTTGATTTGTATCTAAAATATTAATTGATCTAATAAAAGGATTATTAAATAAAATCTTGTTTGATTTTAAATGTAAAGAATTAAAATCTTCTTCTTTATTAATTACAGATATCAAATTTGATATTAAAAGATTAATATTATTATAAGACTGTGTTACTTGATCAGATAGAGTATTTGCATGTAGTTTAGCAATTTCTAAGTGTGTTTTTATTGCCTCTTCTTTTAAAAAAGACAAAGATGAAATTATAGTAGTAAGTACTGTTATTATTAAAACTATTGAAAGTATTAATGTTTTACCTAAAGATGAAAGATTTTTCATTTATTACTTCAAATTAACAATAGGTGCTAATCCATTTTGTTTAGCTAAATTTAAAAGTCTTCCATCTTTTCTAATATCTGAAATAAACTTTTCAACTCTTTTATAAAATAAATCATTTCCATAAGCTAAAGCCCAAGCATAAGGTGTTTTATGATAAGTAGTTTTAGGAATAATCAATTTAGCCCATGAAGTCTTAGCAAGCATTCTTTTTCCAAAAGGATAATCAGTCATAAAAACATCAGCCCTTCCTGCTCTTACTGCTTCTTCTCTTGCTTTAAAACTATTCAATACAAGTAGCTTTGCTTTTTTAAGTTTTTTCTTCATTACTGGCTCATGATAAGTCCCTTTTGCTACGGCCACAACCATACCTTCTGTATCAATATCATCCCAAGTTTTAACTCTTTTATTATTTTTTGTAGTAATTGCATAAATATCACTTGATAAATGTGGTGTTGTAAATCTAATTTGTTCTCTTCTTTCTTTTGTATTACCTATAGCAAACATAGCAATATCACATTTATCACTTTTAATATCTTTTATTAAAGTAGCAAAAGAACTTGGAATATATTTTAAAGTCACATTTAGATCTTTTGCTAATTCTTTTGCTAAATCACTATCAATTCCTACAAGTTTTTGTGTTCTTATATCTAAATATGAAATACCATAATATTCTGGCCAAATACATACTTTTATTTCATTACTTTTTTTTATAGATTCTAGTTTATTAGCATTTAAGCTTGATAAGAAAAAACAAACTATAATTAAATACATAACTTTTTCTAATTTCATAGTAAACCTTTTTATAAACTTACATTAAATATACATATAGTATTGCCAAATATATGTAAATAGCACTTTAAATAAAAAATAAATACTTATATTTTACAATACACTAATATTTAATTACTTATCTCCATAATCACTAGTTTAATATTTTTTTTCTCTTGAATCTCTACTAACTTTAAACCTTCAATTGTTGTTTCCATAAAATTAGAAATTGATGAAATATTATTTTTTGCTAAATGTTTTAATAAAACACCTCTATAATGCTTTGCCCAATGGCTTACAACCTTGCCATCTTTTATAAATTTAAATGTTAGAACATTTGCATTTTTTACTTTATAAAATTTTTCATAATGTCCTGCTCTTAAATCTATAACTTCTTCACCTATATACTCATCTAAAGCCTTAGTAAAATTCTCTAAATAAAACTTTTCTACTACAATATCAGGTAGTTTTGCACCTTGTTTATACTTATAGTCAGGAATTAAATCATCTGCTTTAATTGGTCCAAAAAGATTTGAAAATAAAATTACATTTTCGTCTATATATTTTTGAGATTTTTTATCTAAGCTTTCATACTCTATTGCATCAAAAGCAACACCATTATATCTTTGAATTGCCTTCATCGTTGGTTTATCTTTTAAAGTTTGTTTATATCTTTTCACTTCATCTAAATTTTTTAATCCAAACCATTTTGACAACTCTTCAATACTAGAAGAATCTAATAAT
Organism: Arcobacter sp. YIC-80; assembly: GCF_044841725.1. Taxonomy (NCBI): domain Bacteria; kingdom Pseudomonadati; phylum Campylobacterota; class Epsilonproteobacteria; order Campylobacterales; family Arcobacteraceae; genus Arcobacter; species Arcobacter sp. YIC-80. The sequence continues at coordinate 297,353 of NZ_JBJBSI010000002.1, read as the reverse complement.
TTTTCGTTTTTATTAAAAATCTCATCTCTTTTATCAAAAAGTTCTTCTAAAAAGAAGTTTTCTTTACAATAAGACTTTTGTGTTCCACCACTATTTTTCGTTTCTGCTGGTGCTAATAAAATTTTCATTTTTTACCTTTTAAATAATTTTTATAAAGTCACTTTTAGCTTAAGTATTAACTAAGTTCTCCACTATGATATAACCATTGATTATCTATTTTTAAAAATTTACTTTTTTCTAAAAATGAAGCATCTTGTAAGTTTTGTTCTAATATTGCTTGAAATGTTACATAAGCTTCATTTTCTTTTTCAATGAACTCATGAATAATTAAGCCTTTAAACTCTGTATTTTTTGAAAATTGCTTTATTGATAAAGTCCAGGTATCTATATCATCTGTATAATCAATATTTTGAGGATGTGTAGTTTTTATAATATATTTACTATCTCCAACTACAAAAGCTGAATATCTTGATTTCATCAGTTCTAGTGCCGTTTTAGCAAAAGAACCATTATGAAAAATTTTACAACATTTTTTATATTTTTGAGAAGAGCCACAAGGGCATAAACTATTTGCAGATATTTTCAAAAGCAACCTTTAATTTATGATTAAAGGATTTTAACATAAGCTAACTTAGTAGGTTTTACCTACTAAGTTATTTTTTACTTACTTGATTTTCTTTTTTATTAACTTTTAAAGTTTTCACTTTTTGTTTTTGTTTCATTTTTGAAACTTTCTTATTTCCTTTTACATTAGAAATAATAGTAGGTCCAAAACCTTTTATACTTTTTAAGTCATCAGCACTTTTTATTTTATTTGTTTTTCTATATTGAATAATCTGCTCTGCTTTTTTAGGTCCAATTCCTTTTATAGACATCAACTCTTGCTTAGATGCTGTTTGTAAATTTAAAGCAGCAAATAAAAATGATGTACTTAACATCAATAAAACTAACAATCTCTTCATTTTAATCCTTTTAAATAATTTATTAAATTATACCTATATATTTATAAATAAAGTTTTAAATTATTAAATATTTGTTTATATGTAGATAAATAAGCTTTTTTTTGTATAATAATTCAATAAAATTATGACACAAGGAAGCAAATGTCTACACCATTTCCATTAGAACTAGTATCAAACTTTTTATCAATTGTTTTACTTATTGCACTATTTTATAAATATCTACAATATAAAAAAAATATTGATGTTATAAAAGGTTTAGATAAATTAAAAGATGAAAAGAAAATTAGACTTGAAGATTATCAATATATTAGAAGTAATGAAAAAGAATATAAAGATAAACTTGAAAAAGCCGTTGGAAATATCAAAATTGCCCAACCTGTTTTTATTATAATTGCGGGGGTTTTAATACTATCATTTGAATTTCAAGAAGCAATGATTCACTTAAATGTAGTAGTTGTAGCATTTATTTTTATGCAAGTTGATAGAATTCATAAAAGAAATCTTTATTCATTTTTAAGAGAATTAAGAAAAGAAACTAAAAATCAAGTAGAGCAAGAATAAAAGCTCTAACTTGAAACGAAATCACTTAATTTTTCATGATCAAGTATCTTAATAAAACCCTTTTCATTTTGGATAATTTCATCTTTTTTTAATTTTGAAATTTTTCTTGAAAAAGTCTCAGGTGTTATATTTAGTAACTGAGCTATTTTAACTTGTTTTAAATTTTTTAATAAATTTTCATTATCCAATAAAAATTTAGCAATTTTTTCTATACTATTTGAACTTATATTATAAGAAATAAAACTTTCTAAAGCTTTTATTTTTTTTGTCAATGATTTAATAAAAAACATTGAAATTTCTGGTTTTAATAAAAATTCTGCTTTAAATTTTTCATAATCAATCAATAAAACTTCTGCACTAGTTTCAAAAGCACAATTTGCAGGGAAGCCTATTTCTTCATAATTTGCTATCTCTGCAATTAAAGAAGGTGGCATTAAATTATGTATCACTACCTCATTATCTTTATGATCATGTGTATAAAGTTTTACTATTCCTTTTAAAAGAACATGTAAAAACTTTGGTTTATCCCCTTTATAAAAAAGTATTTCATCTTTATTAAAATATTTTTTCACAGAAATTTCTTTTAGTCTTTCAAGCTCTTCTTCTTTTAAAAAACTAAAAAGATAAAAATCTTCAAACTCTTCTCTTTTCATTTTCTCTCTTTTTATTGATAAAAATCAATGTTTATTTTTCTATAATATGTAACAATTATAATAAATTTATTTAAATAAGACAAATTTTACCTTATTTTACCTAAAGGCTTATTTCCATGACTAATGAGAAGTTTGATATTGAAATTAAAACATTAGAAGAATTTTTTAAGGTTTATTGTAAAAATCATCATATAAAGCAATATCAAAAAAACATATCTTTAGAATATAAAGAAAAAATATTTAATATATCTTTAAACTTATGTGAAGAATGTCATGAGGCAATTAATTATTCCTTTGAAAGACTTCAAAATTGTCCCCATGAAATTAAACCTAGATGTAGAAAATGTCCTAATCCTTGCTATGAAAAATCAAGATGGAAAAATATTGCAAAAGTTATGAGATATAGTGCTATAAAACTTAGCCTAGTAAAAACAAAGCAAAAAGTTAAAAACTTTTTTACCAGTTAATTTGCTTTCTTCCTATTTTCTCTAAAATCTCATTAGTTTTTGAGAAATGTTTACAACCAAAAAAACCTCTATAAGCTGATAGAGGACTTGGATGAACCCCTTTTAATATATGATGTTTTGAAATATCTATAATTTTTTCTTTTTTTATAGCACTACTTCCCCATAGAATAAACACTATATCATTACAGTTTGCACTTATAAATTTGATTAAATTATCTGTAAAGATTTCCCACCCCATTTTATGATGTGATTTTGCTTTTGATTCTTCTACTGTTAAAATTGCATTAATTAATAAAACACCATCTTCTGCCCATGAAGTTAAATCTCCATGCTCACAAGTTGAAGCTTTACCTAAATCTTCTTGTATTTCTTTAAGCATATTTCTCATTGATGGAGGGTTTTTAATCTCAACTGGCGTTGAAAAGGCTAAACCTTGTGCTTGCCCTACTCCATGATAAGGGTCTTGTCCTAAAAGTACAACTTTTGTATTTTCTAAAGGTGTTAAACTAAAAGCATTGAAAATTTTATCTTTTGGAGGGAAAACTGTAGTTGTTTCATAAGCTTTATTTACTTGGCTTATTAAGTTTTGATAATACTCTTTTTTTTCTTCTTCTTTAAAAAAATCATCCCAAGTCATGTATATTCCTATAAATAATTTAATTAAACTAAGAGTTAAACTCTTAGTTTAAAATATTTCGTATCTTATAATACAGGAGATTTAATTACCATTAATTTTTCGTTACTCATCTCTTCCATAGAGTTTAAAATACCTCCAAGTCCAAGTCCTGAAGCTTTTGCTCCTCCAAATGGCATCCAATCAACTCTAAATGCAGTATGGTCATTTACCATCACAGCAGTTCCATTTAATCTTTTTACAGCTTTAAGTGCTGTATCAATATTTTTTGTAAATACTGCTGCTTGGAAAGAAACCTCTAAAGCATTTGCTCTATCAAAAGCTTCTTCAATATCACTGTATGAGTAAATACAAACAACAGGTCCAAATACTTCTTTTGTAGATACTAAAGCATCATCTGCAGGATTTAAAATAACTGTTGGTTCAAAACAAGAATCAGAAATTCTTGAACCACCTGTTAAGATTTTCCCACCTTTAACAACTGCTTCTTCTACCCAAGATTCTACTCTATCAACTTCTGCATTATTAATAAGTGGACCTACTTCTGTTTTTTCATCTAGTTGATTACCAACTACAAGTTTTGAAGCGTAATCACTTAATTTATTTGCTACCTCATCAACTATATCTTCATGCACATATACTCTTTGAACAGATACACAAACTTGTCCTGCATGATAGAAACCACCCTTTCCAATAGAAGGTATTAAGTCTTCAATATCAGCGTCTTTTTCAACTATTACAGGTGCAACTCCACCATGCTCAAGTGCAACTCTAGTACCTTTTGCTACTTTTGAATTTAAATACCAACCAACATCACCAGAACCAATAAATGTTAAGAAATTTACTTTTGGAGAAGTAGCTAATAATTCACCTGCATTTCTATCACAAACAACTGCTTGAGCCCAACCTTTAGGAAGGCCTGCTTCTTCTAAGATTTCAACTAATCTAATAGCTGACATAGGTGTCTGTGTTGCTGGTTTAATAATAACAGGACAACCAACAGCAAGTGCTGGAACTACTTGATGAACAGCTAAATTAAAAGGATGGTTAAAAGCAGAAATTGCAGCAACCACTCCAATTGGTTCTTTAAAAGTATATGCCATTCTATTTACACTACTTGCTGTATGTCCCATAGCTATTTCTTTACCTTCATGAGCACCTAAATGCTCAATAGCAAGTTTTACACCATTTATAGCTCTATTTACTTCTACTTGTGAATCTATCCAAGGTTTACCACCCTCACTAGCACAAAGTTTAGTAAGTTCATCAACTTGTGAACTCATAATCTCCATTGCTTTTTCTAAGATTTCAATTCTTTTATGTTTTGGTAAAGCATTTTTATGATCTAAAAAAGTTGCTTGTGCTAAATCTATAGCCTCTTGAACTTCTTGTGTTGTGCTAAATGGAACTTCTCCAACTTTGCTTCCATCATACGGTGATGTTACTTCAATTTTACTCATTCTTTCTCCTTCTATTATTATATTAAACACTCTTTTTTTGCTAATAATTCATTTAAAATTGTATGATTTAGTGAATAATCAACTGCTAAATCTATTAAATGTACACCTTTCCCATTTACACACTCATCTAGTGTTTTCTCGAACTCTTCACAAGAAGTAGGTCTATGTCCAGTAGCTCCATAAGATTTTGCATATTGAACAAAATCAGGATTATCTAAATCTAAACCAAAAGTATCAAAGCCCATTCCTGTTTGTTTCCACTTAATCATTCCATAAGCATTATCATTTAAAATAATTACAGTTAAATCAAGTTTTAGTCTAACAGCTGTTTCTAATTCTTGAGAGTTCATCATAAACCCACCATCTCCACAAACTGCTACTACTTTTTTGTCTGGATTTACCATTTTTGCAGCCATTGCTGATGGAAGTCCTGCTCCCATAGTAGCTAAAGCATTATCTAATAAAAGCGTATTAGATTGAGCACATCTATAGTTTCTTGCAAACCAAATTTTATATACTCCATTATCTAAAGTTACTATATCTTCATGATCTAATGCTTGTCTAACAACTCTTACAACCCTTTGAGGAAGAATTGGGAATCTATTATCACCAAAATATTTATTTAGATGTGTTTTTATCTCTTTTACCATTCTTTTATAATAATCAAAATCCCAATGGTCCTGAACAGAAATAGCAGTTGTTAAAGAGTTTATACTACTAGCTATATCTCCTAATACATCAAGTTGAGGGAAATAAGTATCATCTACATCAGAAGCAAAGAAATTCACATGAATTACCTTCGTTCCATCTTCACTGTTATCCATAAAAAATGGTGGTTTTTCAATTACGTCATGTCCTACATTTATGATTAAATCTGCTCTATCAATTGCACAATGAATAAAATCATCTTGTGATAGTGCTGCTGTACTTAGACATAATTTGTGATTTTCATCAATTACACCTTTACCCATTTGTGTTGAAAAGAAAGGAATTCCAGTTTCATTTACAAAATTTGTAAGTGCATTTCCAATTCTATTTCTATTTGCTCCTGCACCAATTAGAAGAAGTGGTCTTTTTGCTTTTTCTATCATTCTTACTGCATCTAAAATCACATCTTTATTTGCATGAGGATATTTTAAATCTCTTACAGGATAAATATTATAATCAACTTCTTCTTCTGCTATATCTTCTGGTAATTCAATAAGTGCAGCTCCTGGTCTTTCTGTTGTTGCTACTTTAAATGCTTCTCTTACCATAGATGGAATATTGTTTCCATTTACTACTTGTTTTGAATATTTAGTCATAGGTTTCATCATATTTACAATATCTATAATCTGAAATCTACCTTGTTTTGATTTTTTAATAGGCTTTTGCCCTGTAATCATAAGTATAGGCATTCCACCTAGTTGTGCATAAGCTGCACTTGTAGCAAAGTTTGTTGCTCCTGGGCCTAAAGTTGATAAACATACTCCAACTTTTCCAGTAAGTCTTCCATAAGTTGCAGCCATAAATCCTGCTGCTTGTTCATGTCTTGTTAGTATAAGTTTAATTTTGGATTGTCTTAACGACTCTAATAAATCTAAATTCTCTTCACCTGGTATTCCAAAAATATACTCAACACCTTCATTCTCTAAAGCTTTTACAAATAAATCTGATGCTTTCATCATTTATCACCTTGTTTTAATTATATAATTGATAATCATATTCAATATCTATTAAACCTTTTCTTAATAAACCCCTTTTATAAGAAAAAGTACCTAAAGTGTTTCAACCTTCATCTATTTGCTCTCCCATAAGTAATATTATAACACCTTTTTTTTAATTTATACAAAGTTAAATATTTTTTATATAGTATTGATTGTATAAATATAAAAAGGACTATTTTGAAAAATAAAGCCATAATTTTTGACCTTGATGGAACATTAATAGACTCATTAGAAGATATTGCTATGTGCATGAATCAAGTCCTCATCGAATTAAACCTACCACATCATAGATTAAATGATTATAAAAACTTTGTAGGTGGAGGAATTGATTTTTTAGTAAATAATGCTTTACATGAAGATACAAGTGAAGAAATAAAAGAACAAGTTACAAATAGATTTAAAGTTGTTTATGACCAAAAGCTCCATGCTAAAACAAAACCTTATGAGGGAATTTATGAATTACTAAAAGAGCTTGAGAAAAGAGATTATAAAATAGGGATTTTATCAAATAAACCTCATGAATTTACTATTGCTTATACAAAATCACTATTTTCTCAATTTGACATAAAAGAAATACATGGTCAAAAAGCACATATTGAAAAAAAACCAAATCCTACAGCAGCAATTGCTATTGCTAATAGCTTTAATATACCTTGCGAAGATATTTATTTTGTAGGAGATACACAAGTTGATATGCAAACAGCAAAAAATGCTAATATGAAAGCTATTGGTGTTCTTTGGGGATTTAGAACAAAAGAAGATTTAGAACAAAGCGGTGCAAACTATTTAGTAAAACACCCTTTGGATATTTTGAATATTATAAACTAAAGTAGTATTTCTACTTTAGTTTAAATGCTATAATAAATAAAAAGAGATAACAATGAATACAAAATACAAACCTGTAGCTTGTCATTTTTATGATGAACTTGAAAGTGCAGCTGTTAAAAGAACTCTAAATAAAATCATTTTTATAAATGATAAAAATCAAGAAGAAACAATTGAGGATTTAATTGTTGATTTTAAAACTATTAAAAAAGAAGAATTTGCTATCTTAAAAAGTGGTTTACAAATAAGACTTGATAAAATTATTAATTTTAATGAACTTAATCCCAAAGATTACTAACATTTTATTTTTTTAAAAGGTTGTATATGCAACTATTGCATATACATTTTAAAGGAATATAATGAAATATGAACTTCATCAATCAATTGGTTTTAAAATAAACCAAACAGCTAATAAATTAAATAGTAAATATTCACAAATATTACAAAAATACGATATAGCTCCTGAACAAAGAGCAACTTTAGAAATTATAAAATATGAAAAAGATGTAAATCAAACTATGCTTTCTAAAATGCTTGGAAAAGATAAAACTACAATAAGTCGAGCTCTTAGAACTTTAGAAAAAAAGGAATTAATTATAAAACATCCAGTAGATAGAAGGACAAATCAAATTAAATTAAGTATAAAAGGTGAGCAAGTACTAGAAGAGAGTCAAAAAAATGTAAAAGCTTTTAGACAAAGTATTATAAAAAATCTTTCAAATGAAGAGTTCAAACTTCTAAACTCTTTACTTGAAAAAGTAGCTTCTAATGTAGAGTGTAACTAATGAGAAAATCTATTAATCATATATATCTTATTATTTTATTAGCTACTTTATCTTCTGTAGCACCTATGGGAGTTGATACTTACCTTCCTTCAATTCCTGAAATATCAAAATATTTTAATGTAAGTATTGAAAAAATCGAATTATCTTTATCTATTTTTCTAATAGGGTTTTCTATTGGACAAATTTTTGGTGGGCCTATTTCAGATAGATATGGAAGAAGAATAGGTTCAATTACAGGACTACTTGGTTTTAGTTTTTTTAGCTTTCTTATAATCTTTTCATCAAATATATACGAATTATGGACATATAGATTTCTTGAAGCCTTTTTTGGAGGAATTGTAGTAGTAAATGCAGCAGCAAGTGTAAGAGATAGATTTCATGGAAAAGAAGCTGCAAAAGTATTTTCTCTTATGGGAATGGTAAGAAGCGTAGCACCTATGATTGCACCATTTATTGGAGCTTTTATAATTCACTTTTTTACTTGGAAAGCAGTATTTGTATTCTTAACTATTTATCCTTTAGTAATAGCATTTTTAGTTTATAAAGATTTAAATGAAAGTTTCACATATATAAAACAAAATATATTTACATCATTTAAAAGTGTGTTAACACATAAAGAAGCAGTAAAATATATGCTTGTTTTAGGCTTATCTTTTGGTGGTTTTTTCATACTTATTTCAAAAAGTTCTTTTATCTATATAGAGCATTATAATATCTCTACAGATTATTTTCCCTTCTTTTTTGGAATAAACTTTGTAGTATTAATGGGTTTAATTAGAGTAAATGTACGTTTACTTAAAAGCTTTACTCCTAAGCAAATAGTAAAACTTGCACTAGCCATTCAAATATTATCAGGTTCACTTTTTATTTTAAACTATGAAACTATTCCCTTAGCATTTACTGTAATTTTAATAGCATCTTATATGGGAGTTATGGCTTTTGTTTTTGGTAACTGTTTAGCTTTAGCAATTGAATTTTTCCCAAAAAATGCAGGAGTTGCCTCTAGTGTTATAGGAGTTTTACAGTTTGGATTGGGAGCTTTAGTATCATCTATATCATTGAGTTTTACAGATCATACTTTTTTACCTATTGCTATAAGTATAACAATTTCATCAATTTTAGCTATTTTACTTTTAAGAAAATAAGTATAAAGTCACTAGACTTTATACTTCTAAATCAAAAAAAAGTTCCTCTGTTTTTTGATATTTAGCCACTGAACATGAAATTTTTACTGCATTATCATAATCTTTAAATTCATCTAAAAATAGTTTTTTTAGTTTTTCTACATCGGCTGTTCTAAAAATAAAATATCCTAAAATATTTGTACTTCTTGAACCTTGTTTTTCTATACCATAACTATCAAATTTCCAATGAACACCTTTTGAAAAGAAAAATACCTCTTTAATTCTTTTTTTTAAGTCTGATCTTACTGAATCATTGAACTCTTTTAAATGTACATAAAAAGCTACATTTGTATTAAATTCATCTTGAACTAACTTTTTTTGACTATCTGTAATTGGTTCTTGTATCATTTCACCACTCATAAAATACCTTTTAATTTACTATAATAATTTTGTAATTATATACAATAAAAATAAGAATAAGGATAAAAAGATTACTTAATTAAAAAATTAATACAATTTAACTATTTTATTTTATTATTATTTTAAAATCTTGTTATATAATAGTATTATCTTTTATTAAAAGGATATGTATTATGAATAATGAAATAGACCTTGATCAACTAACATGGAAAAGTGAATACAATGTTGGAAATTTACAAATAGATAAAGAACATCAACAATTATTTGATTTAGCTAGAAAAGCTTTCAAAATCAATAAAATTAAAGATGAAAAAAATAAACATAAAGAACTAAAAATAATAGTTTCAGAACTTTTTGAATACGTGGGTCATCATTTCTCAAATGAACAAAAATATATGGAAAGAATTAAATACCCTCACCTTCAAGAGCATAAAGAACTACATAAAAAAATGATTAGTATGTTAAAACAGATCATAAAAGATTTTAATGAACTTGAAACATCTCAAATAGAAAAAGAACTCTTTAAATTTATTGATAACTATTTTATTAAGCATATCATTTTAGAAGATAAAAAGATTCAACTTTGGCAAACACCTATGGAAGAATTAAGAAAGAATTTTGGATGGAAACATATTTATAGTGTTAATAATTCAAAAATTGACCAAGAACACAAACAACTTTTTGATATAGCAAAAGAAGCTTTTAAAACAGTTGATGATAAAGATAGAACAAATAAAATAAAAACTATTTTAGTAGACCTTTATGATTATATGAAAACACATTTTAATGATGAAGAAGAATACATGAAAAAAGTTGATTATCCCGAACTAGAAAATCATAAACTTATTCATAAACAAATTATAAAAGAGTTAAATAAATTTGTAAAAAAATTACCAAAAGTAAAAGCAGAAACTTTTGAAAAAGAGTTAGCTATAATTATAGAACTAGTTTTAGTTCAACATATAATTCAAGAAGATAGAAGAATTATTAAATGGCAACAAAATAAAACTATTTAATATGAAAAACCTCTTCTTTAACTTTTTGAGCTAACTTTTCATAGTTGATATTTTTCATATTTTGTTTTCTATGTAACCAGATATTTATATATTTATCTCCATCATACATACTTGCTTGTTTTAAAGGATCAAAAACTCTATATCTTTTATCATTTCCAACGTAGGCTTGGTATGCGAAGTTACCATAGTTAGAAGCTGGGTTATAATCTACTAAATAGCTTTCAAAAAAAGCTGCACAAACACGCCAATCTAAGCCTAAATTTTTAACAAAATAACTAGCAACTAACTGTCTATTTCTATTTGACAACCAACCAGAACTTTTTAACTCCATAATACTTGCATCTATAATATCAATTCCTGTATTTGCAGTAAAAAACTCATCTAAACTTTTTCTATCAGTTCTAAAAGTAAAGTCTATGCCTTTTATCCCAGACTTTAAAAAAAGCCTATTTTGAGAATATAACATTACTAAATGAAAAAAATCTCTCCATAAAAGCTCAAAATAAATCCAATAAGAAGATTGACTTTGATAACCTCTTCTTTCTTCTTCTTTTAACCTATAATAAATCATTCTTGCTGATATATTACCTACTGATAAATAAGGTGAAAACTTAGTAGAGTTATCAAAACCACTCATAGCATTTCTAGTTTCTTTATAGCTATGGATATTATTCATATAATCTTCTAATCTCTGTTTAGCTCTATGTTCACCTGCTTTAAAAAATATGGCATTTTTAGGGTATGTAATCATAGGTTTACTAAACTGCACTGATTCAAACTCTACTGTTTTAACTCTATTTGGTAATCCTAAGGGTTTTGGAATTTCTAATTTTTCAGCTTTGTTTCTAAAATGACTAAAACTTTTTGTAAAATCAAATTTAAATGGTTCAATCATAGTCTGATTAAAATAGCTTTTATGTTTATATCTTGTAAAAACTTTTTGTAAGTTTTGTTCTTCAAAACCTACTTCTTCATCAAAATAAATACTTATATCAAATTTTTGGGATAGTTTAGCTAGTGTACTTGAAAAATCATTTGTAAAGCACAAATTTATACCATACTGATGTAAAGAATCTTTTAAAGTTAACAACGAATCCTTTACAAAGGCTTCTCTATATTTCTCACACTTTTTAAATCCATAGAGATTACCTTCTAAAATTTCAAAACTATAAAGTCCTAAAACTCTATCATTGCTTTTTGTGGCATAAAATAAACTTGGGTTGTCTTCTATTCGAAGATTATTTCTAAATATAACTATGGCTAACTTCATAGAAATATTTTAATATAAATCCCTTTTAATTGATAGGGCAAAAATGTCTTTCAAAAGTATTTATTTATGCGATTGAAACTTTTTCTTTATCTATATAACTTCTACAATCAATACAATATTTTGCATGGGGTTTAACTCTAAGTCTTTTCATTGTTATTTCGCTATCACACATTTCACAAAGGCCTGTATAAGTACCTTTTTCTATTTTAAATAAAGCATGATTTATTAAAGTAAGCTCTTTCATTTGCTGATTTTTAATATGAATGTCATTTGAATAATCTCTACTTGCTGCAGCAAAATCTGCATCATCATTTAAATCCATATTACTTAAAGACTCATGGTCATTAGAAATAGAATTTAAAGTAGCTTCTATTTTTGCTTTATTTTCTAAAAGAAGAGTTTTAACTTCTTCTATATGTTTTTTGCTTAAAGCTCTTTTTGGCATTGTTTTCCCTATAATTTCTTTATATTTTACTATAGTGCAACTTAGTTGCATATAAAGAAAGATCTTATGAATATACTTATAAATTTTATAAAAAAAGCAATAAATGACAAAAACTATATAAATTTTTCCTATGAAAATAAAGTATATAAAAAAATTCAAGCCTTTAAAATTGTAGAAGATAAAACTCTTCATTCAAATAAAGGAACTTTTGAATTATCGAAAGTTAAAAAACTTACTATTTTAAAAGAAAAATTTTGATTTTTGAATATCACTATTTTTTGTGATGGAATTATACTATTTTTATTTGTTATATTGTTATATATTTGTATGTTTTTTATACATTTAATTAAAAAGGTGAAAAATGAACACAAATGAATTAATGAATAAAGCTTTAGAACTAGCTAAATTAGATGAAATACCTTATGATACAAATATCATAGTAGAAGGAAAAAATATAAAGAAAGTTCTTATTGGTATTGATATGGAAACACCTGAACTACTTTTAGCAAAAGAACTAGGATATGATTGTGTTGTATCACATCATCCAAAAGCAGATGCTTCACTTGTAGACTTCGCAAAAGTAATGGATGTACAAATTGATAGAATGGTAAAAGCTGGTGTTCCAATAAATAAAGCTCAAAAAGTATTAAAGAAAAGGCAAGCAAGTGTAGATTTAGGAAGTCATGCACTAAACTATGACAGAGTAAGTTCAGCTGCTAGACTTATGAATATGCCCTATTTAAATATACATATTCCTGCTGATTTTATTACAGAAGAAATAGTTCAAACAAGACTAAATAAAGCCTTTGAAGATAAGCCAAAAACTAAACTAAAGGATATTATTGAAGAACTTAATTCATGGGAATATTATCAAAATAAAGTAGCACAACCAGTTATTAGAGTTGGTTCAAATGACGATTATGCAGGAAGAATCGAAGTACTTATGGCTGGTGGTACAAATGGTGGGGTAGAAGTTTATAAATCATATTTTGAAGCAGGAGTTGGAACTATAATAGCTATGCATATTCCAGAAGATGTTAAAAAAGCTGTAATAGAGCAGAATATAGGAAATATAATCATAGCACCTCACATGCCAAGTGATAGTATAGGACTTCTTGAAATTGTAAAAGCTTGGAGAAAAGATGGAGTTGAAGTAACTTGTATGAGTGGGATTGTAGAATAATCCCACTCAAATAAAAAATTAAAAGATTTTTCTTATTAACTCTTTATATGCACTGTCTATTTTACTGTTTGCATCTTCTATAGATTCAGTATCACTTAACTGTGTTGATAAAACTAAATTTAAACTATCTTCAATTGAATCATCATCTGCAAATACTTCTACTTCATTTATTTTTGAAAACTCATTTAATACTAAATTATTAAAATCTTCAATTGAAATAACTTCATCTTTATCAATAATTTCAATAGCCTTTGATACAAATGCTTTATTTCCTTCTTTGAACATATTTAATGAATAAGTATCCTCATTGCAATAAACTTCAATATTATCACATATATCTGAACTTTTTAAATTATAAAAATCACTTATATTTTCTTTTTGAATACTTACTACTTCTACTATACTTTGATCTGTAAAATCTTTTGTGCTGATAATCGTATTATTAAGATATACTTTCTTATCAATAATTCTAAGACTCATTCGTCGCTCCTATGTTTGTATAGTGTATTTTACCATGATTAAGGCAATATATGTGTCGCAAAACTGCTATAATTTATAATTTGTAAATAAAGGCTTATTTTAAAATATTATAATAAATCTCATTATTAGTTAGTAAATTTATATATTACTTATAAGATAAAAAATAGAAAAAGTATAAAAAATTTTACTTTTTAATTTTAGATTTATAGTTGATTTATAGTGAATTTTTATGATTTGATAAATATAAGTTATGTTTATAGCTTGAATTGCTATTTTATTTTTGGTTTTTTGTAAGAGATATTGCTTTTATTTAAGAAAATATCTTTTTGTATTAATATATCTATTTTTTAGTATAATGTAATTATTGATTAAAATGAAAGGATAAAGTATGAATGCTCAAGTTTTAGAAAAACTCAAACAACTAAAACCAAAACTTCAAAATGAAGGCTTTGAGTTAATCGGTGTTTTTGGCTCATTTGCTAGAAATGAAGAAAAACTTGATAGTGACATAGATATACTTTATCAAATAAAAGACACAAATGAGTATCTAAAAAAATACTCTGGATGGGATAGTATTCTTCATATAGTAGAAACAAAAGAGCTTTTAAAAAAAGAGTTAAATAGAGATGTAGATTTTGTAGATAAATCTAGTTTAAATCACATTGCTAATAGATATATATTAAAGGATTTAGTATATGTCTAAAGCAAGAATTGAGACTATTTTAAAATATATAGATGATATTGAATATATAGTTTCAAACTACAATGGAGTTGTAAATACCCTAGAAGATAGAATAGGAAAACACTCTTTACTAATGTGTCTTATGCAAATAGGTGAAAATCTAAATAAGCTAGACTCTTCAAATGAAAATCTAAAAGATGCTGTAAAAGGAGCTTATGCAGTAAGAAACTTTATAGCTCATGACTATGAGGGAATAAATCTAGCACTAATAGAAAATATAGTTAGAAATCTTCTTCAACCTTTGAAAGAAGAACTTCTTAAAGAGTTGTAAAAAGATATCTTTGTTTTGATACTTCTTTCTTTTCTTTTTATTAAAGAAAAGAAGCAAAAGAAAAGCGTGAGCGAAGTTCCAAAATAGCTAAAAAATATATCTAAATTCTAAAGTTTTGAAACTCGGCTTGTACCTCACCTCAAACAGTCAAAACTTTTTCACGAATTTATATAGATTTTTCTTTACGCAATTTTGAAAATACTCACTTTCTTAATCCACTTAAACTTGATATAGTAGCTTGCAAAACTTTCCAACTAATTTCTGCTGTATGATTATCAGGATTAAAATTTTGTATAGCTTGAACTCTAGGATGAATATAATTCCTAAAATCTCTTAAATCATGACTAAATTTTTTTATATCTAATTCTATAAATTCCAATTCGTAAGCTACGTCAATCAAAGAACTTAATGTCCAATCATTTAATTGTTTTGTTTTGCCATTCTTATCTTTTGGTGCACTTTTTGCCATATTAAAACTTTTTATGTGTCTAGATGCTTTCTCTATTAATAAACCTTCTAATGTACTTCCACATAAAAAGACTACAGATAAAGGAGAATTATTGGATAGACAATTTTGTATTTCTTTGATTCTTTGATTTATAATATTCTCAAATTGATAATCTAATTCTAGAAGACTAAGATTAATTTCTTCAAATTTTATATCTAAAAAATCTTTTTCTGTCTTTTCTTTTTTACCTAATAGTCTATCCACAATATTTTTACATTCTTTATACGAATAACTATCTATAGTTTGTGATTTTTTTAATTGTTCAAATTTCCAAACTTCAAGTATTTCATTTAAAACTTTTCCTACTATCAAGTCTGATTCTTGTTCCCAGAAGGCTCTTAACCTTTTTGCTTTTGAATTTCCTATATACTCATATTTAATATCATATATATTAATATTCGTAATATCATAAATTAATTGTGCAAAACTTTGATTTGAGAAATCTAAAACGTAACCACTGTCCATTCCAAATAAATCTTCAAAATATCTTTTTTCAATTGTTTTAAGTTGTGCCATAAATTCTCTCAAATAATAAATTTGTATATTATACTCATTAAAATAGTAAATTTTGTTAAAGTTCAAGGCCAGAGGAGAAATTGAAGTGGGAGTATACTTCTAGTATGTGACTATTTCAATTTCGACGATAACGTCGAAATTTAGCAAAAGTTACTATTTTCTTCCCAGTGATTTTCCAGCTAAGTACCCACTCGCCCACGCAAAGTGTAGATTAAAACCACCCCTATTTCCTACTATATCTAGTACCTCTCCTGCGAAGTATAGGTTTTTACATTTTTTGCTTTCATAAGTTTTTGGGTCTATCTCATCGGTTCTAACCCCTCCTCCACTGGCTTCTGCGTGTTTGAAGCCTTGGGTGTCTGTGATTTTGAATCGCCAATTTATTAGGTTGTTTACTATTGTTCTTATTTGTTTTGCGTTTATATCTTTTGCTAGGGTTTCTGTTGGGATTTTACAGTTTTCTAGGATTATTGGAGCTAATTTATTTGAGATTAGTCCTGTTAGTAAAAGTGAGGCATTTTGATTTGGTAGAGATTTTAGTAAGCTCTCAATTGAGGCTAAAAGTTCATTTCTATTTATAGTTGGAAAAAGATTTACTGCTATTTGTACATCTTGGTATAAACTTAGAGGATATACTGCATATTGAGATATATCTAGTATAGCAAAACCTGATACTCCGTATTTTGTAAATAACACATCACCTACTATAGAAGCCTCTTTATTTCCATCTATATAAAGTGTAACTTCTGATTCTTTTTTTACACCTTGAAGTCTGCTTTTTTGCTCATAATCTGTATGAAGCCCTACAAGTGATGGATATGTTAGATTTGAAGAGTGCCCAAACTTTGAAGCAAAGTCTATTCCTTTTTCAGTTGCATTTAGTTGTGGAGCTGCTGCTAGACCACAGCTGATAACTACTTTATCATACTCTTTATAGCTTTTCTCTTCTGTTTTTAGTTCAAACTTATCATTTTGTTTTTCTATATCTTCTACTTTTACACCTAAAATTAGGTTTATATCTAAAGACTCACATGTACTTTCAAGTAAATTTACTACTGATTTTGCTTCATTTGATAGGGGATATACTTTACAAGTCTCTTTTATATCAAGTAAAAGTCCTATACTTTTACAGAACTTTTCAAAGTCATTAAAAGTAAACTGTTTTAGGGCATCTTTTACAAAAGAGGGATTTTCTCCAATATAGTTATTATATGTGATATTTGAGTTTGAGATATTACATCTTCCATTTCCTGATGCTAATATCTTTTTTCCAATTCCTTTGTTTATATCAAATACATCTATATTTAAATCTTTATTTAATCTCTTAGCAGTAATTGCTGCCATAATACCAGCAGCACCTGCTCCAATAATCGCTATCTTCAAAATCTATCCTCTTTTTATTTCTTGATGGAATTATACTTTATATATGATGACAGCAAGGTTTAGTAAAATACTGCTAGCCAAATAGTTGGTTTTTTTGTATCTGTATATTTAACTCTATGTTTCACATGAGCCTTTATATCTATATAATCATCTTTACATAACTTCACTTCTTTTACTTTATCATCTTCTTTAAATTCCAAGATTGCCTCACCATCTAAAAGTAAAACAAACTCATTTTCTTCTTGGTCATACCAAAAATCTTTTGGGCTTGTTTGTCCTGTAGACACTATTCTTTCAATTCTTACATTTTTATTCTTTACTAAATCACTAAAGTTTTCTTCTTTGGCATTTTTGTCTATATCATCTAAAATAGAACTTTTTTCCATATATAACCTTTCTTATTTAGTATAGATTATATCATTTTTTTAGCTTTTTTAAGTGATTTTATTCCAAAGTAATCTAATCAACTTTACTTTTTTACACTAATTTTTAAAATTTTTCTATATTTTGTCTATTTTTTTACTCAAGATTGTATTTAACTTGATAAAATAGTATTGTAAGTACCATTTTATGGTACTTTAGTAATCTATTAAAGATTGATGTTTTTTAGCCATAATAAGCTCAAAAACCCTAAATAATAGTAATTTAGTAAAGAATATTAAGTTAATTATGATTAAATCACTTGACATTGATTTTAAAATATATTACAATTTCAACATACAAAAAGAAGAAAGAAGAAAAATATAAAGGATACAAAATGCATAAAGAAACAATTGCAGTACATGGAGGCTACAACAATAAAGAGGGTTGGGGTACTATGTCTGTGCCAATTGCTCAAACAACTGCGTACGCATTTAGAGATGCAGAGCATGCTGCAAACTTATTTGCATTAAAAGAGTTAGGTTCAATCTATACTAGATTGACAAATCCAACTACTGATGTATTAGAGCAAAGACTTGCTCAACTTGAAGGTGGAGCTGGAGCTATTTGTGTATCTAGTGGTCAAGCTGCTATTTTTTACGCTATTTCAAACGTAGCAGAAGCAGGTGACAATATCCTTATCTCTGATAAATTATATGGTGGAGCTGTTACACTTTTAACTCACACTATTAAAAGATTTGGAATTACAGCAAAAGTATTTAAAAGTGCCGATGCTTCAAATTTAGAAGAGCAAATTGATGATAAGACAAAAGCGATTTTCTTTGAGTCTTTATCAAACCCACAAATTGCAATTGCAGATGTGGAAAAAATCGTAGAGATTGGTAAAAGAAATGGAGTTTTAACTATTTGTGATAACACAGTAGCAAGTCCAGCTTTATTTAATCCAATCAAATGGGGAGTTGACGTAGTAGTTCACTCTACATCTAAGTTTATCAATGGTCAAGGTACTGCTGTTGGTGGTGCTATTATTGAAAGAGATGGTTTAGCAGATTTCTTTAAAGAAAACTCTAAAAGGTACTATCACTTTGTGCAACCAGATGCAAGTTACCATGGTTTAGTTTACACTGATGTGCCATTACCAAACTTTTGTTTAAGAATTAGGTTAGCATTACTAAGAGATATTGGAGCTTGTCAATCTCCAAATACATCTTGGTTACTATTACAAACTATTGAAACTTTAGAACTTAGAATGGAAAAACACTCTAAAAACTCTTTAGAGATTGCTAAATTCTTAGAGTCTCATCCAAAAGTTAAATCAGTTAACTACCCTGGATTAGAGTCAAGTCCATACTATGATAAAGCACAAAAGTATTTTGAAGGTGGAAAAGCTTCTGGTCTTATCTCTTTTGAAGCTCAAAGTTATGAAGATGCGAAAAAAGTGATTGATAGTACTAAACTATTTAGTGTTGTTGTAAATATTGGTGATTCAAAATCACTTATTGTACAACCTGCATCAACTACTCACTCTCAGTTAAGCCCTGAAGAGTTAGCAAAAGCTGGTGTAAACCCTACTACGGTTAGATTATCAGTTGGTTTAGAAAATCCTGCTGATTTAATTGAAGATTTAAATCAAGCATTAAATTAAGAGAGAAATAAAATGCCGTTAATATCCACAAAAGGTGTATATGGTCTTACAGCCATGTACGAACTAAGTAAGCATGATAAAGAAACTCCTATGCAAATCAAGGAGATTTCTTCAAATGCAAACATTCCTCAAAACTACTTGGAACAACTTCTAAGTAAGTTAAGAAGAGCCGAACTTGTAAAGAGTATTAGAGGTGCTAAGGGTGGATATATCCTAGCTCATGATGCTAAAGATATTAAAGTTGTTGATATCTTAATAGCATTAGAGGATGATTTAAAGATTGTTGATGCAAAAGCTTCAAATCCAATTTTGAATATCTTTTTTGATGATTCGAAGCAAAGCATGAAAAAAATATTTGATGTGACTCTAGCAGGTTTAGATGAATATCAAGATAAATACAATGAATTTTTACATTATAGTATATAAAGGAAATAAATTATGAATTACGCTGAAAACTTAACACAATTAATTGGAAACACTCCACTAGTAAAACTACAAGGTTCAAGTAACAAAAGTGGTGCAACAGTATTAGGAAAATGTGAATTTATGAACCCTTCTCATTCTGTTAAAGATAGAATTGGTACAAACATGATTAACACAGCATTAGAGCAAGGTTTAATCAATAAAGATACAACTGTAATTGAACCAACTTCTGGTAATACTGGTATTGCTTTAGCTTCTGTTTGTGCAGCTTTAGGAATTAAATTAGTTCTTACTATGCCTTCATCAATGAGTATTGAAAGAAGAAGATTATTAAAAGCTTTAGGTGCTGATTTAGTATTAACAGAGCCTGAAAAAGGTATGAAAGGTGCTATTGATAAAGCAAATGAATTAGCACAACAAACAGAAAACTCTTTCATTCCTCAGCAGTTTAACAACGGTGCAAACCCTGATATTCATAGAAAAACAACTGCACAAGAGATTTTAAAAGATACAGATGGAAAAGTTGATATTTTAGTTGCTGCTATTGGTACTGGTGGAACTATTACAGGTGTTGGTGAAGTTTTAAAACAACATAATCCAGATATTAAAGTAATTGCAGTTGAGCCAGAAGCATCACCTGTATTAAGTGGTGGAAAACCAGGTCCTCATAAGATTCAAGGTATTGGAGCTGGATTTGTTCCAGATGTATTAAATACAGATGTATTTGATGAAGTTATTACAGTAGCAAATGAAACTGCTATTGAAACATCAAGAAACCTTGCACAAACAGAAGGTCTATTAATTGGTATTTCAGCAGGAGCAAATGCTTATGCAGCGGATGTAATCGCAAATAGACCTGAGAATAAAGGAAAAACAATTGTTACAATTCTTTGTGATACAGGTGAAAGATATTTAAGTTCAGGACTATATAACTATGATGAAGAGTAGAAACTCTTCATCATTATATAGCCCTTTAATAAAGAAGGGAAATTAAAATGCACGAAAAACCTTATAGATCTGTCGTAAAGACTATATCTTGGAGAACTCTAGGAACTCTTGACACAATAATCATCTCTTATTTTATTACTGGAAACTTAGCAATGGCAGCTTCAATTGGTTCTATTGAACTTGTTACTAAGATGGTTTTATATTATTTCCATGAAAGAGCTTGGAATAAGATAAATCTTGGAAGAGTTAAACCAGCAGAAAATGATTATCAAATTTAGGTAAGGTATTTATGAGTAAAGAAATAGTAGATAAATTAAATAAAGATTTAGAAAACAAATCAACACAAGAAGTATTAGCTTTCTTTTTAGAAAACTATAAAGGTAGAGTTGCTCTAAGTTCTAGTTTAGCAGCAGAAGATCAAGCTGTTACAGATATCATGCTAAAGCAAGATAAAGAAGCTAGAATTTTTACACTTGATACAGGAAGACTGCACCCTGAAACTTATGATGTTATGGATGCAACAAATCTAAAATACAATATTAAAATAGATGTATTTTTTCCAGATAGCCAAAAAGTTCAAGAGTTATATCAAGAACAAGGTGTAAATGGACACTATGAAAGTATTGAGAAGAGAAAAAACTGTTGTGGTATTAGAAAAATAGAGCCTTTAAAAAGAGCACTAAAAGATTTAGATGTTTGGATTACAGGACTTAGAGCAGCTCAAAGTGTAACAAGAACAAATATGCCAGTAATTGAATGGGATGAAGCTTTTAAAGTTATCAAAGTAAATCCTATTATCAACTGGAGTGAAGAAGATGTATGGAACTACATCAAAGAAAACAAAGTTCCATATAACAAGTTACATGACCAAGGCTTCCCAAGTATTGGATGTGCACCCTGTACCAGAGCCGTACGGGACGGTGAAGATATAAGAGCCGGTAGATGGTGGTGGGAGAACCCAGAACATAAAGAGTGTGGTTTACACAAAAAATAAATTTTTACAGATTAATTCAAACTTTTAATTTGAGCTAGTCGAAATTAATGGAGAATAAAAAATGGAAATAAGCCAAGAGAGATTAACACATTTAAAACAACTAGAAGCAGAATCTATGCATATAATGAGAGAAGTAGTTGCAGAGTTTTCAAACCCTGGAATGCTTTACTCAGTAGGTAAAGACTCTTCTGTAATGCTACATCTTTTACAAAAAGCATTCTACCCTGCTCCACCTCCATTACCTTTAATGCACGTGGACACAAAATGGAAATTCAAAGAAATGATTGAATTTAGAGATAGAAGAGCTAAAGAAGTAGGAATGGAATTAATTGTTTATTCAAATCCTAAAGGAATTGAAATGGATATCTCTCCATTTGAACACGGTTCTGCTTTACATACAGATATCATGAAAACTGAGGGATTAAAAAATGCTTTAAATATCCAAAAGTTTGATGCTGTATTTGGGGGTGCAAGAAGAGATGAAGAAAAATCAAGAGCTAAAGAGAGAATCTACTCATTTAGAGATAAAAACCATAGATGGGATCCAAAAAATCAAAGACCTGAGTTATGGAATATTTACAATGGTAAACACACACAAGGTGAATCAATTAGAGTATTCCCACTGTCTAACTGGACAGAACTTGATATTTGGCAATATATCTATTTAGAAGAAATTCCAATTCCTGATTTATACTTCTCAAAAGAAAGAGAAGTTGTAGAATACATGGGTACAAAAATCATGGTTGATGATGATAGAGTTCCTGCTGATTTAAGAGCAACTGCTAAAAAAGAGAAGGTTAGATTTAGAACACTTGGATGTTATCCACTAACAGGAGCAGTTGAAAGTGAAGCAACAACTCTTCCAGAGATTATTCAAGAAATGCTTGTTTGTACAACAAGTGAGAGACAAGGAAGACTAATAGATAGTGATGGTGACGCATCAATGGAGAAAAAGAAACAAGAAGGGTATTTTTAAGATGGCACATCAATCAGATTTAATTTCAGAAAATATTGAACAATATTTAAAAGAGCATGAAAACAAAGAGATTTTAAGATTTATAACTTGTGGGTCAGTTGATGACGGTAAGTCAACTTTAATTGGAAGATTACTTTATGATTCAAAAATGATTTTTGAAGACCAATTAGCAGCTATTGAAAAAGATAGTAAAAAAGTTGGAACAACTGGTGAAAAGATTGACTTAGCACTTTTAGTTGATGGATTAGCAAGTGAGAGAGAGCAAGGTATTACAATTGATGTTGCTTATAGATTTTTCTCAACTGATAAAAGAAAATTTATTATTGCAGATACTCCAGGTCACGAGCAATACACAAGAAACATGGCAACAGGTGCTTCAACAGCAGACGTTGCGATTATCTTAATTGATGCTAGACAAGGGATTTTAACACAAACTAAAAGACACTCTTATATTGCATCACAGTTAGGAATTAAAAACCTAATCGTGGCTATTAATAAGATGGACTTAGTTGATTTTTCACAAGAAGTATTTGAAAATATCAAAAGCGATTACAATGAAATTATTCCAAATCTTCCACATAATGAAGATTTAAATATTGAATTCATTCCAATTTCTGCTTTAGATGGAGATAATATCCTAACTAACTCAGAGAAATCTCCTTGGTATACAAATAAGCCATTAATGCAGCTATTAGATACTATTGAGATTCATAAAAAAGAGTCTAAGTCATTTAGATTACCAGTTCAATATGTAATTAGACCTCACTTAAACTTTAGAGGTTTTTCTGGGACTATTGCTAGTGGTAGTATTAGTGTTGGTGATGAGATTACAGTACTACCTTCAAGAAAAACTTCTAAGGTTAAATCTATAGTATCAAATGATATTAAAGATTTAAGACCAATTGGAAAAGATGAAGTTGTAGAGACTATTGATACAGCCTTTGCACCAATGGCGACAACAATTACACTTGAAGATGAGATTGATATAAGTAGAGGGGATATGATTGTAAAATCAGATGATATTCCAAAAGTATCAAATCATCTATCAGCTATGGTAGTATGGATGGATGAGCAACCATTAACTCTAAATCAAAACTATGTAATTAAAAGAGCAACATCTGTACTAAATGGAGCGTTTAATAGTATTGAGTTTAAGAAAAATATTAATACTTTTGAAGAAATTAAAGCAGATAAATTAGAGTTAAATGATATTGCAAAATGTACTATCTCACTTGATAGGGAAATTGCTGTAGATCCATATCATGAAAATAGATATACTGGAAGTTTTATCATTATTGATAAATACACTAATTCTACAGTTGGTGCAGGTATGATTATATCATCAATTGAAGGTTTTGCCCATTTAGAAGAAGAGAAAAAAGTTTACAGTCAAGCTGAAATTGAATTAAACGAATTCATTAGAAAAAACTACCCTGAATGGAATTGTAAGGCTATCTAATGTCAAGGAATTTAGCTATGGATATAGAACAAATAAAAAAAAATAAAGATGGATTAGATGTCTTAAGTGATATCTACATCTATGCTGTTTTAGGTGAGAAAGCTAGTGAAGAGGATTTAATTAGATTTAAATGGTACGGTATTCATAAACAAGAAGATACCAAAGAATATTTTAGACTAAAAATTCCTTTGCCATTAGGTGAGTTAAACCTAGAACAATTAGAAACTTTGTTAACTATATCAAAAAAATATGCAAAAAATAGTTTATTATTTGATACTTACCAAAAAGTTGAGTTAAAATGGCTAAAAATGCATAATCTACCAGAAGTTTTTAATCTTTTACAAGGTGTTGGATTAAAAACTATTTTTGAAGCAGGACATAATGTAAAAAATATCATTACTTGTCCTGTAAATGGAATAGATAAAACACAAATAGCTGATGTAAGTGATATTGCAAAAAAATTAAATGAAACATTTATTGGGAATAAAAACTTTTCTAATTTACCAAATGAATTAACAATTGCTGTAAGTGGCTATGCACAAGGTTGTGCTTTGACTTATACACCTGATATAAGTTTCAATGCAACTAAAAATGAAAAAGGTAAGGTTGTTTATTCATTAAGAGTAATTGGTGAGCATTTAGGCTTTATAACTTCATCACAGATAGTTCCAACAGCAAGAGCAATTGCCAAAATATATAAAGATTTTGGAATAAGAGATGATATTGAAGATAGTACTTTCCAATATCTAGTTGGTTCTTGGGGCTTTAGTAAATTCTTTGATATTTTAGATTCATCAGTAACATTTAGAATAAAAGATTTTGATATTGATGAAGAATTTGTAGAAGGCAAAGCACCAAGACTTGGAATAAATGAGAGTAAAGTTGAAGGACAAAGTTATATTGGA
Organism: Arcobacter sp. YIC-80; assembly: GCF_044841725.1. NCBI lineage: Bacteria > Pseudomonadati > Campylobacterota > Epsilonproteobacteria > Campylobacterales > Arcobacteraceae > Arcobacter > Arcobacter sp. YIC-80. The sequence continues at coordinate 272,211 of NZ_JBJBSI010000002.1, read as the reverse complement.
TGTAAACTAAAAACACTAGATATAGGTTCAAAAAAAATAGAAACGCTTATAAGTTTACTTAAAAAATATGGTGCCTCTAAAATAAAATTAACACACAAAGCAAATGTTATCGTTTTAGACGCACCAACAAATGAAGCAAATAATTTTGTAAAAGACTTAAAAACAATTGAGTTTAATGCTTTAGTGTAAGACCTCTACAAAGAGGTTTACACAATGTACAAGCAAACTCTTATGATAAATAACTTAAAATTATAAAACTAATAATCCTAACTAATTTAACGAGCAAACAATGACAAGAGATATATTTAAACCTTTTTTTAATGAAAATACTAAAAAATTAGACTTTTTAAAATACAATACAATAGGAAAAAGTAAAAGTGAGTATTTTGACTATACAGCCTCAGGACTTGCTTTTAGACCTATTGAAAATAGAATAAGAGATGTATTAGAAACTTATGCAAATACCCATTCTATGGAATCAACTAATGCAAAAGCAACAACATATTATTATGAACAAGCACGAGCAAATCTAGCAAAAAACCTTGAAGTAAATGAAGATTTTGCCATACTTCCAAGTGGCTGTGGTACAACTGCTGCTATTAAACACCTACAAGAATTACTTGGACTTTATATTCCTCCTGCAACTAAAAAGAGATATAAAATAAAAGTAGATAAAAAAAAGTTACCTTTAGTTATAGTTGGACCTTATGAACATCACTCAAATGAAGTATCATTTAGAGAAGCACTTTGTGAAATCAAAAGGGTTAAACTTGATGATGAAGGTTTAATCGACATGAAACATCTAAAGAAGATTTTGAAGAAAAATGAAGGAAGAGAAATTATAGGTTCTTTCTGTATTGCTTCAAATGTAACTGGTATCATCACACCTTACAAAAAAATCTCAAAACTTCTTAGAAAATATAAAGCTTTAGTATGTTTTGATGCAGCTGCTAGCTCACCTTATATGAATGTACCAAGTAAATATTATGATGCTATGTTTATGTCGCCTCATAAACTTCTTGGAGGCCCTGGTTCTTGTGGACTTTTAATAGTAAAAAAATCTTTAATAGATACAAAACTATCTCCTACTTTTGCAGCAGGTGGAACAGTTGAATATGTAAATAAAGAAAGTCAAGTTTACCAAAAAGATATAGAAATAAGAGAAGATGCAGGAACACCTGGAATTTTACAATTTATTAGAGCTTCTTTAGCTTATCAATTAAGAAATGAAGTTGGTTTTGATTTTATAAATGAACAAAAAACAAAACTAAAAACACTTTTTATTGAAGAGCTTAAAAAACTACCAAACTGTGAAATTTATGGGCATCAAGGTGAGGATAATATTGGTATTGTTTCTTTTAATATAAACAATATAGATCCTTATGAACTTTGTGCTAAATTATCAGCAACAGATGGCTTCCAAACTAGAGCTGGATGTTCATGTGCAGGACCTTATGGACATGATTTATTGGGAATAAACGATCCAGATATATCAAATAAACCAGGCTGGCTTAGAATCTCTATTCATTATACACAAACTCCTGATGAAATCAGAAATTTAGTAAACTGTATTAGCAAACAAAGTAAATAAAAGTACACCTTTTAATTGGTGTATTTTTACTTAAACAATAAATTTTCTCATTTAATATAATTTTTATTTTTTGTTAAATATCTATTAATTTTTGCTGTATATAATTCCCCATGAGTTTTATAATATTTATGACAATTTTCATATTAGTGTTTGCTCTTCAAACTTTTATAATAAAGAAACGTCTTATTAATAAACTAGACTTTAGTGATAAGACAAAAAAATATCTTAGCATATTTTTATATATAACATTTTTTGGGGTATGTATGTACCCATTTGCTAGATATTATCCAGTTGTACCCAACTGGTTATATTTCCTATTATCTTTACCTATTGGGGTGATTTTTCTTACATTTATCATAACAATTATTCATGAAATCATCTCTTATGGGGTAAAGAAAACTCCTTTCAAAGAAAATCGAAGAAATTTTTTAAAAAAATCCTTGGATATTGGTGCTGTTTCACTTGTTGTTGGAACAAATGCCAAAGCTATGCAAAATGCAAAAACCATAGAAACTGAAAATATTAATATAAAAATAAAAAATCTAAAAAAACCTTATAATCTAGTACAACTAAGTGATGTACATATTGGGGGACTTATTGATAAAACTTTTATAGAAGAACTTGTAAAAAAGGTAAATAAGCTAAGCCCTGATGTTATTGTAATTACAGGTGATTTAGTAGATACTAAACTAAAGTTCGCAAAACCTGCTTTAAATGAATTAGCAAAACTAGAATCTAAATATGGTACATATTTTATAGTTGGAAATCATGAGTATTTTCATGGGGTAAAGCCTATTATTGATTATGTAAATTTTCTTGGTATAAAAGTTTTAGAAAATGAATCGGTATATGTTGGAGAAGAGAATGAAGGCTTCAATCTAGCAGGAGTATATGATGTTTTTGGGCATAGATATGGAGATTTTATTCCCAATATAAATAAGGCATTAGAAGATAAAAAGAACTCTCCTACTATTTTACTTGCACACCAACCTAGATATGTAAATGATATAGATACAAAAGATATTGATTTAATTTTATGTGGGCATACTCACGGTGGACAAATTTTTCCATTTAATTATCTTGTTAAACTCCAACAACCTTATGTAAGAGGTTTAAATAAACACAACAAAACTACCCAAGTTTATGTAAACAAAGGCACAGGCTTTTGGGGACCACCCATGAGACTTGGTGCTAGTTCTGAAATTAGTTACTTAAAATTATCTTAGAATAAAAATTCAAAAAAACTTCCTTTTATTTATTAATAATTCTTATTATATAATGCGCTATTTATTTATAAAAGGAAGTTAATGAGTGGTAAAGAAATACTACTAGATAATAATTCATTTATTGTTTCAGAAACAGATGAGAAAGGCTTTATAAAGTATGCAAATGATGAGTTTTGCGAGATTAGTGAGTTTACTCTTGATGAACTAATTGGAAAACCACATAATATTTTAAGACATCCAGATATGCCTAATGCAGCTTTTGAAGATTTATGGAAAACTATACAAAAAGGTAAAGTTTGGAAAGGTTTTGTAAAAAATAAAACAAAACATAATAATTTTTATTGGGTTTATGCAACTATTTATCCTTTAGAGTCTAGTGATGGTTCTAAAGGTTATATGTCCTGTAGAAAAGTAGCTTCAAGAGATGAAATACAAAAAGCCAAAGAGCTTTATAACACAATGAACTAGGAGAAGCTACGATGAATTTTTTAAAAGATTTACCTATTAAAAGTAAACTATTAGTAACTATAACTATACCAATGATAGCTATATTAATAGTCTCTTCAATATTATTATTTCAAGGATATACAAAATATAATAATTTAAAAGAACTTGAAATACTTATGAAATTTAATTCTAAAATATCTCACCTTGTACATGAAACACAAAAAGAAAGAGGTGCAACGGCAGGTTTTTTAGGAAGCAAAGGTGTTAAATTCAAAGATATTTTATCAAAACAAAGGGATTTAACAAATAAGAAACTAAATGAACTAAAACTCTTTATAAAAGATAATGAGTTAACTACTTTAATTAATAGTAATGAAAAAGAAAACCTAGATACAATTTTAAATGAAATATCAAAAATAAACTCTATTAGAACTAAAGTAAGTAGTTTTGATATTCCTTTAAAAGATGCTATTTCTTATTATACAAACCTTAATTCAATTTTCTTAAAATATATTACAATAACATCAAAACAGTCTTTAAATAGTGAAATAACTATGGAAACTATGTCTTACTATGCATTTCTAGAAGCAAAAGAAAGAGCTGGAATTGAAAGAGCAGTAGGTTCAGCAATATTTGCAGCAAATAAATTACTTCCTGGATTTCAAGCTAAATTTATTACTTTAATAGCACAACAAGATGCCTATATGTCAACTTTTAATTCTTTAGCAAAAAAGAATTTTATAAAATTTAAAAATGAAAATCTTAAAGGTAAATCTATAGAAGAAGTAAAAAGATTAAGAGAAGTTATTATTTCTAGTAATCAAGGGAATTTTAATATAGATGCAACTCATTGGTTTAAAACAATTACTAATAAAATTAATCTTCTTAAAAAAATAGATGATTATATTTCAAATGAAGTGATAACTGATACAATCATAAAAAAAGATAAAGCTTTAAATAAATTCCTTCTTCTATCTATCTTTGTTATAGTAATTATCCTAATTACTGCATTAATTGCTATTTATAATACAAAAACAATTATTAACTCGATTATGAAAATTAGACATGGAATTGAAGTATTCTTTGATTTCATGAATAGAAAAAGAAATACCTTTGACCATATAGATGTTACATCAAGAGGAGAGCTAGGTGAGATAGCTCAATTTATAAATAAAAATCTTGAAATTTTGGAAATAGAGCTTGAACAAGATATGAAATGTGTAGGAGAAGCTATTTTAGTTCTAAATAAACTAGAACAAGGAAATTATCATAATCAAGTAATGTCAATGCCTGCTAATCCTCAAATAAGAACCTTTGCTAAAACAATTAATAAGATGCTTCAAAATCAAGAAGCGCTTATGAATAATATTTTAGATGAATTAAATAAATATACAAGTTATGACTATTTATCAAAAATAGATAATAAAAATATCCATGGTGAAACAAAAAAATTAATTGATGGAATTAATGCTTTAGGTGAAGCAATAACTGCAATGCTAAGAGAAAACAAAAACAATGGTGACCTTTTAAATGAAAACTCTAAAGAGTTATCATCTAATGTGGAACAGTTAAGTAACTCTGCTTTATCTCAAGCTGCATCTATTGAAGAAACAGCTGCTTCAATAGAAGAAACAACTGCTTCAATAAGAGAGATTTCTTCTCAGGCTATAAATATGCAACAATTATCAAAAGAGACTTTAACTTATGCAAATGATGGTAAAAACTTAGCTAGAAAAACTCAAAACTCTATGGAAGAGATAAATAATGCAACTCAAGAAATAAATGAAGCTATTACAATTATTGATCAAATTGCCTTCCAAACAAATATTTTATCACTAAATGCAGCTGTAGAAGCAGCAACAGCAGGTGAAGCAGGGAAAGGCTTTGCAGTTGTAGCTCAAGAAGTAAGAAACCTAGCAGGAAGAAGTGCTGAAGCTGCAAAAGAGATACAAGAACTTGTTGAAAAAGCAAAAGAAAAAGCAGCTGAGGGTAAAAACAGCTCAGAAGAAATGATTGAAGGCTTTAATAAACTAAATGAAAAAATTGAAAATACAAGTGATATTATTGCCTCTGTTACAGACTCTACACAAGAACAAAGTAGAACAATTTCACAAATCAATGAAGCTATTACAAAAATAGACCAATTAACACAAGAAAATGCAAAAGTAGCTAATAATGCAAAAGATATTGCAGCTAAAACAAATGATATTGCTATAGAAATTATTAAAAATACAAATAGCAAAAAATTTAACTAAAAAGAGATATTCTCTTTTTAGTCATCATTCTTAATAAAATATAAAAATAAATAAATGTACAATGTATAACTAAAAAAATAACTTTAGGTATACTATGAACTTAAAAAAAATTCTATTGATTTTCACTCTTTTAAGTACCTTGATGCTAAATGCTAACTCTAAAAAAATAGTATATATCACAGCTGATATGAATATTCCTTTTTGGAAGATAATGTCAAAAGGTATTCATAATATTACTGAAAAACAAGATTATGTATTTAAAATTTTTGACTCACAAAATAGCGCAAAAAAAGAGCTTATGCATACTATTAAAGCTATAAAAGATGAAGTAGATGGAATAATTTTATCCCCTACAAATTCATCTGCTTGTGTTACTATTTTAAAACTTGCAAAAAAAGCAAATATTCCAGTAATAATTGCTGATGTTGGAACAGATAAGGGTGATTATGTTTCTTATATTTCATCAAATAATAAATTAGGTTCATATAACTTAGGTATAGTATTATCAGAAGAAATGAAGAAAAGAAATATTCATAATAAAAAAGTTGGAATTATAGCAATACCCCAAAAAAGATTAAATGGACAAGAAAGAACAGCAGGTTTTATGGAAGCTTTAAACCAAGCCAATATAAAAGGTGCTGATATAAAACAGCTAATTAATTGGAGTAATGAAGAAACTTATAAATATACAAAAGATATGATAAACAGATTTCCTAATTTAGGTGCTATTTGGATTCAAACTTCAAATATTTATAAAGGTGCTATTTCTGCCATAAAAGATATGAAAAAAGAGAATGAAATTTTGCTTATTGCTTTTGATGCAGAGCCTGAATTTGTTGAACTTATTAGTCAAAATACTATTATTGCCTCAGGAATGCAGCAACCTTACCTTATGGGACAAAAAGCTGCTATTTCTATGCATAAACACTTTATTGGCAAAAAAGTTATTAAAGATATTCAAGTTCCTATTTTAATAGTCTCAACTAAAAATATAGAAGAGAAAAAATCTACAATTAATCTAAATGTATTAGGAATAGAAAGATAATGAAAAAAATAAAATTATCTTTATATTTTGCACTAGCTCTTACAATTATTTCTACAGTTGTTTTAACAATGAGCATAAACTCTACATATAGTTATATAAATACAAAAAACAAAATTATTGAGAATATGAAAATAGATTCAAGAAATACTATTTTATCATTAAAAGACAATATCAAAAACCTTATTTCAGCTTATGCGATAAATGAATATAATAACCTTATTTACAATGAACTAAGTAGAAAAGATATCTTTGCCATTATAATAAACGACTACAATATGGGTAAAATATTAGGAGAAAAATATCTTTCTAGTGGAAAAATTAAGTACAATGGAAAAATCATAGATTATGATCCCTTGAACAAAAAACAAAACAAAGAATTGAAAAACTCTTTTTATTCAGATACATATAAAATAACTTCTTCTTTTGGAAATGAGATTGGAACTATTAGTATTTATATTTCTGATGAAAAAATGAATAAAGAATTAAAAGAAATTATTATTGAAAATATCAAAAATACATTTATTTTATCTTTGTTTATGATACTATTTTTATTTTTAACAATTAAAGCTTTTATTCTAAAACCTATTTCAAATATTACTAAAACATTAAAAACTATGGATAAAGATGGAATTCCTACAAAACTCCTTGAAAATAATGCTTTTATTGAAATTGACAATCTATCAAGTAGTATTAATGATATGATAAACACTATTAAAAAATCTACTGAAAATCTAAAAAATGAACAAAATAAACTTGAATATTTACTACAAAACAGTCCTATTGCAGTTAGAATTGCAAAGTGTAATAGTGAAGATGTAGTATTTGCTAATCATGCTTATAAAAAACTAATCAAAAAAAATAATAATTTTAAAAAACCTCTAAATTATTATGAAGATAAAGAAGAATATAAAAAAATCCTAAATAGATTAAAGTCAAATGAAACAATTTACAATAAACTAATTGAATTAAATATTGATAAAAAAAGAATTTGGGCATTAGCTTCTTATATGAATATACATTTTGATAATGAAGATGCAGTTATTGGTTGGTTTTATGATGTAACAAATGAAAAGAATAGTGAAAATAGATTATATGAAGCATTAGAACTTCAAACTACAATTTTTGATAACTCAGGATATATGATTATTAGAACTGATAGACAAGGTTTAATTAAACAAATAAATAAAGAAGTAGAAATAACAACAGGTTATACTCAAGAAGAATTAGTTAATAAACAAACTTTATTAATTTTCCATTTAGAAGAAGAGTTAAAACAAATAGCAAAAGAGTTTAGTATAAAATTAAGAGAAAATATAGAAGCAGATTTTAGTGTATTTATTGCAAAGTCACTTCTTAAAAATAGTGAAAGAGAATGGACATATAAAACTAAAGAAGGTAAACATTTACCAGTAAGTTTAAATGTAACAGCCCTAAAAAACAAAAATAATGAAATCTATGGATATCTAGCTATTTCAAGGGATATTACTCAAAATAAAGTAATGGAATCTCAATCTAAACTAGCTTCAATGGGGGAAATGATAGGTAATATAGCTCACCAATGGAGACAACCTTTAAGTGTAATAACTTCTATTTCAAGTGCAACCATTCTAAAAAATGAAGTTAATAGATTAAGTAAAGAAGATTTATATAAAAGTATGGACAATATTACAAAACAAGCAAAATATCTATCTAATACAATTGAAGACTTTAGAGATTTTATTAGAAATAAAGAGCAAAAAGAAATAGTATTAGTTTCTCATGTAATAAATAAAACTATAAATATTTTAAAAGCTACTTTAAATAGTAATGAAATTAATTTGATTTTAAATAGTAATGAAGATATTGAAATTCCTGCTTTTGAAAATCAGTTAATTCAAGCTCTAATTAATATTATAAATAATTCTAAAGATGCTATGAATGAGAATATTAAAAAACATGAAACAAAACTTATTATAATTGAAACAAAAAAGACTTCTACTGGATTAGATTTATCTATCATAGATAATGGTGGTGGAATTAAAAAAGAGATATTAAATAAAATTTTTGAACCATATTTTACTACAAAACATAAAAATATTGGTACAGGGATTGGATTGTCTATGACTTATCAAATCATAACAAAACACCATGATGCTAAAATTATTGCTTCAAATAGCACCTATACTTATAATGATAAAGAATATACAGGTGCTAAGTTCTTAATATCTTTTAATAATTAGTTTGCAATAGCTAAAAAACTAGTAGTAATTGTTAAAAAATATATTGTTATTAAAATTATATAATCTTTTTTATTTGTATTAATATTGTTTTTCATTTTTTTCTCCTTATAGTAGGAGAAAAAAATCTCCTACCAATATAAATTTATTTTTAAACTGTTTGAAATCCTAAGCCACATATCATCGGACATAAAATTTTTCCTTTTATTTAATTTTTTTGCATAAAAAAAGGGGAAGAGCAAAAGCTCTTCCCCTGTATAAGATTGTTTATAAAATCTTATTATTCAGCGAACTTAGCTTTCTTTGCTGCTCTTTTTCTAACTGTTGGATCTAAATCTCTTTTTCTAACTCTAACGGAAATTGGAGTTACTTCTACAAGCTCATCTTCTTCAATCCACTCTAGTGCATTTTCTAAAGACATTTCTCTTGGTGGAATAAGCTTAATAGCATCATCAGCACCCGAAGATCTTACGTTTGTAAGTTGTTTACCTTTGATTGGGTTAACATCTAAGTCATTTGATTTAGCATGCTCACCGATAACCATTCCTGTATAAACTTTATCTTGAGGCTTAATATACATAACTCCTCTATCTTGTAAGTTAAAGATTGAGTAACCTAAAGCTTCACCATTTTCCATAGATACTAATGCACCATATTTTCTACTTTCAACTGTACCTGAGTGAGGTCTAAACTCTAAGAATGAGTGGTTCATAACACCCTCACCTTTTGTATCAGTTAGGAACTCAGTTCTAATACCGATTAATCCTCTTGCAGGAATTTCAAACTCTAATCTTGTAAATCCAGCACCCATTGGTACCATATTTGTCATATTAGCTTTTCTTTTTCCTAGTTTTTCAATAACTGTTCCTGAAAACTCATCAGGAGTATCAATAACTAAGTGCTCAAATGGCTCCATAGTTACACCATTTTCTTCTCTTGTAATAACCTCTGGTCTACCAATAGAGAACTCAAAACCTTCTCTTCTCATGTTCTCTGCAAGAATAGTAATTTGAAGCTCACCTCTTCCGTTTACTTTAAATTTACCTTCACCAATTTGCTCATAATTCATAGCAATGTTAGTGTTCATTTCAGCTGCAAGTCTTTCATCAATTTTATTTGAAGTTACAAACTTACCTTCTGTTCCTGCTAATGGAGAATCATTTACTGCAAAAGTTACAGAAAGTGTTGGCTCTTCAATGTGCATAGGATCTAATGGCATTGGGTTTGCAGGATCACAAAGTGAATCACCCACATCAATAGTTTCAAATCCAGCTACAGCACAGATATCACCTGCTCCTGCTTTATCAATTTCGATTCTCTCTAAACCTTTAAATCCAATAAGTTTAGAAACTCTACCTTTAACTTTCTCACCATCAGCTTTACATAAAACAACAGTTTCACCCATAGAGATAGTTCCGTTAAAGATTCTAGCAATACCGATTTTTCCGATGAAGTTATCATAATCAAGTGTAAATACTTGAAGTTGAAGTCCTTCTTCTTCACTTCCTTTTGGCTTTGGAACTTCTGTAAGAATAGTTTCAAATAATGGTTGTAAATCTTTCTTTTCATCTTCTAAAGCGTGCATTGCATAACCATCTCTAGCTGCTGCATAAATTACTGGGAATTCAAGTTGCTCTTCATCTGCACCCATTTGATCAAATAGGTCAAATACCTCATCAACAACTCTATCTGGTTCACCAGCTGGTTTATCAATTTTATTTACAACAACGATTGGTCTATGACCTAATTGAAGTGCTTTTTTTACAACGAATTTTGTTTGAGGCATAACACCTTCTTGAGCGTCAACTAGTAATAATACTGAGTCAACCATCTTTAAAACCCTCTCAACTTCTCCACCAAAATCGGCGTGTCCTGGAGTGTCGATGATGTTAATTCTTACACCTTCGTAATCAATAGCAGTATTTTTAGAAAGAATTGTAATCCCTCTTTCTTTTTCGATATCGTTACTATCCATAACTCTTTCATCAACTTCTTGGTGAGCTGCAAAAGTACCTGATTGTTTTAGTAACTCATCAACAAGTGTTGTTTTACCATGGTCAACGTGTGCGATAACTGCAATGTTTCTAATATCTCTCATTTATTCTCTTTATAATAATTTTGAAGGAATTTTTAATTTTAGCTAAAATTTTCCTGATTAGTTTTCGCGATTATACTAAAAAAAAGCTTAAACTATAGATATATTGTATAAGTAATTACAAAATGATTACATATACACTTTTTATCTTCCCAAAGTTTGATACAATATATTAATAAATTTTCAAGGGATTATATGAATTATCAAGAAATATTAGAAGAGATTAATGAAGAAATTAAACCTTATCTAAAAAAAGGTGATGTAGCCGATTATATACCTGCTTTACAAAAAGTAAAGAAAAATGATTTTGCTATGAGTATAATAGATGTGGATTTAAATGAGTATCATGTAGGCTCACATAAAAAGCCTTTCTCAATTCAAAGTATCTCAAAGGTATTTACTTTTGCTTTAGCCTTACAAAACTATAGTAAAGAACTTTATAAAAGAGTGGGACATGAACCATCAGGGGATCCTTTTAACTCACTAGTTCAACTTGAATATGAAAATGGTATTCCTAGAAATCCTTTTATAAATGCAGGAGCTATTGTCACAACTGACGCTTTAATATCTTTATATAAAGAAAGCACTTTTGAGTATATTCTTCATTTTATTCAAAGTACTGCAAATGATGATACTATTTTTTATAATAAAAACGTATATAAATCAGAACTAAAACATGGATATAGAAATTTAGCTTTAATAAATTTAATGAAAAGTTTTCAAAATATTAAAAATTTCACTGATAGTGTTATGCAAACATATTTTAAACAATGCTCAATTGAAATGAGTACTAAACAACTTGCAAAATCTATGCTATTTTTAGCAAATCATGGAGAAAATCCTATTACAAAAGAATCATTAATAAATGAAAATAAAGCAAAAAGAGTAAACGCTTTAATGTTAACTTGTGGACATTATGATGCTTCTGGTGATTTTGCTTATAAAGTTGGGCTGCCAGGCAAAAGTGGAGTTGGAGGAGGAATAGTTGCTATTGTTCCTAAAAAAATGGCAATTTGTGTTTACTCACCAAGACTAAACTCTTATGGAAACTCTCTTGCTGGAACAAAAGCTTTAGAATTGTTTGCTAAAAAAACAGGTTTATCTATTTTTTAAAATCAAAATTCTGATAACTAAATCGCAAAAGTTATCAGAATTATCTTATTTATTTTTTCTTTTTCTATACATCAATAAACCTGTAACAAAAAACATAGGAACAAATAAACAAACTATAAACATAATACTTTGACCTATAAGTCCAAAATATTCCCCTGTATGTATTGTTAAAATAGACATCATAACTTGTTCATTTAAACCTTTTTTTTCATATCTTTCATGCTTTATTATTTGTTTTGTACTGATATCTAAGATTAGTTTATTTCTTTCTCTTCTTTGAGTCGCGCTCTCATCGAGATATATAAAGTTATAAACTGTGCCTTTTTTAGGTATTTTAACAAATGAAAATTGATATTTATGTTTAATATTATCATTAAACATTTTTATTGCTAAATCAAGATTAGAAAAAGTATCTTTACTTCTTTTTATCTTTAATTTATCAATAATTCTTGCTGGCTTTTCTAAACCAACCAAATTATAAATGGCTTTACTATATGAAGGATAAGTCCAAGTCAAACCAGTTATTATCAAAACAAAATATATTGGCATAAACCAAAGGCCTAAAGAGGAATGAATAGAACTTAAAAAAAATCTACCTTTTGATTTAAAACTAAAACTAAAATTTTTAAAAAATCTATTTTTTAAACGAGGATATAATACATATAAGCCACTAAAAAGTAAAATCAAAAATAGTATAGATGAAATCCCTATAATTTGTCTTCCAAACTCTTTTAATAAAAGTGTTCTATGAATATTTTCAACTGTTCTAAAAAAATTTTCTGCCTTAGCTTCTCCTAAAAATTCTAAAGTATAAGGGTTTACATAATATGTAACAGCTTTTTTTCTTCCATCAATTTTGACTTTTACAGCGAAAGAAGATGTTTTTATATTTGAAAAAGATACTGCTTGTATTTCTCCATTAACTTTTGTTTTAAAATCTTCTAATATTTTTTCAACTGAAATTTTTGGTTTATTTAATAAAGGTACTTCATAAATATCTTTATTTAAATATTTCTTTATTTGTGGTTCATAAGCCATTATTGCACCACTAAGTGAAATAATGACTAAAATAGTTCCTGATAATAAACCAAAAAATAAATGTGCTTTATATAAGTAACTTTTTCTCAAATTTAAACTTTAATATTACTCTAAAAATCTAGTTGAAAAGCAAGACTAAATGATCTTCCTTGTCCAGGAACTCTTCCAACTGGACTCACATCTACACCTCTAAAGTAATAATCTTCATCAAAAATATTATTAACAGCAAAACTAACTTTTGCATCTAGTTTATTATCTAAAGGTATCATCCTAGAGTATTTTGCATTCCACAACATATAAGATGGAACCTTTCCTTTTTGACCATTTGCAGACTCTTCTTTAGTATTTGCACTATCAGAAAAAGCATCACTTAAATAAACACCTGTAATATTAAAATCATTATTAGAAATTGAATAATCTCCAGATACACTTAACTGATGAGTTGATACGCCAGGAAGTTTCTTACCTTTATTAGCTCCTGTTAATTGTTCTGTATCTAAATATGTGTATCCAAGTGTTAAAGCTGTTTGGTTTGTCGGCTTTAAAACTATTTGTGTTTCAATACCTTGATGTCTTGTTTCTCCTAAGTTTTTAAAAGACTGAGTACTACTTATATATTCAATTTGGTCCTCATAATCTATTCTATATAAAGTTGAATTCATACTAAAAATATCATTAGGTGTATATCTTAACCCTACTTCATAATTCCAAGCTAACTCAGCAGCTAAATCTCCATCTTTTCTAACTTGTGCAACTTGAGGAGCTCTTAGTGACCTTTGGGCATTTGTAAATAAAAACAACTCTTTATTTGCTTGATAACCAATACTTAAACCTGGTAACCATGATCTCATATTTTTCTTTTTATCTGCATTTGGATTTGAATTAATATTATCACCAAAGTCTGTATCAACCATTTCATATCTTAAACCTGGTGTAACTTTTAAATCTCCATTCATTAAACTTATAGTATCACTTACATAAGTAGCAATAGCATCAGTTTTAATCTTCCAGTCTCTTATAGTATTTGTTAGATTACTACTAAACTTTTTTTGATCTAATAAATAATCTACATCTTCTCTTACATATCTAGCACCAACTGTAAATTTATGATTAGATTTTTCATAAGTCCATCTAGGTTCTGTTCCTAAAACAACTATTTCTCTATCTGCTGTTCTTAGTGAATCTTCTTGAGCTGGAGTAAAACCTAAACCAGTAGTATTCCAACCCCATTGAAACTTTCTTTTACTTTTATGGGCAAAATTAATCCAGTTAAACTCACTATTTTCATTAGGATTTAGCTTATATCTTAAAGAAGCTCTTGTTGTTTCTCCTTCAAATTTATCAAAAATTCTTTGTGATTTGCTTTTATCTTTTTCATAGGCTTCTGGAAGTAAAGCCCCTGGTAAATCTGCATCTGCATCATAGTATTGAATATTTGCCTTTAGTTCACTATTATCATTAGGATAATATTCTGAATCTAAAATGATATTTGTAATGTCTGTTTGAGAATGTTCTCTAAAAGATTCTCCATTTATACTATTAACTTGTAGTTGTAATCCTAAATCATTATTTACAAAACCACCTGTTCTTAAATATATGTCATTTAAAATATTACCATTATCAGCAAAATCTATTTTATTTTTAATTGTCGAACTATGTTCAGTAGAAATAGGCTTTGTAATAAAATTTACAACACCACCAACATTATTTGGACCATAATGTACTGCTGCTCCACCTCTTACTACATCAATAGATTCAAGTGTTTCCATTGTAATTGGAAATAAAGAAAAACTTGCATGGCTATATGGAGCAATAGCAGCAGGTACACCATTTACTAAAGCATTTAAATAAGCACTTCTTCCTGGTTTTAAACCTCTTAAAGAAATATTTGGTAATACTCCTGTTCCTGTTTCATCTTGAATTTGAACACCAGGAACTACTCTTAGAGTATCTTCAAGGTTTTTTGCAGCTACTTTTTGTAAAGTTTTAGATGTTATTATAGTTCTTGCTCCACTATAATCCTTTACAGCTTCTTCTTTTGAATTTCCTAACCAATCTCCATAAACTTCTACTTCACCTAAACTCTTTTTAGTTAAATTGTTATCTTTTAAGTTTTGTTTTTCTTCTTTTTTTATAATAACTATTACGTTGTTTTTAATTACTGCTTTTAAATTTGTATTTAAAAGTACTTTTTCTAAAGCATTTTGTACACCTTTTATATCTTTTATTTCTTTTGAAAGTTTTCCTTTTAGTAACTTCCCATCAGCAATATAAGACATTTTTGATTTTAATGCTATTTGTTTAATTGCATTTTCTAAACTTTGCTTTTCTAAAGTAAAACTATTTTGTGCATATAAGTTTAAAGAAAGTACTAAACTAATTCCTATCATCTTAGAGTATTTTATACCCATATTGATTGCTCCTTACATTTTAAATGATTTTGAGAATTGTTCTTCATATCATAAGACGCATAAATTGAAAAAAATGGATATATAAATAGAGTTTTTTTTATATTTTTTTAAAAATAAAGATTCTTTTACCTTTTTTTGTACTTTTTAAAGAGTATATCTCACCTATAGCATATAAGAAATTATCAAAATTATCTATAGAAAATAAACCTGAAATAGAAAGTTCTTCTATATCTTTTTGTATTACAACATCAAGATTTTTATATTTTTTAAACTCTTGTACTACTTCTTTTAAAGTATTATTTTTAAAGTGAAGCATTCCATCTTTCCAAGAAGCAATACTTTGTATATCAACCTTATCTATATGAAAATTATTAGCTATCTTATCAAAAAGAATTTGCTTTCCTTTTGATAGTTTTGTTATTTCTGTTACTGAATTATTATTAATTTTAGAAATACTTACTAAACCACTAATTACATTTACTTCTAAATTATTCTTATTTTCTTTTACTTCAAAACTTGTACCTAAAACTTTTATTTGAATTGCTTTTGTATTTATTATAAAAGGTCTTTTTATATTTCTCTTTACATCAAATAAAACCCTTCCACTCTCTAAGCTAACAACTCTTTTATCTTCAAAAAACTTTGTTGATATTGATGTTTTTGCATCTAAAATTAAATTTGATCCATCTGGTAAAGTTATATTCTTAGAAGCCATTTGTGTAGAGTAATTCTGTTTTTGTATAAAGTTCATATAATCATCAACTTGAAAAGCTCCAATAGCTATTATAAAAACCATAGCAGCAGCTATACTATAAACTTTTAGTTTTCTAAATACACTTTCCCTTTTTAGTTCACTATGAACTTGGGCAGAAATTTTACTTTTAGTATCTAAAGAGATATTAGAATATGAATTCTGAATACTTTTTAAGCTTTCAAATATTTTTTTATGCTCACTTTTTTTTATCCATTCATTAAACTCACTCTCTTCTTTGCTCGATGAAAAACCATCGCTAATACAGGATAAATAAAAAGCAGCTTTTAATTTTATTAATTCAGTGTTATTATATTTTTTCATTGTTTTTCTTCTATATAATCAGATAATTTCTTAGTTGCATTTATTACATATTTTTGAACTGTATTTAAATTTAAGTCCATCATTGAAGCTATTTGTTTTTTACTATATCCATCAAAAATATGTAATACAAACACCTGTTTTAATCTTTTAGGTAAAGAATTTAAAGCTTCAATAAGTAGTTCTTCTTCTAAATGCTTAATTGCTAAGTGTTCAGGCTGTTCTTCTTTTGGTATTGAAAAGTTCTCTTCTTCAAAACTTATATTATCTCTATTTTTTTTCTTTCTAGATTGATCTATAACTAGATTTTTAGCAACTTTATATAAAAAAGCTCTCTCATTTTTTATATCTAATTGCTTAGATTTTTCTATTGTCTTTGTATAAGTTTCTTGAATAATATCGACTGCTTGTTCTTTATCACCTATCATTCTTTGAACATAATAAACTAATTCATTATAATATTTTAACATCTTTTTATTTATTTTTTGATATATATTATCAAAATCAATATTATATATAACTTGGATTTATCTTTCAAAACACAATTGTAATATATTTTTAAGTATAATTCAAATTATTAGAAAGAAAATAAGGATTTATAAATATGACAGCATTAGAATTAGCAGATATTATTGGTGTAATTTGTTTTGCATTGTCAGGCTTTTTAATTGCTGTTCATTATAAACTTGATATTTTAGGTGTTTTTATCTCTGCATTTTTAACAGCTCTTGGTGGAGGAATGACAAGAGATGTACTTGCTAATAAAACACCTTATGTATTTACAGACACACTTCCAGTAACCTTAGTGGTAGCCACTGTATTAGTATCACTTGTTTTGAAACTTCATAAAATTGATGATTTAGAAGGTAAAACAGCTTTTATAATTTCTGATGCAATAGGCCTTGTATCCTTTGCTATTACGGGTTCGATTGTAGCAATTGAAAATAATTTCAACTTTTTAGGTGTATTAATTTTAGCCTTTATTACAGCTGTTGGCGGTGGTACAATTAGAGATATTTTAATAAATAGGGTACCATCTATTTTAGTATCAGAATTTTATGCAACTGTAGCAATTATAGTTGGTCTTATAACTTATGGTTTATACTTACTTGATTTAAAAAATATATACTCACTTATTATTGTATTTATTTTTGGTGTTGCTCTAAGATTACTTGCTTATTATAAAAACTGGCATCTTCCAACTTTATCTAAATAAATTTTTTGCTTAACCTTTCATTTACTTTTTATAGGTAAAATTTCGCAATTTAAATTTAGGAGAAAAAATGAAGAAAATTTTATTCGTTGCTGCCTTACTTGTTGCAACATTCGCTAATGCATTAAATATTGGAGATTCAACTCCAGCTTTTGAAATCAAAGATCAATTTGAAAAAAAACATACTATCAAAGCAGATACTAAAAATATCATTGTTGCAGGAGACAGAGATGCAAGTGAAGTAATTAGAGATTACTTACTTAAAAAAGAAAAAGGTTTTCTTGAAGCTAATAACTCTTATTATGTAGCTGATATTTCAGGTATGCCAAGTTTAATTACTAAATTTTTTGCACTACCAAAAATGAAAGAATATCCTTTCTCTATTTTATTAGTAAATGAAGAACAATCAAAATCTTTTACTAAAAAAGAAGGACAAATCACTATTTATTCTGTAGAGAATGGAAAAGTTACAAATGTTAAATTTATCAAAACAGCTGAAGAATTAGACGCTGTATTTAAATAAAACTATTAGCCTAATGGCTAATAGTTACTCTTAAGATGATACAAGTTTTAAGCCAACAATTGAGCTTATTAAAGTAAATAGAAAAAATAATCTTAAAATACCTGCTGGTTCATTATAAAATAAAATTCCTATTAAAATAGTTCCAAATGCCCCTATTCCAGTCCATACAGCATAAGCTGTACCAATAGGAATAGATTCTACTGCTTTAGTTAGAAAATAAAAACTACTACTTGCAAATACTAAAAATATAATTGTTGGTATCAATTTTGTAAAGTTTTCTGTTAATTTTAACATAGAAGCAAAACCAACTTCTAATAATCCCGCTAATATTAAATATAACCATGCACTCATAATAAATCCTTTAAAATATCTTTCTTGGAAAGATACCTTATTTTTACTTATATTTATCTTTCTTAGAAAGATAAAATTAAATATACCTATGCTATTATAAAAAATGCAATTAAAAGAATTTAACCAAAACAGTATAAAAATATTAAAAGATAAGACTCCTAATATTTATAAACCTACCCTACACATAACATTACCATTTTTTAGGCTTCATAAACTATTATTTGAAAAAGGTGAATTTATATTAAAAGATAAATTTAACCTAACACAAAGTGAAGTAGATGTTTTATCATGCCTTTACTATAAAGATGCAAATCATATTTTAACACCTACACAACTTTATGAATTTATGCTTTTTTCTTCAGGAGGAATGACAAAACTTCTAAAAAAACTTGAAGAAAAAGAACTAATAAAAAGAGTTGATTCAAAAGAAGATAAAAGAGTTAAAAATGTTCAGTTAACAAAAAAAGGTATAGATATCATGATTAGAGCTTTAGATAGAATTATAAGTTTTGAGGATGATTATTTCTGTAAACTTGATAATAAAGAGCAAAAAGAGTTTGCTAGACTTTTAAACAAACTCCTTGATTAAAAGTTAAAGTAGTTTTTTAAAAGTATCAATTATCGCAATTGATTCTAAATCTTTGATTCTTTCTTCTAAAGACTCAACTGTTTCATTTTTATCTAATAAAAGCTCTTTAGTAAGAATAATCTCACCATCATCATATTTTTCATTTACATAATGAATAGTAACCCCTGATTTTTTTTCACCATTTTTAATAATAGCTTCATGTACATATCTTCCATACATACCTTTTCCTCCATATTTTGAAGGTAGTAGTGCAGGATGAGTATTTATAATATTTTTTGGAAATGCCTCTAATAATTTAGGACCTATCATTTTCATATAACCAGAACAAAAAATATAGTCACAATCAAATTCTAAAAGCAATCTAGCTATTTTATCATCACAGTCTTGACCTGGATACCTTTTATCATTTATAATAAAATTTGGTATACCAAATGATTCTGCTGTATTTAAAGCATTTGCATTTGAATTGTTTGAAATTACTACTACTATTTTAGCATTTAAAATTTTATCATCTATTGCTTTTTGAATTGTTTGAAAACCACTTCCATTATATGAGGCTAAAATACCTATTCTTTTCATTTTTTATTCCTACTAATAATTAAGGCCGAATTATAACAAATATAAAGTATTTATAATATAAGTTAAATCTTTTTTACCAATTATCTTATTCTTTGAGCATGAGTTAGAGCAATTGCTATTGCATCTGTAATATCAAGAGGTTTTATCTCTTTTTTAATTCCGAGTAATCTTTTTACCATGAAAGCCACTTGAGTTTTATCTGCTTTACCATTTCCTGTAACAGCTTGTTTTACTTGTAAAGGAGTATATTCTGCAAAATTACCAAAAACTTGTAAGATTTTTAATGAAATAGCACCTCTAAATTGTGCTAATTTAATTACTGTTTTAGGGTTGAAAGCATAAAACATATCTTCAATTGATACCTCATCTATTTCATGCCTAGCAAATATCAAATCAAAGCCCTCTGTCATCTCTACAATTTGTTCTTGTAATACTTTTGTTTTAATTTTTATAAGCCCTGCTTCAATAAGCTTTAGATTTCTTCCATTCTTTTCAATTATTGCATATCCACAGTTTCTTGTACCTGGGTCAATTCCTAATATTTTCACGTTAAATTACTCTTTTTTTGTCTTATTTTTATTCACATACTTTCAAGTACCGTATAATGGTATTTTTCACCTAAATATTCACTTAAAAAACCACAGTTATTCACTACTTATTCACTATGTGAACAACATTTATTCATCATTTTATTCACTTTATTTTTTACTTATTTTTAACATGTGAATAACTTTTATTAAAAATTCGTTATAATAGCTACTATTTATAAAATAAAGAGTTAATAATAAATGACAAATAAAGATTTTTTAGCACTTATTCAAAAAGAAGCTACTTCTATTGATTATGATAGATACTTAAAACAACTTACATACAAGAAAATCTCATCGGATGAGAAGCTTGCTGTATTTGAAGTATCGAATAAATATATAGCTTCATGGATAAAAAGTAAATTCACTAATTTAATACAAAATTGTTTCGAACAATACGATGGAACAAAACCAAAAATTGAAATTAAAATTGCTGGAGAAAAAAAATCTAAAAAAGAGATCATTAAAGAACAAATTAAAAATGAAACTGCCGAAAGTACGATACTAAATCCATCGTATACTTTTGATTCATTTGTAGTAGGTCCATCAAACCAGATGGCCTACAATGCGTCACTTGCGGTAACAAATAAACCAGGAACTCAATATAATCCTTTATTTATTTATGGAGGAACAGGACTTGGAAAAACACACCTTTTACAAGCAGTAGGAAACTCTGCAATTGAAATGGGTAAAACTGTAATTTATGTAACAATTGAACAATTTATGAATGATTTTACATTCTCAATTAAAAATAAAAATATGGAACACTTTAGATCTAAATATAGAAAATGTGATGTTTTATTAATTGATGATATTCAGTTCTTAAGTGGAAAAGAGCAAACTCAAGAAGAGTTTTTCCATACTTTTAATGAATTACATAATGCAAAAAAACAAATTGTAATGACAAGTGATAGATTACCATCACAAATTGCAGGTCTAGTAGATAGATTAAAATCTCGATTTGAATGGGGTTTAACAGCTGATATTCAAATTCCAGGTTTAGAAACAAAAATAGCAATTATTGAGAAAAAATCTGAATTAAATGGTATTGCATTAACAAGAGAAATTATTAACTTTATTGCTACAAACCTTGATAATTCTATTAGGGAAATAGAAGGTGTCTTAATTAGAATTAATGCCTCTGCATCACTTCTAAATCAAGATATTACCCTTGAAATGGTGCAAGGATTATTAAAAGAGCAAATAAAAGAAACAAAAGAAAACATCAAATTACCTGATGTAATTGATATAGTTGCACGTGAACTAAATATCAAACCAAGCGACATTAAATCTAAGAAAAGAACAGCAACAGTTGCTAATGCAAGAAGAGTTGTTATATATCTAGCAAGAGAACTTACACATAACTCAATGCCTGATATAGCAAAATTCTTAGGAATGAAAGATCACTCTTCAATTTCTCATAATATTAAGAAAGCGAATGAGTTAATAGAAAAAGATGAAAACTTTAAATTAATCATTGAAAATTTAAAAAATAAAATCATAAATAAGGAGTGGTAAAGGTAACTCAAAAAAAAAAGTTTGAGTATATTGTGTGAAAAGGTGTGAATATTTCATTTCGTTATATCACATGAAAGTCTTTCGATACAGTCGTCGATTTGAATGTATTTTCATCTTTTCACACACACTACTACTGCCACTAAAGATATATAAATAATAGGAGATATAAAATGAGGTTTATAATTACAAAAAATATCATTGAAAATGTAATAGCTTCAATGCAACCTTTTTTAGAAAAAAAAGATGCTAGTGCAATTACATCACATATATATTTAGAAATTGCAAATACAAAATTAATTTTAAAAGCTACTGATTATGAAATAGGATTAGAGTCTCATATCGATAGTATAAATGAAATAGAAGAAGGTAAAGCAACTGTAAATGGTTCTAATTTATTAGGTATTATAAAAAGATTAAAAAATGAAGATATTATATTTGAAACTACAAGTAATAATCTAGTTATAAAACAAAATAAATCAATATTTAAATTACCTATGTATGATGCATCAGAATATCCTGATATGTTAAAAAATGATAATTTACATAAATTAGAGATATCTACATTAAACTTTATAAACTCTATTAGAAAAATAACACCTGCTGTAGATAACAATAATCCTAAGTTTGAATTAAATGGTGCTTTAATAGATGTTAAAAATGATAAAATTAATTTTGTTGCAACTGATACTAGAAGATTAGCTATATCTCATCTTCAAAATATTTCAAATAATGAATCTCAATTTATTATTCCTAAAAAAGCTATTATTGAAATACAAAAACTTTTTATAGATGATGCAACTATCTCTTATGATGAAACAAATCTAATAATACAAAATGCAACTTCTAAATTTTTTACTAAACTAATAAATGGTAAGTTTCCTGATTATGAAAGAATCATACCAACAAATTTAAAATATAATTTATCATTACCTAAAAATTTATTAGTTGAATCAATCAAATTAGTTACATCTTTATTTTCTAATATTAAAATTACATTTACATCAAATGCGATTATCTTTGAATCTTTAGATGAAGATAGTGAATCACAAACTCAAATAGATATAAATTTAAATATAGAAGAAAATTTCTATCTAGCTGTAAATGCAAAATATTTATTAGACTTTTTAAGTATGACAAATAATGAAAATGTAACTGTTGGATTTAATGAATCTAATTTACCATTTTATTTAGAAGATGAAAAGTTTTTTACAATTGTAATGCCAATTGTTTTAGAAAAATAGATTTAAATATATAAAAAATAGAAATAAGGACAAAAATAGATGAGTCAAGAATACGGCGCTAGTAATATTAAAGTTTTAAAAGGTTTAGAAGCAGTTAGAAAAAGACCAGGAATGTACATTGGTGATACTAATATCAATGGTTTACATCACATGGTTTATGAAGTTGTTGATAACTCTATTGATGAAGCTATGGCTGGTTACTGTAGAAATATTAAAGTAACTATGACTAAAGATAATTGGATTAAAGTTGAAGATGATGGTAGAGGTATTCCTGTATCTGAACACCCTACTGAAAAAATGTCAGCTGCAACTGTTGTACTTACAGTACTTCACGCAGGAGGTAAATTCGATAAAGATACTTATAAAGTATCAGGGGGATTACATGGGGTTGGTGTATCTGTTGTAAATGCCTTATCAAAAGAGCTTAAAATGACAATTCATAGAGAAGGAAAGATTCACTATCAAGAATTCTCTAAAGGTATTCCTAAATCTCCATTAGAAGTGATTGGTGATGCTCCAAGAAAAACAGGAACTACTATTGAATTTTTAGCTGATGATTCTATTTTTGAAGTAACTGAATATCAATTTGAAACTCTAGCAAAAAGATTTAGAGAAGTTGCATATTTAAATCCTTTTATTTCTATAACTTTAGAAAATGAAAAAACTAAAACTAAAGAAGTTTATCATTTTGAAGGTGGTATTAAACAATTTGTAACAGATTTAAATAAAGAAACACCTGTATGTGATGCAGTTGCATTTAGTGATAAAGCTGATGATGTAGAAATTGATATTGCACTTATGTATAACTCAACATATACAGAAAAAACTATTTCTTTTGTAAATAATATTAGAACTATTGATGGTGGTACTCATGAAGCAGGTTTTAAAGCAGGACTTACAAGAAGTATTGTTAAATATTTAAATCATAATGCAAATGCGAGAGAAAAAGATACAAAAATTACAGGTGATGATGTAAGAGAAGGTTTAATTGCTATTGTTTCTGTAAAAGTTCCTGAACCACAATTTGAAGGACAAACAAAAGGTAAATTAGGTTCTTCTTATGTAAAACCTTTATGTCAAAAACTAACAAGTGAGTGTTTAGATAGATATTTTGAAGAAAATCCTGCTCAAGCAAAAGCAGTTATGGAAAAAGCATTAATGGCAGCACGTGGTAGAGAAGCTGCTAAAAAAGCGAGAGAACTTACTAGAAAAAAAGATTCTATGACAGTTGGAACACTTCCAGGAAAACTTGCAGAATGTCAATCAAAAGATCCTGAAGTTAGAGAATTATACCTGGTGGAAGGGGATTCAGCAGGTGGTTCAGCTAAACAAGGTAGAGATAGAGTTTATCAAGCAATTTTACCACTTAAAGGTAAGATTTTAAATGTTGAAAAATCAAGACTTGATAAGATTTTAAAATCTGATGAAATTAGAAATATGATTACAGCTATGGGTTGTGGTATTGGTGAAGATTTCAATGAAGAAAAAATCAGATACCATAAAGTAATCATCATGACCGATGCCGATGTTGATGGATCGCACATTCAAACATTACTTTTAACTTTCTTCTTTAGATTCTTAAGACCAGTAGTTGAAAAAGGATATTTATATATCGCTCAACCGCCATTATATAGATATAAAAAAGGTAAAAATGAAATTTATCTAAAAGATGATACAGCTTTATCAAATTTCTTAATCGAAAATGGAGTTGAAAACTTCTCTTTTGCTGGATTAGGAACTAATGATATGATTGATTTATTTAAAACAGTTTCTAGATATAGAGATATGTTACAACAATTAGAAAAAAGATACTCTTTAGTTGAAGTATTAAAACATCTAATTGAAAACCCTGATTTAGTAAAACTTGAACAAATGGATTTATATGAAGTAGTAAAAGGCTTCTTAGAAGACAAAGGTTACAATATTCTTACAAAAAATATAAATGAAGATATGATTCAGCTGTTTGTTCAAACAAACGAGGGGCTAGAAGAGCTAATCATTGATGATGAACTGTTTGCATCACCTTACTTCTCAGAAGCCACGTATATCTTCTCTAAGCTTGTTGAGAGAGATATTTCTATGTTTGATGGAAGAGATTTAATTGAATTATTAGATGAAGTAGAAGGTTTAGCTAAAAAAGGTGCATATATCCAAAGATATAAAGGTTTAGGTGAAATGAACCCTGAGCAATTATGGGAAACTACAATGACTCCTGAGGATAGAAGACTTTTAAGAGTTAAAATTGAAGATGCAGAAGCTGCTTCTGATGCCTTTACTTTATTTATGGGTGATGAGGTAGAACCAAGAAGAAACTACATTGAAGAACACGCAAAAGACGTTGAACACTTAGACGTTTAATCTATTAGAGACTAAATAGAGACTTTTTTAAAGTCTCTAAAAAGTCTTCTTTTTAAAAATATTACAAATTGAAATAAAAAACCAATCATTTACTTTTTTAATATATAATCTCTTTATATTTTTCAAAAAAGGATTTAATATGAAGTTATGTGGAGTAGAATTAAAAGCAAATAATGCAATTTTTTCTGTATTTGAAAAAAATGATGATGATATAGTAATTTATATTGATCTTAAAATAAAAAAAATCACTTTAGATGATGATGAATCTTTTGAAGATATAAAAACTTTTTCTAATAATGTAAATGACTTTTTAAAAGATAATAAAATAGAAAAAGTATTTATAAAAAAACGAGCAAAGAAAGGTAACTTTGCAGGTGGTGCAGTTACTTTTAAAATGGAAGGAATTATTCAGTTAAATGATATTTGTGATGTAACTTTAGTTTCATCTCAAAGTGTAAACTCTTTTGAAAAGAAAAATATGATTGAATTTCCAAAAGAATTAAAAAAATACCAAGAAGGTGCATATCTTACCGCTTTAGCAGCAGCTTAATTTAAATATCTAGTTTTGTCAAGAAAGTATGAACTTTCTTAACTATCTTTATTAAAACTTTTTGCTTTTACTTGATTTTTACCTTCAAACTCTTTTTCATTTGCTTTACTTACAACTAACTTAGCAATTTTATCTGTTTGCACAGCAACATCATGTGTTTGTGATGCAACTAGTGCATTTTGTTGAGTTTGTCTATCTAAACTTATTACTGCATCATTTATTTGCTCAATGCCTGATAACTGTTCATTTGAAGCATTTTTGATATCATCAATTAAGTTTGTTGTTTGATATATATTTTCATTTAGAAGTTTATATCCTTCTATCATATCAGCAGCTATATTTTTCCCATCTAAAGCTTTTTGTGTTGCATTTTCAACTAAATCTTTAATCTCTTTTGCAGCTTCAGCACTTCTTCCTGCTAGGTTTCTTACTTCTTGAGCTACAACTGCAAAGCCTTTTCCTGCTTCACCTGCTGTTGCTGCTTCTACAGCTGCATTTAGTGATAAAATATTTGTTTGGAAGGCAATTTGATCAATTACAGTAATTGCTTCATTGATTGCACTTACTTGATGATTTATTTCATCCATTGCAGAAGTAGTTTGTTTAGCTAGTTCTTCACCTTTATTAGCTGATTTATTTACTTCATTTGAAAAGTTAGACATTTGTGTAATATTTTCTGTATTATGCCTAATATTACTTGTAATTTGCTCTAACGAGGCAGCTGTTTCTTCTAAACTTGTTGCAGCTTCATTTGAACTTTCATTTAATTTATCTACATTTACAAGTAGAATATCTGAACTATCATCAAGTGTTAAACCATTTGATTTATTGTCAAGTAACATTTCAGTTATTGAATCACCTAGATTATTTACTCCATCAGCTAGTTTTAATAAGTGTTCTTTTAAATCTTTTTTATCAATTTTATTTAAGTAGTTATAGTTTGTATAATCTTCTAAAACATCTAAAACATTATCTATATTTGTTTCAAGGTTATCTGCCATTTTGTTTAATACATCTTTTAATTGCATTAAAGCAGGATTATCTACACTAATATTAAGCCTTTGACATAAATCACCTTGTTCAAATTCACTTAAAACTTCAATTGTTTCATCAATTAGTTGTCTATCTTCTTGAATACTTTTTTGAGTTTTTTCAATGTTTTTATTTATTATATTTGCCATTTGACCAAATTCATCTTTAGTATGTATATTAATTTTTTCAATAGAGTCTGATTCTCTATTTAAATATTTGAAAAATGAATTAAGTCCATTATTTATATTACTTAAGGATTTTAAAGATAGTTTTAAAGTAGTAAAAATAGATGTTGAAATTAAAATAAGTGATAATATTGATAGGCCAATTATCATATACATAGTTTTATTTGCTTCTTCTAAAACTTCATGTTCTTTTGTCCCTGCAACTATCAACCAGTTCCATTCTTTAAACTCTTGAAAAAATACATATTTTATATCGTCTTCCCATTCATACTCTAAGAAACCTTGTTTTTTTTCTAGCATATTTTTTATAAAATAATCACCATTTTTATCTTTTAACTCAAGCGCTGATTTTGATTTTAAAGTAGGATGTAAGATAAATTGGCCGTAAGAATCACCTTTTTTACTATTTACAATATAATAGTATCCTGTTTTAACAACTTTTCTTTTTTCAATTTTTTCTTCTAAATCTTTAATATCTTTTGTGATATCAAAACCAATAAAAGCAATACCTATAATTTTATTGTTTTTTATTAGAGGAATATATTTAGTCATATATGCTTTTCCAAATAAAATAGCTTTTCCTAAATAATCTTTTCCTTGTAACACTTTTTTATAGCCAGGATGGTTTTTATTTAACTTAGTACCTATTGCTCTTTTACCATTTTGTTTTTGTAAACTTGTTGATACTCTAATAAAATCTTCACCTTTTTTTACAAATATTGTTGCAACAGAACCATTTGTCATTTCAGTAAATTTATCAACTAATTCAAAATTCATATTTACAATTTGATTATTAATCTTTATTGTAGGTGTTTTTAAAGTATCCACTTTAATTAAATCATTTTGATTAATTTCAACTTTTTCAATCATCCCCATAAAAATAGAGGCCATTTTATCAGCACCTGATTTAGTGACATTATTAAATATTTCAATATTTTGAGTTAATAGTGAAACTTCTTCATGAATAGACTTTTTAG
This sequence comes from Arcobacter sp. YIC-80, assembly GCF_044841725.1. NCBI lineage: Bacteria > Pseudomonadati > Campylobacterota > Epsilonproteobacteria > Campylobacterales > Arcobacteraceae > Arcobacter > Arcobacter sp. YIC-80. The sequence continues at coordinate 243,999 of NZ_JBJBSI010000002.1, read as the reverse complement.
TATTGTTTTTCATAGAAGTAAATGTATTATCAACTATAAGATACGTTTGTAAACTCATTGATAATAATATAGTAGCTATTGAAACAAAGAGTAATTTTCTAATTACTGATTTTTTAAGATAATCCATCTTTATCCTTTATAAATAATTTTATTATGTTGAAAATAAAGATAGAATAATACCTTAAAATAGTATCTTTTTAGTAACAAATATGAGTAAAATTTACAATTTTTATAAAAATAATTAATTTATGAGAGATAAAGCACCTAGTGCTTTATCTAAATTTAGTTTGAAGTATTTAAAACGCTAGCTACTTTTTCAGTATGAGAGAATATTCTTCCTCTTTTTCTAATAATATTATTTACAATATGATATCCATGATTTAAAGCAATAGCAATTGATCCACCTGATTTAAATGCAATGTCTCCTGCTACATAAACACATTTTGCTGATGTTTCTTGGTGCTCATCAAAAATTGGTTGATTATTTTCATTTACTTCTACACCACATGATTTTAAGAAATCAACAGGTGTTGTTCCACCAATTGCATAAATTACTCTATCATAAATTACTGAAAACCCATCATTGAAATTAACTTTTACTTTTCCTGATTCATTTTCTAAAGATTCAATATCAGTATTCATTCTAAGTCTTAGTTTTTCTTCACCATGATATTTATTTAAAATCTCTTCATTAGTTTCATTTAATCTTGAAAATTCAGCTTTTCTATAAACCATAGTTACATTATTGTTTTGGTCAGCTAAATCATAAGCATATTCAGCTGCTGAGTTTCCTCCTCCAACAACTAAGATCTTTTCATTTGAAGAACACTTATCAAGGTTAAAGTTTACATTTGCTTTTATTGATGGTGGAATCTTATATGAAGGTTTATTTGGTTTTCCCATTTTTCCAATAGAAATTACTGCATTTTTACTTTTTACAAGTCCTGCACTTGTATGAATATGTAAAAGTTCATCTACTCTTTCAATTTTTTCAACCTCTGTATTAAACATAGAATCGATTTTTTCAGTATCTAGTAAGTCATCGAAATAATCTAAAGTTGTTTCTTTTGTACCATCAAAAAAAGATACATTTCCTTGTAGTTCCGTTACTTGACCTTTATAATCTTTATCCACTCTTTTATTATCTTTATAAAATTTTCTAATTGTATTAGAGTGGTTATCTGTTTTTTCAATAAGTAAAATTTCTCCAACATTATGAGCTGAAGCTTCAATAGCAGTTCCAATACCACCTGGACCACCACCGATAATTACAATATCATATATTTTATTTGTCATAATACTCTCTTATATTCTTAAATTTTGTGGATTATACTTAAATTCACGTTTTTTTTCAATTAGTAACATTTGTAAGTAAGATTTTGATAAAATCTGCTTAAATTAATTATTATAAAGGTTATAAAAGATATGGAAATGAAATATGGTGAAAAAGAAATTATTGAATTTGATATAAATAAAGAAGAACACTTTTGGCCAAATACAAATAAAAAAAATTATATAATAGATATTGAATTACCAGAATTTATGGCAAAATGTCCAAGAAGTGGATATCCTGATTTTGCTACAATAAAACTTCAGTATACTCCAAATGAAAAAGTAATTGAATTAAAAGCTTTAAAAATTTATATAAATACTTTTATGTATAGAGAAGTTTCTCATGAAAACTCGGCAAATGAAATTTTTGATACTTTATATGAAAAATTACAACCTAAATGGATGAAGGTTATTGCTGATTTTAAACCAAGAGGAAATGTTCATACTGTAATTGAAATCGATAGTGCAAAAATGTAAGGAATAAAACCTTGGAAAGATTAGTTACTACCTCTCAAGCTGCCCAAATATTGGGTCTTTCTTTACAAGGTGTACACTATAGAATAAAAAAAGAACAACTAAAATCTATCAAAAAATCAGGACGAACTTATGTTTATATAACTGATGAGATGGAAAAAACTGCTTCAACAACAAGTAATATCAATGTTGAAGCAGTTAAAAACTCTACTCAAAAAGAAAATAGAGCCAATGAAGAACATATTCAGTCTATAATTGAAGTAAAAAATGAACAAATTTTACTTTTAAAAGATTCTATGAAATGGATGAAAAAACAATATAAATCAGAGATCAATAGACTTGAAAAGAATCAAAAGAAAATAGTTAAGGTTTTTAACTCAGAAATTAAACTTCTACAAAGTGCTTTTCATGAAATGAGAACAATTTACAAAAATCAACCAGTACCATTACAAAATTTTCAAGTAGCAAATGAAAATAATACTTCAAAAAGTAATAGTTTAGAACTTATTACACTCCAAGAATTTTCTGTTCTTATGAAAAAATACAATAAAACTCAAAAAGAGATAAAACTTATTATCTTTAAAGCCATTCAAAATGGTGATAATAGATTTATATATAATAAAAAAGAGAAAAAACTTTTAATTTTAAAGTCTGATTTTAAAGATTTAGTTTAAATTTAGTAAATTAATTGTTATTAGATTTTGTGATAGTGCAAAAAAAAGAGTACTTTAAAAAAAGTACTCTTCTCCAGATACCCAAACACACCATTAAGAGAGGTGCCTTGCTGTGTTCCCACCCTGGGGCGTTATCTCAACATAACGATTGTAAGGGTCTAAAGAAGAGCACTCAAAATATTTAAAATATTCTCAGTGTTCCTCTTTAAGAGCTGAAATTATACTCAATAAAACTTTAACTTTTTATAAATTTATTTTTTTATTTGGAATATAAGATATAATTTCAAAAAAATTTCATATATAAAGTATAAAAATTGACAAAAAATTTTAATTTGATTGGTGTTTTATCGCTTATTTTTGCGATGTTTATTTGGGGTAGTTCATTTATTGCTTTAAAATCAGCAATGAATGATTTAGCTCCTTTTACTGTAATATTTATAAGAATGCTTGCTGCTTCATTATGTTTTGTGTATTTCATAAAAAGCTTTTTGAAGTATGATTTTTCAAAAAAAGATATAAAATATATTCTTTTACTTGCTTTATTTGAGCCTTGTTTATATTTTATTTTTGAAGCAAAGGCTTTACAGCTGACATCAGCTTCACAAGCAGGAATGATAGCTTCTTTAATGCCTCTAATAACAGCTATGGCAGCTGGTTATTTCTTAAAAGAGATTATTACAAGAAAGCTTATTTTAGGTTCAGCCTTAGCAATGCTTGGAGTTATTAGTTTAAGTGTAAATGCAAGTACAAGTGTAAGTGCTCCAAATCCTTTGTTAGGTAACTTTTTAGAGCTTTTAGCTATGAGTTGTGCAGCTGGTTATACTATCGTTGCAAAATACTTAACTCATAAATTTTCAGCTTTATTTATTACTGCAATTCAGGCTTTTATTGGTTGTATATTCTTTTTTCCTTTTTTCCTTTTTGAGTATTTTACTACACCTATGGTATTTTCAGTGGAAGCTTTAAGTTGGACAATTTATTTAGGTGTTGTAGTAACTTTAGGGGGATATGGCTTATACAATTTTGCTCTTACAAAAGTAGATGCTTCAAAAACTGCTGTTTTTGTTAACCTTATTCCCGTATTTACTTTAATTTTAGCATTTTTAATTTTAGGAGAAAAATTAACTTCTTTTGAATTAACTGCATCAGCTGTAATTTTAGCAGGAGTAATTCTTTCTCAAATGCCACCTTTAAAAAGGAAGAAAAAAGCTTAGTTTGATGGTATATTTAACTCTTTTTATATCAGCATTAGTATCTGCTACACTTATTCCTTTTGGAAGTGAAGCTTTATTAATTTATGATATTAAAGAGGGGTATAACCTTTATTTATTGCTTTTCTTTGCTACTTTTGGAAATAGTTTAGGTTCAATTATAAACTATTTTTTAGGTTTAAAAGGTGAGCAGTTTCTAGTAAAAAAGAAGCTATTAAATGAAAAAAGAGTTTTAAATACAAAAAACTATTTTGATAAATATGGAGCTTGGTGTATTTTACTTTCATGGGTTCCTATTATAGGTGATCCAATTACTTTTATAGCAGGAGTTTTAAAATTTAATTTAAAACTCTTTATTTTACTTGTTGTTATTGCTAAGTTTTCAAGATATGCTTTTATAGTACTTTTGATTTAAGAGTTAAACTCATTTAGAATATCTTTATTTTTAGAGAAGATTTTATAAATCACGCCTTGGAATGTAAACTCTAAATAGTTAGCATGAAGCCAAAGTCTTGAACCTTTTGTTTCTTTTTCTCTTATACTTTGTTCTAAAGTTTTATTTAAATATCCCTCTGCAATATCATCATCAACTCCATAAATTGGATCACCAATAATTCTATGCCCTATTGAGTATAAATGAACTCTAATTTGATGTTGTCTTCCTGTTATGGGTTGAGCTTCTACTAAAGTGATATTTTTTTCTTCATTATATTTAATGGGTTTTATAATAGTACAGGATTCTTTACCTTCATTACCCGCACTCATTCTCACACCAATATTTTTTCCTTCTTTTTGAAGTTTACTATCTATAGTTATTTTATTTTTTATTTCACCCTCAACTATTGCAAGATATGATTTATGATACTCTTTTGTTTCAAACATATCTTTTAATTGCTTCTCTGATTTTTTGTTTTTTCCTACAATTACTAGTCCTGATGTTTCAGCATCTATTCTATGAATTAAGTTTGCATCTTCTCCAAAATGATACCTTATTTCATCTAACAATGAATATTTAGTATTCTTTGAAATTGGGTGTACCATAAGGTTTGTTGGCTTATCAAAAATAGCAAAGTTTTGAAACTCAATTAAAGGCTTTAAACCCCTTGTAGCACCCTCAAAAACAGCCATGTATATGTAATCTGTAGGGATTAAATCTTTTGGTTTTAAAACATTCATGTCTTCATCAAATATTCTTCCACGAGACGCGTATTTTTGGGCTTTTGTATGATGTATTGTTAAGTTTTGGAGTAGAAAAAGACTAAGCTTTTTACCTTTTTGTGCTTCAATTTTTTTTAAAATAAACGGCAAATTTATTATCCTATAATTTTTTTCTAAATAGGGTAAAATCTATCTTTTTTTTAGCTATATTTTTGTCTAATTTAGATAACATATCATACATAAATTAACAGAAAAATTTAATAAAAATATAAAACATTGATAATAAGGGATTTGTAGATGGTTGAAAGATATGCAAGAGAAGAGATGTCAAAACATTGGACGCAACATGCAAGATATGCTGCATGGCTTGAAGTTGAAAAAGCAGCTGTAAAAGCATGGAACAAATTAGGACTTATTCCTGATAAAGATTGTGAAAAGATTGTAAAAAATGCAACTTTTTCAGTTGAAAGAATTGAAGAGATTGAAGCAGTTACAAAACATGATTTAATTGCTTTTAATACAAGTGTTTCAGAATCTTTAGGTGATGAGTCAAGATGGTTTCACTATGGAATGACTTCTTCTGATGCTGTTGATACAGGTGTTGCATTACAAATGAGAGATTCTTTAAAAATTGTAATTAAAGATGTAAAAATGCTTATGAAATCAATCAAAAAAAGAGCAAAAGAGCATAAATATACTCTAATGGTAGGAAGATCTCATGGTATCCATGGTGAACCTATTACATTTGGTCTTACTTTATGTGTATGGTATGATGAAATGGCTAGACATCTTAAAAATTTAAAAGAAACAATGAAAGTAATTTCTGTTGGTCAAATCTCTGGTGCTATGGGTAACTTTGCCCATGCTCCTTTAGAACTTGAAGAGTATGCAATGAAAGAATTAGGTTTAAAACCAGAACCTTGTTCAAATCAAGTTGTACATAGAGATAGATACGCAAGACTTGCAACAGCCTTAGCCTTATTAGCATCAACTATCGAAAAATTTGCTGTACAAGTAAGACATTTACAAAGAACAGAAGTTTATGAAGCTGAAGAATATTTTGCAAAAGGTCAAAAAGGTTCTTCTGCAATGCCACATAAAAGAAATCCTATTTTAACAGAAAATATTACAGGACTTGCTAGAACAATTAGAGCTTATGCAAACCCTGCAATGGAAAATGTTGCGTTATGGCATGAAAGAGATATCTCACACTCATCAAATGAAAGATTCTGGTTACCAGATGCATTTATTACAACTGATTTTATGCTTCATAGAATGAACAATGTAATTGCGAACTTAACTGTAATGCCAGAAAATATGATGAAAAATTTAAACTTAACTGGTGGTTTAGTATTCTCTCAAAGAGTATTATTAGAATTACCAAAAGCTGGTGTTTCAAGAGAAGAAGCTTATAAAATTGTTCAAAGAAATGCTATGAAAGTATGGGCAGAGATTAAAGAAGGTAAACCTACAGTAAATAAAAAAGGTGAGTCTTTATACCTAGGACACTTATTAGCTGATAAAGATTTAAGAGCAAAATTAAGTGAAGAGCAAATTAGAGAATGTTTCAACTATGATTACTATACTAAAAATGTAAATGCAATTTTCAAGAGAGTTTTTAAGTAATCAAATTATTAAATAAAAAAGTTTTCAAATAATTTATAAAAATACAAACAAATTTTAAATATTAGAAGGTAATAAAAATGGCAATTATGATTCAAAAACGAAATGGTCGAAAAGAGGTTTTAGATATTACTAAAATCCAAAAAATGACTATTGAAGCAACTGAAGAGTTAGATGGAGTATCTCAAAGTGAATTAGAACTTGATTCACAAATTAAATTTGTAGACGGAATGAAAAGTTCTGATGTACAAGATGCACTAATTAAAACAGCAGTAGAAAAAATTGATATAGATGTTCCAAACTGGACATTTGTTGCTGCAAGATTATATTTATTTGACCTATATCATAGAGTTGGAAAAGAGACTCATGGTATCAAAGGTGAGCCTTATTGCCATTTAAAAGATTACCTAAAATATGGAAAAGAAGCAGGTAGATTAATTCCTAATCTTGGTGAGGGATATGATTTAGATGACTTAAATAATCACATGGATCCTTCAAGAGATTATCTTTTTAATTACCTTGGAATTAAGACTTTATATGATAGATATTTAATCAAAAATAAATATGGTAATCCAATTGAATTACCACAACAAATGTTCATGGCAATTGCTATGTTCTTAGCTCAAAATGAAGAAAATAAACAACAAGCAGCTAAAGACTTTTATGATGTAGTATCTAAATTTGAAGTTATGCTAGCAACTCCTACTTTATCAAATGCAAGAACAAATAGACATCAATTATCTTCTTGTTATATTGGTTCAACACCTGATAATATTGAAGGGATTTTTGACGCATATCATGAAATGGCACTATTATCTAAATATGGTGGTGGTATTGGTTGGGATTGGAACCAAGTTAGATCTTTAGGTGGTGTTATTGATGACCATAAAAGTGCTGCTGGTGGTACAGTTCCATTCTTAAAGATTACAAATGATGTAGCTTTAGCTGTTGATCAACTAGGTACTAGAAAAGGAGCTATTGCTGTATATCTTGAACCTTGGCACATGGATATAGTAGATTTTATTGATCTTAAGAAAAACTCTGGGGAAGAAAGAAGAAGAGCACATGATTTATTCCCTTCTTTATGGATAACTGATTTATTTATGGAAAGAGTTTTAGAAGATTCTCATTGGACTTTATTTGATCCTTATGAAGTAAAAGATTTATCAGAACTTCATGGTGATGCTTTTAGAGCTAAATATTTAGAATATGAAGAAGATGAAAATATCACAAAAGATAGAATGAAAGCAAAAGATTTATGGAAAAAAATCTTAACTTCTTATTTTGAGTCAGGTTCTCCATTCCTTTGTTTTAAAGATAATGCAAATAAAGCAAATCCAAACTCTCATGTAGGACATATCAGATCTTCTAATCTTTGTACAGAAATTTTCCAAAATACAAACCCTAACCACTATAAAATTAAGTTAGAGTTTGAAGATGGTTCTATTGAAACTTATGAAGAAGAAGACTTAATTACTGTTGATGGTGGAATTCAAAAGAAAGCCAACAAAGTAACAGCACTTGATTCAATCAATGGAAAAAGAATATTTATCGTAGAAAAAGATAAAACAGATGGTGATACGGCTGTTTGTAACTTAGCTTCTGTAAACTTATCAAGAATAAATACAAAAGAAGACATTGAAAGAGTTGTTCCTATTGCAGTAAGAATGCTTGATAATGTTATTGATTTAAACTTTTATCCATTAAGAAAGGTTAAAGCAACTAACTTAAAATCAAGATCAATAGGTCTTGGAGTAATGGGTGAAGCTCAAATGTTAGCTGAACATCAATTAGTTTGGGGAAGCGAAGAACACTTTAAAAAGATTGATCAAATTATGGAAGCAATTTCATATAATGCTATTAAGTCATCTTCTGATTTAGCTACTGAAAAAGGTATTTACCCTACTTTTGAAGGTTCTAAATGGAGTCAAGGTATTATGCCTCATGACCATTCTCCTCAAGCTGTTAAAGCATTAGTAAATAGAGACTTATTTGACTCAGCTTATGATTGGGAAGAGTTAAGAGAAAAAGTTAAAAAAGATGGTATGAGAAATGGTTACCTAATGGCAGTGGCACCTACTTCATCTATTTCAATCTTAGTTGGTACAACTCAAGCAATTGAGCCTGTATATAAAAGAAAATGGTTTGAAGAAAATTTATCAGGTTTAATTCCTGTAGTTGTACCTAAATTAAGCCCTGAAACATGGTCTTATTATACGCCAGCATTTGAAGTTGATCAATTAAATGTAATTAGAGCAGCTGCAATTAGACAAAAATGGATTGATCAAGGTCAGTCAACAAATATCTTTATGAGTTTAGATAAAGCAAGTGGTAGATATTTACATGAAATCTATACACTAGCTTGGAAACTAGGTCTTAAATCAACATATTACCTAAGAAGTCAATCTCCTGAAGCTAATAATGATGTTGAAGATAGAAGTATGGAGTGTGCAGGTTGTCAATAAGATAACCTTACACTTTTTTCATACAAAAAATAAAAAGAAATTTATAAAATAGATTAAAAACTTAGAGGACAATCCTAATGGATAGAAAAACGATATATAACCCACAATCAAATGAAAACTTAACAGATAGAAGAATTTTTGGAGGAAATCCAGATGGTATGATTAACTTTACAAAGTTAAAGTATCAGTGGGCACTAAACTTATGGGATACAATGGAAGCAAATACATGGTTCCCTAAAGAAGTTCAAATGACAGGTGATGCAAAAGATTATAAGTATCTTACTCCTCCTGAAAAAAGAATGTATGATTTAGTATTATCACAATTAATTTTTATGGATTCATTACAAACAAACAACTTAATGGATAATATCAACCCTTATATCACAGCTCCTGAGGTTAATGCTTGTTTATCAAGACAATCTTATGAGGAAGCAAACCACTCTAAATCTTATGCTGTAATGGTAGAGTCAATTTCTGATAATACAGATGAAATTTATAATATGTGGAAAACAGATTTAAAATTAAGAGAAAAAAACAATTATATAGCTGATGTATATAAAAGTTTAACAGCAGGAGATGGAGAAGAAATTACTGATGAAAAAATTCTTCTTGCTATGTTTGCTAATCAGATTTTAGAAGGTTTATACTTCTATGCAGGTTTTGCAGCAATGTATGCTCTTGGAAAATCAGGAAAAATGCTTGGTTCTTCTCAGATGATTAGATTTATTCAAAGAGATGAAGTAACACATTTACTTTTATTCCAAAATATGATTAACTCTGTTAGAAAAGAAAGACCTGATTTATTTACACCTGAATTAGAACAAACTGTAAGAGGTATGTTTAGAAAAGCCGTAGAACTAGAAGCTTCTTGGGGTGCATATATCACTCAAGGGCAGATTTTAGGATTTACAGATGCTATTATCACTCAATATATTCAGTATCTTGCAGATAGAAGATTAGAAGCAGTTGGATATAAACCAGAATACAATGTAAAACACCCTATTCCATGGGTAGATGGTTATGCTTCATTTAATGACCAAAGAACAAACTTCTTTGAAGGGAATGTTGTTAACTATTCTAAGGGTTCAATCGACTTCGACGATTTTTAATAGGTCTTTTTCTCAAAGGGAGTGTAAAAATTTAAGCAAACTCTGCATTGAAGCAGTACTTAGGAGAGAGTTTGAAAAATATATTTGTAATTCTTTTGATTGTTGTATCTATGGGTTATATGGTAAATATTTTAGTTAATAAATACAACACTATTATAGAACAAGAACAACAGCAAAAACAAAAGGCTTTAGGACAACAGCCGGCTCAAAAGAAGTAAAGAAGAAAATCTATTCTTCTTTATTCAAACTCTTTATCTATATTGTGATAGTACTTGTTAATTCCATTAAATCCCTCAAGGAAGTATAAGAAGTGACCTACTGTTCTTATTTCATCTTCTGTAATTTTACCCTTCATACTTGGCATAGTATCAAAGTGTCTTATTACAGCTTCTAAGCATATAGTTTTTTTAATATCAGGGTTATAAAGATAATCCACTAAAAAATCACCTGTTTCCATAAGTTGAAACTCTATATCATCTTTACTTCCAATTTGACTTTTTAATCTATATGATATTTCATTTCCTGTTGGGGCTTTTAGATTTAAAAGTTTATTATTTTCTTCTACGAAATTTTTCATAAGTAAACCTATATTCATAGACTTTTTATGACATTCACTACATTTTTTATCAAATATCTGCTCCCCTTGATTATAAAGCTTTCTATCAAACTCTTCAGGAGGGGAAGCAAAAACAGCACTTATTAAAACTATTATTGTAAGCAATGTTTTCATAGTATCTCCTTTTAATTATTCTAACATAAACATGAGTAAATTACTATATTATATAGCTTCAAGGTATAAAAACATAAAATACAAATATTTAATAGAAATAAGGATTTATGATGATAAAACAAAAAGTAAAAGACTTTTTAGATAAACAATTAGTAGATTTTACAAACTTTAGATATGACTTTGAAGAAGATGGTGAGTATTTGTATGTGATATTTAATGAGGCTTTTGGAGAGCAAGTAGATATTGAAACTACATTTAAAATTATTAAAGATACATTATACTTTCATTCAACATCATTTGGTTGGAAAGCTGTTGAAAAAGGAAGTGGAAATAAGTTTTTTTGGATTGAAATAACTAAAGAAAGTAAAATATAAATTTATAACTAAATAGTTATTGGGTAATCAATATGAAACCAAAATACTTTATAATACTAGTATTTATTAACAAAGGAATACAAATGACAAGTTATGAAAATATGAAGTTTTTTGGTTTATGTGCAGGAGTATACTCTTTTGGTATATTTATGGGATATCTTTCAATAGCTTTTTAATATAAGGTATAAAAAATGATTAATATAAATAGCTTAGATCATTTTGTATTGACTGTTAAAAATATCGATAAAACAGTTGATTTTTATGAAAAAGTTTTAGGTATGAAAAAAGAGATTTTCAAAGAAAATAGAGTTGCTTTGAGATTTGGAAATTCTAAAATTAACTTACATCAGTTAGGGAAAGAGTTTGAGCCTAAAGCTTATAATGTGAAAGAAGGTAGTGCAGATTTATGTTTTATTATTGATACTCAAATAGAAGAAGCAAAATTATATATTGAATCTTTAGGTATTGAAATAGAAGAAGGAATAGTTCAAAGAACAGGTGCAAAAGGTTTGATAAATTCTATTTATTTAAGAGATCCAGATAAAAATTTAATAGAGTTATCAAATTACATTAATTAGCACTCATTTTAATTAATTGCTAAATATATTAGCACTTACTCTTGACAAGTGCTAAAAAATTTGTTAATATTTCATCAAGAGTTGATAAAACTCATATAAAGTTAATAAAAGGAGATAGAAATGTTAGTAACTAAATTTGATCCATTTAAAGATTTTATGAATATGCCAAGTCTTATGACTTACAATAATAAAGGTAATGATACAGGAATCAGTACTTTTGCTCCAAGTGTAAACACAAGAGAAGGTGAATATGCTTATCATATTGATGTTGATTTACCAGGTATGGAAAAAGAAGATATTAATATTGATATTAAAGATAGAACTCTTACAATTTCAGGAGAAAGAACTTTTAAAGATGAAGTAAAAGAAGAAGATTATTATAAAGTTGAAAGTTCATTTGGTAAATTTCAAAGAGTATTTACACTTCCTGACAATATAGATGTAGAAAATATAAGTGCTTCAAGTCAAAATGGAGTTCTAGAAGTAGTTTTACCAAAGATTAATGAAGATGAAACAAAAAGAAAAATAGAAATTAAATAACTTGACTTATGTATAAAAAATGTGATATATTCTTTCCTTGACTGTATAGTCAAAGTTAGGAGAGAGTATGTCACTGTTTTTTATAATCTTACTTAAGATTTTTCCACTTTATATAAATATAGTTTTAGGCTATATATCTACAAAATTTTTAGATGTAAAAAGAGAGTCAATTGCTAATATATTGATTTATATTTTAGGTCCTATTGTTGTATTTTCAGCAACCCTTAGTGTAAAGATTGATTTATCAATTCTGTTTTTACCAGTCTTTTTATATCTGTTTTGCTCTATCATTGCTTTTTTGTCTCTGTTTATTTGGGGTAAATCATGGAATGACCCAACAGGAAATATTTTAGCATTTAGTGCAGGAACTGGAAACACTGGTTATTTTGGTATTCCTTTAGCTATTATATTCTTCCCTCCCCATTTAGCTGATATTTATATATTTACTGTTTTAGCTTCACTTTTATATGAAAGCACAAGTGGTTTTTATGTAACAGCAAAAGGCAATTTTACAGTAAAACAATCAATTATGAAAATGTTGAGACTTCCTATTTTATATGCTTTTGTATTAGGTATAATTTGTAACTTAATAGGAGTTCAAATACCTGAGGCTATTAGTGCATATACAGGGCAATTTAAAGGGGCTTATGGAATTTTAGGAATGATGATGTTAGGTATGGGACTTATTGGTCTTCAAAGAGGAAGTGATTTAGATACAAAATTTATTTCTATTACTTTTATATTGAAGTTTATTTTTTGGCCTTTAGCAATGCTTGCAGTAATTTATATAGATAAAACTTATGTCATGTTTTTAAATGAAGATTTATATAAAGTCTTGTTTTTATTTTCTATAGTACCTCTTGCAGGAAATACAGTAACTTTAGCAGTACTTTTAAATGCAAAACCCCAAAAGGCTAGTTTTACTGTTATATTAAGTACAATTGTATCAATATTATATATTCCTGTAGTTTTAGCTTTATACGGAGGGTTTTAAATAAAAGAGCCTAAGCTCTTTTATTTATGCGCAAAGAAGTTTTTTCAAATCGTCTTTTGCATTTGTTGTAAGTGTTAAGTTGAAGTTTTCAGATAAGAAGTTGAAAATATCTTCATTTACAAATTGTGGAGGTTTTGGCCCTAAGTAAATATCTTTTACACCTAAAGAGAATAATGCAAGTAAGATAATTACAGCTTTTTGCTCCATCCATGATAATACGATTGATACTGGTAAGTCATTGATTGGAGTATCTAATGCATCACTTAATGCTTTTGCGATTTCTACTGCACCATAAGAGTCATTACATTGTCCTAAGTCTAAGTATCTAGGAATTCCTGTACCTTCGATTTCTCCAAAGTCAATATCATTGAATCTGAACTTACCACATGAAGAAGTTAAGATTACTGTATCTTTTGGTAAGTTTTCAGTTAATTCTCTGTAGTACTCACCTGGTTTACCTGGAGCATCACATCCTGCTACTACGAAGAATTTCTTGATTTTACCCTCTTTTATTGCTTTTAAGATTTGAGGTGCAAGTGTAAGAACTGTTTTGTAGTTATGACCTGTTGTTAAAGTCGTATCTTCATTTAAGTCAATACCATTAGCGCTTGGACAGGCTAAAGTTTTTTCAATTAATTCATCAAAGTTGTAATCTTCAATTGGAGTAGAACCTTCAATACCTACGATTTTGTGAGTAAATACTCTATCAATATAAGTGCTGTTTTTCTTTGGCGGTACAATACAGTTAGTATTAACTACAAATGTTCCAGGGAATTTTTCCATTAGTTTTGCTTGGTCAAACCATGCTTTACCAACATTTCCTTTTAAGTGTTTGAACTTTCTTAACTCTGGGTAACCGTGAGCTGGTAACATTTCAGAGTGAGTATAAACATTGATACCTTTATCTTCTGTAGCAATTAATAGTTTTTCAAAGAACTCTAAATCGTGACCAGAAACTAAAATAGCTTTACCTTCTACTTTGTTTTGAGGTACAACTACAGGAGTTGGGATACCAAATTTGTTAGTGTGCGCTTCACCTAAAAGGTTCATTACTTTAACACCAGCAGAACCGATTTTCATAAGTTGATTTACGTGATCTTGGAAGTTGAAGTTTACGTTTGTAAGTGTGAAGTATAATGTTTCAGACATTACATCATCAATCTCTTTTGTTTGCTCTGGTTTAAAAGTATTTAAATGCTCTCTATATGCACTAAGACCTTTAAGACCAAAAATCATAATATCTTGTAATCTTGCTAAGTTTTCATCCTTACCACATGTACCTACAGTTGCACCAGTGCTACCACAACCACCCTTTTGACTCATTTCACATTGATAACAAAACATACTCATATTTTAATCCTTTTTATTTATTATCTTTAAATTTTATGAAATTATATGTGTATTGTAAGAAGAAAACATTGATATTAATCAATGAAATATCAATTATAAAGTTGAATTATATTTTTTATTATAGTAAAATAATTATTTAATATTGGAGTTAATTATGATTTATCAAAATGTTTATAAAAACCAAATTTTACTTTTTATAATTTTATCTTGTATCTCTTTTTTTATTTCAATTTTTTCAATAATAAGAATCAATGAAAATATAGAAAATCAAAAAGATATTGATAATATTATAGTTTTATCTGAAAAAGTTCGTTACTACGATGAGGTTCTTACTATGTCCTCACGAATTGCTTTATATGATAATACTTTATATTGGACAGATAGATATTATAAAAATGTAAAAAAGCTTGATAAAATAATAGCTCAAATAGAGAAACAAATGCCTATTGTTAAGGATAAATTAAAAGAAGTAGAAGAAGCTAATATAAAATTAGTTGAATTTGAAGAAAAAGCTTTACGATTAGCAATAAATAAAAAACATTTAGAGGCAAAAGATTTTTTATTTTCTAAAGAGTATATTGAAGCTAAAAATTTATATAGTTCTTCTCTTGAAGAAGCATTAAGTTTATTAAATAATGAAGCAAATAAAATAGAAAAAGATTTTGATGAGAATATAACAATATTTTCAACAGTTATTATATTTTTTATAATACTAATATTTCTTTTTTCATACTATATTTTTAAGCATTTAATATTTAATAATGATAAATTAGAAAAAGAAGTAAAAGAACAAGTATCAAACATAAGAAAAAAAGATTTAATCTTGATAGAACAATCAAAACTAGCTTCATTAGGAGAAATGCTAGAAAATATAGCTCATCAATGGAGACAGCCTCTAGCTATTATAGGAACTTCAGTTTCAGGAATGAAATTAAAAAAAAGTTTTAATGAATTAGATGATGAAATTATTGATTATTCTTTAGACAAAATTTCAAAAGCTGTAAGTCATTTAAATTCTACTATTGATGTATTTAGAGAGTTTTATAAAAGTGATGAAAAAAAAGATTTTTCTTTAGATAATATGTTAAAAAAAACACAATCTCTATTAAGCTCAAGACTCAATGAAAAAGATATAGTTTTAGATATTAAATTTAAGGACTATATAATTTTAGGAAGAGAAAATGAATTAGTTCAAGTAATAATGAATATTTTAAATAACTCAATTGATGAGTTAGAAAAGATAAAAAATAGCAAAAAACTCATAAAAATTGAGACTACAAATGATGAAAAGTATATATATTTAAATATTTTTGATAATGCAGGAGGAATTCCAAATAGTATCATTGAAAAGATTTTTGATTATAAATTTAGTACTAAAAAAGAAAAAGATGGTACAGGAATTGGTCTTTATATGAGTAAAACAATTATGGAAAAGTTAAAAGGCTCAATTAGTGCAAAAAATCACGAGTTTGAATATGAAGGTATTAAATATAAAGGTGCTTGTTTTATTATTAAAATTAAAAAATAATATAAAAATACTAAATAAGGATATTAAAATGCAAATAGGAACTAATTATAATAGTTATCAAACAATAAATAGTCAAGTTTCAGCAAATAAAAGTGAATCTAATGCAAAAGCAGAAGAAACACAAACATTTTCATCACTTATGGATAGTGAAAAAGTTGAAGAGAAAAGCGAGATATTAGAGTATTTAGATAAATATAAAGCCTTTGATAGTTTAAATGAAGAGGATGCAAAACTATTTAGAGAGCTTTTATCAGATGGTAGTTTAGATGATGAAGATATGAAAAAGTTATCATTTGAACAAACAAAAACAATGCATGGGATTGTCTTAAGAGATTGGTCAGGTAATATGGATTTACCAATAATAGGAGTATTAAAAGGAAAATCTTTTGATTTATTAGCATCAGCTACTTATACAGGGGATGATAAGTTTAATAAGGTTTTATATAAAACGATGAATGAAACCGAAGATTCTAGAGTTAGAAGTAACTATTTTAGTATGTTATGGTTAAACCTATCTCAACTTGCCTCAGGTAAGGAGGCTTTACCTGGATTTCAAGAAGGAGCAAATATTGGAAACTTTGCTGGGTTTGGACCTCATAATAAAGATGATGTAAATATCAACTTTGAAGAATTTTTATATAACTATACAGCAAGACTTCAACAAGATATGAATAGTACTAGAGATAATATAGATATATTTAAACAGTATAAAAGGGTAAATGATTTTTATACAAAAGTATTAAATAACTATGTTAACTACAGTGAGTAAAGATAAATAACATAAGGCTTTCACCTTATGTTTATTTTTACTTAATACCTGCTTCAAATTTTAGAGATGTACCATCCTAAACTTTTAGGGTATCTTTTAAATCTACATCTGTTATAGAAGATACAGAACTAACAGGGATTTTAGGAACAAAAAACTTATATTTTTCATGAAATAAAATCCTTTTAATAGTCATAGTTTCTCATAAGTAAGCATTTATACTTCTATTTAATATTAAAACAAATAAAGAAGTAAGTAAATTAATATATAATATTATAAAATATAAAAATACTAAATAAGGATATTGAAATGCAAATAGGAACTACATATAATAGTTATCAAACAATAAATAGTCAAGTTTCAGCAAACCAAAGTGAATCTAATGCAAAAGCAGAAGAAACACAAACATTTTCATCACTTATGGATAGTGAAAAAGTTGAAGAGAAAAGCGAGATATTAGAGTATTTAGATAAACACAAAGCCTTTGATAGTTTAAATGAAGAGGATGCAAAACTATTTAGAGAGCTTTTATCAGATGGTAGTTTAGATGATGAAGATATGAAAAAGTTATCATTTGAACAAACAAAAACAATGCATGGGGTTGTTTTAAGAGATTGGTCAGGTAATATGGATTTACCAATAATAGGAGTATTAGAAGGAAAATCTTTTCATTTATTAGCAGCAGCTACTTATACAGGAGATGATAAGTTTAATAAGGTTTTATATAAAACGATGAATGAAACCGAAGATCCTAGAGTTAGAAGTAATTATTTTAGTATGTTAGCAATGAACTTATCTCAACTTGCTTCAGGGAAGGAGGCTTTACCTAGTTTCCAAGAAGGAGCATCAATAGGAAACTTTGCTGGGTTTGGACCTCATAATAAAGATGATGTAAATATCAACTTTGAAGAATTTTTATATAACTATACAGCAAGACTTCAACAAGATATGAATAGTACTAGAGATAATATAGACATATTTAAACAGTATAAAGAGGTAAGTGATTTTTATACAAAAGTATTAAATAACTATGTTAACTACAGTGAGTAGTATATAATAATCTTAAAATAGGTGTATGTTTTAGATTGAATATAAAAATAGTATTTTACACCTATTTTAGATTTTAATTCCTAAAGAAAAGTAGACTTGCTAAGTTTACTTAACTCTTCATTTACTTCAAAAATCTTACTTCTTAGATTTGTGTATCCAAAAGCTTCTAGTCTTGCTGTGTGTTTTTCTAAATATCTTTTTGCATCATCAAGATTATCAAAAAGATAAACTCCTCCTGCTTCTTTTGTATCTTTATTTTCTGTCCATAATTTAAATATTAATCCATTTTCATTTGCTATGTCTTTTGCTAAATCATTCATAGCAGTAGTTAATTCATCACTAAAAGGTCCTTCATGAGGAAAGTCAATTTGCATAAGGTATTTCATGTTATACTCCTAAAGTTTTATTGTAATGATACATAAAAAGTATTAAATTGTCAACTAGGTTTACAAATGTCACTATGTTTTTTATCTTTAGAAACGGGAAAAGTTTTTAATGAATTGATTTTAAAAGAGTTAGAAAAAGTTGGTTTTTTAGACCTTTCAAGTTCACTTATATTGATTTTTCCATATATAAAAGAGTATGAGAATATTTCTATTTCAAATTTAGCAAAAAAGCTTGGATATTCAAGACAAGCAATGCATAAAAATCTCAAAAAACTTGAAGAATTAGGTTATTTAACCTTTGTTCAACAAGTAAACAAAAAAGAAAAATCTATTTTATTGACTGATAAAAGTGAGGTTTTAATTGAAAAAGCAGATAGGTTTATTGAAGAAACTCAAAAGAATCTTTCTAAACTTATAGGAAAAGAAGATTTAGAAAAATATATTGAAGTTCAATCAAAAATTTTTGATTTTTTAAATGAAAAAAATAAAGCTTAAGAAGCTTTATTTTTAGGTGGAAGTGTAGATATATATTCTTCTATTACTACAGAAACTTTTTTAGAAAAAGCAACAGCTTCAACTACTGTTCTTGCACCTGTTACTACATCTCCTGAGGCGAAAACACCTTTTCTTGTAGTACAACCATTTTCATCACTTTCTAAAAGACCATCATCTCCTAAGTATAAACCAGCATTATTTTTTACAATTAAATCTCTAGCTGTTTGAGATATGGCAACTAAAATTGAATCAGCTTGCTCAAAACCTTGTATCTTTTCTTCTTGAGGGTTTGTTGTTTCATATTTTATTCCCTCTGGCGTAAACTCTAAAGGGGATTTAAATAGATTAAATTTTACTCCATCTATTTTTGCATGTTCAATTTCTATTCTTTCAGCAGGCATATTTTCTTCATCTTTTCTATACATGATTTGAACTTCTCTTGCCCCACTTCTAATAGCTGTTCTAGCAACATCCATAGCAACATTTCCTGCACCTACAACTATAACTTTTTTTCCTAGGTCATAAGATTTTGGAGTTTTTAAGTAGTCAATAGCAAAGTGTACATTTCCTAAACTCTCACCTTTAATACCTAGTTTTTTTGGTCTCCATACACCAGTACCTATAAACACAGCATCAAAGTCATCTCTAAATAAATCATCAATAGTGATATTTTTACCAATCATAATATTTTTTCTAATTTTAACACCAATTTTAAGAAGATTTTCTTCTATTTTATCAAGGATTGTTTTATCAAGTCTAAAATCAGGAATACCAAATCTTAAAACTCCTCCAATCTTATCATTTCCTTCATACATAGTGACACTATAGCCTTTTAAAGCCATAATCATAGCAAGGCTTATACCAGCAGGTCCTGAACCAATAATAGCTATATTTCTTCCAAGCTGTTTTGGTTTTTCAAATTCTCTATAATTCATATAGTAAGTTGAAATATAGTTTTCAATTCCACCTACATTTACAGGAGTATGCTTTTTATTTAAAACACAGTGACCTTCACAATGTTTCTCATGGGGACAAACAAGTGAGCAAATAATTGATAAGGGATTGTTTTCAAATACTTTTTGTCCTGCTTCTTTTATGTCTCCTGCTAAGAATAATCTTATCATTTCAGCAATTGGAGTTCCAACAGGACATCCTTTTTGACATTTTGGTTTTTTACAGTCTAAACATGTTTGAGCTGAATTTATAATATGTTGCATCTAAATCCTTTGCTATATTTTTTATATATTATAGCTAATGTATGATATTTTTATAATAATGTAAAATTTTTAAACTATTTTTATAATATAAGTAAAAATTTATTTTAAAAAAACTCATTGTTACAGTTATTTTTTATAAATTTTATATATAATATATGTTTTAAATAACTTACCTTTTTAAGGGAACAAAATATGTCATTGGGTACAAAAATTTTTTCATTATTAATTATATTAATCGTATTTATTTTTTATACTGTAATTAGTTTTGATTACAGCAAAGTTGAAGATAAATATTCAAAATCTTTGCTAAACTCAGATGAACTATTTATGAATTTTAATACTCAATCTATTTCTAAATATATTGAAAACATGAAAATAAAAGCTCTTAAGATTAAAGATGATTTACTTAAAGATGCTTCAAATAAAGAAGTCATAGAAGAAGTGATTACAAATAAACCTATTAACATAGAAGAAGAAATTATTGTCGATGAACAGGCTATTCAAAAAGAACTAACAAAAGATAATAAAGAAGAAGAAACAACAGATTTTACATCAAGTCAAGAAGAATCGATAAATCAAGAAGAAATACAAGAGCAAATAGAAGAAACTAAAGAAAAAGAAGAAATAGAAGAAATAGAAGAAAAGCCTACTCCTGAACAATTGCAAATACAAATAAATGATATTTTAAAACAAAATAAGATTGTTTTTAAAAGAAGAAGTGTTGATATTACTAAAGAATCTACTTTAAGTGTAGAAAAAATAGCTACTCTTCTTATGGAAAATGAAAATATAAAAGTTGAAATTGCAGGACATACTGACTCAAGAGGTAGAGCTTCTTTAAACCAAAGAATATCTCAAAATAGAGCTAATAGTGTAAAAGATAAACTAATAGCTTTAGGAGTAAATAAAGATAGATTAAAAGCCGTTGGATATGGAGAAAAATTTCCAATAGCAAAAGATGATAAAAATGGTTTATCAGAAATAAATAGAAGAGTTGAGATTAATATAATAGGAGAAAACTGATGTTAGAGATAGCTTCTTTAATAGTTGTAAACTTAATAATAGCAGCATTTATTGGAATGTTAATAGGATTCTTTTTAGGAAGAGCCTCAAAAGTTTCATATTCGCCACCAGTAGATAATACAGATAGAATAGATGACGGTGCGAGTTTACAGCCAAATGCTAGAAGGTCTAATATCAATCCTATTTTTAAGAAGAATTCAAGTGTAGATAATAAACCTTTAATTTTATCAAGTCCAAGACAAGCAGGAAAAGATAATCTTAAAAAAATAAAAGGTGTAAACTCTAAAATTGAAAAAGATTTAAATAATATTGGTATTTTTCATTTTGATCAAATTGCAAAATGGACAAGTAAAAATGCAGATTGGATAGAAGAGTTTCTTCAATTGCCAGGTTGTGTTAAGAAATATCAGTGGGTAGATCAAGCTAGGATTTTGTCATCAGGAAAAGAAACGATTTATTCTCAGAAAGTTGAAGATAAGGAAGTAGAAGTTGATTAAATATAACTAGATTCTAGTTATATTTAAAAGTTTTTAAACATTTGCTTTTTTTAATTTTCTAACAATTGAAGCAATATCTCTTGAGTATTTTCTAGCTCTTTTTGAGTTATAACTCCAACCACCATTATAACTACTCCATACTCTTCGCCAATTATTATTGTGAACTTTCTTCCAATATTTTAACTCAGCAATTGCATTTTTTGTAGCAAAACTAAAGTCTGAAATTAACTTCATTGCATATCTATTTCTATTCCATGAAGTGTCTCTTACTTTTGCTCTACTTATAACAGTTTTTATGTTTGCTTGGTATAGTCCAAAGTCTTTACTATTTACGTTTACAAGGTATTTACCTAAAGATGACTCTTTTATTGCAATTGCCATTAAAGAGTAACTTAAACCATATTTTTCACCCTGTTGTTTAATCATTTTTAACATCTTAATATCTTCTTTTGATAGTTTTGAAGGGTTAAAATTATTTGCAAAGATACTACTAATTAACAGTGAAACAAATAGAATTATTTTCAAATTCATTAAAGGTCTCCTTTATTTTCACTTAATTTTGGCGCGCATTATATATAAAAAACTATTATTTGTCAAATTCTTACTATAAATTACTAGGATTATGCCTTAATTTAATCTAGTATTTAGCTTTTAAGAATATAATTCCGAAAAAATTTTAACGAGTTATAAAAATTGGAAAAAAGAGAATTTAAAAAAACAATTAGAGAAATAGGCTTCTCTTCTCAGAAGAGTTTCGCAGAAAATATAGGTGTAAAAGCTACAACTTTTACAACATACAAAAATATACCAAATCACATCGTAAGAATAGTAAACATGGGTTTAATGGCTAAAAGAAATGGTATATCTTTCGAAGAAATCAAAGAAGCTATGAAGATAGATTAAAAATCTATCTTTTAGTATTTTTCTTTAATTAGGTTTTCTACACAAATCTCAATCATCTCATAAACTTTGTCAAAACCTTCAAATCCTTCAAAAAAATATGGATCAGGTACATCTTGTCCGTCAAATCCAAAATCTCCTAGTTTTAAGACATTTTTAGCACCTAGTTTTTTAAGATTTGCTATATTTGAGTCATCTAAAGCTACAACTAAATCATAATTTTTTAAGTCTTCTATAGTTACTTGTTGTGCTCTTTGTTTTGAAATATCAAGACCATTTTGTTTACAAACTTTTATAGAGTTTTCACAAGGAGGCTCACCTATGTGCCAATCACCTGTTCCTGCACTTTGAACGTTTAAATCTAAATTGTTTTGTTTTGCGTATCTTTGCCCTACTCCTTGAGCTATTGGAGATCTACAGATATTTCCAAGACAAACAAAGATAATTGATTTTATTTTACTCATTTTCATCTAATCCTATATTTATATATTTTCTAACTTTTTTTATTTCACTTAAATTGGCATTTACTTTGATAATCTCTTTATCATCATCTTTTAACATATTTCCAAAAGGTGAGATAATAGCACTTCCCTTTGCCATATTATCATCTGCACTATTACTTGCTATTACAAAACATTGATTTACAAGTGCAAGGGATTTTGAGATAGTTTCATAGTGGTCTTTTCTTTTAAGACCCCACATAGCTGGATTTAAAATAATATCAGCACCTTTTACTTTTTCCCAAAGTTGTGGAAATCTAAGCTCAAAGCAAATCAAAGTGGCTACTTTTAAACCATTTATATCAAGGATTTTTATATCTTCTTCTTTTCCTGCTTCAAAATGCTCTAGTTCATTTCCTAAAGGGAAAAGTTTTACTTTTGATTGAGTATGTAAAATCTCTTGATTATGGAATACATATAAAGTGTTGTAGAATTTATCATCTTTTTTAGTGATAAAAGTCAAAGCTATAGTTTTGTTAATAGCTAGTTCTTTTATCTCTTCTATAGCTTTTATACTAAATTGCGAGGCTTCCTCCATTCTAGCATAACAAAATCCACTAAGAACTATCTCTGGTGCTAAAATAATAGAGTTTTCTTCACATTGTAAAATCAAACTTTTTAAATGCTCTAAATTCTTTTGAAAATCTTCACTTGTTTTAACTTGAAGTGTAATTAAGTTCATCTAATACCTCTTTTATTAAATTCTCAACTGCTGTTTGGTAGCTAATAGCTGTAGCATGAGATGTAGCTTCATATTTTGTAACTATTTTGGGTTCAGTATTTGAAGCCCTTACTAATGCCCATCCATACTCAAATACTATTCTAATACCATCAACTTTTATGATGTCTTTTATTATAGGAAAACCTCTTTGATGTTTCTTTATTTTTTGTTTTAGTTTTTTAATTAAATCAAATTTTATATCTTCTTTTATAAACATTTCTATATTAGCACTTGTATAAACACCTGGAAGTTTTTGTATCTCTTTATCAAGATTTACACCTTTAAATACAAGTTCTAATACCCTAAGTGTTGCATAAATAGCATCATCATAACCATAATATCTGTCATTGAAGAAAATATGTCCAGATACTTCTGCTGCTAGGTCTGCATTTAGCTCTTTTAGTTTTAATCTAAGATTTGAGTAACCTGTTTTATCCATAACGGTTTTACCATGATTGTTTATTTCATCAAAAATATTTTGAGAGTATGTAACTTCTCCTATAATCACAGGGTTTTTCATAGTTTTTGAGAAAAGATAAGCTAAGGTATCTCCTTTTATATTATGCTTTTGAGTAAGAACTGCAATTCTATCTGCATCTCCATCATAAGCAAAGCCAAGGTTGGTATCTTTTTTTAGAAGTTTTTTTAAACTAGCTAAGTTTTTCTCCTTTGATGGATCTGGATGATGGTTTGGAAAGTTTCCATCTGGGATGGTATGAAGTGCTTTGTATTTTAAATCAAGTCTATCAAGTATCTTACAAATAACAGTGTTAGCAACGCCATTTCCACAATCTATGGCAAACTTTTCTTTAAAGCCTTGTAGGTGTGAAAACTGTTTAACCATATAATCTACATACAACTTTCTTGCATTGATTTTTTCATAACTTAAATCTTTTTTGATTTTAATATCGGGATTCTTTTTGATTTGTTTATAAACTTTTATTAAATCATCTGCAAAAAAAGGTTCATTGTTTACTGTAATTTTAAAACCATTATATTTTTTAGCATTATGACTTCCTGTAATCATAATAGAAGCATTTGGTTTTATCTTTTGCTTTTTTATCTTAAAAGTTTGAAAAGACGCAAAGTAGTTAACTCCAGTTGCGACTAAGCCACAGTTTAAAACTCTACAGCCAGAAGCATTAAGACCACTAATCAAAGAGTTAAAAAGCATTTTTGAATGCTTTCTTATATCATACCCTACTACGACATAGGCATTTTCACAGCTTTTTTTCTGTATTTGTAAACCTAAATGATAAGCTATAAGTTTTGTATTTTCTTTTGTAAGTTGCTTATTTACAACTCCTCTAATATCATACTGTCTAAAAATATTTTTATCTATCAATTCTTCACTTCTTAATAATTTTTCTTTTCTAAATTAAGTAAAAACTCTTTTTTACTATCTCCACCTGCATAGATATTTGAAATACCCTCTTCTTTCATTACTCTATGACAAGGAACTATAATATTTAGCATATTTTGAGCACATGGGCTTTCTAGTGCTTTTTTAGATTTAAGACCTTCTATTTGTGAGGCTATTTGTTCAAAAGTAGCAGTTTTTCCATAGGGAATCTTTAGAAGCTCTTTCCAAACTTGTACTTGAAAGTTTGTACCAACTAATTGCATAGGTAATTCAAAACATTCTCTTTTGTTGTTAAAGTACTCTTCAAGTTGTACTCTTAGCATATCAAAATATTCACAATTTGATGGGATAACATCCACATCAAAACTTTTTTTTAATGTATCTATTCTAGCTTCAATATTAAAAGGTGTGAAGTAACATAACATCACAATACCTTTTTTTGAAGCTGCTGCAAACATTTGTCCTAATGGCGTATCAATCGTTGTTGTTAAAATAATCTCTTTAGATTGTGTTTTATATTCTCTCATAGTTGGATTTTATCATAAAGAAATTAAGATATAATACAAATATGCAAAATATTGATACTAAAAATATAAAAGTTTTATTTGTAGAAGATGATGATATAGCAAGACAAAATGGTGTTGAGTATTTAGAAAACTATTTTGATTTTGTATTTGAAGCTTCTAATGCTTTAGAGGCTTTAAAGCTTTATGAAAAAGAACAACCTCATATTATAATCACTGATATTCAAATGCCAAAGCTAAATGGTTTAGAGTTTATACAAAAAATAAGAAAAAAAGATAAGAAAGTACAAGTTATAGTAATCTCTGCTTTTTGTGATAAGGACTATTTATTTAAGGCTATTGAGTTACAGCTTGTGAAGTACTTAGTAAAGCCTATAGATGATAAGAAGTTTGATGAGGCACTTAGTCTTTGTATAAATGCTTTAAATGATGACACGTCAAATATAATAAAGCTAGATGAACACTATAGTTTTGATACGTTTAATTTGAGTTTATTTAAAGATGATGAGCTTATAAAGTTAAGAGCTAAAGAGCTTGATTTTATTTTTTTACTTCTTAAAAATAAAAATAGATATGTAACTTATAATGAGATTGAAAACTATGTTTGGAAAGATGACTCTATGAGTAAAGATGCTTTAAAAACTTTAGTAAAAAATCTAAAGACAAAAATCCCTAAAGAGTTTATCTCAAATCAATGGGGTGTGGGTTATAAAATAGATGTATGATTTAGCTCTTGTTTTAACTTATGGTATAACTTTTGGTATTGTTTTGATGACAATAGTTTATACTTTGATTAGGTATATATATTCAAGAGAAATATTTTATATAAGTTACTGCATAATGCAAGTAGCTTCTTTAGTGTTTATAGTAGCTTATAGTGCTTTGTTTGAAATAAGTGTTTTTATTCAAGAGTTAGCTTTAGTTATTGCTAGTTTAAGTGCTTTGGTTTTTGCTATAAACTTTTATGAAGGTAAGTTTTTACCAAGTATCACAAATTATAAAGAGCTTTTATTAAATACCTTTTTATTAAATATAGTTATTCTTACAGCTTTTTATCATTATATGCTTTTTGAGTATTTGCCTTATACTATTATTTATGCTGTTTTATTTATATCAGTGATTTTTAATTTAAAGCAAGGTTTTAAACCAACTTTAGTTTATGTTTTAGGTTGGTCAGTTTTTTGTTTAATCCTTTTTGTAGGAGACTTTAAAGGCTTTTATACTACAAATGGTTATATGGATTTAGTTTTAGTAGCTTTTGCTATTGAAGCTGTTTTATTTACTATGTCTGTGGCATATAGATATAATAGTTTAAAATTACAAAGTAGAAACTATGAAGAAATGCTTTTTCAGCAATCAAAACTTGCCAAAACAGGACAGATGCTTCAAAATATTACCCATCAGTTTAGACAACCTTTAAATAATATTTCTTATATTTTAATGAACCTAAAAAAAAGATATGAAAACAATAGGTTGGATGAAGAGTTTTTTTATAAAAAAACACAGCAAGCAAATGAACAATTACAATATCTATCAAAAACAATAGAAGATTTTAGAGACTTTTATACTCCTTCAAAAAATAAAGAAAACTTTTTTGTAAAAGATGCAATACAAAAAGCTATAACTATAATAGAGCCAGATTTAAAAAAACACAATATTCAATTGGATTTTACTATAAAATCAAATGAAAATATGCAAGTTTTTGGTATTTCAAATGAATTGTCACAAGTGATTTTATCTCTTTTAACTAATTCAAAAGATGAACTTATCAACTTAGAAGAACCAAAAATCAATTTAGAACTTGTTTCATCAAGTGCTGAGGTAGTAATAAAAATAGCTGATAATGCAGGTGGTATAAAAAATATAAATAAAATTTTTGAACCTTATTATACTACAAAAGATAAAGGCTTAGGTATAGGTCTTTATTTAGTAAAGCAAATAATAGAAGATAGTTTTGAAGGAAAAATAGAAGTAATAAACCAAAAAGAAGGAGCTTTATTTACCCTCTTTTTGGAAAAAGCAAATTAAGTTGCTTTTTTCAATTAAAATATGATTTTAGTTAAGATCATATTTTGTTTGTGTTTGTTTTGTTTGTTGTGCCCAAAATATAATTAATACTATAATACCAATTAGTGGAATAAGAATTAACAGTTGCCACCAACCACTTCTTCCTGTATCATGTAGTCTTCTTGCTCCTAGTGCAAAACTTGGTACTATCACAGCTAAAGAATAAATTAAAGATACAAAAGCAAAGATTGGAATTACTGCTGTTACAACAGTAATTAATATTCCCATAATGAAGTTAAATAATTGGAAGTACCAAAATGCACTTCTACTTGCTCTTCCTGAGAAAGTAGCATAATTTCTAAAAGCATCTAAATAGTGATTAAAAGCTCCTTTTGCTTGATGTTCAACATCAAAATCTGCTACTGCTTGATTTATTAAATAAATTTCATTAGCCATTTCATCAAGAATAGTAAAGTCAACTTCTAATCCAATTGCTGGTTGTCTATTATTAGTTTTCCATTCTGAAATGTTAAAATTATATCTATTACCATCTTGTGCAGATATAACGCCAGAGTTTGTTTCGGTATCAATATTTAAAATTTTACCTGTCATTTGTTTCCTTTATGTTTTAATAATTCAATGAAAGTGCAGAAGCTAGAAAAGTAATTACTAGTAAATAAACAATAATTATGAAATAACCCATAATTAAACCAGCAGTTGCTAGTCCTTTCCCTGTCATTGTTTCTTCGTTTTTTGATATTATAGATTTTGCAATATGTCCTGTAACAACTGCTACAATAGAAGGAATTCCTAAGCTCCACCATGAGCCCATAAATCCAAGAATTCCAAAAATTAAACTTATAATAGCAATAGCAGGCGTTTCTTTTGATTGAATCAATCCTGTATTTTTTATTCCTGAGATATTTGAAATATGGTAGATGTCTTTAACAATACCGTTTTCTAAAATAAAATCTATTTCATCACCATTTTTAGGCATCTGATTTTTATTTTTCCACTCTTTAATATGAAATTCATACCTTTCATTATTTGATGAAATATAACCTTTTTGATTATTTGTATCATAATCAAGTATAATTCCTAACAATCTATTCCTTTTGAATTATTTATTTTATTGTAATTAATAAGTAATTAATAAATAATTAAAAACTGTTAATATTTATCTTCAACTTAGAATATTTTTTCATTTTGATAAAATATTCTAAGTGAATTAAAAATTAGCAGCAAATTGCATAATTTTATTTAAAAAGTGAGTTTCTAGGATAAATAAAAGATAATTCTTTTGTTTGTTTTGCTTCTTTATTTTCTAGAGCTGTGATATTTAACTTTATATTTAAAGCAGTGTCTTTTTTATCAGAGATAAAAAGTCTCTTTTTAGTCTCTAAAATCACAACTTTTTTTACTCTTTTATTTGCTTCTAGTTTAAAAGGTTTAAATCTCTTAATATAAAAGTTTTCATCTTCTGCTTCAAGATTAAATGTATAAGCTTTATCACTAGTATTATGGAAAGTAAATATATAATTATTTGAAACTTTTCCTTCATCTTTTATGCTATATAGTTTTGTAGTTTTATTTATGTTTACTAAAAAATACTCTTTCGTTGATGCAAAAGAAGCAGTTAGTACAATACATAAAAGTAAAGAAATAAAATATGCCATATTTCTTTTAGAGAAGATTGATGTTTCTTTCTTTTTTATTACTTCATTTGTACTCCCCCAGTTAATAAGTGATTTTTTACCCATTTTACCCATAACAGTATCACAAGCATCACTACATTCTAAACAGTTGATACATTCAACTTGTAAACCTTTCCTAATATCAATATGTGTAGGACAGACTTTAACACAGGCTTCACAAGTAGTACATTCATCGTTTTTATCAAGTTCTTTCATTTTAAAAATAGATTTAACATTGTTTTTGTAGATCTCTCCACCTCTATTTGTATCATAAACAACTTGTTTTGTATCATCATCATAAAGTACTGATTGAATTCTTGAATAAGGACATACATATACACAGAAGTTCTCTTTCATAAACACTATATCATAGATTAAGAACATGGCAATACTTAGAATAAACATTATTAATATAGAGTGATTTATAGGATCTAGTAAATATGCAAAGAAATCTTCAGGTGGAACAAAATACCACATAAAGTTAGATGCAGCAACTAAAGATAAGACCCCCCAAATAAAAATAGCTAGATATTTTTTAAATTGATTTGATTTTTTTGAATAGTCAATATCTTTTTGCTTATTTTTATGTCTTCTTAATCCTAATAGTTTTGTTTCAATTAAGTCTCTATATATAACTCTAAAAATTGTTTGAGGACAGCCCCAACCACACCATAATCTACCAAAAATAGATGTAATAGCAAAAATACCTATGAATAAAAACATTAATAAAAATGGCATTATATAAAGCTCATTTACATTAAAAGCAAATCCCATAAAATGAAATTGCATTTTTTCAAAAGATAAAAGCAATAAGTGGTTACCATTAATTTTAATAAATGGCAAAATAAAAACAACAATACTTATAATAGAATAAGTAAGATATCTTTTATTTGTATATTTCATAAAAACTCCTTTTAAAAAATTTTATTAGGAATTGGTGTTCATTTGGTGGTATAAAAAACTTTTTTCCATTATTTAGATATAATTTCACATTAATTTTATAAAGCAAGGCTTTTTTTATGATAGAAATAACAGAAATTTATATGTTTATAGTAGCTTCATTTTTACTTTGTTTAGCACCAGGTCCTGATAATATTTATGTGCTAACACAAGGTATGACAAGAAGTAAGAAAGCCGCGATTGTTACTACTTTAGGTTTAGCAACAGGTCTTATTATCCATACATCTGCTGCTGCTTTAGGAATATCAGTTATTTTCCAAACTTCAGAACTTGCTTTTAATATTGTGAAGTTTGTAGGTGCTGCTTATTTACTTTATATTGCATATCAAGCCTTTAAATATAGAAATGAAAAACTTGATTTAAGTATTCAAAACTCTACAAAAGAGCTTAAAAAGCTTTATTTTAAAGGTTTTATTATGAATATTTTAAATCCAAAAGTATCTATTTTCTTTTTAGCTTTTCTTCCTCAGTTTGTAAATACACAAGCAGGGAATATACCTATGCAAATGCTACTTTTAGGTGCTATTTTTATGGCATTAACTATAATTGTCTTTTCAAGTATTGGAATAGCTGGGAATTTATTAAGTAAAAGACTTATGGAAAATCCAAGTATTGTAAAGTATATGAATATTTTAACTTCTATTGTTTTAGTTTCTTTAGGAATTAAACTAGCTTTATCTCAAAGGTAAAAAATGAGGATTTTAGTAGTATCATTAGTTTTACTTTCCTTTGCTTTTTCTCTTTCTCTAAAAGAAGAAATAGAAAAGTGTTCATCTTTTGAAGGCTCAAAAAAAAGATTAGCTTGTTATGATAAAATAGCAAAAGATATAAAACCTTCTTCTGAATTTATAACTCAAGGATATATGCTTGTTGAAGATTGTAAGACCTGTCATGGTAAAAAGTGGAATGTTTCAACAGATGGAGAAAGATTAGTAAAAGATATGAGTGAAAAAGAGATTGAAACACTACTTTTTGCATATAAAAATAAACAAATTAAATCTTTAGCAATGAATTATCAGATGAGTAAATATACAAAAGAACAAATAAAACAAATATCAAAATATATTAGTTATGAGATTATGACTTCAAAATAAGAAACTACAAAGTTTTGTAGTTTCTTGTTTTAATTTAGTTTACTTCATCCGTATAAACACATACATTGAAATCTTCTACTAAACCATTAGGATTTACGCAGTGAGTTTCAAAAAATTCTGTGATGTATGATTTTTGACAATGCTCTTCAAAAGCTTCATTTGAAGCCCAAATTTCATTAAAAACTATAGGAAAAGATTTTCCCATAGCATTTGGATGTTCAAAATGTTTTGTAACTATGTATTGAATACATCCATCTTCTCTTGTAGTTTTAGGCTCTAAAGCTTGTAGAACTTCGATTAGTTCTTTGTCTTTTCCCTCTTTTGCTTTAAATGAAGCAACACAATATACTTTTTTTGACATTATCTTGTTTGTCCTTGTCCATAAATTTTGTACTTAAATGTAGTTAAGTCATTTATACCCATTGGCCCTCTTGAGTGAAGTTTATTTGTAGAAATACCAACTTCAGCCCCTAGTCCAAAAGCTCCACCATCCGTAAATCTTGTACTCGCATTTGCATATACACAAGCTGCGTCTACATTGTCTAAAAATTTATTTACAACACTATAATTTTCACTTAAAATAGCTTCTGAATGACCAGAACCATATTTCGCAATATGCGATATAGCTTCATCTACATTTTCAACTACCTTAATATTTAAAATATTTGCTAAATATTCTGTATCATAATCTTCATGTGTAGCACACTGAATATCAAGATGTTTAACAGTCTCTTTACACCCTTTAAGTTCAGTTCCATACTCCATAAATGCGTCATAAAGTCCAGGTAAAATATAAGGAGCAATTTCTTGATGAACTAGTAGTGTTTCCATGGCATTACAAACACCTGGTCTTTGAACCTTGGCATTTAGTGCAATATCAATAATTCTATTATGAGCAGCATCTTTATCAATATAAATATGGCAAAGTCCCTTATCATGTTTGATTACAGGAACTGATGAGTTTTCACTTACATATCTTATAAGTGTTTCTCCACCTCTTGGTACGATTAAATCTACATATTTATCTTGTTTGATAAGTTTAGCTACACCCTCTCTACTTGAATCAGGAAGTAATGAAACAGCTTGTTCAGGTAGTTTATTTTTTGCTAATACTTGTCTTAAAACATTTGCGATAGCTTTATTTGAATATTGAGCTTCTTTACCACCTTTTAAAACACAAACATTTCCACTTTTAAAACAAAGTGCTGCTGTGTCAGATGTAACATTTGGTCTACTTTCATAAATAATCCCAATTACACCAATTGGAATTGATACTTTTTGAATGTTAAGTCCATCTTCTGTAACCCATCCATCAAGCATTCTTCCTACAGGTTCTTTTTGTGAGGCAATTTGTCTAATCGCCTCTGCCATTGCTTCAACTCTCTCTCCTGTAAGAAGAAGTCTGTCAAGTAAGGCTTCACTTAAATCATTCATATTTGCTTCATGCATATCTTTTCTATTGTGATCTACGATATAATCACAATGTGCCATTAATGCATCAGCCATTTCATTTAGTACTTTATTTTTTGTTTTTGTACTAAGGTTCGCAATAGTTCGGCTAGCTTTTTTAGCCTCTTCTAAAAATTGTTGCATTATATATCCCTATACTTTATTTTATTAGCGATATTATAGCAAATTTTACTATTAATTATTTTAATCACTAATTTTAACTACGTATCTTCCTACAGCTTTCCCTTCAAGTAACTGTTCATAGGCTTTTTTTATTTCATCTAAACTTATTTCATTTGTTATATTTTTTAGATTTTCAATTTTCCATTTACTAGCTAGCTTTTCCCAAGCTGCTTGTTTTTTCTCTAATTTACACTCAACAGAATCAATACCAATTAGTCTAACACCTCTTAAAATAAATGGGAATACATTTGTATTTAACTCATGAGAAGATGTAAGTCCACAACAAGTAGCAACACCATCATATTTGATAAGTTTTAAAGCGTTTGCTAAAACTTCACCACCAACTGTATCCACAACACCTGCATATTTTTCACCTAAAAGAGGTCTTTTTGAGCTTTCTTCATTGAATTCATCTCTTAATATAACTTCACTAGCACCAATTCTTTTTAAATAATCAACTTTTTCTGATTTACCTGAAATAGCAACTACTTTATACCCTGCTTTACTTAAAATAGATACAGCAATAGATCCAACTCCACCAGTTGCTCCTGTAACTAAAATAGAGCCACTTTCTGCTTTAATACCATTATCAATTAATTCATTGATTGAAAGTGCTGCTGTAAGACCTGCTGTACCAAATGTCATAATATCTTTATCTGAAATTGAATCAGGTGTTCTAGCAACCCAAGAAGCTGGTACTTTTGCATATTGTGCGTGTCCACCATCTGTATTCATTCCTAAATCATAACCAGTTACAAGTACTCTTTCTCCTGCTTTAAAAATTGGAGATTTTGATTCATGAATTTCTCCAGCTAAATCAATACCTGTAATATGTGGAAAGTTTCTTGTAACTCCTGGATTTCCAACTGAACTTAATGCATCTTTATAGTTTAATGACGAATAATTAACCTTAATAATTACTTCATTATCTTCACATTTTGGCATAGACACTTCTCTAAGTTCTGTACTAAACTCTTTATCTGCTATTTTTTCTACAACTAATGCTTTCATATATTAATCCTTAGTTTTGATATTTTTAAAAGTTTAGCTAAAATATATCTAAAGAGCAAGAACTAACAAAAAAGATAGGTACTTACTAAAAAGATACTATGGAGTATTAAAATGACTAAAAAAATAGATAAAAATATAGAACAAAGTATTGATAAATGCCCAGTAGAAACGGCACTTGATGTACTTGCAGGAAAATGGAAAATCTTAATTTTGTGGTACTTAAGAAGTGAGAAAAAAAGATTTAATGAATTACAAAAACTTCTTCCAAGAACAACACAAAAGATGTTAATTCAAAAATTAAGAGAATTAGAAGAGGATGGAATAGTTCATAGAGAAGTCTATCCAGTAGTTCCTCCAAAGGTTGAATACTCTTTGACCAAATATGGAGAGAGTTTAAAACCTATTTTAAAACAGATGTATTTATGGGGTGAGATACATAAGGAAAAATTTAACTCTTAATTAAGTCTCTCTGTTTTAGAAGAAAATAAATAACTATACTAAGTCCTGTTCCTGATAAAAGCATTGACATTATCATGATTTGATACCTTACTGCTATTAGAGGGTCAACTCCTGATAGGATTTGACCTGTCATCATTCCAGGTAGTGATACTAATCCTACTGCTAATAGTGAGTTGATTTGTGGTATCATTGAAGCTTTAAAAGCATCTCTTCTTGAACTTATAAAATCTTTTGTTCTTTCAAAATCACTTTCGTATCTCTCAATAGCTAAAGATAGGCCATTCATAATGTTTGCGAAGATCATTCCCGCAAGTGGTATTACATACTGTGGTTCGTAAATATTTTCTAACTGTAATACGAAATAGAGTATAAGTATTAGATGAATAATACTTGAAATAGTAAATGCAATAAAAATATATAAATATTCATTTTTTGTTTTGGTTCTTAGGTTTCTAATACATATCCAAGTTGATACAATAAGCATAAAAGATAAAACAATTATTCCCATATAGATATGTTTATTTTCAAAAAGTATTAAAAGTAAATAGCCAATTGCTAGAAGTTGTATAACCATTCTAATAGTTGCATATAGAATCTCTGTTTGATTACCAACCCATGCTTTGTAAAAGTACCAAACTATAACAAGTGGCAAAAGTAAATACAATAAGTTTATTAAAGGAATTGTTTGCATAAACTTATTGTAAAAGAATTTTACTTTTTATCTTCTTTTGTAACTAGTAAAAGATTTGATAGTGAGAGTTTATTTAATAAGTCAAGTAGTTTTACAACTCTTTCATATTTTACTTCTTTATCTATTCTAACTATTAAAGCTGTTTTCTTATCCATACTTCTTAGGCTTTCTTCAAGTTCTAAAAAGTTTATTTCTTTACTATTAAAAGCTAATTTGTCTTCTGAAATTTCTATTACTATCTCTTCTTTTTTTACAATTTGTGAACTACTTTGTGAAGCAGGAAGGCTAAGGTTCAAAATAGTTTCATTTTTTTTGAATTCACTTGCTACAATAAAAAAGATTAGAAGTAAAAACACCACATCAATTAGTGGTGTTAAATCCATTGAGATTAATTCTCTTTTTTTAACTAATCTTCTCACGAGTTATCCTATGTACGATTAAAGACTCATATTTAGCTTCTAGCTTTGTAAAAGCACCTTGAAGGTAGTTGTATCCTATGTAGTGTGGAAGTGCAACGATAAGCCCTCCTACAGTTGTTATAAGTGCTAGGGAAATACCTGAAGCAAAAGAGTTAGCTCCATTTGAAAAACCAGTTGCAGCTATTGTTTCAAAAGATGAAAGCACACCTATTACAGTTCCTAAAAGTCCTAAAATAGGAGCAATAGTAGCTATAATTTTGATTGTATTCATACCACTTTCACAAGAAAGTAAATATTTAGAGGCTTTGTTGTATATCTCATCTTCTAAGTGAATAAACGTTGTTGAGTGTTCTTTTTGAACTTCATTGAAGATATTTGTTACTATTTTTTGTGCTCTTCTTTTTTCAACTTGAAGTTGAATAAACTTCCAAAGTAAAATAGTAAGACCTACTATATTTAAAAATACTAAAATATACATAACATAGCCACCTAGATGGATATATTCAATTAGTGAGTGTTGCATGGGCTTTCCTTATTGTATTTTAAACTCTATTGGTATTGTAATATCCATATAAGCTACATTTATTTTTTTATAAAAAGGAATAAATGAGTTGGTAGATATTATGGCATCTAAAGCAGCTTTATCTAGTCTTTTTTTCTTACTTGATTTAGATATTTTTATATTGATAAAGTTTCCATTTTTTAAAACTCTAAAAGATATAGTTGATATCCCTTGTTCTTTTAATCTTTTTGATATTCTTGGATAATGCTTATTTTCATTTATTTTAGCTCTTAAGGCATATAAATATTGTGTTTTTAGTTTATTTTGTTCTTCTTTTATTTTTTGTTTATTTACTTGCTTTTGAGGATTTACTATTTTGTTTGTTTGTTTAATAGGTTCTTTTTTTACTATTTTTTCTATAGGTTTTTGAATTTTTTTCTTAACTTTCTTTATTTTTGATTTTTTCTTTATAGTTTTCTTTTTAATGGGAATTTTTTTAATAGCTTCTTTTTTAATTATTTGTTTTTGTATAGTTTTTTCAATAATTGTTTCAGGTTTTGGCATAACTTTCTGTATTTGAGCCATTTGGAGTTTTACTTTATGCTCTTTTATAATTTCTTGTTTGATGGGTATTGTTTTATTTTGTGGTATTTCCATACTAAATAAATAGTAATGAATCGCACTTATTGATAAAAAAGATATTATAAGTAGTTGTAAGTTCATGATTGCCGTTTTTCTTTTTTGATTAGGCATATTTTAGTAAAGAAGTGTTAAAAAACTATTAATTACTTAATAAGTCTTTTAAACTATCTAAGGGATTTTTCCCATCAAGTACTAGTTTCACTTCCTTTGCTATAGGTGTATAGATTTCATGTTTTAAAGATAGATTATAAATAGCTTCACTTGTTTTAACACCCTCAGCTACTTCCCCAAGTTCTTCTAAAATAGTCTCTAAACTTTTATTTTCTGCAAGACCAAGACCTACTCTAAAGTTTCTACTCATAGTCGAACTAGCAGTTAAAAACAAATCCCCTGCTCCACTTAGACCCACAAAAGAAGATTTTTTAGCTCCAAAGTGTTTACCAAATCTTTGCATTTCTACTAAACCTCTTGAGATTAGTGAGGCTTGTGCATTTTTTCCAAGATTTAAACCTTCACAAATACCACTAGCAATAGCAAGTACATTTTTATAGGCTCCTGCAACTTCAGCACCTATTACATCATTACTGTAGTATGTTTTTATAAAGTTAGGAAAAAATGGCTCAAACTCATCATAAAGCTCTTTTGAAGATGAGTTTAAAACTAAAGCACAAGGAAGACCTTTTATAACTTCAGCTGCAAAAGATGGCCCTGAGATAAATCCTATGTTTTGTTCTGGTACAAAATCTGCATAAATCTCATTTAGAAACTCTCCTGAGCTTGCTTCTATACCTTTTGATGCCACTAAAATTTTGTGCTTATTGAATTTGAAATTATCTTTTAACCATGCTCTAATTTCTTGAGCTGGTATTGCTATTACAAGATAGTCACACTTCAAAGCAGTATCTAAATCAACAAAGTTTTCAATATCTCTTTTTGTTCTTGATGTGATTAAACACTGTTGTTTTTGAGATAGTGCAAAGTGTAAGGCTTGACCCCACTTACCTGCCCCAATTACTGCTATTGAACCTTTCATTTATGCCTTTCTTACGATAATCTTTGCTTTAATAGCTCATTTACTTTTTGTGGGTTTGCACTACCTTTTGAAGCTTTCATAGTTTGTCCTACAAAGAATCCAAATAGTTTATCTTTTCCACTTTTGTATTGTTCTACTTTATCTTGATTAGCTGCTAGAATTCCATCAATGATTTCTAAAATAGCTCCATCATCAGATACTTGTTTTAATCCAAGTTCATCAATCACTGCATCTATTTCACTTTCAGGTTTTTCCATTAGGAAATCAAGAACTTCTTTTGCAGCTTTTCCTGAGATTGTTCCATCTTCAATTGCTTTTACAATTTGAGCTAATTTTTTAGCTTGTACAGGAGAAGTTTCTAGTGTCATTCCTTCACTAAATCTTGCAGGTAATTCAACTGTTAGCCATGTAGCTGCTGTTTTACCTGTAATTCCTTCTTTCATCATTTCATCAAAGAAGTTTGCAGTCTCTAAGTTTGCAGTAATAACTGATGCATCATACTCTTTGATACCAAAGTCATTTACAAATCTAGCTTTTTTCTCATCTGGAAGTTCTGGAATTTGTGTATATTTTTCCATCATTTCATCTGTAATAATTACAGGTAATAAATCTGGGTCTGGGAAATATCTATAATCAGCTGCGTCTTCTTTCCCTCTCATAGATCTAGTTTCACCTTTTTCAGGGTCAAATAGTCTTGTTTCTTGTACTATTTCAGTGTCATGTATTCCATCTTCCCACGCTTCAATATGTCTATTTACTTCGTATTTGATCGCTTTTTCAATGAATTTAAATGAGTTCATATTTTTGATTTCACATCTTGTATATAACTTATCATCACCTTTTGGTCTAATAGATACATTTACATCTGCTCTAAATGAACCTTCTTGCATATTTGCATCACTTATACCTAAATATCTTACAATTGAGTGAAGTTTTTTAAGGTATAAAATAGCTTCTTCTGCACTTCTCATATCTGGTTCAGATACGATTTCAAGTAGTGGAGTTCCAGCTCTATTTAAATCAACATGAGATTCATTTCCTGCATGAATACTTTTACCTGCATCATTTTCTAAGTGAGCTCTTGTAACACCAATAGTTTTAGAAGTTCCATCCTCAAAATCAATAACTAACTCACCAAGTCCCACAACTGGTACTTCAAATTGAGAGATTTGGTATCCATTTGGTAAATCTGGATAGAAGTAATTTTTTCTATTGAAAATTGATTTTTGATTAATCTGTGATTTTAAAGCAGTTCCTAGCATAATTGCTTTATGTACAGCTTCTTTATTTAATACAGGAAGTGCTCCTGGAAGTCCTAAACAAGTTGGACATACATTAGTATTTGGTTCTTCTCCAAAACTTGTTGCACAAGAACAAAATAGTTTACTTTTTGTATTTAACTGAGCGTGTACTTCTAAACCAATAATTACTTCAAACATATCTGACATAAGTTTTTATCCTTTTAATTTTTTCCTATTTTATTTGCTATTTATCTAACTATTTTTATATTTGCAGTTAGTCTTTCTTTTTCAAAATAGTCTTTTAAGTATTTTTTTTCTCTAACTTTCATAACATCATTAAAGATTTTTCCTTTTACAATCTCAAAATCTAAAATAGCAGTACCTTTTTTATCTGACACATAAAGAGTGTTGTAGGCTCTATTTGCTGTAAAAATAGGTGTAAAGCTTTTTTCTTTAGTTTTATTTAAAAGAAATTGCATTTGTGGATTAAGTTTTGTACTTTCTAAACTTAAAGATCTTCTTGATACTTCATTTGATACTAATAAAGGGTTTTTAATAGTATTTAATAAAGCATTTTTACTTTTTGATGAGTATTGT
The DNA here is from genome assembly GCF_044841725.1 of Arcobacter sp. YIC-80. Taxonomy (NCBI): domain Bacteria; kingdom Pseudomonadati; phylum Campylobacterota; class Epsilonproteobacteria; order Campylobacterales; family Arcobacteraceae; genus Arcobacter; species Arcobacter sp. YIC-80. Next base: position 204,435 of record NZ_JBJBSI010000002.1, on the reverse strand, counting down.
GTTACTTCTATTGTTTTTGCTGTTGTAAACTGCTTTTTATTGTTTTCATAGTAGATTTTTAAATCTTCTTCTGTAGCAATTTTTAATTGACCTCTTACTAGTTTATCAATTAATTTTTGTCTAATTACTGCTTTTTTAGCTTCATTTTCAAAAACATCATAATCTCTATATTGTTGTCTAATAATAGATTTAAATGAGTAGACATCCATACCATTTGTAGATGCTAATTTTTCTATATAATTATTTACATCAAATACATCTGCTGTGATATTGTGTTTTTTTACTAATTGTTCAAATAGTATTTCATCAATAAGGTCATTTACAGCTTTATTTTTCGATACATTTTTTTGAACCATTGTTTTATCTATATCATAAAGAGTTATAGGCTCACCATTTACTGTAATTGCGACAGCATTAATAACTCCAGCAAAACTTAGTGTTGAACCCAATAATAGGGATAATAAAAGTTTATACATTAAAAATCCTTTTTAATAAAACAGACATTTTACCAAAAAAATGGTAAATATCTGTTTTGACTAAAAAAAGATTATGAATTTTTAGCAGTTGTTACTTTATTTATAAGATAGAAAATTGAATTATAATCAAGCCCTGATTCATCACTTAATCCAATTTCACAAGTTTTAGAAGTTGAAAATGCCATTTTAGCACCAGCTGTTTGGGCTTTTAAGTTTCTTAGAGCAGATTTATTTAATTCAGGGAAATTAAATCCTCTATCTCCTGCGAATCCACAACATTGTACATCAGCTGGAATTATTACATTTGTAGAACATAAATTTGCTAACTCTTTAAACTTACCTTCTAATCCCATTTTTCTTGAACTACAAGTTGTATGGATAGTAATTGGTTCATCAATTGGCGTAAATTCTAGGTCTTTTGCTAAGAATTCTAGTGCAAACTCAATTGGTTCATAAATATCAATTTTATTTTCAAAGCTTTCCATCATTTTTTTAGTACATGGACTTGTATCACAAAGTACTGGATAAGTTCCATTTTTACTTGCTTTATTTAAAGCTTTTTCTAGTTCTTGAGATTTTTGTTTTGAAGCATCATTGAAACCTTTTGAACTAAATGGCATACCACAACATAAGTTTCCTAAGTTTTCTGGGAAGATTATTTCGTAGTCTGCTTTTTGAAGTAGTTCAACAGTTGTATCAAATAACTCTTTTTCTTCTTTTGATACAGAGCTTCTTCCCATAGTTCTATTTATACATGAAGGGAAATATACTACTTTTTTATCTCTTGCTTTTTGCTCAAATTTAGTATCTATCGTAATTGCTTTTGGCATAGATGTTGTCCATTTAGCACTTTTACCTTTAGTCCAATCTCTAATTGTATCAGTAATACTTTCCATGCTAGAAGTACCAACTAGTTTGTGCATTAAATTTGCCCCATGAAGTCCTACTTTCATCCCTGTAAGAGTTGTTGAAAAATTATTTGCTACAAAATTAGCAACACCATTTGCTCTTGGGCTGTTTTGTTCTGCTCTTAGATATTTTGTTAGACTTCCTGTATCAATTTTTACAGGACAGGCACTAGAACATAAAGAACAAGTTGCACAAGTCTCAATACCATCATATTGATAAAGATCTAAATACTCTTGAGCTTCTTCATCTTCACCAGCTCTTTTTAATTGAGATATTTCTCTATTTATTACAATTCTTTGTCTTGGAGTTAATGTTAAATCATTTGAAGGACAAGTAGGTTCACAGAATCCACACTCGATACATTTATCAACAAGATCGTTTGTTGCAGGCATTGCTTTTAGATTTTTTAAGTGGGCTTGGGCATCATCATTGATGATTACACCTGGGTTTAATAGACCTTTTGGATCAAATAAATCTTTGATTCTTTTCATCATTGAATAAGCAGTTCTTCCCCACTCTACTTCAATAAATGCAGCCATATTTCTACCTGTTCCGTGTTCAGCTTTTAAGCTTCCTTGGTATTTTACAGCAACTGAATCAACTACATCATTCATAAATTCATCATATCTTTTTACTTCTCTTTCATCACTGAAATCTTGTGTAAATACGAAGTGGAAGTTTCCTTCAAGTGCATGTCCAAAGATTAAAGCCTCTTTGTATCCATGTTTTTTAAATAAAGCTTGAAGTTCTAATGTAGCCTCAGCAAGGCTTTCAATAGGATATGCAACATCTTCAATAATAACAGTTGTTCCCACTTTTCTTACAGCACCAACAGCAGGGAATAAACCTTTTCTAATTTTCCAATATAGTGTATATTCAGCTACATCTTTTGTAAAGTAAATATCTCTTACAACATCAAACTCTTCTAAAAGCTCTTCTAATTGTGAGATCTGAACATCAAGTTCTTTGTCATTTATAGCTCTTGTTTCAACTAATAATGCTGTTACGTTCTCATCAAAATCTTTAATAAAATTAGGCATTGCAGGATCATTTTCAATAGAGGCAAGACCTGCTCTATCCATAAGTTCAACTGCATCTACAACTATAGTTTTTGCATCTCTTGCTAATTTTAGTTTTGTAACTGCATTACAGGCTTCTTTTACATCTTTGAAGTAAATTAAAGCACTAGCTTTATCTTTTAAATCTTCAACTGTATAGTAAGTTATTTCTTCAATAAAGGCTAGTGTACCTTCACTACCAATAATTAAGTGTTGTAAAATTTCAAATTCATCATCAAAGTCAACAAGTGAATTTATTGAGTAACCACATGTATTTTTGATTTTAAACTTTTTCTTGATTAAAGCAGCTAATTCTTTATCATCTTTTGTTTCTTGAGCGATATTTTTTAAACCTGCTAAAAATTCTGCATGGGATTTTCTAAAGGCTTCTTTACTCTCTTCACAAGCTGTATCAAGTCTTGCACCATCTACAAAAATAAGCTTCATTGATTTTAATGTTTTGTATGAGTTTTGAGAAATACCACAACACATACCAGAAGCATTATTAGCAGCAATACCACCAATCATAGCTGCATTAATAGAAGCTGGATCTGGACCAATCTTTTTACCAAATGGTGCAAGTAAATTGTTAGTTTGAGCTCCTGTAAGTGCTGGTTGTAATGAAATTTCAGTTTTATCATCTGAAATTCTAAAATCAGAGAATTTTCTTGATGTAATGATTAAGATTGAATCAGAAATTGCTTGTCCAGAAAGAGAAGTTCCTGCTGCTCTAAAAGTTACACTTAAATTCATTTGATTTGCTAAAGTTACTATACTATGAACTTCGTCTGCATTATCTGTTTTAATAACAATTTTAGGAATTAACCTATAAAAAGAGGCATCTGTTCCATACGCTAAAGTATGTAATTTATCTGTAAAGATGTTTTCTTTTTTAATTTGAGTACTAATTTGATTATAAAAATCTTGATATTTACCTTCTAACATTTTATATCCTTTTATATTTAATATTATAATTTTTTTTGAAAAGGATGTCTACTATTCTAGTCTAGGTACTGTATATATTCTTTGTTGTGGATCATAAATAAAGCTAAACATTTTATCTCTTGCTTTATATATAATATTTGAAATTAGTTTTTTTAAATCTTTTCTCATAGGTTAACTCCTACATTAAAAAGTAAAAGCCAAGGCTTTTACTCTTAATAATCCTTAACTATTTGGATTAATACCAAATACTTCTGGGTAGAATGCAACTAATAATAGTACAATTATTTGAATTGCAATAAACGGTATAACACCTTTATAAATCTGAATTGTTCTAACTGTTGCAGGAGCAACTCCTTTTAAGTAGAACAGTGAGAAACCAAATGGCGGTGTTAAGAATGACGTTTGTAAGTTCATAGCAATTAAAATTGCGAACCATACAGGGTTAATATCTAAATTCATAGCAATTGGAACTAGAATAGGAACAATAATGTATGAAATCTCAACGAAATCAATAAAGAATCCTAAAATTAAAATTGCAATCATAGTAAAGATAATGAATCCCCACTTTTCATCTCCTGGTAAGCTTAACATAAAGTGTTCAACTAATTCTTCTCCACCTGTGTATGAGAATACCATTGAGAATGCTGTAGCACCAATTAAGATACCAAATACCATAGATGTAATTTTTACAGACTCTAATGAAGCCTCTTTTACCATGCCAACAGAGAATGTTTTATAAAGTAAAGATAAACCAACTGCACCTAAACAACCAACTGCTGCTGATTCAGTAGGTGTTGCTACACCTGCAAAAATTGAACCAAGTACTAATAAAATTAGAGTTAATGATGGGATGATATCAATTAAAGCTCTAACAACTTGTTTACCTTTTGAACCTCTTGATGGATCAGGTGGAATAGCAGGTGCTGTTTCTTTGTTGATAAATGCTAAGATAACAATATATAAAATATATGCTCCAACAAGTGCAAGACCTGGCCATACAGCTGCTTTAAATAAATCTCCTACTGGAACTTGGAATACATCACCTAAAATAATTAATACAATTGAAGGAGGAATAATTTGTCCTAAAGTTCCTGATGCACAAATAGTACCACAGGCAAGTGGAACATTATATTTATATTTCATCATTACAGGAAGTGAAATAACACCCATAGCAACAACAGAAGCTCCAACAACACCAGTAGAAGCTGCAAGTAATGCACCAACTAATACAGTAGAAATAGCAACTCCACCTCTAATTTCACCAAATAAGAATCCCATAGATTCTAATAATCTTTCAGCAAGTCCTGTTTTTTGTAAAACAATACCCATGAAAATAAACATTGGAACAGCCATAAGAATTGTATTTTGCATAATTGACATAATTCTAAATGGCATAAAATCAAACATTGCTATACCTTCATCAATCCCTTCTGCAAGTAAAGGCATAAGCTCTGCACCCTCATCTGCATAAGACATTATCTCATAAACACCTGCAATAAGTCCAAATACTACAGATACAGCTGCGAAAGTAAATGCTACTGGAAATCCAAGAAGAAGCATAAACAATGCAGTAAAGAACATTATAATACCAATCATTTTTTATCTCCTTCTTCGATATTGTGTTTGTGGTCTTGAATATCTTGTCTTAAGTGATCAATTTCACTTTTTAAACCACTTTCGTTATATTGGTGTAAACCTTTGTAAATATTTAGATTCTTAAAAAAGAAACCAACAGATGTAATAATTAGTAAGAAAAATGATAATGGAATCAATGATTTTACTATCCATCTATTTGTTAATCCACCTGGATCACCACTTTGCTCATTTGATGTATAAGCTTCAATTACATAATCAATTGAGCCAATACCAATTAGTAAAGCAATTGGTAAAATAAAAGTAAACACCCCAACCATATTAATAATGGCTTTTTTCTTATCAGTTAATCTATCATAAATTAAGTCAACTCTAACGTGACCATCTTCTTTTAAAGTATATGAAATACCTAAAAGAATAATTACCGAGAATAGATGCCATTCCATCTCTTGCATTGCGATACTTCCAGTATTAAAGAAATATCTCATAATTACATCATAGAATACATTTAATATCATAAGCACCATAGTAAATGCAGTAATATATCCTATAATATCGGCAAATTTATCAAATGCCTTTTCTATTTTTAACAGCATAAAAATCCTTTTGAAATTACAAATAAGTCAAATAAACATAAACTTATGAATATATTTACAAGACCTATTAAACTTGTGAATCTTGAAGATTATAACTCCCAAGAAAGGGAGTTATAACATATATCTTATAAGTTGTCTTTTAAGTATAAGTAATCTGACATTTTAGTCCACTCTCTAGCTTTCTTTTGGTAAGCTGCTTGAGAATCTAAAATCTCTTTTAATAATGGATTATTTTTTGTTTTCTCAGCTATTAATTCTTTGTTTGTTTTTTTCATAGCGTCCATTACTGGTTTTGGGAAAGTTTTGATTTTGATGTTTGGGAAATCTTTTTCAATTTTTGCCCATGCTTCAGCACTCATGTGATAGTTTTGAATATACATATCATAAGCACTTACTCTCATTGCTGTAACTAAGATTTGTTGTAAATCTTTTGGTAACTTTTTGAACTTTCTTTCATTTACAAGGTATTGTAAATCTAAACCTGGTTCATGCCATCCTGTGTAGTAGTATGGTGCAATTTTGTTGAATCCCATTTTGATGTCCATCCCAGGTCCAACCCATTCAAGTGCATCAATAGTACCTCTTTCAAGTGAAGTATATAATTCACCTGGAGCAATATTTGTAACAGTTAATCCTAATTTTGCCATAACTTCACCAGCAAACCCAGGAATTCTCATTTTAAGACCTTTTAAGTCATCAACAGTATTAATTTCTTTTCTGAACCATCCACCCATTTGATTTCCAGTTGATCCACCAGGGAATGATAATACTTTATGTTTTTTATAAACTTTTTTCATAAGTTCCATTCCACCACCGTGGTAGAACCATGCATATTGTTCAGGTGTAGTCATACCAAATGGCATTGTACTAAATGGTAAAGTATTGATATCTTTACCTTTCCAATAATATGAAGCTGAGTGACCCATATCATATTGACCACCTTTAACCATATCTAAAATACCAAGTGCGGCTTTATGTTTATTAGAAGCGTCAACTCTGATTACTAATCTTCCATCTGACATTTCTTTAACCATTTTAGCCATATTTTTTGGTGCATCAATAAATGGTGTAAGTGTTGAACCCCAAGTAGTAGCAAGCTTCCACTTGTACACTTTCTCTTTTGCTACAGCAGCTGTACTTAAACCTGCAACAAGTGCAGAAGTTAAAAGTAATTTTGTTGTGTTTTTTAACATCATCATTCTCTCCTTTGATTTGTTATGTTTAAATTCTAACTTTTAGAAATGATAATGATATGATATTTTTACTGATAAAATGTATTTTTTATGTATGAAATCAGCCTAAAATTTTTAATTTATATAAATATAACGTCTTAAATTATGGTTTAACTCTTATTTGGATAAAGTACGTAAAATTTCATTAAATAGGTAATTAGAATGGATTTAAAAATAATTGATATCAAAGATAAGGATTTATTTACAAAAGCTTGGAGTCTTTATGAAAACTCTTTTCCTAGTATTGAAAAGAGAAGTTTGTTAGAGCAAGAGACTTTAATGAACAATAAAAAATATAAACCTTTAGCTTTTATTGAAGATGATATCATCATAGCTATTTTATTTTATTGGGATTTTAAACCTTATAGTTATATAGAACATTTTGCAGTAAATGATAAATTAAGAGGAATGTCTTATGGTTCAAAAATTTTAGAGAACTTTTTACAAGATAAAAAAGATGTTATTCTTGAGATTGAGTTAATAAGTGATGAAATTAGCCATAAAAGGCTAAAGTTCTATGAAAAATTTGATTTTAAAATAAATGAATTTAAGCACTATCAAGTACCTTTTAGGAAAAATCAAAAGGATTTAGAGTTATTACTTTTATCTTATAAAAGAAAACTTTCTTTTGATGAATATAAAAAATTATATTCGCAAATGAAAGAGTCTCTTTCTTTTTAGTTTGATTCTACTTTGAAGATATATCCTGTGTCAACTACAGTTTGGATATAGTCTTTTTGTAGAATTTTTCTAAGACGTCTTATTAAACTTCTTATTGATTCTAATGAAGCAAAACTTCCTTCCCAAACATAATTTTCAATACTTTCATAAGATAAGACTTGATTTTTTTTAGTTAAGAAAAGATTCATTAAAAGTCGCTCTTTTTTTGTTAACCTATTTTCTTCTCCATCAATTACAACTGTAGAAGATTTATAGTCAAAATAACAGTCTTTATCAAAATGTAAATAATCGTCTTGAATGTTACATAACTTCTCAATTTTTATCTCTAGTTCATCTATAAAAAATGGTTTTTTTAGATAGTCATTACAGCCAAAGTCATAAGACTCTTTTATTACATCAAGTTCAACACTTGCTGAAATGATTATTACTGGAATAGTTTCATAAAATTCTCTAATTCTTTTTAGAATCTTTATTCCATCAACATTTGGGACATTTATATCTAAAATAAAACAGCTATAGCCATCAGTTATTTTTTCATAAGCTTCAGCTCCATCAATATAAGCTTCAACTGTATAACCCTTTAGTTTTAATCTTTTTTTGATTGTTTCATTTAGTTTTTTATTATCTTCTAAAAGTAAAATTCTCATTTTTATACCTTTTTATGTGGAAGTTTTATGGTGAAAACAACGTTACCATGGTCATTTTTTACTGTGATTGAACCTCTCATTTTATCTTCTACTATAACTTTAGCCATATATAGTCCAATGCCAGTTCCATCTTCTTTTGTTGTGAAATATGGTTCGAAAATAGAGTTAATAATCTTATCTTCAATTTCTCCACCATCATCTAGTATCTCTATTATATTATAATTTTTATCTCTTTGAATATTAATTTCAATATTACCTTTTTTATTATGAGAGATATTGTTTTCCATGATTTTATTTTTAGCATTATTTATTAAATTTAATAAAACTTGTTTAAATTCATTTTCATATCCATAAATTAAAAGTTCTTCATTTTTATTTTTATAGTTAAATGTCATATTTATATTTGAGTAAAAAATTTGTTTTCCTATAATTTCATTTATCTCATTTAACGCTTTTGAAATAGAGAAGAGTTTTTTCTTTGTAGAGGGTTTTAAGAAGTTTCTAAAATCATTTAAAGTTCTTGACATATATTTTATTTGAATCATAGAGTCATTTACAAAATCTTTTACATCAACATCTTTAAGTTCATTTAAAAGATATGAAGTTTGAATATCTTGAACTTGAGCTGATAACTCTATTAGAGGTTCATTCCATTGATGGGCAATTGCTGCGACCATATCTCCCATTTCAGCTAATTTACTTTGTTGTATTAAAAACTGTTTTTGTTGTACTCTTTCAGTAATGTCATCCATAATACAAACAATCCCACCAACACTTCCATCAATATTTTTATATACTGCTTTATTTAAAATAATGTGTTTCATATTATTTGATGGTGTATAAAAGGTAAATTCAGAAGTACTTGTACAAAAAGTTTGCATTAACTCTTGGTCTATTTTTGTGTTTTTTAAAGCAATTTCATAAGGGAAAAAATCAAAAGCACTTTTTCCTATAACTTCATTTCTATCTTTACTAACTAAATTAGCAAAAGCTATATTACAACCAAGAAATTTTCCTTCAACATTCTTATAATATATAGGATTAGGGATAGTATCAAGAAGAACTTTATCAAATTCAAGTTGATTTGATAAAGCAAGTTCAAGTTTTTTTCTTCTTTTAATATTTGCTCTTAGAATCAGAACGATAATACTTAAAATCATAATTATAATTACAGCAAACACTATAAACTTTATAAACTTTCTATATACTGTATTTGGTTCATTTATGATGATATAATCACTTAAATAGTTGTCTACTTCAATATCAAACTTTTCTAACTCTTTAAAATCAAACATATATCTATTTGGAGACTTATCTATAATAGGAATATCTTGTATTTTTTTTCCATTTAAAACATCAATAGCCATTTTTGAAACGGATTCACCTTGTGCTATAGCAGAGGTTAAAAGTCCACCTACAATTCCATAATTTAAATAGAAATCCCATAGTCCATATATAGGAACTTTACTAGCTTCTTTTATTTGTAAAAAACTTTGTTTATATGTAAAGTATTTACCTGTAGTATCTTTGAAGAGAAGTACAAATAAAATAACATCATTTTTACCTAACTTTGAAACTTTATTTTTTAAATTCTCTATTTCCATTTTATCTACGTATTCAATTTTAAAATCTTTTTTATATTTTTTGATAATAGGTCTAAGATCTCTTTTTACAGCTAGACCTGTCTTTGATCTATCATTTATAATAAGAAGTTTGTTTATATTTGGATGTAAATCTTTTATAAGTTCAAAGTTTTTTTCTAAATCTACTTGTTCAACTACTCCTGTCATATATTTTTTCATATTGTTTTCATCAAGTAAGGCTTTATCAAAATTGTTAATACCACAAAAAAGTACAGGTAAATTTTCAAAAAGATAATTATGGTATCTTATAGTAAAATCAAAGGCATTATTATCACTTGCTATGATTAAATCAAAGGTTCTAGTTTTAAATCTTTCCTTATACAAAGCAGCTAATTTATCTAAATAAACAGGATCAGCTATATGTTTTGTGTCCATATAAACAGTTGTAAGTTCTATATTTTTATTTTTTGAAAACTCTTTTTCTATAGTTTTTGAAATATCATCACTCCAAACATACCCCTTATGATATGAGTGAAGTAATAAGACTTCTTTTGTATTATTTGCATATAAAAAGTTTATTATTAGTAAGCTAAATAGTATAATTTTTTTCATTTAAATATTCCTCTATTTAGCTATTATATCAAGATTTAGTAAAAATTACATATCCAGATTTTGGACCATGTGCACCAATTACAAGTGATTGTTCAATATCAGCTGTTTTAGAAGGCCCTGAAATAAACACCCCATAACCACTATCTTCAAAATTGATTTTAGTGTATGCTTCATGCATATTATTTAAAATATCTTTTTCATCTAAGACAGTTACAATATTTTGAGCTATAAAGTATAAGGCTCTATGTCTATTTTCTTCATTTTTCATCCAAACTGCTCCATTTTCGGCAATTGCGAAGTTGCCTTTTACTACAGCTAAATCAATATCTTTTAATTTGTGTGGATCATCTTGTTCATTTGAATCAAAATTTTTAAGTGAGAAGTTTTCAATATTTGAAGCTATGATTTTTTCATTGGGATAAAGTTCATTTATTGTTTTTTCTAAATCTTTTTTATCAATTAACAAAGCTTTCCCACCCACTGATTCAATCATAGTAGAAAATTTTTCAAACTTATCTTCAAAAGTAATACCAAAGTTTTCATAAGAGTTTGGAAGTTCAACATTTTCAACTACATTATTTTTTCTAATACTATTTAGAATTTTTTCTTTACTAGTCATCTAATTCTCCTTGTTCAAACATTTCTTTAAAACTTTTTTCTGGCATTTTTGGTAAATCTCTTTGTCTTCCCCATACATTTGCTTTATTATAAATAAGTGAATTTGGAAGTTTTGGAACAATTTTTCTAGCCATTTTCCCTGCAAAATCAAATAGTTTTGGTTTACTCATAAGCCATGCAGTAACTTTCATAGCCATTTTTTTCTTTGGGTCAATAAGTTTCATTTCACTTAAATCTTGTCTTCTTGCATAAAGTTGTGCATCTAAGTCGATTTTAGCAGGACAAACATGAGAACATGACCCACATAATGTACAAGCAAAAGGTAAACTATTGTGTTTTTCTGGCTCTTTTACAGAACCTAAAATTGATCCAATTGGTCCAGGAATAGTATATTCATAAGAGTGCCCTCCACTTCTTCTATAAACAGGACAAGTATTCATACAAGCCCCACATCTAATACAGTTTAGAGCTTTTTTATATTTTGTAGAACTTAAAAACTCACTTCTTTTATTATCTACAATAATTATGTGCATTTCTCCACCTTCAACAGGACCATGGAAGTGTGAAGTATAAGAAGTAATAGGTTGCCCTGTAGCACTTCTTGCAAGTAATCTTGTAAATACTGATAAATCCTCTAATCTTGGAATAATTTTTTCCATTCCCATAGAAGCAATATGAAATTTAGGAACAGAAGCACCCATATCAGCATTTCCTTCATTTGTACAAACAACAACCCCACCTGTATTAGCAATAGCAAAGTTTACACCTGTCATACCAGCATCAGCTGTTAGGAAATCTTCTCTTAAACTTGCTCTTGCTGCTCTTGTTAGATAAGTTGGGTCATCATTTCCTTTTTGTGTACCCAGTTTCTCATGGAAAGTATCAGAAACATCCATTTTCTTTAGGTGAATTGCGGGTAATACGATGTGTGAAGGAGGTTCATTTCTTAACTGAACAATTCTCTCACCTAAGTCTGTATCAATTACTTCAATTCCCTTTGCTTCTAAAAAAGGGTTTAAGTGACACTCTTCTGTTAGCATTGATTTAGATTTTACTAACTTTTTTACACCTTTTTCTTTTAGAAGTTTGTATGCAATTTCATTGTGCTCTTTCGCATCAGATGCCCAGTGAACAGTAATACCTTTGGCATTTGCATTTTTTTCAAATTCTAAAAGGTATTTATCAAGATTTGCCATTGTATGAGTTTTTATTTGATTAGCATATTCTCTTAATTGTTCCCATTCAGGAATAGATTTAGAAGCTAAGTCTCTTTTTGCTCTTACAAACCATAAAGCTTCATCATGCCAGTGCATTCTTTCATCATTAGCCACGAACTCTTTTGCATTTTGTGGATGTGTACTCATAGTTCTTCTCCTGCTAAAATTTGTGTAATATGCATTACTTTAATTGGATAGTTATTTCTATTAATTAGACCATCTATATGCATAAGACATGACATATCAGCACCTGTCATAACTCTAACGTCTGAATCTAAATGATCTTTAATTCTATCTTTACCCATAGCAACTGATACATCTTCTTCTGCAACACTAAACGTACCACCAAAACCACAGCATTCATCTTTTCTTTTTAATTCTACTAGTTCTATGTCTTTTACTGTATTTAATATATTTTCAAGTTTTGAATTATAAGGAACATTAAGTTCACTTGCAGTTCCAAGTTTTAAAGCTCTATGTCCATGACATGAGTTATGAAGTCCTACTTTATGTGCAAAAGATACATCAATTTTTAAGTTTTCTATACCTATTACATCATGTAAAAATTCACATACTTCATAAATAGAAGCTTTTACTTTATTATAGTCGGAGTCATTGTTAAAAAATGGTGCATAATGTTCTTTTACCATTGATACACATGAACCACTAGGTGCTACAATATAATCGTAGTTTTTGAAGTTTTTTATAAATTGTTTTGCTAATGTTTCTATATCTTTTGAGCAACCAGAGTTTGCCATAGGCTGTCCACAGCAAGTTTGACTCATTGGGTACTCAATCTCTAAACCTTGTTTTTTTAATATTTTATATGTTGCTTTACAAATGTCTGGATATAGCTCATTCATAAAACATGGAATAAATAGACCAACTTTCATACATACTCCTTTGTTGTTATAAGATAATTTTATAGTTTACGTATGAAATATATATGATATTTTGCATTTTACTTAACTAATTAGTCAAGTAATTTTTTTAAGTACACACTTATATCATTATCTAAGTAACCATTTTGTACTTTTATCTCACAAGGTAATGTCTTACAAAATTCGATAACTTCGCTATAATCAACATCATTTAGAGTATCTTTTTTTAAAAAGTTAAAAATAAAACCTTTATTTGAATTGTTAAAACACTTATTAATAAAGATTAGAATCTCTTCTTTTGTTAATATATTTAAAGCTCCACTACAAATATAATAATCTTTTGCTATTAATGTATCTTCTAAGATATTAGTTACTTTTAGTTCAATCTCAGCTAGTCTTTTTTTTGCTAAATTTATCATCTGCTCTTCCATATCTAAACCTATATACTCTTTAGGAATGATATCATTTTTAAAAAGATAAACATATAATTCTGCAAAGCCACATCCTGCATCTACCAGAGTACTTTGTTTAATATCATCAATTATAAAAGATATTAGAATTTCAAATCTTTTATATTGTGTATATTTTGATTGCCAATGTACAGCTTGATGACTGATTCCATATTTTTTTATAACATGATTATAAAAAGAATGATTGTATTTACTTCCTATTTTGTATTTACTATTCCAACTAATTTTTTACTACCTTCTCTATTATGACATTGTTATCTTTGATAAATTTAGATACAACTTCTGAGTTTGTGTGTTCATAAGCTCTATCATAAACTATTCTTTTAATCCCTGCTGCTATTAAGTTTTTAGAACATTCACTACATGGTTCTAATGTTACATATATAGTTGCACCTTCTATTGAAATACCTTTTCTTGCAGCCCAAATAAGAGCATTCATCTCAGCATGAATTTCATAAGTTTTTGACCAGTCATGGTGATCTTTTGTATATTCACCCTTCCAATGATCACTACAGTTTGTATAACCTGTTGGAGTACCATTATAACCTGTTGATAGAATTCTTCCATCTTTTACGATAACAGCTCCAACTTGTTTTGAAACACATTTTGAAGCACTTGCTATTTCATGGGCTATGTTTATAAATGTTTGATCATTTAGCATTTTATTCCTATAATTTTTTTAAAATTATAGCAAATTATATTGAATAATATAAAATCAATAAAAAAATCAGTTCTTTTTCTTAAACGAAGCTTTTATTATATGTTAAAAATATACTTATAATCTATTTTTTGCTAAGATATTTAAAAAATTTGACGAATTAAAAGGCTAATTATGGATTTTAAAGAAATAAAAGAACTAATAAGAGTATTTGATAAGAGTGAACTTAACAAACTTAAAGTAAAAGAAGGTGAGTTTGAAATTGCAATGCAAAAAGGTTTCGAATCTAATACTGTTGTTACTTCAACTGAGCCAGTTTACACACAAGCTGCACCTGTTGCTGCTCCTGCTGCTACACCTGCACCTGTTGCTGCTGAAGCTACAAGTAATATTTCAGGTGAAACTATTAAATCACCAATGGTAGGAACATTCTATGCTTCTCCATCTCCTGAAGCACCAACATTTGTTAAGGTTGGAGATACAGTTAAAAAAGGTCAAACTTTATGTATTTTAGAAGCTATGAAAATTATGAATGAAGTTGAAGCTGAATATGATTGTAAAATTATTGATATTTTAGTTAAAGATGGTGAACCTGTAGAATACGATATGCCAATTTTTGTTGTTGAAAAAGCGTAGTAAGAGCTAAGACATGGCAGAAATTAAAAAAATATTAATCGCTAATAGAGGTGAAATAGTTCAAAGAGCTATTAGAACTATTAGAGAAATGGGTAAAAAATCTGTTGCTGTTTATTCTGCTGGAGATAAAAATGCTTCATATTTAAAACATGCAGACGAAGCAGTATGTATTGGTGGTGCAAAATCATCTGACTCATATTTAAATATTCCTGCAATTATTACAGCTGCAGAAATGACTGGATGTGATGCAATTTTCCCTGGTTATGGTTTCTTATCTGAAAACCAAGACTTTGTAGAAATTTGTAAACTTCATGGTATTAAATTTATTGGGCCTTCTACTGATGTAATGGAGAAAATGGCTGATAAATCTAAAGCTAAAGAAGAAATGATTAAAGCTGGTGTTCCTGTAGTTCCTGGTTCTGATGGTGCTGTACATACACTTGAAGAAGCTAGAAAAGTAGCTGCTGAAATTGGTTATCCTATTATGGCTAAAGCATCTGCTGGTGGTGGTGGAAGAGGAATGAGACTTATTACAGATGAGTCTGAATTCGACCAATTATTCATGGCTGCATCATCAGAAGCATTAGCTGCATTTGGTGATGGTACTATGTATTTAGAGAGATTTATTAACAACCCAAGACATATTGAAGTTCAAGTTGTTGGAGATTCTCATGGTAATGCTATTCATATTGGTGAGAGAGATTGTTCTTTACAAAGAAGACACCAAAAAGTTATTGAAGAGTCACCTGCAATTTTATTAAATGATGAAACGAGAGCTCATTTACATAATGTTGCTGTAAAAGCTACTAAATATTTAAAATATGAAGGTGCTGGTACTTTTGAATTCTTAGCAGATGATAAACAAAATATTTATTTCATGGAAATGAATACTAGACTTCAAGTTGAACACCCTGTATCTGAAATGGTATCAGGAATTGATATTATTGAATTAATGATTAAAGTTGCAGAAGGTGCAGAATTACCTCCTCAAGAAAAAATCAAATTCAGAGGTCATGCTATTGAAGTTAGAATTACTGCTGAAGATCCTAACTCATTCCTTCCTTGTCCAGGAAAAGTTACTCAATGGTTTGTACCAGGTGGAAGAAATGTAAGAGTTGATTCTCATGTATATACAAACTATGTTGTACCACCTCATTATGATTCAATGATTGGTAAACTAATTGTTTGGGGAAGAGATAGAAATAAAGCAATTAATATTATGAAAAGAGCTTTAAATGAGTTTGAAGTAGAAGGAATTAAAACAACTATTCCATTCCACCAAAAAATGATGGAAAATGAAGATTTCATCTCAAATAACTATGATACTAAGTATCTTGAAGGTTACAAAAGCTTAGACGATATCTAAATTAAAAGGAGCAAAAAAAGCTCCTTTTTTTCTTTAAAGCTTAAATTTATATAAAATTAAGTATAATGAGTGAAATTATACACATTTTATATACCCTATTAATTCTTTTGTACGAAAAGAATATTATAATAAGCTGACCTACTCACAAAAGAACAACACATTATTACAAATGTTTATGTTAAATTTTATTGAGAAGATAAATATATAAACCTGTGTATCAATTTTATAAATTATACTAAGGTAACGAATGACATTTAACGAATTTAATTTCAAAGAAGATTTACATAAGGCGATAGACGGTGCTGGTTTTCAAGAGCCAAGTCCTATTCAAGAAAAAGCAATTCCTGTAGTTTTAAGCGGTAAGGATATTGTAGGACAAGCTCAAACTGGTACTGGTAAAACTGCAGCTTTTGGTCTTCCAATATTAAATATGATGAAGTGTGATGGTTCGGTTGAAGCAGTTATAATAGTTCCAACAAGAGAACTTGCGATGCAAGTTTCTGATGAAATTTTTAGGTTTGGAAAATTTTTAGGTATTAACACAGCAACTGTTTATGGTGGACAATCATATTCAAGACAATTAAAACACATTGCAAACGCAAGTGTAATTATTGCGACACCAGGTAGATTTTTAGATTTATTAAGAGACAAGAAAATAGATATTAAACCATCTTATGTAGTTTTAGATGAAGCTGATGAGATGTTAGATATGGGCTTCTTAGATGACATTAAAGAGATTTTCACTTTTATGCCAGCTTCAAGACAAACAGTTCTTTTCTCTGCAACAATGCCTAATGCAATTAAAAATCTAGCTAAAACAATTTTAGTTGAGCCTGAGTTTATTACTATTACAAAAAAAGAAGTAACTAACTCTAAAATTACTCAAACATATTATGTAGTTGATGAGCATGAAAGAGATGATGCTTTAATTAGACTATTTGATTTTAAAAACCCAGATAAATCAATTATTTTTTGTAGAACAAAAAAAGAAGTTGATAGATTATCTACATTTTTAGTATCTCAAGGATATATGGCTAAGGGGCTTCATGGTGATATGGAGCAAAGACAAAGAGAAGAAGCTATTAGAGCTTTTAAAACATCTAAATTAGAGATTCTAATCGCAACAGATGTTGCAGCAAGAGGACTTGATGTAAGTGATGTAACTCACGTATTTAACTATCATTTACCATTTGATTCTGAGTCTTATGTACATAGAATTGGTAGAACAGGTAGAGCAGGAAAAGAAGGTATGGCAGTTTCAATTGTAACTCCACACGAATTTAGAATGCTTCAAAAAATTGAAAAAACTACTGGTTCTAAACTTGAAGGTAAACAAGTTCCAAATATCTCTTCTGTAAAAGAGAAAAAAGTAACTGATTTAAAACAAAAGATTACAAATCAAGATGTTAAAGATCATGCTTTACAACTTGTTGAAGATTTAAAAGAAGAGTTCGATATTTCAACTATTGCATTCAAATTAGCTTCAATGATTTCAGAATCTACTTATGTTAAAGGTAATAACAAAATTGGTAAATCTGAGAATGATATTGAAAGATTAATTCAAAGAGCTAAAAATAGTAGTGGTTCTGATAGAAGAGGTGGAAATAGAAACTCAAGAGGTGGACATAGAGGTGGATCAAGAAATGGTTCAAGAGGTGGAAGCAACGGAAGAAGAGATTCTAGAAGTAGAGACTCAAGAGGTTCAAGAGGCGGAAACTCAAGTGGTGGAAGTAGAAATAGAAGAAGAGATTAATCTCTTCTTTTATTAATTATTATAATAGCTTTTTAGAGCTTTCTTAGCTTTTTTATAAGCTGCTTTAGTATCTTTACCAAATCCTCTAAATACACCATCTTTATTAAAAAACTCAATCATATCAAGCTTTTCTCTAGTTTTAACTTTCACTACTCTAAAGATGTCAAATTCATTTTGTATTTTTTCAATATTTGGAAGATCATTTTTTGAAAGAATTGTAACTTTCATACTGTCTCCTTTATGTATATTATCTATATTTTATGACTATTATACATAAAAGAAGTATATTTGTCAAATGAAATGTAACATATAAAAGAATAAGTATTTAAAAGAATTTAGAAAAAAACAAAGAATATAATATAGAGAAATGACTTAAGTTAAGTATTTTAGTCATAATAACTTTAAGTTTACTTAAATAATAAGTAAGGAAGTATCCATTAAAATATTAGTCTTATTAAGCTACAAAATGGTTACAAAAAGGGTTACTTTGGATATTAAGACAATCGATTCATTTGACAAGGCAGCAGAAAAAACGCTTCCTGGTTTCGCAAAATTGTCCCTAGCACTTCTATTTATGCTAGTGGTTTTTCTTTGGTCATATACTTCACATGGGGATATGCCTAATAATACGTTTTTAATTATTGGTGCAGTATTTGGAGCTTATATGGCTATGAATATTGGTGCAAATGATGTTGCGAATAATGTTGGACCTGCTGTTGGTTCAAAAGCAATGACTTTAATGTGGGCAATTGTTATAGCTGCAATATTCGAAGCAATGGGAGCTTTAATAGCAGGTGGAGATGTTGTAAAAACGATTAAAAAAGGTATTATTGATCCAGCTTTAATATCAAATCCAGATATTTTTATTTGGGCAATGACAGCGGCTTTATTATCTGCTGCAATATGGCTTAACTTTGCTACTTCTGTAGGAGCTCCTGTATCAACAACTCATTCAATTGTAGGTGGTGTAATGGGTGCTGGTATTGCTGCTGCTGGTTTTGCTATTGTTTCTTGGGGAACTATGGGAAAAATTGCCGCTTCTTGGGTTATTTCACCTGTTCTTGGTGGAATTATTGCAGCAACCTTTCTTTATATAATAAAGACCAAGATAGTCTATAAAAAAGATATGATTGAAGCCTCACAAAAAATTGTTCCTTATTTAGTTGCAATTATGTCTTGGGCTTTTTCAACTTACCTTATCTTAAAAGGTGTTAAAAAAATCATTAAACTTGATTTTATAACAGCAGCTTCAATTGGTTTAGTAATTGCTGTTATTGTTTATATATTAGTAAAACCACTTATTTTAAAAGCCTCACAAAAGTTATCAAATGATAGAGATAGCGTAAATTCATTATTTACAATTCCTTTAATTTTTGCGGCTGCTCTACTTTCTTTTGCACATGGTGCAAATGATGTGGCAAATGCAATTGGACCATTAGCTGCGATTAATGATGCAGTTATGAATTCAGGAATTTCTACAAAGGTTGATATTCCATTTTGGGTTATGGCAGTTGGAGCTATAGGTATTGCTATAGGACTTGCTTTATATGGACCAAGACTTATTAAAACAGTTGGTTCTGAAATCACTGAACTTGATCAGATGAGAGCTTATTCTATTGCTATGGCAGCTGCTATTACTGTTATTATTGCTTCTCAATTAGGACTTCCTGTATCTTCAACACATATTGCAGTTGGTGGTGTATTTGGGGTTGGTTTCTTAAGAGAGTATTTAGATAATCATGAAACAAGAGCTTTACAAAATCTTAGAAAAAAATTTAAAAAGCATAAAAAAGAGTTAGATTCTATGACAAAAGAGTTAGAACAACTTGAATCATTAGAAAAGAAGTCTAAATCTGATTATGTAAGAATTGTTGAATTATATAAAGGTTTAGAAGAGAAACAAGAGATTGTAAAACAAGAAAAAAGAGATGTAAAGCAAGCAAAAAGTACAAAATATGTAAAAAGAGATGCAGTTAAAAAAATAGTTGCAGCTTGGATTATTACAGTGCCAGCCGCAGGTATTTTATCAGCAGGTATTTTCTTTATGATTAAAGGTATTATGGGATAAATTTTTATCCTATAATATCACTTCTTCTATTGCATCTATTAAATCTTTTATTTCAATAGGTTTTCTTAAATATAAAGTAAATAAATCATTAGCTTCATTTAACATATTATCATCATCTGAATAAGCTGATACACCAATTATTGGAGTATTAAAGTTTTTATCACTTTTTAACTCTTTGCTCATTTGAATACCTGTTAAAATTGGCATATTAATATCTGTTACAATAGCATGGATTTTTTCAGAATTTTTACTAAAAAGTTGTAAGCCTTCTTCCCCATTGTTTGCTGTAAGGACATTTTCAAATACTACATTTAGTAAAGAAGCTGTTTGTTCTCTAATAAATTGATCATCTTCAATATATAAAACTGTTTTGTTTTTTAAATTTTCGTACATTCTAAAAATATAGCTAAGATTATATTACATTATGATAAAATTCAAAAAAAGATTAGGATATAAAATCGAAGCATTAGTATCTGTCGCAACTATTTATATATTTATCATTATTGGTTTTACCTTTAAAAGAGTTTTTAAAAGTGATGTAAATGAAAGAAGTTTTGTTCTATTAAATTTATATTTTCTTCAGCCCATTCTTATTTTTTGGGGACTTACAAGAGCACCAATAAACGATGAGTTTATAATCTCACCTTTTATTTACTTTATAGCAATTTTTATTACAATGGGAATTGCTTTTTTCTATTCTTTACGAATGTTTAGAAATGATTATCAAGATAAATCAATTTTTATGGCATCTGCACTTGTTGGTAATACAGGAAATCTTGGTATACCATTAGGAATAGCTTTATTTGGTGAAGCAAGTGTTCCTTATACTTCTATTTTGAATATTGCAAATATTTTCTTTATTTATATATTTTCTGTATATTTCTTTGCAGGAGATAAGTTTAAATTTATTGATGCTTTAAAAGAGATATTTAAAATACCTGCTATTTGGTTTGCTGTTGCTGCTTTGGCTTTTAATTATTATGGTTTTGAATTAAGTAATAACTTTGATAAAGTGTTTACTATGGGGGCTTATGCTGCAATTGTTATGCAACTTGTAATTTTTGGTATATTTATGTCTCAAGTTAAAATAAGAACTGCAAATTGGAAATTATCACTAAATATAACTCTTTTCAAGCATATAATCTTACCTATAATTGGATTATATATTATTTTATTATTTAAAATAGATCCTTTTGTTTCTGCCATTATATTTTTAGAACTTATTGTACCTCTTGCAGTGAATAATGTGAATTTATCGGCTTTATATAATTGTAAACCAATAGATACAACTTTTTCTGTTTTAGTTAGCTCGTCTTTCTTTGTACTTTTAATGTATTTTTATATTTTAATTATAAATAGTTTTTTTGGATTGTAATATGTGTGGAATTTTAGGAACAAATTTTTTAAGTAATAATTTCTCATCTTCCTTGAAGATATTAAATAACAGAGGGCCAGATTATCAAAGCTCTATAAAAATTGAAGATAAAGAGTTTGGACATACAAGACTTGCTATTATTGATTTAGACGAAGAAGCAAATCAACCTATGGTTTTTGATGATATTGTTTTAGTTTTTAATGGTGAGATTTATAACTATAAACAACTTATACTTGATGAACAGTTAGAGTGTAAAACAAAAAGTGATAGTGAAGTTTTAATAAGACTGTATCAAAAATATGAGTTTGATTTTTTAAATAAGCTAAATGGTATGTTTGCTTTTACTTTATATGATATAAAAAAGAATAGATATTTTTGTGCTAGGGATAGATATGGAAAAAAACCATTTTTCTATTACTTCAAAGATAATAAGTTTATTTTTTCTTCTTCTATTAAGTCTGTAGTAAATTTACTTGATTCCAAACCAAAACTAAACAAAGTAGCTCTTTCAAAATATATGCAATATTTTGTCTCTTTTGGTGAGGATACTTTCTTTCAAGACATTTTTAAACTAGAAGCTGCAACATATATGGTTTATGAGCCAAATAAAGACGCTCAGCTTAAAAAGAAGCGTTTCTATAAGATAAACACTTATAAAGCCGTAAAAGATGAAAATGAGGCTTTAGAGAAGATTGAAGAGCTTTTATTTAATGCTGTTGAGTCAAGACTTACATCTGATGTTGAAGTTGCTTCACTTTTAAGTGGTGGAATTGATAGTTCACTAGTATCTGCACTTTACACTAAAATCTCTGGAAAGAAGATCAATACTTTTTCTGTTGGTTACAATGAGTATAAAAACTATTGTGAATTAGATTATGCAAAAATCACAGCTGATTATATTGGCTCAAATCACAATCCAGTTGAAATATCTAAAAAAGATTTTATTGAACACTTTGAAGATAGTTTAGGAGCTTTAGAAGAGCCACATGGTGATTCTGCTGCAATCCCTTTAAATATATTAACTAAAAAGATTCATCAAAGTGGAATAAAAACTGTTTTATCAGGTGAAGGAAGTGATGAGATTTTTTTAGGTTATGACAATTATGCAAAGTTTTTAAAATATTATAGTTTTGAAAAAACATTATCAAATGAGCAAAATGAGTTTTTAGATGATATTATTGGTGCATTGCAAAATAATACTAAAGAGAGTGAGTATTTAAGAAGAATAGTTAAAAAACAAAATCTTTATAACTCTTTTGGGGAAATTTATACAGATATTCAAAAAAAGAGACTTTTTAAAAAAGTTCCAACTTTTAAAAATGAAAAAGCAAAAAAAGATCCAGTTGATTGGATGAGTTATATTGACTTGAAAATTTGGCTTGGAGAAGGCTTGCTTTCAAAAGTTGATAGAATCTCAATGAGAAACTCTTTGGAAGTTCGAACACCATTTTTAGATTTTAATTTAGTAAACTATATGTTTAGTATTGATTCAGATATTAAAGTTGGAAATACAAACAAATATTTACTTAAGAAAATTGCTTCAAAATATATACCTGAACAAATTATCAATAGAACTAAAAAAGGTTTTAATTCACCTTTTAATGAATGGCTAAATCAAGAGTATGGAAACTCAATATTAGAGACTATACTTGATGTAAATAAACATACAAAGCTTTTTAATGATGAGTATGTAAAGCATATTTATGAGTTATCTAAACAAAGAAAATTTAAACAACATCTTTATTCACTTTATGTTTTTTCTTTATGGTATAAAAAAGAGTTTTTATCTTAAGATAAAAGATTGTAAAATCCTCATGTAAAGAAAATGATATAAAAGAGGATAGTATGACAGTATTAATACCTGTTGATAATAAAAGTAGACATGAATGTACTATCGCATCTATGGAAGAAAATAAAGCTTGGGCTTTTATTTCTTTAGATGAAGGTAAAATCACTGATGTTGAGTTTTATGATAGAAGAGAAGATATTTTAGAATGGATAGATGCTGTAGTTGTAATAAATGAGCAAGAATATGTTTGGCCTTTTATGGATGAAGGAATTATTGCTTTAATTGCTCCAACACAAAAAAGTATAGATGAGATTGTAGAAGCCTTTTTATTTAAAGACTTACACGATTTTACAGTTTAATGAATTTTACTAAAAAAGAGCAAAAAACTCTTAAAAAAATTATTGCCTCAAGACGTGATGTTAGAGGTAATAGTTTTACTTCAAAAAAGATCTCACAAAAAAAATTAAAAAAAATATTAGAAGCTGCAATACAAGCTCCATCTGTTGGTTATTCTCAACCTTGGAGATTTGTAATTGTGAAAGATAAACAAAAACGTAAAGTATATAAACATTTTAAAAAGTCTTTTGAAAAAAGCAAAAAGAAGTTTAAAAAAAGACCTATATACAATTCACTTAAACTTGAGGGAATAAAAGAGTCAAATATAAATATAGCTGTTTATTATAAAAAACCAAAAGAGAATATTTTGGGACAAACTTATATGAGAAAAACAGGTGAATACTCTGTTGTATGTGCTATTTTAAATATGTGGCTTACTGCAAGAGCCTTAAATGTTGGTATGGGTTGGGTTTCTATTTTAAAACCTAATAAGATAAATAAAATATTTAATATTGATAAAAGTGAATATAAATTTATTGGATATTTATGTTTTGGGTATGTTAAAGAATTTTATAAAGAGCCAGAACTAAAAACAATAAAGTGGAATAAAACAAATAAAATTAAAGATTGTCTTCTTCATAACTGATACTATCACATAAGCTAAATGATACTGCTATAAATATATAATTCCAAACAAATTTTATATATAGGAGTATTTATGAAAAAATTAATCGGAAAACTAGGTGTAACATCTGTAATACTTATTGCAATGTCAATGTCAGCGCAAGCAAAAGAAAAAACATATAAATTAAAGATGGCTACAACATGGGGTAAAAGTGCAACTCCACTAATTGATACTGCACACAATCTATCTAATCTTGCAAAAGAAATGTCAAACGGAAGACTTATAATAAAAGTTGATTCAGCAAATAAACATAAAGCGCCACTTGGTGTACTTGATATGGTTAAAGGTGGACAATATGATATGGGTCATACAGCTTCTTATTATTGGAAAGGTAAAGATATAAACACTTTACCGTTTACTTCAATGCCTTTTGGATTAACTGCACCTGAACAATATGCTTGGTTCTATTATGGTGGTGGTTTAGAGTTAATGCAAAAAGTTTATGCAAAACATAATATTTTATCATTTCCTGGAGGAAATACAGGTGTACAAATGGGTGGTTTTTTTAGAAAAGAAATTAATACACTTGATGACTTAAAAGGTTTAAAAATGAGAATTCCTGGATTTGCAGGAGAAGTTATGGCTAAATTAGGTGTTCAAGTAACTAATATTGCACCAGGTGAATTATATACTTCATTAGGTAGAAAAACAATTGATGCTTTAGAATGGGTTGGACCATCAATGGATATTAAAATGGGATTTCATAAAATTGCTCCTTATTACTACACAGGTTGGCATGAGCCAGCATCAGAATTACAAGTTATTGTAAATAAGAAAAGGTTTAATAAACTACCAAAAGATTTACAAGTTATCTTAACTACAGCTATTAGAGTTAGTGCTTATGATATGTATATTCAAAACTATGATATGAATACAACTGCTTGGGATAAGATGAAAAAAGAACAACCAAATATAAAAGTTAGAACTTTCCCAAAAGAAGTTATGAATGCTATGAAAAAAGCAAACCAAGATTTAAGAGAAGAGATGTCTTCAAAAAATCCTTTATTAAAAGAAGTATTAGACTCACAAGATGCTTATATGAAAAAAGCTAGAGAGTGGACTAAGATGTCAGACTATTTATATTTAAAAGATAATTTATAATATCAATTTAAGAGCAGTTTTCTGCTCTTAAATACTAAAAACTTCCATTAGGATCAAATCCAAAATCATTACTATCAAATCCCATATTATTATCAAAAGTATTCATATATGGATTACTGTATCCTTTTTGAATAGATATATTTTGAAGTTGCATAATATCCATTTTAGGATCTATACCTTGAGGGCAAACAAAAGTACAAGCACTGCATAAAGTACAATCCCATATACCATTTGTTTGTATATTGTTTATTATCTGTTCATTCTGCCCTTTTTTGTCATTTTCATATCTTAGTGCTCTTGTTAATGCAAAAGGCCCTAGAAACTCTTTATTTACATCATAAACAGGACATGAACTATAACAGGCATTACATAAGATACAATTGCTTTGTATATCAATCTTTAATACATCTTTTTGAGTTAAAGTAAGATTTTCTTTTTTTTGTTTTATTGCACTATTTGTTTTTTTAATTAACAATGTTTCATGTGAAACATCTACAACTAAATCTTTAATAACTTTTGAATTTTTTAAAGGTTCAATTAAATCTCCATCTTTAATTGTAGTTCTACAAGCAAGTTTTTCTACTCCATTTACTCTAATGGCACACGAGCCACAAATTCCACTTTTACAACCATATCTATATGCTAAACTAGAGTCTTGATTTTTTTTTATTTCTTCTAATGCTTTTAATAAATTATCTTGTTCTACTTTAAACTCTTTTATTTGCTCTTTCTGTTCTAATTGTGTGAATTTCCTAATATTTATCTTCATATTATATCCTCAAAACTACAAGATATTTCTTTATTAAATATTTTAATTATCGAGGGTTTTTGGTATTTAGATTCTTTATCTTTGTAATCATTTCTAAAATGAGCACCCCTACTTTCTTTTCTATTTAAAGAACTTAAACATAAAGCTTGTGCTATAAGAAGTGAATTTTCAAGTTCAAAATATTCAACAAGATTTTTATTATAGATTTTTGATTTATCTTCAATAGAAACTCTATTTAGAATTATTTTCATATTATCTAATTCCTCTTTTAGCTCTTTTAACATATCCTCATTTTTAAATAAACCAGCTTTCTCAATCAAAAGATTACCTAACTTATCTTTTAATTCGTATACATTGTTTAGAGATTTATCTCTTGATAGAAGAAGTTGAATTTTAATTTCAAGTTCTTTTACTTGATTATCAAAATTAATTTCTTCCTTATTTATATTTTTTGAAGCATTTATCCCTGCTATTTTTCCAAAAGTTACTATTTCTAAAAGAGAATTCCCACCTAGTCTATTTGCTCCATGAATATCTGCTTGTGCACATTCTCCACAAGCATATAAGGATTTAATTGATGTTTTACAATTCAAATCTGTCTTTATCCCACCCATACTATAATGAGCTGCTGGAACTATAGGTAAAAGTTGCTTTTTTATATCAATATTTGAAAACTCTTTGGCTAATCTTATTTCTTGTGGAAGTAATTCTTCTAATTTATTTTTATCAATGTGTCTTAAATCAAGATAAACTTCTTCATTTTTTACAGTTCTTTTATATATTTCTCTTGCTATTTCATCTCTTGTTGATAATTCATTAATAAATCTATTTTTATTTTTATCTAGTAAATATCCACCCTCACCTCTAGCACTTTCACTTATAAGAATATTACTTGATTTAAGTGTTGTTGGATGAAACTGAATAAACTCTATATTTGATAAATTTACACCTGCTTTAAATGCTAATGCAACTCCATCAGCTGTAGTAGAAAGAGAATTCGTAGTATAGTTTTTATAAATTCCTGCATATCCACCTGTTGCTAATACTGTATTATTTGATATGAATTGTTTAACTTTACCATCAACTATATCATAAGCTAAACACCCATAACACTCATTATTTATAACAAGTAAGTCAAGAACTTGATGCTCATTAAAAAACTTTATGTCATTAGATATACATTGATCATAAAGAGTATGTACTATTTTAAGTCCTGTATAGTCACTACTATAACAAGTTCTAATTTTTGAAGTACCACCAAATTTTCTTTGTGCAATTTGATTTTTAGAATTTCTAGTAAAAGGTACTCCTATTGAATCTAACCAGTTAATAGTCTCTTTTGCTTTTTTACACATAAAAGATATATTTTTTTTACTAGCAATTTCATAAGAACCTTTATATGTATCTTCGATATGTTGTTTTACACTATCATCATCTTCATATAAAACTGCATTTATCCCACCTTGAGCTTGAACTGTTTGACAATGTGTTGGAAGTGTTTTTGTTATTACTGCTACGTTTACACCGTTTTTTTTAGCATTTAATGCTGCCGTTAAGCCAGCTGCCCCTGCTCCTATTATTAGTACATCATAAATCATACTATTCCCAAAAATCTTTTAAAGCTTCTTGTTTTTGATTTGACTCAATTTTCTTTTCTAAATCCATATCTAGTTTGTCAATTTGGGCTAATGCTTTTTCTAGTTCATCACTAGATATCTCTTCTTCTTTTTTGTTTTTTAGAATATTGTTATCACTCTCTTTACTAGGTTGAGGAATTTGATTCTTTTTTTCTTTTAATTTTTTATTCTCTTTTTGAAGTCTTTCATAATCTTCTATAATTGTTTCATACTTATCAAAATCAAGTAGAATAAAACTTGGTTTACCATCTCTTAGAATTACTGCTTTTTCTATCTCATTATTTGATAATTTATCAAAAACCATTTTACTTTTTCTAATAAGTTCTGTAGATGAAAACATTTCTTTTGATGTGTATTGTAATAAGTTCATTATAACTCCTATACATATAATAATATGTATTATAACACAAGTTACAGTACTTAATATATTTTCTTTTTTACTTAGATATTTCTTTTTTTATTTTTGAATAATAGTAACATTACAGATTTTAAGATGTATTAAAAATTGTTTTTCAATACATCTTAGAGAAGTTTTTTATTTATTTGAAAAGATTTGCTCTGCCCATTCAGTAATTGGCCCTCTAAGGACTTTTTCTAGTTTTATAGCAAAAGTGTTAACTAAACTATTTTCTTTGCTTGTAGCCTTTAATAGAGTCGTTAATGAGTTAGTATATTTATTCACATAGAAGTTATCGATTTGTTTATTAGAACCTAATACAACAACTTTACATGTATTATCAACTCTTGATAATACCATTTGCATTGTTTTATTTGACATATTTTGTGCTTCATCAATAATAACAAATGAGTTTGTAAGTGTTCTACCTCTCATCTCTCCTACCCACATAGTTTCTATACTATAATTTGTAATCATTTGTTCAATTCTTGTTGTAACTTCATTTTCATCTAATTCAGGTGTATTTTCAGGATTCTTTTTTGATTTCTTTTTTTTATAATCTGTTCTAATTATATATTCTAAACTATCCATTAAAGGATGATTATATATTTTAAATTTTTCCTCAAATCCAGGAAGATAACCAACATCTTCACCTTTATCTAGTGATTCAATTGAGTTTCTTATATAAATGATTTTTTGATAGTTTTTTTGTCTTACAAGTTTTAAAGCTGCACTTAATGCCAATAGTGTTTTCCCTGAACCTGCTTTTGCCTCAATTATTAAGATATTATAAAAGTGATTTAATAAAGCACTTGAAAAGAACAATTGTTCTTTATTCAATGGTGTAATTATTTGATTTCTTACTTCACCTTCATCTAAAAGTCTAATTCTTTTATTTTGAATAGTAGCTAATATAACTTGATCAGAGTCTTTTATTTTAAAACAGTAAGAGTAGTTATGTACTTGGTATTCTTTATCAAATTTAGTAATTTCTTCATTATCAAGTTCTTCTTGTTGATTAAAGTCTATTGATATTTCTTTAATAAAATTAAAGTCAAAATCTCCATTTTGAGAAGCTGTAAGCGAGTCTGTTTTTATATCAAGTGATATAGCTCTTGTTCTAGCCATTATATCAAGTGATATAAATTCTATATCTTGATCATAATATTTTTTAGCAAAAGAAGCTACTTCAAGTATTTTTCTATCATTTATTATATTTAAAGAAGTACTATTTGATTTCACATCATAAATATCTTTTGAGATGATATCAATTATAGTATTTTTATTGATTGTTATTCTTATAATTTTATATAAGTCTTCACTTTTAGAATAGTTAATTGAAGAGTTTTCTAATATTCTTGCAAATTCTCTTGCTTGAAAATTTATTTCATCAAAACCACTTTTTTTTGTATCAATTTCATCTAATACTGTTTCAGGTAAAACTATTAAATTTGTACCTTCTTGTGAAAGTTTGAAGATATTATTTGCATCTTCAAGTAAAATATTTGTATCTAGTATATAGTATTTTTCAAACATTATTTAGCTTCTTTAGGAGTTTGTTTTAATACTTTATAAATTATAAACGCTCCTATTAAAAGAGTTATTACCGTAAATAATATAGAAAAAGTTTTTGTGATTACATATCCAACAATTAGTAAAGATAGAATTGTCGGTACTTCATTGTATGCTCTAAAAAAGTTACCACTTTTTTCAAATTTATCAACTTCTAAATCTTTTCTGTATTTTTCTAATGAAAAAGTATATAAAACAAGAAAGAATACAACTAATAATTTTGCGTGCATCCATCCCCCTGCTTCTGAAGATAGCAAGTAAGGGTTTAAATAAAGCATTATAGCACCACTAATTATAGAAGCCCACATTGCAGGTGCACCAATAACTTTGTATATTTTAAGTTCTTGAATTTTCACAACATCCGTAAAGTCTTTTTTATTTTTATGCTCTACATGGTAAACAAATAGTCTTGGAAGGTAGAATAACAATGCCATCCATGACATAACAGCCATTATATGAAAAGTTAGTACCCAACTATAGTATTGCATTTTTAGTCCTTATTTTTGATTTTATTTAGCCAATCATTTAAAGTTTTTTCAAAACCTATATTCAAACTTTCATATAAGGATAAGGGTTTATCTAAATATTGTTGTTCTACATATCCACCATAATCATGTGGATATTTGTAGCCTATATGTTGTGAATCTAAATGTTTTGGTATCTCAAGTATTTTACCATTTTTTACTTCATTAAGGGCTTTATTTATAGCCTTATAAGCACTATTTGACTTAGGTGAACTTGCTAAATATATAATACATTGACCCAACATAATTCTTGATTCTGGGTATCCTATTTTATTACAAGCATGCATTGTACTAACTGCTAAATTTAAAGCATTTGGATTAGCATTACCTATATCTTCACTAGCAAATATTACAAGTCTTCTTGTAATAAAATCAACGCTTTCTCCCCCATTTATAAGTCTAGCTAGATAATATAAAGCTGCATCAACATTTGAGCCTCTTATAGATTTAATCATAGCACTAGCTAAATCATAATGTGTATCTGATGAGGATACCCCGTCTCCTATTACATTTTCTCTTAACTGTTTTAGTAAATCGATATCTATATTTTTTGATACTTTATATGAAAAATTTAATAAAGTAAGCATTGCTCTTGCATCACCACTACTTGATGTAATTAAATACTCTTTAGCTTCTTTACTCAAAGTTATATCAACTTCATTAATAGCAATATCAAGTATTTTTATCATTTCATTTTTTGTAAAAGCTTTAAATTCATAAAGAAATGATCTTGATCTTATTGCATTTGTTAAAGTGAAAAATGGATTTTCAGTACTTGCTCCTATGATTATAGCATCATAGTTTTCCATAATTGGAAGTAAAACTTCTTGTTGATTTTTTGAAAGTCTATGTACTTCATCTATAAAAACTAAGGGTTTTATTAAAGCATTTTTATATCTATCAAATACTTTTCTTAAATCTTCAACCTTTATAGATGTAGCATTAAAGTAGTAATAATCAGTGTTGATTTCTTTTGCAATAATTTTTGCTAATGTAGTTTTTCCAGTTCCTGGTTTACCATAAAAGAATAAATGAGGAATATCTTTTTTTTTGATAAGTTTGTAAAGGGCTTTGTCTTTTGCTATTATATGAGATTGACCAACAAAAGTTTCAAGATTTGTTGGTCTTAGTTTATTTGCTAGATCTATCATCTTCGTTTAAAAAATGTCTTAGGTTTCTATACTCTTCTCTTGTTAAAAATCTTGATTTTCCTGTTGGTAAGTTATTTAATGAAATACCACCAAATTCTAATCTTTTTAAATCTAAAACATCTAGTCCAAAATGTCCAAAGAATCTTCTTAATTCTCTATTTTTACCTTCATTTATTACTACTTTTATTCTTGAAAAGTTTGACTCATTTCTTTGAATATCATAAGCTAAGAAAGGTTTAAAATTCATTTCTTTTATTTTAGAGTTTTTATGAGCACCTACACTTGCATCTTCTAATTCTAAGCCATTTTGCATAGCTTCTTCAACTTGTTTAGAAATTTCACCATTTACTTTGATTTTATATACTCTTTCTAAATTAGAGTGAACAAGTGCATTTAAAGCCTCTACAGAGTCCGTTAAAAGCAATAAACCTTCACTTGCATAGTCAAGTCTACCTACTGGTAAAAAGTGCTTATATTTTCTTCCTAGTGAATCAAATATAGTTTTTCTTCCTTGTGGATCATTTTTAGAAACAATCTCACCTTTAGGTTTGTTATAAACAATTACAGTAATTAATTTATCTTTTTCATGTTTAATATTTTGCTTACCTATTTGAACTTTATCAGTAGGTAAAACTTTTGTAGCTAAATTGCTTACTATTTTCCCGTTTACTTTTACTCTACCCTCTTCTATTAGCTTATCTGCTTCTCTTCTTGAGTAGTTACTATTATGAGATATATATTTATTTAATCTTACTGGATCAGTAACTTCTTCTTTGTTACTAACCCAATTATTGTTTTCTTTCATTATTTTATTCCTGCTTCAATTAGGTCATGTATATGTAATACACCCACAAGCTCATCATCTTCTTGTGTAACTACTAATAATTGAATTTTATAATCTTCAATTATAGATAAGGCATCACTAGCTAATAAGTTTTTGTTTTTTAAAGTTTTTGGATTTAAAGTAGCTATTTTATCAACACTACAATCTAAACTAAAATCTTCATTCATTAAGGCTCTTCTTAAGTCACCATCACTTAAAAGACCAATAACTTTATTGTTTTCAGTGATAATTACATTTCCAAGTCTTCCTTCACTCATAACTACAATTGCATCTTTAAGTTTAGTTTCACGTGAAACTATAGGAAGACTATCTTTTCTTAGTAAATCATCGACTTTTACAAAAAGTTTTTTACCTAAACTTCCTCCTGGATGGAATGAAGCAAAGTCTTCTTTTTTAAAATCTCTTTTTTTCATAAGACACACAGCTAGTGCATCTCCCATTGCCATTGTTAATGTAGTAGAAGACATAGGAGCTGTATCTAATGGACAGCCCTCTTTATCCACTGAAATATTAATAAAAACATCAGAGTATTTAGCTAGAGTAGAGTTTTCATCTCTAGCCATTGAAATTAATGGAATATTAAATCTTTTTAAATGAGGAAGAATTTGAACTAATTCTTCACTTTCTCCACTATAAGAAATACCAAGAACAATATCATTCTCTCCTATCATTCCTAAATCCCCATGCATAGCTTCTGTTGGGTGTAAAAAGAATGATGAAGTCCCTGTACTAGCAAGTGTAGCAGCAATTTTTGAACCTACAAGGCCGGATTTTCCAACACCTGTAACTATTAATTTTCCTTTAGAGTTAATAATCATATCAACAGCTTTGTCTATATCAAAAGATAAACTATTCGCTGTTTTCTCTAATTCTCTTGCCTCAGTTAATAAAACATCTTTGATTATTTCATTAAAATTCATTTGCCCTACTCCTTTTAAGTAAATTATTGTACAAATACAGTTGGTACAATCATAGGATATTTTTTATATTTTCTAATACAGTGTTTTCTTACTACTTTTCTTAATTCATCTTCTAAAACTCTTGTATTTTTGAAAATTCCTGGTTTTGCATTTGTAAGGAAAGTTGTTAATAAGTCTTCAATTTCTTTTGCAAAGAATCTATCTTGTTTATCTGGTACTAAACCAAATGACGCAACTTTTGGTTTTTGTGCTAATGTTCTATCACTTTCATTTACCTGTGCTACAATCATTACAACACCTTCATTTGCCATTGTTTGTCTATCAATTACAATATCATCAGAGATTTTGTGGTTTAATTGATTATCGATATAAACCTTACCTGTTTTAACTGTTTTAACTTTTTTAAGATATTTTGGAGATACTTCAACTTGCTCACCATCACTCATGATATATAAGTTTCTTTCTAAAATACCACAATCAACACCTGTTTGACCATGTCTTAATGCATGATTGTATTCTCCATGAACTGGCATAAAGAATTTAGGTTTAACTAATCTTAACATTAATTTTTGTTCTTCTTGTGCTGCATGACCTGAAACATGAATATCAGCATAATCTTGATATGCAACTTTTGCACCTGCTTTTAATAAGTGATTAATTATTCCAGATACGCTTCCTTCATTTCCAGGAATTGCTTTTGCAGATAAAATAATTTGATCAGTTGGTTTAATTTTGATATGTCTATGTTCATGAATAGCCATTCTATAAAGTGCTGACATTGATTCACCCTGAGAACCAGTAGTTACAATTAGTACTTCATCATCTTTATATTTATTAACCTCATGTGGATCAATAAATTGATCTTTAGGGAATTTAATATAACCTAAACTCATTGCTAAATCAAGGTTTTTTTCCATTGATCTTCCAATAACACAGATTTTTCTATTATATTTTAATCCCTTTTCAATAGCTTGAGCAACTCTATGAATATTTGATGAGAATGTAGACATAATAACTCTACCTTTTGCAGAAGCAAAAATTCTTTCAAATGTAGGCCCAACTGTTTTTTCAGTTTTTGTAAACCCTGGTGAATGAGAATTAGTAGAATCTGATGTTAATAATAAAACACCCTCTTCTCCATAATGAGCTAATCTATGTAAATCTGTTGGATATCCATCAATTGGAGTATGGTCGATTTTAAAATCACCCGTATGAATGATTGTTCCTGCTTCTGTTTTAACAGCAATAGCAGATGAATCAATAATTGAGTGAGTAATGTGCATCCATTCAACTTCAAAGTCCCCTATTTTGATAGGTGTTCTTTTTTGAATAGCTCTGAATAGTTTTCTATGTTCTCTCATTTTATGTTCATCAAATTTAGAACCAATCATTTCTAATGGTAAAGATGTACCATAAACAGGGAATTGCATTTCTTTAAATAAATAAGGCATTGCACCAATATGATCTTCATGTCCATGTGTGATAACAATACCAGCAATTTTATCTTTGATTTGTCTAATATAAGTAAAATCAGGAATTAAAATATCAACACCATGCATATCATCATCAGGGAAACTCATACCAACATCAACAATAATTGCAGACTTTTCAGTCTCCATTACCATCATGTTCCCACCAATTTCACCTAAACCACCAAGTGGCGTAATTCTAACTTTTGCATTAGTATTTAAGTTTAATTTATAGTGTGGATTTAATCTATCTTTATGAATTTTTTCATTTATTAAATGTGCTTTTTTAAGATCATTTATCCAACCTTGCCCTTTTAATGGTTGTTGTTTTGGCCGGGGTTTTCTTTTTTTATTTTGTGGATTTGGTTTTCTTTGTTCTTTTTTTTCTTGATTTTTAGGAGCAGATTTATTTTCTTCTTTTGCTACAACAGTCTCTTCTTGTTTAGTTTCTTCTTTCTTAGTCTCTTCCATTTTTAACCTTTGTATACATTTGGCTATACAAAGATGAACTTACTTCATGAGGTCTTATATTAGAATCTAATTCTAGCTCTTCATATATAGAAGATAGAGTTTGTTTATCAAATACTGATAATAGATTTTTTGAAAGTTTTTTTCTTGGTTGTGTAAAACAAGATTTTAAAAACTTTTTAAATTCTTTATCAATAGATTTATTCATATCTTTTTTTATATAAAGTATAGAAGACATAACTTTTGGTGGAGGATCAAATGATTCAGGAGGTACATCAAATAGTATCCTTGATTCACTTGATAAAAGCTCGCTTATAATTCCTAAAGATGAGTACTCTTTATCGTTTACTTTTGCTGTAAACTTTAAAGCAACCTCTTTTTGAATCATTACCATGATATGTTCACAGTTGTCATCTTCTAATGCTCTTAATATAATATTTGTTGCAATATAGTATGGTAAGTTTGCAATCATGTCATATTTACCATCAAACAGGGTTCCTTGCTTATCCCAAGCCTCTAAAACGTCAGTGTGGATCAGTTTTAGTTTCCCCTGCTCTATTTGCTCTTTAAATTTCGATTCTAAAATACCAATTAAATCGGTATCTACTTCATAAGCAGTTGTATCTTTGTACTTGACTAAGTATTTAGTCAAATCACCTAATCCAGGCCCAATTTCTACTACATGATTATTGTTATTGGGCATCGATTGGATGATCTTTCCTAAAATCGATGAATCTATTAAAAAATTTTGTCCGTATTTTTTCTTTGCTTTTACTTTTTCCATAATTGCGAAGAGTATATCTGTTTTTAACTTACAATTAGATAAGATAATTACTAGTTATAGTAAAGGAATTTATTTGAGTAATTTTGCAAAAAGAATAATACCATGTTTAGATGTTGATAACGGAAGAGTAGTAAAAGGTGTAAACTTTGTAGGTCTAAGAGATGCAGGAGATCCTGTAGAAGTAGCTAAAAGATACAACAATGAAGGTGCTGATGAAATAACATTTTTAGATATTACTGCAAGTCATGAAAATAGAGGAACTATAGTTGATATAGTAGAGCAAGTAGCAAAAGAGGTTTTTATTCCCTTAACTGTAGGTGGAGGAATTAGAAAACTAGATGATATTTATAAGCTTTTAAATGTTGGTTGTGATAAAGTTTCAATTAACTCTTCGGCTGTTTCAAATCCTGACTTTATTAATGAAGGTGCAAAAAGATTCGGTTCTCAGTGTATTGTAGTTGCTATTGATGTTAAAAAAGTAGAAGATGGCTCTTACCATGTTTTTGTAAAAGGTGGTAGAGAAGATACTGGAATTGATGCATTACAATGGGCTAAAGAGGTTTATGATAGAGGTGCAGGTGAAATCCTATTAACTTCTATGGATACAGATGGAGCTAAAACAGGTTTTGAGCTTAATATCACTCAACAAGTATCATCGCTAGTTGATATTCCTGTTATTGCAAGTGGTGGAGCTGGAACTATGGAACATATAAAAGAAGCCTTTGATTATGGAGCTAGTGCTGCTTTAGCTGCTTCTATTTTCCATTTTAAGGAGATTGATATTATGGATTTAAAAAGATATTTAAGAAATAACAATATACCCGTAAGGATTTAATTATGATTAAAAAAATTACAATGATGGCATTATTTGCCCTATTACCATTACAATTATTTGCATACGAAATTAGTTTTAATAAAAAGTTTTCAAAGGTTGTAACTCCTGATATTCTTAAAACATTTATTTCAATTAATGTTGAGAATGATGATGAAAACTATATAAATAGAAATATAGATAGATTTAACAATTTTATAAAAGATAACGATACTATTATTAAGAAAAATGGTTCATTTATTTTAAACCCAAAATATAGATATTATAAGAATAAACAAGAGTTTATGGGATATGTAGGTACATTAAGATATGAGATTCAATCAAGTGATGCTAAAAAAATAAATAAATTTATAGATGATTTAATAGCTTTAAAGAAAAGAGTTGATGCTAGAGAAGTAAAAGTAAATATTTCAAACTTATCATGGAAAATAAGTGAAAACTTATATGAAAAATCTGTTGATTTATTAAGAATTGAAGTTATTACTTGGGCAAATAAATATAGTAAAAATTTAAGTACAAAACTTTTAAAGAATTGCGAAGTAAAAAACATAAATATAAACAATGTAGTAAGAAACAATTTTTTTAGAAGTGAAGCTATGTCAATGAATGCAAAAACAGTTTCTGATTTAGCCCCTGTAAATAGTGACAAAACTATATCTTTAAACCCAAATTTTTTAATGGAGTGTAAATAAATGATTGTTTGTGCTGGAAGAAATGAAGTATTTCCTTTTGCTACAACTATTGGAGTAGGGCTAATAGAATCAGCCATAAATCTAACAAGACAATGTTTATTTGATAAGCCTGAATATTTACTATTTATAGGAAGTGCAGGTTCTTATGGTGAGCATAAAATATTTGATATTATTGAGTCAAAAAGAGCAGCTAATATAGAACTTAGTTTTTTAACAAATAGTTCATATACACCTTTAGATAATGTTTTAGAGTCTGAAAATAGATTTGCTAGAAATGATACTATTGTTAACTCATCAAACTATATATCAACAAATAGTGAACTTACAAAAAACTTTAAAGAGTATGGAATAGGTATTGAAAATATGGAATTCTTTTCTGTATTATCAGTGGCAAAACAGTTTGAAATTCCAGTTGCAGGAATTTTTGTAGTTACAAACTTCACAGATGAAAATGCTCATGAAGATTTTATGAAAAATCATAAAGTAGCAATGGAAAAATTAACTAATTATTTAGTAGAAAAACAAATTATAAAATAAAAAGTAGAAAATATGTCAAAATTTGCAGAACCATCAATATATGACTTTACTTTAGATGAATTAAAAGGCACTTTAAAGCCAGCATTTAGAGCAAAACAAGTATATAACTGGTTATATAAAAACTATGCTTCATCATACAATGAGATGAAAAATATTCCTAATGATTTAAAACAAACATTAGAAAATGAGTACCCAATAGATATTATGGAAATTGTGAAAAAAGAACAAAGTAGCGATGGAAGTATAAAATATCTATTTAAATTAAGAGATGGGCATACAGTTGAGGCTGTATTGCTTTTAATGAAAAAGAAGAAAATTGATGAAGATGGAAATATTCAAAGAAGTGAACAATACACTGTTTGTATTTCTTCTCAAGTTGGTTGTAAAGTAGGGTGTACATTCTGTCTTACAGCAAAGGGTGGCTTTGTAAGAAACCTTACAGTTGGGGAGTATATCGCTCAAATTGTAAATATTAAAAGAGATAATAATATCCCTGAAAACAAATCATTAAACATCGTATACATGGGAATGGGAGAACCTTTAGATAATTTCAATAATTTTACTAAAGCTGTTCAAATATTTTCAGATGAAGATGGTTTATCGATAAATAGGAGAAGACAAACTGTTTCAACATCAGGAGTTGCTTCAAAGATTGAAAAACTTGGTGAAAAAGATTTAGGAATTCAACTTGCTATTTCTTTACATGCTGTTGATGATGAATTAAGAAGTGAACTTATTCCTATGAATAAGGCTTATAATATTGCTTCAATTATAGATGCTGTTAAAAAATTTCCAGTTGATACAAGAAAAAAAGTTATGTTTGAATATCTTGTAATTAAAGGTAAAAATGACTCTATAGAGGCAGCTAGAAAACTTTTAAGCTTATTAAATGGTATTCATGCAAAAGTAAATTTAATTTACTTTAATCCATACCCTGGAACTACATATCAGCGACCAGAAGAAAAAGATATGATAAAATTCAAAGATTTTTTAAATGATAGAGGACTTATTTGTACGATTAGAGAATCTAAAGGACTTGATATATCAGCTGCCTGTGGTCAATTAAAAGAAAAGGAAGCAAATGGGAACACTTGAGATATCACTTTTAGCTTTTATTGTAGTAGTTGTAGTAGTATCAGCAATAGGTTTTTATATAAGTAATAAAGAAGATAAAGAAGAGGAGAATTAATTTAAAATGGCAATTACAAGATTTGCACCAAGCCCAACAGGATATTTACATATTGGAGGTTTAAGAACAGCTTTATATAGTTATTTATGGGCTAAGAAAACTGGTGGTGAGTTTAAATTAAGAATTGAAGATACAGATAATGCTAGAAATAATGAAGATGCTGTAAGAGCTATTTTAGAAGCATTTGAGTGGGTTGGAATGCCAAGTGACTGTGAAATAGAGTATCAATCAAAAAGAATAGATATTTATAAAAAATATATTGCTCAATTATTAGAAGAGGGTAAGGCTTATAAATGTTACATGAGTAGAGAAGAGCTTGATGCTTTAAGAGCCAAGCAAGAAGCCGCTAAAGAAAACCCTAGATATGATGGTACATGGAGACCAGAAGAGGGTAAAGTATTACCTCAAATTCCTGAAGGTGTTGATCCTGTTATTAGAATCAAAGCACCAACTGAGGGAACAATTGAGTTTGAAGATGGTGTAAAAGGGAAAATGAGTTTTGATGCTTCTCAAGTTGATGATTTTGTAATTGCAAGAGCAAATGGAATGCCTATTTATAACTTTGTTGTTGCTATTGATGATCATTTAATGGGAATGACTGATGTATTAAGAGGTGATGACCATTTATCAAATACTCCTAAACAAATAGTAATTTATAATGCTTTAGGTTTTGATGTACCAAAATTCTATCACATGCCAATGATTAATAATCCACAAGGTAAAAAACTATCTAAAAGAGATGGTGCAATGGATGTTATGCAATATAAGAAAGATGGATATTTACCAGAAGCATTACTTAACTTTTTAGTTAGACTTGGATGGTCTAATGGAGATCAAGAAATCTTCTCAATGGATGAAATGTTAGAGTTATTTGATCCAAATAATATTAATAAATCAGCATCAGCTTATAATGCAGAAAAATTATTATGGTTAAATGCTCACTATATTAAAAATGTATCAAATGAAAGATTAGCTAAAGAGCTTGAAGCTTTTGATTGTTATTTACATGGACATGATAAAAAAGAAATGCTATTAGACTTATCAAAAGAAAGAGCTCAAACACTAATAGAATTAAAAGAAGCTATTGAAAAAATTATTAATGTTCCTACATCTTATGAAGCTAAAGGTTCAAAGAAGTTTGTAAAAGAGGGAACTATAGAAATGTTAGAAAACTATTTATCTTTATTAGAAGAAAATAAAGATAGTTTACATCTTGCTCCTGATTATGAGCTTGTGACAAAGCCTTTTATTGAGGAAAAGGGCCTAAAATTCCCACAATTATTCCAACCAATTAGAATTGCATTAACAGGTGGAACACAAGCTCCTTCTGTATATGATATTATGGCAATTTTAGGATTAGATGAAGTAAAAGATAGAATAAATAACGCAATAGAAAAAAATTTTGGTAAAGAAGTTTAACTTCTCTTGATTATTATTTCATAATAAGGCATAATGTTTATACTTAAATAAAGGAAGAATTAAGATGAACATTTATGTTGGAAATTTGTCATATCAAATGGCAGATAAGGATTTAGAAGAAGTTTTTGCTAAATTTGGCGAAGTAAAAAGTGCAAAAGTTATCATGGATAGAGAAACTGGAAGATCGAAAGGTTTTGGTTTTGTTGAAATGCAAACAGCACAAGCTGGAAGTGATGCTATTGAAGCATTAAATGGAAATGATTGCCAAGGTAGAACTTTAAGAGTTAATGAAGCTAAACCAAGAGAAGAAAGACCTAGAAGACAATACTAGTCTTATTTTTCTTATCATAAAAAAAGCCTTAGATACAAAGTATCTAAGGCTTTTTTATTTTAGAAACTTTCCCATTCATCATCTGAACTATTTGTATTACTTTTTATTGGAGCACTACTTGAACTAGTTTTATTAATTTTAATTGGTTTTACTTCTTTTACTTCAATTTTAGAAGAGTCTAAAATAGGTTGTTTTACTTTAGCTTTTCCTTTCCCTTCAAAGTTATTTTTATTTACGGCTTCTACTACTTCTTGGGCAATTGTATTTGTTTCTTGAGCAATAGAGTTTGTTTTATCTGCAATTGCTGCATTTTGTTGTGTAAATTGATCTAATTGACCTACAGCATCAGCAATTTGAGTCATACCAATTGTTTGCTCATTTGCTGCGTGAGTAACATCATCAATAAGTTTACTTGTTTCTACAATTTTTTCATCTAATTGATTAAAGCCTTCAATCATTTTACTACTGATGCTTTTACCTGTATTTGCTTTTACAGTTGCTGTTTCAACTAAATCTTTAATCTCTTTAGCAGCTTCTGCTGATCTACTTGCTAGGTTTCTTACTTCTTGAGCAACAACTGCAAATCCTTTACCAGCTTCTCCAGCAGTTGCAGCTTCTACAGCAGCATTTAAAGAAAGGATATTTGTTTGGAATGCTATTTGGTCAATAACTGAAATAGCATCATTAATAGCAAGAACTGTATCATTGATTTCATCCATTGATTTAACAGTTTCATTTGCTAGATTTTGACCTTCACTAGCTGAAGTTTTTGTTTCATTAGAAATACTTAGCATTTGCTGTGCTTTTTGATTTGTTTGTTCAATATTACTTGTTATCTCATCAATTGAAGCTGCTGTTTGTTCAAGTGAACTTGCTTGTGATGTTGCATTATTGCTTAATGTTCTTACATTTTGTGTTAATTCAGTTGAGCTATTTTGTAATGATATACCATCTTCTTCACTATCTTGTAGCATTCCTGTTATCATTCTGTTCATTTGAATGATTTCATTACCAATTTTTCCACAGCTTGAAGAATCAAGTCTTGCTGTAAAGTCTCTATTTGTATATTTACCTAATACTTCACTAATCTTATTTAAATCTTTACCAACTAAATTCTCTAATGTATCTAACATAGAGTTTAATAGTTGTTTTAATTCGTTTAAAGACTCTGTTGATGATGATTTAGATATTCTTTTTTCAAGGTAACCATCACTTACTCTATTTGCTACTTGTTTTACATCTTCAATTAGTGCATTATCTTGTTCTATACCTAATTTAATTTTTTCAACGTTTGTATTTATAGAGTTTGCCATTACTCCAAATTCATCATTTCCTGCAATTGAAATTGCTTTTGTATCTGATGATTCTTTATTTAGATATTTGAAGAAACCTTCAACTCCTATAGAAATTTCTTTTAAATTTAAGTTTAATTTTCTAACTGATAAATAAATTACTCCAGCTATTAATAAAAGACCTATAATACTTGCTATAATTGAGAAATTTCTTATGAAAATAGCATTTCCCATATACTCATCAACTGGAACCATAACAATAAAATTCCAGTATGTATCTGTACCTTTTAGCTCAAATGGAGTTGAATAATAAAATGATTCTTTTCCTGTGTTCTCTGATACTTTTGAGTAAGAATATGATTCACCATTTTTAGCATTTTTCATTAAATTTATATAATGAGGAGAGTTTTTAGTAATATCTAAAATATCTTTACCTAAATAGTCTTTGTTTTTATGTCCTAATACAGTTCCATAGTTATCAAGAATAAAAGTATATCCAGTATCAAATACTTTAATAGAATTTGCCATTTTAGCAAAAGTATCAAGTACAATATCTACACCAATAGAACCTATAAACTTTCCATTTTTATAAATAGGAAGTGCAATTGTTGTCATTAATACTTCTACGCCATCAACAGGGTACATATATGGCTTTGTGATAAAAGTTTTACCTGATTCTCGTGGTCCTTTTATCCATTCTAAATCATCGCTATAAACTGAACCTGTATCAACTGCATAAGAATCTTTTGATCTAACTACATAAGGATTGAATTGACCTGTTTTATCATAACCTTTTTTTGTTTGACCTTCTGGTAAAACATCAAAGAATTGTCCTTTTTCTTTTACTTTAAACCAAATTCCAATAATACTTTCATTGTAATCTAAAATAGATTTGAAATACTCAATAGTTTCTTCTTCATGCATTCTTGTATCATGATTGATTGCTTGTTCAAATTTTGAAGCTAAACCTCTTGTAACAGTAATTGATTGCTCAATTTCACCTCTAATACTTTCTGCATGTTTACCTGACAGTTCTTGTAAGTATTTTTCTGCATCTTGTTGTGATGTTTTATATGAATAGCTTGATACAAAATACATTGTAATTGAAAAAACAAGTATTGTTGCACCTAAAACTTGAAGTAAAAGCTTTTTACCAAAGCTAGATTTCTTTTCCATATTAATCCTTTCTTACGTTATGTTAAATTATACCAATAAAAACCCTTATTTCTGTTATAAGAATTGTTATAAAACAAACAAATTTAAAAAAAATAATTTATTTAATGTATTTAGTAATATAACAGATTTCAAATTACACGTTGCTTCCATCTTTGTTATTTATAATACGTTAAATCAAAAAACAAAGGACAAAAAATGAAAAAGTTAGTATTATCAGTTTTAGCTTTAGGTTTAGTAGCAGGAAGTTTATATGCAAATGATAGTCACAATATGAGCAAAGAAGAGTGTATGAATATGCATAAAGAATTTCATAAAAGTGAAAGTAAAAAGGTTGAAAAATCTTTAATTCCTCAAAGTGTATTAGATGCAATCTATCCAGAAGAGGATTTAGATTAATAAATTAATCATGTCTCAATTAAGAGACATGATTATAATGAAAGAATTAGATTTTGAAATTAATAAGGATATAACATGCCTAAGAAAAAAGTAAATTTGAATATTCTAGGAATGACATGTGCAAACTGTTCTAATGGAATAGAAAAATTTTTAAATAAACAAAAAGGTGTCATTTCTTCTAAGGTAAGTTTTGCTTCTTCCCAAGGTTACTTTGAAATTGATGAAAGTAAATTTGATGAAGATAAACTAATTAACTCAATAGAAAATCTTGGATATAAAGTAGAGAAAAATCTTCAAGCCTTAGAAAAAGAACAGTTAATGGCTTTTGAAAAATTAAAAAAACTCTTTTTTATATCTATATCTTTAACTATCATTATATTTATCATTGCTTTCTCAAGTTTCTTTAATGAACCTACAAATAATTATTTAATATTTTTAATAGCAACAATAGTTCAGTTTTATACAGGAGCTAGATTTTATAAACTCTCTTATAAGTCTGTAAAAAATGGTAACTATGATATGAATGTATTGGTAGCTTTAGGTACAAGTGCTGCTTATTTTTATTCGACATTTGTTGTGTTTTTTCCCTCTTTATTTCCTGAGAATTTAAGATTTTTATATTTTGATGGGGCTGCTGTAATTATTAGTTTTGTTTTATTGGGTAAATATTTAGAAGAAAACTCCAAACAAAAAGCTAGTACATTCTTAAAAAATTTGATGAAGTTAGCACCTCAATATGCAAATTTGGTGTTGAATGAAAAGGAAATAAAACAAGTTTTAATAAAAGAATTAAAAGTTAATGATATAGTTTTGGTAAAAACAGGAGAAAAAGTTCCTTGTGATGGTTTGATACTAGAAGGATCTGCAAATATTGATGCTTCAATGATAACAG
This sequence comes from Arcobacter sp. YIC-80, assembly GCF_044841725.1. Classification (NCBI taxonomy): domain Bacteria; kingdom Pseudomonadati; phylum Campylobacterota; class Epsilonproteobacteria; order Campylobacterales; family Arcobacteraceae; genus Arcobacter; species Arcobacter sp. YIC-80. The sequence goes on along the minus strand of NZ_JBJBSI010000002.1, from coordinate 159,859 downwards.
GAGAATCTTTACCTATTTATAAAGAAATAAATGATGAAGTATTAAGTGGTACTCTAAATACAGATGGTGTTTTAAAAGTAAAAGTATTAAAAGAATCAAATGATACAACTTTATCCAAAATTATTGATCTTTTAAAAAATGCACAAAGTAAACAAATACCAATAAGTAGATTTGCTGATAAAATTGCTAATGTTTTTGTTCCTTTAGTAATTATAACTTCTATTTTAACTTTTATTATATGGGCAATGCTAGGAAATGTCCAAAATGCAATACTTGCGAGTATTAGTGTTTTAATTATATCTTGTCCTTGTGCTTTAGGACTAGCTACACCAATAGCAATAGTTAGTTCAGTTAGTAGAGGAGCAAAAGAAGGTATTTTAATCAAAAACCCAGAAATATTAGAGCAAATTAAAGAAATAAAATATGCAGTTTTTGATAAAACAGGAACATTAACAAAAGGAGAAATTTCAGTTGTTAATACTGATATAGAAGAAAAATATTTTAAACTATTAGGTTCTCTTGAAAAATATAGTGAACATCCTATTTCAAAAGCAGTTGTAAAGTATTTAGATAATCAAAAAATACCCTTAGATATAAAAATTGAAAATATTGAGGTTTTACCTGGAAAAGGAGTGAAAGCTTTTTATGAAAATGATGAAATCTTTATAGGAAATATAAAACTTTTAGAGCAAAATAATATTGAAATACATAAAAAACATAAAGAGTTTTATTTAGAAGAATTAGAAAAAGGTAATGGAGTTATTTTAGCTGCAATAAATAAACTTTCTATAGGATCTTTTTCTTTAGCTGATGAACTAAAAACAGGTGCAAAACAATTAATTATAAGTTTAAAAAATAAAGGAATTACTCCTGTATTATTAACAGGTGATAATAAAACTACAGCATTAAGTATTGCAAATAATTTAGGAATTGAAAAAGTTTATAGTGAAGTTATCCCTACTGAAAAGTATGAGATTATAGATGAGTTACAAAGAAATGCAATAGTAATGTTTGCTGGTGATGGTATAAATGATGCTGCCGCAATAAAAAAAGCTAATATAGGTATTACTTTAAACTCTGGTTCTGATATAAGTAAAGATGCAGGAGATATTATTTTAATCAACAATGAATTAAATTCCATAATAAAAAGTTTAAATTTATCTGTTGAAACTATGAAAATAGTTAAACAAAATTTATTTTGGGCATTTATTTACAATGCTGTTGGAATTCCACTTGCTGCAGGAGTTTTATATCCAGTATGGGGACTAATGTTAAGTCCTATGTACGCAGGAATTGCTATGAGTTTTAGTTCTGTTACAGTAGTATTAAACTCTCTAAGACTAAAACTTAAAAAAATATAAAAGTAGTTTAATCTACTTTTATATTTAATTTATATCCAATATTTTTTATTGTTGTAATACTATCTTTCTCTAGTTTTTTTCTTAAGTTCTTAATATAAGTTCTTATTGTAGTAGTTTCTGGTATTTCATCATAGAGCCATATATTAATGGAAATTTCATCAATTGATAAAGGTCTATTTTTATTTTTTAGCATATATTCAAATATTTTTGATTCAATATTTGATAAGTTATATTCTGTAGAGTTTTTTATAATAGTTTTTGATTGGGAATTGTATTGAATATTTTCATCAATTTTGATTAAACCATAAGTATTTATTTGTCTTAATCTAGCTATATTTTCTATTCTTAATTGAAGTTCACTTAATTCAAAAGGTTTTTTTAGGTAGTCATCACATCCTAAACTAAAACCAATTTTTAAATCCTCGGGCAAGTTTCTTGAAGTAATAAAGATTATTGCTGTATTTATATTTTCTTTCTTTAATTCTTTTAATAAATCAAAGCCATTAATATTTGGTACATTAACATCAAATAAAAAAAGATCAAACTTTTCTTCATAAATCATTTCAAGAGCTTCTTGCCCATCATGAACTGAAACTACTTCATGATTTAAAGATATCAAAAACTCTTCAACAATTTCATTTAAAATCATATCATCTTCTAAAAGTAAAATTTTCATTTTAGTTTTCTTGAATTAGTATTTTTTTAATTTTTTTATAACATGAGAACATAGGAACTCCTTATCTTATTTGATACTATTTTATATAAATCGTGTGGACTGTGTGTGGAAAAAATAATGCCGAAGAGAAGGTATAAGGTTCGCATTTTAAAAGATTTCGAAAATTTAGGAGTTTACTTCGGCATTATAATAAAGTCAAGAATTGACTTTTAAAAAGTATATATTTTTTAAATGTAGTTAACGTGTAGCTTTAAATTTTGAATATATATCCTAAGCCTTTAGCAGTTTCAAGAAAATCATACTCAAGGTTTTTTCTAATATTTTTTATATATGTTCTAATTGTAGCAATTGAGGGAGTACTAGAGTAATCCCAAATATTAACTATTAATTCATTTATAGAGATAATTCTATTACTATTTGTTAAAAAATATTTAATTATCTCAGCTTCTTTTTTAGGAAGTTTTATTTTTTTCCCTTTTTTTTCTAAGCACATATTATAAAAATCAAATTTAATATTTTCATTTAAAATGAAAAATTTTGAATATAAAAGGTTCTTTTGAATATATTCAATTCTAAGTTTTAATTCTTCTAATTTAAAAGGTTTTCTAAGAAAATCATTTGCACCAATTTTATATGCTTTTTCAAATTCTTTAAAGTCTGTAGAGGCACTTATAAAAATAATTGGTGTGTTAAACCCTTCATTTGAAAAATTTTCAAAAACTTTTAAACCATTTATATCAGGAACATTTATATCAAAGATTAATAAATCATATTTATTAAAAAAAAGTTCTTCTAAAGCCTCTTCCCCTGAATAAAAATGAGTTACACTATAAACTTGTTTTTCTAAATACTCTTTTAATAAATCAGCAAGAATAATATCATCTTCTAATAATAATATTTTCATTTTTATTCCTTTTTATATATTCATTGAATGATATATTTTAAATATGGAACCAAGGTGTAAAACTACATGCTAACTACATCTTTGTGAGTTAAACTACCAGTGTTTTGTAAATTAATAAAATTAGGAGAAGAAATGAAAAAGATAATGAAATTAAGTTTAATTACTGCAGTGGCAGTAGTTAGTTCTAGCTCACAGTTATTCGCAGCTGATTCAATTTCAGAAGCATTTTCAAATGGAAAATTAAAAGGAGAACTTAAGTCATATTATTTTGCACAAAATTTTGATGGTGCTAATAAAAATGATAGTTCAATTTGGGCAAATGGTGGATCTTTAAATTTTGTTACAGATTCATATAATGGATTAGTGTTAGGTGCTACTCTACAAACTTCTCATGTAACAAGTATAGATGATGAAGATGGTAAAACAGCAGGAAGTATGGACGCACAAGGATCTGTATTATCAGAGTCTTACTTACAATACACGTATAATAATACTACATTTAAAGGTGGTAGACAATTTGTAAAAACGCCTTTATTAGCAGGTTCAGGCTCAAGACTTATTAAAGAATCTTTTGAAGCATATTTATTAGTTAATAGTGATATTCCTGATACTACATTAGTAGCAGGATTAATTACAAAATATCAAACAAGAACTGATAAGTCTTCATATAGTGATAACTCTTTTGTTAACTTTGATTCAAATGGAACAGGTGAACCAGGTGATTTTTATAAAATTGGTAATGATGGTGTTAGAACAATTTATTTAAAGAACAATTCTATTTCAAATCTAACTATTCAAGCACAATATGCAGATGTAGTTGATGTAGCTGTAGGGATTTATGCAGATGCTAAATATGATTTAGGACCTGCTTATATTGCTGCTCAATATTATAATACAAATTATGATGCTGCATCATCTAATGATTCTTCAATGTATGGATTTAAAATTGGTGGTAATATTTCAGATGTTTCATTATTTGCAGGATATACTTCAACAGATGATGATAATGATGTAGTTAGAGGTATTGGACAAGGAGCTTATTCTCACTATACTGCTACAACTAAAACAGCTGGTTCTAAAGCATTTAAAGCAGGAGCAGATTCATGGCAAATTGGAGCTGCTTATAAGTTTGCAGATTTAAAAACAAAATTAAGATATTCTAGTTTTGATTTACCTTCAATTAATGCAGATTTAGATGAAACTACATTAAATTTAGAGTATAAATTTAATAGCTCATTAAAAGCTCAATTGGATTATTCGATTTTAGATTATGAAGATGATGCTAAAGATGCTACTGATTTAAGAACAAGATTAATTTATTCATTCTAAATTAAAAGAGATTACTTTAGTAATCTCTTTATATAATAATATTTATGTTATAATTTTTTCATAAGGAATTATATGAAAATATTATTATTAGAAGATGATTTATTACTAAATGAGATAATAGAAGAGCATTTAGAAGAGAAAGGGCACGATGTAGACTGTGCTTATGATGGAAATGAAGCTTTAGAACTTATTTATTCTAAAAACTATGATATATTATTATTTGATGTTAATGTACCTTCTTTAAATGGTTTTGAATTATTAAAGCATTTAAGAGATGAAAATATAAATACTGCAACAATTTTTATCACATCTGCAAATTTATTAGAGGATGTGGAAGAAGGTTTTAAAACGGGTTGTGATGATTATATTAAAAAACCTTTTGAGCTAAAAGAGTTAGATTTAAGAATTAAAAATGTTTGCAGACTTCATAATATTTCTCTTAATAAACTTTTAAAAATTAGTGAAGATATAAAATTTGATGTAAATAATTTAGAAATAATAAAAGATAATGAAAAAATTCACATTAGACAAAAAGAGAGTGATGTGTTATTATACTTAATGAAAAGAAAAAATGTTGCTGTAAGTGTAGATGAACTAAGTATGAATGTATGGGCTTATGAAGATAATCCAAGTCCTGCAACAATAAGAACATATATAAAAAATTTACGTAAAATTTTAAATGAGGATTTGATCTCAAATATTAGAGGAGTAGGCTATAGATTTAACAGCTAGTGAAAAGAGTACTTATTATAGATTTGTTGGTCTATTTTTAGGTTCTTCTTTGATTTTGATTTTATTTTTGGCTTTTTTTTATTTTCAAAATGAACAAAGACTTTATTTAGATTTAACAAAATCAAAAATGCAAAATAATTTATCAAAGCTATCTTCTAAAATCACTTTAGCTCACATGTCAAATAGCAAGTTTGATACTTCTAATCTTTTAAAAAATAAAACTTATAAAATAGCTTTTTATGATAAAAACAAAAAAAAGCTTTTTGGTAATCTCAATACAAAATTAAATTTAGAAAAAAAAGTTATAGAAACAAAAAAAAGTTTAATTTTAGTTGATGATTCAACATTTGGACATTTAGGGGTCTATTTTTTAGCTATTGAAGATAATTCCTATCATGAGAAAATAGATAGTTTAAAACTAAATATTTTAGTATTTTTTTCTTTTATTTATTTGTTTATATGTCTCGTTGGTTTTTATCTTGGAAAGCTTTTTTTAAAACCAATAAAAGAAGAAAGAGTTAAGTTAAATAACTTTATAAAAGATACTACACATGAGTTAAATACTCCTATTAGTGCTATTATGATGTCTACTGAAAATAAAACTTTAAATGAAAAAAAGATTGAAAGAATAAGACTTAGTGCCCAAAGAGTATCTGAGATATATAAAGATTTAACATATATTTTTTTACAAAATAAAGATAAAAATAGAGATATAAAAAAACATAATCTAAAAGAGTTAATAGAAGAACAACTTGAGTATTTTATTCCATTATCAAGTAAGAAAAAAATTGAAATAAAAAAAGATATAAAAGATTTTTATTTTGAAATTGATAAAGATGATTTTATTAGAGTTGTAAATAATCTTATTTCAAATGCCATAAAATATAATAAAGTAAAAGGGAAAATTTATATTACTTTAGATGAAAATACTTTAACTATTAAAGATACAGGTATAGGAATAAAAAAAGAAAAAATAAATGATATTTTTAAAAGATATTATAGAGCAACCTCTCAACAAGGTGGTTTTGGTCTTGGATTAAATATAGTTAGCGATATTTGTAAATATTATAATATTAAAATAGATGTTTCCTCTCAAAATCAAGAATATACAATTTTTGAACTAAAGTTTTAACTCCACACAAACTCCATACAAAATAGCTAAGATTCTTAAAATAAAAATAGGAGTCTTAAATGAAATCAATTTTCAAAGTAATTGTAGCAATGTTATTTGCAGTAGGTATTTTAAATGCCCAACCTATTTCTCAAACAGGAGAAAAAGGTGGTTATACTATTAAACTTACGTCTGAAAAATCTTTAGTAGTTGGAGAAAATGATATTTTTGTTGAACTTTTTAAAGATGGACAAACAGTAACAAACGCAAAAGTAAAATCAAAGTTTTTTATGCCCGAAATGCCAGGTATGCCATATATGGAATATAAAGATAAAGCAAAACTAGTAAATGGTAAATATAAAATGATGATTAATTTTACTATGAGTGGAACTTGGCAGTATCAACTTAAATTTAAAACGAAAGAAGGAAAAGTTCATACTGTAAGAGGAAGCGTGAATATATAATGAAAAAGTTAGCTTTAACTCTAAGTCTTTGCACATCTTTAAGTTTTGCAGTAACAATTGATGAAATTGTATCAAATAGTTTACAAAATAGTAGTGATTTAAGAAGTTTAAATCACTCTATTAAAGTTGCGAATGAAAATATAAAACTTGCTTCAAAATGGAGTGATCCAGTACTTAGTTTTGGATTTAATGATATTCATTTTGATGAACCTTTTAAAAGAGATAAAGAAGCAATGCAGGCTACTTTTATTGGGCTTTCTCAAGTTGTTCCTACAAATGGGAAATTAGAAATAAAAGAAAAAATAGCTTTAAAAGATATGCAAATCAAAACTCTAGTACTAGAAAATAAAAAGTTAAAGTTAAAAGCAAAGATTTATGAGTTAGCTTACTCAATAGTAGTTTTAGAAAACAAACTAAAACTACTTGATGAGTATAAAAAAAATATCAAAACACTAGAGTCTTTATCTAAATCTCTTTATGAGTTGGGGAAAACTACACAAAATGAAGTAATAGACGCGAAGGTACTTTTTTTTAATGTAGAGATTCAAAAACAAAAGTTAAAAAATCTAATTGATAATTTATATTTAAAGCTAGAGCAAATTTCTTATATGAAAATAGATGAAATTTCACAAAGTGATATAAACAAGTTAAAAAAGCTAGTTTTAAATATGAATAGTGATAAACATCCAGTTTTAAAACAAGAGTATATAAAATCAAAAAAATATATATATCTTTCAAAGCTTGAAAAAGCAAAACAAATACCTGATATTAAAGTAAATGTGACTTATTTTAATAGGGATAGCAAGTTTGAAGATTATGCGAATATCTCTGTAAATATACCTTTAACTATAAATAATACTCAAAAATTGAACTCTTTAAAAGCAAAGTTTGAGTCAAATAAAATCACTTCAAAACTTGATGATACAAAAAGAGTTTTACAAACAGAACTTAAAACATACGTCAATAGTGCAAATAGTGCTTTTTTAAACTATAAACTTATAAAAAAGCAAATTTTACCACTTAAAAAAAAGATACAGAAAAACCTTGAAAACTATAATAGTTTTTCAAAGGTTAAGCCACAAGCTTTAATTAAAAATCTAAATGAATTAATTTCGTTTGAGATAAAAGCCCTTGATGAAAAGTTTGAGTACTTTTCAAACTATGCTAAAACAAAATACTATACTTTAGAGGACTAATAAATGCAAAAATATTATATTAAAAGTGCGATTTTTTTATCACTATTTATTTTTACAAGTTTAAATGCAAAAATTATAGAAGTAGAACAGCTTTTCAATCGAAAAACAGTAAAAGTAAAACAAGAAGAGGTTTCAATAACAAAAAGCTTTTATGGAAAGATGGCAATTGATGAATCAAAAGTAGTTGATGTGGTTACTAGATTTGATGGATTTATCACAAATTTAAATGCAAATAAAACTTTTATGAAAGTAAATAAAAATGATGAACTTTTTCAAGTTTATTCAGACGAGATTTATTCAATTCAAAAAGAGTTACAAGTCGCAAAAAGAGTTAATAAAAGCCTTTATTTAAGTACTATGGAGAGGTTGAAAGCTTTAGATATAAATAAAAAAGAGTTGCAGAAAATAAAAAATGCAAAGCTTTCTTATAAAGGAATAAAAGTATATTCTCCTATAAATTCTATTGTTTTACAAAAAAATATAAATGACAAAGGTGCCATTAGAAAAGGTAACCTTTTAATGCAGTTGGCAAATATAGAAAAACTATGGTTTATAGCAAATATTTATCAAAAAGATTTAGGGTTTTTAAAAGATAAGATGGAAGCCTTAGTTTATGTAGATGGATTAACTACTCCTATTAAAACAAAACTTGATTATATTTATCCAAATGTTGATGAAAAAGATAAAAGTATTGATGTAAGATTTGTAGTTGATAATAAAGATTTAAAACTTTATCCAAATATGTTTGGAACAATAAAATTAAAATCTACACAAAAAACAATGCTTACTCTTCCTAAAACAGCAGTTTTATCAAAAGGAAGTGAATATTATGTATTTAAACCTATTTCAAAAAAAGAGTTTGAACCTGTAAAGGTTGAAGCAAAAAGACTCTCTTCTTATAAGTACGAAATACTTGATGGTTTAGAAGAAGGTGATGAAGTAATAAACAATGCATTATTCTTATTGGATTCAGATGCAATTACAAATGCACTTTATGACTCAGATACAGATGATGACTGGTAGGAATATATCATGGTTGAAAATATAATCTCATATAGTATAAAAAATAAATTTTTAATTTTATTTTCTGTAATAGTTCTAAGTTTTGCTTCATTTTGGGCAGTTAAAAATACATCTCTTGATGCAATTCCTGATTTATCACCACCTCAAGTAATTGTACAAGTTAAATGGCCAGGACAAAGTCCAAAAACAATTGAAGAGCAAGTGTCATATCCTTTGATATCAAATCTTATGAGTTTGCCAAATATTGAAACTGTAAGAGCTATGAGTTCTTTTCAAAATGCTTTGATTTATATCATTTTTAAAGATGGTACAGATTTATATGATTCAAGAAATAGAATTTTAGAGCAGTTATCACAGCTTCAAGGAACATTTCCTGATGGTGTAAATGTGGCTATTGGTCCAGATGCTACAGGTGTTGGTTGGGCTTATGAATATGCTTTAAAATCAGATACTAAATCCCTTGATGAATTAAGAACCTTACAAGATTACTATTATAAATATGCACTTTTAGGTGTTGATGGTGTAAGTGAAGTAGCTTCAATTGGTGGTTTTATAAAAAACTATGAGATTACCCTAAACCAAGATAAGCTAGTACAATATGATTTAAGTATTGGCGAAGTAAAAAAAGCTCTAACTTCAAACAATGATGAAAAAGGTGGAAGAATAATTTTAGAGAATGGTTTTGAACAAATGATTCAAGCCAAAGGTTATTTGCAAAGTGTTGTTGATATTGAAAATATCACAATCAAAACTTTTAATGACACACCTTTAAAAATAAAAGATATAGCTGATGTAAATATAACTTCTTCAAATAGAAGAGGTATGGCTGATTTAAATGGGCAGGGTGATACAGTAGGTGGAATAGTTGTTGTAAGATATGGTGAAAACCCTTATGCTGTAATAAAAGCTGTAAAGAAAAAGCTAGAGACTTTAAAAGTAGAGGGTGTTGAAGTCGTTGAAACTTATGATAGAACATCACTTATTGATAAGGCTATTGATACTTTAAAAAATACACTTATTGAAGAGTCTATTATCGTTATTATTGTTAGTGCCTTATTTTTATTCCACTTTAGAAGTGCATTGATTATTATCATTACTTTACCTATTACTGTTTTAATTACTTTTTTACTAATGAAACTATTTGGAATGGGTTCAAATATTATGAGTTTAGGTGGTATTGCTATTGCTATTGGAGCAATGGTAGACGCAACAATAGTTATGGTAGAAAATGCTCATAAGTATCTACAAGGAAAAGAGGATATTTCTAATAAAGAGAGAGTAGAGATTATAATAAAATCAGCAAAACAAGTAGGGCGTCCAATCTTTTTTGCACTTATTTTAGTAGTAGTATCTTTCTTACCAATATTTGCTTTAACAGGACAAGAAGGAAGATTATTTACTCCACTTGCCTTTACAAAAACTTTTGCCATGATAGCAGGAGCTATTTTATCTATTACTTTAGTGCCTATTTTAATGGTGTTTTTAATAAAAGGAAAGATACTAAGTGAGAATAAAAACATTTTAAATAGATTTTTTACTCTTTTATATTCTCCTATCTTAAAAACATCTCTTAGAATGAGATACTTAATAGTTTTAGGTTTTATAGGAACACTAATAGCTGCATATCCAGTTTACAAAAAACAAAACTGGGAATTTATGCCAATGATGAATGAACAAACTTTTATGTATATGCCTGTAACTCCTTATGGTATAGGTGTTGATTTAGCAAGAGAACTTACAAATAAAACAGATAAGATTATCAAGTCTTTCCCTGAGGTTGATACAGTATTTGGAAAAGCAGGTCGAGCTGATAGTGCAACAGACCCAGCACCACTTGCTATGATTGAAACAATTATTACTTTTAAACCTCAAGATCAATGGCGAGAGGGTATGACATACAAAAAGCTTATGCAAGAAATGGATGAAAAACTAAGAGTAGCAGGGCTTATTAATTCTTGGACATACCCTATTAGAGGAAGAATTGATATGCTTTTAACAGGTATTAGAACGCCTCTTGGAATTAAGCTTTATGGTAGTGGACATGAGCAGTTAGAAGAAACAGCAGGATTAATAGAGCAAAAATTAAAAGCTTTTGATAAAACTTTATCTGTATCAACTGATAAAATTAATTCTGGATATTATTTAAATATTGATGTAAAAGAAGAGCTTTTATCAAGATATGGGATTACAAAAAATGATATTTTATCAACAATAAGTTTAGGAGTTGCAGGAAGTAAAATCTCAACTTTTATTGATGGTTTAGAGCGATACCCAATAAGTCTAAGATATGAAACAGCTCAAAGAGAAGATATTACAGCATTAAAAAATCTTCAAGTAAAAACAAAACTAGGTTTTCAACCTTTAGAGATGTTTGCAGAATTATATTATGAAGAAGGGCCATCTGTGATTAAATCAGAGAAGGCTTTAAATGTAAACTTTATTTATATCACGCCAAAAAATGGTATTTCATCAAAACAGTATAAAGATGAAGCTATTAGTATATTAAAAGATATAAAGCTTCCTGAGGGGTATTATCTTGAGTGGGCAGGACAAAGTGAATATCTTGAGTCAGCTATGAAAAGACTTACTTATATTATTCCTTTAACATTTGTGATTATCTTTATTTTGATATATTTTGCATTAAGAAATATTACATACACAGTAATAATTTTCTTTACATTGCCATTTGCATTAACAGGTGGAATATTCTATTTGGATTATTTAAACTTTAATATCTCTATTGCTGTAATAGTTGGTTTTCTAGCTCTTTTAGGAGTTGCTGCTGAAACTTCTATTGTAATGCTTGTTTATTTACATGAAGCTATGAATGAGTTAGTTAAAAAGCAAGTTGAGTTTACAAAAGAGCATATATTTCATGGGATTTATAAAGGAGCAGTTTTAAGGCTAAGACCTAAACTTATGACATTATTTGCTATTTTGGGTGGACTTATTCCTATTATGTATATAGATGGAGTAGGAAGTGAAGTTATGCAAAGAATTGCAGCTCCTATGATAGGAGGTATGGTAAGTTCAGCTTTACTGACACTTATTATCATACCAGCAATATTTTATATATATGCTATTTATAAAGGTGAAAAACTAAAAAATATTACAGTAAATCATTAAATTTAATAAAAAGCTAGTTATTCTTAACATTAACTACACAAAAAACATATAAAATTCTCTTACGATAACAAATAAGGGTTAAATAAAAGGAGACAGAATGAAGTTTTTTAGTAAACTTTTAGCAACAGCAGTTTTATCTACAGGTGTAGCTTTTGCAGCACCATATAGTTTAGATGGCTCTCATACTAGTGTAGGTTTTTCTGTAAAACACTTAATGATTACTAATGTTAAGGGTGATTTTAAGAAATACGATGCCGTAATAGATTTTGATAGCAAAACTAAAACTTTTAATACTTTTAAAGCAACAGTTGATACATCATCTGTTGATACAGGAATAGTAAAAAGAGATAATCACTTAAAAAGTGAAGACTTTTTCTTATCAGAAAAATTTCCTAAAATGACTTTTGTGATGAAATCATATAAAGCTGATGGTGATGAAGGGGAAATGAAAGGAGACTTAACTATTAGAGGTATTACAAAACCAGTTACTTTAGAAGTTGATGATTTAGCAACAATCAAAGACTTTGAAGGAAATACAAGAGTTGGTTTCACTCTTGAGGGTAAAATCAATAGATTTGATTATGACCTAAAATGGAATAAAGCTTTAGAGCTTGGTGGTGTAGCAGTTGGTGAGAATGTAAAAATTCAAGTAGAAGTACAAGCAGTAGAAAAATAAAAAATTAAATTTAAATAAAAGGATAAGAAATGAGTAAAAAAATGACATTAGCAGGAATTATGCTAGGGGCAGCGTTAACAACAACAGCAGCATTTGCAGGAAATGGATCTTGTGGAGCTGGTAAATGTGGTGGTGAAACTAAGAAAATGGAGAAAAAAGGTTCATGCGGTGCTGGTAAGTGTGGTGGCGATATGAAAAAAGATAAAAAAGGTTCTTGTGGAGCTGGTAAATGTGGCGGTGACATGAAGAAAAAAGAAATGAAAAAAGGTTCATGCGGTGCTGGTAAATGTGGTGGTGACATGAAAAAAACTGAGAAAAAAGCAACTGGTGCTTGTGGCGCTGGTAAATGTGGATGAAACGGAGAAGATGATTAGATGATAAATTTAAAAGGCTGTGGCTTAGGACTTAGAAGCGATTTTCTGCTTGATTTAGAAGATACAAAATTTAGACCTGATTTTTGGGAGGTTACTCCTGAAAATTGGATGTTTATGCCAAAACTTTTTGAAAAAGCTTTTGAGCAAGCAGTTTTTGAAAGACCAACTATAGCCCATGGTTTATCACTATCAATTGGGTCTGTTGACAAACTTAATAAAAAGTTTGTTAAACAGATCAAAACTTTTTTAGATAGATACAATATCGAATACTATTCTGAACATCTAAGTTTTTCATCATTAGATAATAAACAATCTTATGAGCTATTACCTGTTCCTATGACTAAAAAAATGATTGAAGTTATAAGTGATAGAGTTAAAGAGGTTGAGGATATTATTCAAAGAAATTTGATACTTGAAAATGCAACTTATTATTTAGTACCTTACAGTGAAATGGCAGAAGTTGATTTTATAAATGAAGTAATGGAAAAATCAGGTGCAAAAATGCTACTTGATGTAAATAATGTTTTTGTAAACTCTGTAAATCATGGTTTTAAAGCAAGAAGATTTATAGATCAAATAGATAAAAGTAAGGTTGCTTATATGCATACAGCAGGGCATTATTTTGATGAAGAAGCAAATATGAAAATAGATTCTCATGGAATGCCAATAGATAAAGGTGTATGGAAACTTTTAGAGTATACTTTAAAGCAAGTAGATGCTCCTGTAATGATTGAGAGGGATAATAATATTCCTCCTTTAGAGGAGTTAATAACTGAATATAAACAAATGAAAAAAATTTATAAAGAAGTTAGAAATGGCTAAATTAGAAAGAGATGTAGAAAATAGATTTTTTGATATCATTTCAAAACAACAAGAAAATCCAAGCTCAAATGCTTATGGAATTTACCAAAAATTGGTGTTTTATAGATATGAAGAAATTATAAATAATACCTTTCCTTTATTTATAAAATATGTATCTCCAAAAGAATTAGATGAGAGTATATTTTTATTTTTAAAAAATCCTCCCTCAACGCCTTTTGTTTGGCAAATAGCAGATGATTATAGAAAAATGGTGAAAAAAAAGAAGCTATTTCATGATAGAAAATTTTTATATGAGCTTTTATATTTTGATTGGATTGAATTAGAACTTCTAATGAAAGAGTATAAAACAAAAAAAATAAAAGAGTTTTCGTGGGAGAATTCTTATACTCTAAAACAAAGTGCAAGAATTAAGAGATTTAAATATGATATTATAAATACAAACTATGAAGAAAAAAGAGAAAATTTTACAGTAATATATTATGATTTTTCAAGTGATGAGGTACTATTTAGAGAAATAAATGAGTTTCTATATGCTCTTATAAAAAATCTAAATAAAAAAGAATCAATTAAAAAAACACTTAAAAAACTTTGTAAACAAAATGATATTAACTTAAATGAAGCTATGGAAGTTTTAGAAGAACCTTTAAAAGAGTTAATTGGATTTAGAGTAATTTAAGTATTTAAATCATAGAACTATAAAGTTCTATGACAATGTTTTTTAAGAAGGTTGTTTGTATAAAAGTATGCAAATATTGCTGCTGAATTTATAACTATAAAGATACCTATCCAAAGTGATGCAAAGCTCATTTCAAAATATTTTACTATTAAGTAAGCAATTATAAATTTAGCAAAAATTTGTCTATATAAAGCTATATATAAAATCATTTTTGGTTTTTTTATTCCTTGAAGTGTAGATACACAAATAAATAAAACCACATAAGCATAGAAAATCCAAACTTCAATAAGTAAGTAATCTAAACCATAGTTTACAACTATCTCATTTGAGTCAAATTGTGAGATAATCAATCTTCCAAATATACTTAGGAATACTATTCCAAAAGTTGAAATTATAAATCCATATTTTATAGCAACTTTTAAAGTCTCAATTACTCTATCATATTTTTTCGCACCATAATTGTTGGATACAAGAGTTAAAACAGCTGTATTAAGTCCTAGTGCTGGTAAAAGCATAAGTTGCTCTACTCTAAAACCTATACCATATCCTGCTACTGCTTCCATACCATAATGTGACACAAAATATGTAAGTATAAGTGAACCTATGGACATAATAAGCATATTTAAACTAGCAGGTAAACCTTGGTTTATAAAATCTTTATATACTTTTATATTTGGTAAAAAGTAATCAAGTCTATCATATCTTATAATATTTGTTTGATTTACTTTGTAAAGCATATAAAACATATTTATTATTTGGATTAAAACAGTAGCTATTGCTATACCTTGAAGTCCTAATGCTGGAATAAATAAAAATCCATAAATAAATAAAGGGTTTAAAACCAAGTTTGCAAAGAAACCAAAAATCAAAGTATTTCTATATGTTTTTGTATCACCTTTGGCTACAAGTATTGCATTTAAAGCAAAATTTACCATAAAGAAAATACTTCCATATAAAATAGGGTTTATGTATGTCATGGCATCTTGTAAGTAGGCTTCTTTAGCTCCAAGAAGTATAAATAAACTAGGAGCGAAAATAATCCCTAAAATAGTTAAAAACACTCCAATTAAAGGAATAAATACTAAACCTTTTTGAGCATATAAAGAAGCTAATTTATATCTTTTTTTACCAAAGTGGTTTCCAATAAGTGCAGTTGTTGCCGATGAAAATCCATATCCAAAGCCAATAATAGTAAAAAATATCATAAAGGATAAAGATAATGCAGCAACTGCTTGTGTTGAGATAAGACCAGCATAAAATGTATCAACTACATTATACATGGTATTAAAAAACATCCCTGTACTTGCTGGTATGGCAAGTTGTTTAATTAAAGAGGGAATTTCTTTCGTTGTTAATTCATTTGTTTGTTTCAAAATAGTATATCCTGTAAAATAGAATAAAATGGATTATAGTGTAAAAAGTTTAATTATAAAGAAAAAAAGAAGTAAATAATAAAATTTATAAAATAGAGGAGTTTAGTCCTCTATTCTAATCATCATAGGTTTTTTAGTAACCACACTAGTATCTTCTAATGTTTTAATGGCATCATTGATATTTTTTTCAACAGATGTATGCGTTGAAAGTAATATGTGTGCTGTTTCATCGTCAATTGGTTTTTGAATCATTTTTTCAATAGAAATATTTTTATCTCCTAAAATATTTGCTATTTTTCCTAGAACTCCAGCTTTATCTTCAACCGTAAGTCTTAGGTAGTATTTTGTTTGGATATCATCTTTTTTCATTAAAGAAAGTTTTTCACTATTTGGAGTTTCAAATCCAAGCATTGGTGATCCTTTACCTCGTCTAGCAACATCAATGATATTAGCAATTACAGCAGAAGCAGTAGCATCACCACCAGCACCTGGACCATAATACATAGTCTCACCAACTCTATCTCCTATAACAGAAATACCATTCATTACTCCATCAACTTTAGCAATCATTTCATCATTTGGAATAAATACAGGATGAACTCTAAGTTCGATTTGGTTTCCTACTTTTTTAGCAATTGTTAAAAGTTTAATTGAATAGTTAAACTCCCCTGCAAACTCAATATCAGCAGGTTCAATATTTTCAATACCTTCAATTAAGATATCTTCTGGTTTAGCATCTATACCATAAGCAATTGATCCAAGAATTAGTAGTTTATGAGCTGCATCAAATCCTCCAACATCAAATGTTGGGTCAGCTTCTGCATAACCTAATTCTTGTGATTCTTTTAAGATAGTGTCATAATCAACACCTTCATTTATCATCTTAGTTAACATATAATTACAAGTACCATTCATGATACCTCTAATAGTATCAATATTATTAGCTGTTAAACCTTCTCTTAAGGCATTAATAATTGGAATACCTCCTGCAACAGCTGCTTCATATTCAAATGCAGTATCACCAGCTATTTCTTGTAATTCATATCTATGGTATGCTAATAATGCTTTATTAGCAGTAACCACAGCCTTACCTTTTTCAAGTGCTTTTTTTACAATTTCATAAGGTTTTTCAATTCCACCCATTAATTCAACAACAATATCAATTGATTCATCGTTTAATACTTCATCAACATTATCTGTTAATTTTATTGATACATCTCTATCTTTATTTAAGTTTGAAACTACACCTAGTACAGGTTCTATTTGTGTACCAGCTCTTGCAGTAATAATATCTTTATTGTCTCTTAAAATATTTGCAACACTAGCTCCAACAGTTCCTACACCGATAATTCCTACTTTTAACATTTTTATTCCTATTTTTCTAAAGTTTTTAAATAATTTTTTATATTTCTTGCAGCTTGTCTAATTCTTTTTTCATTTTCAATTAAAGCAATTCTTACATATTGGTCACCATATTTTCCAAAACCAATACCTGGACTTACTGCAACTTTTGCTTCTGTTAGAAGTTGTTTTGAGAACTCCATACTTCCTAAATGTTGAGCACATTTTGGAATTTTTGCCCAAATAAACATTGAAGCATTTGGAGTATTCATTTCCCATCCTGCATCTGCAAAAGCTTCTAACATAACATCTCTTCTTTTATGATACTTTTCAATATGCTCTTCTACACAATCTTGTGGTCCATCAAGTGCTACAGTAGCTGCAACTTGAATTGGAGTAAACATACCATAATCAAGCCACGACTTGATTCTTTTTAATGCTCCTACAAGCTTTTCATTTCCTGTGATAAATCCAACTCTCCATCCGGCCATATTATAAGACTTAGATAAAGTAAATGATTCAACTGCTACATCTAAAGCACCTTTTGCTTGGAAAATTGATGGAGTTTTGTAACCATCAAATGTGATATCTGCATAAGCAATATCAGAGATGATATAAAATCTTTCTTTTTTAGCTAAATCAACTAGTCTTTGGTAAAATTCAGGTGTAACTGTTGCACACGTTGGATTATGTGGGAAGTTTACAACCACAAATTTAGCTTTTGGTATTGACTCGTCTAAAGTTTTTTGTAATCTTTCAAAAAATAAATCTTCATCAACTTTATATTCATCATCAAAACTTAATTCAAATTTATGAATACCTGCACCTGCTAACATAAAAGCATAAGAATGAATAGGGTATGTAGGGTCTGGTACAACAGCTGTATCTCCAACATTTACAATAGCTTGTACTAAATGCACATAACCTTCTTTAGATCCCATAGTTGCACAAGCATGTTTATCTGGGTCTAACCCTTCTACTCCATATTTTCTTTTATACCAATTACAAATAGCAAGTCTTAATTTATAAATACCTGCACTTGCACTATAACCATGATTTTTTGGTTTTTGTGCTGCTTCTGTTAATTTATCAGTGATATGTTTTGGTGCAGGTCCATCAGGATTTCCCATTGAAAAATCTATAATATCTTCACCATTTCTTCTTGCTTCCATTTTTATATTGTTTACCTCTGCAAACACATAATTAGGAAGTCTTTTCATTCTTTCAAACTCTATTTCAGGAAACACTTTTTTACTCCTTAGTTATACTAATCCCTCTTCTTAAATTTGTAAGGGAATATAAATCATCTATTTTGATATAGGATGTATCTGTTGGTACATCAACTTTAAAACTTCTTTTTTGACTATTTTCTTTAATAATTTCTATAATATTCATATTGTTATCATAAAAAGTAATATTAGGATGCCATCTATTACCTGTATGTGATTCTATATTTAAAGTAGAAGCATTGGCTATACTTATTATATAAGGTTTAATAGGTTTTTTTAAAATAACATCATTATTAATAGTTAAGTCTTCAACTTTTGCTAATTTACTATTTGTAAAATCAATTACATAAGTAAATTTAGAGCTACCCTCTTTAATTATATTTAGTATCTTGCTATTTGTTTTATCAAGAGACTGTGATAATCTAAGAGGGTTGATGGCGACATCAGTTTTTAATTTTATTTTCCATAGTAATTTATTTTTTTCGTATTTAGCTTCTTGCGTAAAATAATAATAGTGTCCCAATGATTTCAAGATATCTTTTACAATAAGTAGAGATTTTTTTTGTTCTCCTATAAGTTTGAATTCTATATCAATATATTTTGTAGAAGAGTATTTTAGTTTTAATAAATTGTTATTACTTAATTTTTGTGTTACTAAAGTATAGTTTAATTTACCATTTTGATAGTAATCACTTTTTTTTGAAAAAATAAAATTTATTAAGTTTTTATGAGTATTATAAGTATTTGAACCTAATAAATTTTCAATTTTTATATCTAAATTTGCACTTAATGTAATACTTAATGCAATTATTAAAACTAATTTTTTTATCATTTTTAATCTCTATTTTTTTAAGTTATAAATTAATATTCCTGCTGCAACTGATACATTCAATGAGTCAAAATCGTGTTCCATTCCAATAGATACTTTTAGATCAAGTTTCTTTTGGACTTTAGGAGATATTCCCTCTCCCTCACTTCCTAAAAATAAAGCTACCTTATCTGTTTTTTCGATTTTTCCATATTTTTTTAAATCAGTTCCATCCATTGTTGCACCAATTAGTGCAAAACCACATTGTTGAAGTTCATTTGCTAAATCAACACTTTTTGGATAAAGTGCAAAAGGTACATCTATTAGAGAACCTGCACTTGTTCTAAAGATTCCTGAGTTATTTAGGGTTCTTACGTTTGAAGCTACAATTCCTTCAACTCCAAGTGAATAAGCTGTTCTAACAATAGCTCCAATATTTCCTACATCAGTTAATCCATCTAATACTAAAATAAAGTTCATATTTTTGATATCTTTGATATCAGTATATTCAAACTCTTTTAGTTTTAAAAAGAAGCCTTGATGATTCCCACCTTTTGAAAGGCCTTGAGCTTTTTTATTATCAAGCTTGATAATCTTTTTACCAAGTTTTAAAAACTTAGAGAATAGCTTTTTATCTATCTCTTTAGAAAACATTACTTCTTCAATTAAATGGGGGTGTTTGTCTAGTACATAAAGTACAATTTGTTTACCGTATATTATCATGGCTAGATTTTATCTAAAAAATCTTGATAAACCTCTTTTACATTAGTTCTTGGTAAATTTCTTTAGTTTTTCTTCCTGTCATTTTTGCTAAAAGTTTAGCTTTTATTTTAGGTGCTATATCTAAATCTTCAATATCTTTTAGACTCAGAGCTTCTCCCGTTTTTGCTATAGGTTCTATCACTACTACCCATTCGCCTTTTATTTGAGTTTGTTTTAGCTGTTCAAATAAATTTAAAGCTGTATCTTTATATGAAGTTTGATAAAGTTTTGATATTTCTTTTACTAAAAATATTGTTCTATTTTCATCTTTTTTAGATAGTTCTTCTAATAGTTTTAGAAGTCTATGGGGTGATTCATAAAGTATTGCTAGTTTATCATCGTTTAAAATAGCATCTAGTTTTGAAGTTCTTTCACTTCCTTTATGGGCTAAAAAACCATGAAATGCGAAAGTAGTATGTGTAAACCCACTCATTGCATAAGCAGTTAAAACTGCATTGGCCCCTGGTAATACATCATATTTTATGTCATTTTGTATACAAAAATCTACAAGTGTTGCTCCTGGATCAGAAACACAAGGCATTCCAGCATCACTTACATAAACAACATTTTTAGTAAAAGCTTCTTTTGATAAAGTTTTTAATACTTGATTTTCATTATGTGAATGAAAAGATTGATAAAGTTTGTTTGAAAAGTCTAGGTTATTTTTTTCACCTAGTAAATTTAGAAGTTTTTTTGTGACTCTTGTATCTTCACAAAAAATTAGTTCCGCTTCCAATAGAACATTTAAAGCCCTTAAAGAAATATCTTCGAGGTTTCCTATTGGAGTTGGAACTAAAGTAAGCATAAATATTATTTGTTATATTTAGCTTTGAATTTCTCAACTCTACCAGCAGCATCAACAATTTTTTGCTCACCAGTAAAGAATGGGTGACAAGCAGAACAAATATCAATTCTCATAGTTTCAACATTTGATTTAGTTACAAATGAGTTACCACAAGCACAAGATACTGTACACTCTTTATAATCTGGGTGGATATCTTTTTTCACGCCATATTCCTTATATTAATTAATGTAAAATAAAAGATCAAATCTTATGTTGTCCTTTATTAAACTCTTGTAAAGCGGGATTATAGCGAAAAATACTTAATAATATCTGAATTTAAGTTTTCTATTATATTTGAAGTTTTGTTTTCAAATTGTCCTTTGTTAAAAGTATTTTGTCTTTTTGCTAGCTTAGCTGTATTTAAAGATATTTTTTCTTCTAATTGTTCTTTATTTATTTTTCCATCAAGATATTCTAATGTTTCAATAATTCCAATTGAACTCATACAGTTTGGTTCTCTTGTATATTTATTTTCTAAGTAAATTACTTCATCAATTAAACCATCTTTTATCATTTGCTTTGTTCTGAGACTTATTCTTCTTCTAAGCTCATCTCTATCCCATAAAATCTCAAATATTTTAAGATCTGGAGCTATTGGTTTTTTGGGATTTTCTTTAAAGTATTGAGTTGGTGTTAATTTTGAGTCTTTATAAATAGCATAAGCTTTTTCTATTCTGTATTTGTCATTTTTCTCAATTTTTTGCATATATTCTTTGTCTAAAGAATAGAGTAAATCATAAGCTTCATCTACAGGTATATCAAGTTTTATTTTTGAATTTACACCAATAGACATACCTTCAATTAATGTTTTTAAATAAAAACTTGTTCCACCTACGATGATTAAACTTTTATTATTTTCTTGGGCATATTTTTTTGTTTTTTTATAAAGTTTTATAAATTCTATTACATCAAATTCTTCATTTGGATAAACTTCATCTATCCCGAAATGGATAATATTATCTCTTTCATTTTTTGTAGGTTTTGCAGAAGCAATATCAATTTCTTTGTAGACACTCAAAGAATCAAGTGATAATATAATAGAATCTGTTTTTTTAGCTATCTCAATTGATAAGCCAGTTTTTCCTGAGGCAGTTGAGCCAATAATTGCTATTTCTTTCATATTTTCATTCTAGCTAAGTTTTTGTGAAAGATTACTTTGAGGCTTCTTTACAAGCTTCTAGTTTTTTATTAAGCTTGTTTATTTCTTTTTCTTTTTCAATTAGTTGTGATAATAAGTCTGAAACATCTTCTTTACTTGAATCTAATACATCTGTTTGTGATTTTGTTACACAAGCCGTAAAACTTATAGAAATTAAAATAATTAAAATAGGTGTTAATAGTTTTTTCATTTTTCTTCTTTTTTCAGTAATATAAAATTTTAATACCCTCATTATACTTATATTTTCTGAGTTTATTTTAAATAATATTTTAAACTTACATTTTTAATTAATTTGATAGAATTCTCCCATGGAAAAACTTATAAAAAAAATTAACGACTTCAATGAACTAGTGATGTTTAAACACTCAATCTTTTCACTACCATTTATATTTATAGCGATGGTTGTAGCAGCAAAAGGTTGGTTTGGCTTTAAACTTCTTATTTTAGGTATTTTAGCTGCTTTAACTGCAAGAAACTTTGCTATGGGCTTCAATAGATATATGGATAGAGATATAGACGCTTTAAACCCCAGAACAGAAAATAGACCAAATGTGGACGGAAGAATTTCTGTAAAATCTATGCTTATTTTTAATATAGCAAATGCTTTAGGTTTTATAGCTGTAGCTTATTTTGTAAATGATTTAGCTTTTTATTTATCAATTCCAATATTAATAATAATTGGTTCTTATTCATATTTTAAAAGATTTTCATATTTAGCTCACGTAATTTTAGGAATATCTTTAGCTTTAGCTCCCATAGCAGGAGTAGTTGCTGTAAGTGAAACTATACCTTTATGGACTATACTTTTAAGTATTGGGGTTATGTTTTGGGTAGCAGGGTTTGATTTACTTTATTCATTACAAGATATGGAAGTAGATAAAAAATTAAAATTACACTCAATTCCTTCAAAGTTTGGTGCACAAAAAACTATGTTTATTTCAAGAGTGTTTCATATTTTAACAGTTATTTTCTGGTTACTGTTTGTTATTACATCTCAAAGTGGTTTATTCGCTTATTTAGCAGTACTAATAAGTGCTATAATGCTTACTTATGAACACTATTTAGTGAATAAAGATTTTACTAAAATAGATAGAGCTTTTTTTACTGTAAATGGTTATTTAGGAATAGTATTTTTTATTTTCATTATAGTAGATAATCTTTTATAAGTTATATTATTTGTTATATAATATAAATTTTTGTATTATTTATGTATAATATTAAAAAATATTGTAAGGAATAAATATTTATGAGTGAAAAACTAAGAGAAGTAACATATCTAACTGTAAAAAATTTAAAAAATAATGACATAGTTCTTCCTGGAGATTATTCAAAAACATTTGCTCAATTTGCTAAAGAACTTAAAGTAGATATTGATAATAAAAATACAATATTACAAGAGTTACAATATGATACTAATATAGTAGATAAAATTGTAAAAAGTACAAATGAAAACCTTGATAATATAAAAGAATCTACAAAACAAGCTAAAGTTGCTATTGAAAATAAAGATGGAGAAGCTTTAAATTCAATCACAAATGAATTAAGTCAAATGCAAAAGCAAATACAGTTTTTACAAAAAGAACTTTTTTCAGATAGTTTAACATCAGCATATAATAGAAAATGGTTTATGGATTATTTTTTAGAAAATGAAAGCTTTAAAGAGTCAGGGAAACTTTGCTTTATTGATTTAAATAAATTTAAAATTATAAATGATACTTATGGACATCTTTTAGGAGATCAAGTTTTAAAATATCTAGTAAAATTTCTTTTAAATGAATTAAATCATAAAGGTGTAGATGTTGTTAGGTATGCAGGTGATGAATTTATGGTACTATTTACAGGTGATAGTTTAAACTCTTTAGACATAAATAAAACTATGAAAGAAACTCAAGAAAAATTATCAAAACAAAAACTAAAATCTGCAAAAGTTCAAAGCTTACAATTTTCTTTTTCTTATGGAATAGTTGATTTTAAAAAAGGTGATAATATATCAAATATATTAGAGCAAGCAGATGAACTAATGTATGAAAATAAACAAAAAAATAGGTAGCTTAAATTTTTTAAGTTTACCTATGTTAATATTCCAATCTTAAAACACAAGCGTCTGTGGCTCAACTGGATAGAGCGCCGGGTTTCGGCCCCGGGGGTTGTGGGTTCGAATCCTACCAGGCGTGCCATTTAAAACAAATACATATTTAATCAAAATATTATATCATCCCCACAATTGTAAAGATGGGATATTTGAAACAGCTTTTATAATATCTGTTTTTGATACTATTCCTACTAGTACATCATCTTCATTTACAACAGGTATAGCGTCTAACTTAAAATCAATCATTACTTTAGAAACTCTTCTTATATCTGATATTGGATCGGTTGCGATTAGTTCATCATTTTGAATATCTATAATTCTTTTTTGTAAAATTATTCTTGCTTCATCAGGTTCTTGCATTATTTCATTTAAGATGATTTTTTTATTTATTAATCCATATATTTTTTTTTCATTATTTACTACTGGTATTTGACTTACTTTGTTTTCTTTTAATACTTTATAAGCTTCATCTAGTGTGGCTTTATTTTTTATATAAATACAGTTTTCTGTCATAATATCTTTTACGTGATAAACTGGTTCATTTGTATCTATATTTGCCATTTTTTTATAGCTATTTATTGCTTGTAAGTTTGGATTTTCTTGAGAGTTTTTTTTATTTTTTGAATCCATATATTCTTGAAAAAGTGTATCATCATCAGGTTTTAATCTAACTTCTCCTGGTGCATCTGTAGTTTTCAATTCATATAAGTTGTCTGCTGTACTTCTAAAACCAACACTTCCGCTATTATAGATTGCAAACATAATATGTCCTTTGTTTTTTATATCTTAATATTTATTATTTAATAAAAGGTTAACTTAATAAATTATAAATAAATTTATTTAAAAATTATTGATTTGTTATTTTTGATAATTTTTAGTAAATTAAAATTATTTTTTTTAAAAAATTATACATTTTTAAAAAATATATAGTATAATAAAGTGAAATGCAAGTAATAAGGAACTCTTATGCCATATTTAGTAGCGTCTATTTTAGCTGTTTCATCTGCTATGATTATTATGCTTACTAGATATGAAGCTGATGATAGTACTATCCAAGCTGAACTTAAAAGAGTAGAATCTATGTTTAGTTTGATTGATGGTTTTGTAAATGTTTATATTGAATCTGGTGAGAGTGTGACTACTGCAAATTTTGAAGCGTTAGATGAAGATGATATCTTATATGATAGTATTGAAACTAATCCAAATCCTTCAACAGGGGCTGGTGTAAATACTACAATTACTTTTCAAAATAGTGGCGTTACTTGGAGGATTGTACCTTCATCAGAGGTAAATAATGGAGCTTCATTAACTCCAAGTATTACTTTTGATACTAGCTCTTATATATTATTTATGAACTTTACAAGTGATTCAACTTTGATGTCAAAAAACAGATTTTCTGAAAGTTTTATAGGGAGAGAGTATTGTGAAAACAATCTTTTTGGAACATTTAGAAATGATTTTGTATCGTATAATAGTACAACAAAAGAAATAGCTGACACAGGTAATAATAGTGATGGTATTTTAGCTTGTATTATTTATAAGTAGAGCTTGAGTTTATATTATTTAAGGGTGGTAGGTAGGTAATGAAAATTAAAAATAAAGGATTAAAATGCCACAACTGATAGCAATGGTAATCGTAGTAGTTGGAGCAATGATTTATATGTTCCAAACATTCGGGGGAACTGGTGATAAGATTGAGGGGATTGCCCAAAAGACAAGTATTATTACTGAAATTAACAATATTAGAAATGGTGTACAATTAGCAGTTAGAGCAGGAGATATAACTAATGATGGTACTACTACAACTACATTAAGGAATTTAGCAGAATTAGGATATTTTGCTGATCAAATTAATAATGAAATTAATGATAACAATGTAGCAGGGAATGGAAATACTCAAGACAATGCTTATAGTGCAATCTCATTCGGTGGAGAGGATAATCCAGGAATGATTATAAATCTTGTAACTGATAATACAGCAGATACTGCAGACAATATATCAAATAGACCGGGATTAAGAGTAAGACTACTTGGAGAATTACAAAACAATGTAGCTTTTTTAGAAAGTCAAATTGCATCTGATTTAGAAGCTATTGCTTCAATTGATAGAACTACTACAGATGGTACACCTGTAGTATTAGATGGGAATGGAAATGTACCTGCTGCTAATAGACCAGCTGATGTTACTGTACCAGCAGGTACAGCAGCAGGTACAGCAGCAGATAATTTAGATGATGGAATTTTTACTATTTATTTCAAAGATATGCCTGCAAACGTAGAGCAAAACTAATTATAAAAACCAAAGGCTTAGCCTTTTGGTTTTAACCTCTAAAAAACTAAATCAGAGTATTAATACATACTTTGTTTTAGTTCTTTAACATAAGAAAGGATAAAAGATGATAGGAAATATATGGGTATCCTCAGCTATTGCTATTACTCTTGTGTTTACTGCATCTGTTTCTTATAAAGCTTATGAAGATATTCAAAATGCTAAAAATATTCAACAAAGTTTTGAACTAATTACAGAAATAAAAGAACTTATTTCCAAGCAGTACAATAAAGACCCAAGTCAAATTACTAGGGATGAGATTATAGCTTTCTTACCAAAAGGTAAAAACTGGGAAAAAATTCTTTTAAGCGATAGAAGAAGTGGTAATATTCATAATGATTCTTTATTAAATGAAAATGCAGAATTTATCATAGATGAAAATGAAAAGATAAAACTTCTTGCTTTAAAAGCGAAGCTTAAAGAGTATGGTATGCAAACAAGCACTACTCAAAATGGAACAGAAATAAACTTTCAAATTGGTATGACAAATAAAAACTCTTTACATGAAGATGAAATAGTTCAAAATAGAGTAGAAAAGACTATAGAGTTAATATCTCTTGCTATGCAAAATTCAAATAGTAAATCTTCTATTGTAGAGATGATAGAGAATAATACTCCTTATAGTGTTATTTATCAAGATATGAAAAACTTAGATAGTGAAAGCTTGACTCAATCACAATTGAAAGAAAGAAAAGAGGCTTACTTTAAAAATAGAATAAAACAAAAACTTCTATCTAGTAAAAACTCAAGAGATATGAAAATATATAACGAATTAAAGGATGAATTATGATAAAAATCTATATGTTTATATCTATTTTTATTTGTTCTTCTTTAGTTGCTAATACAAATGAAGTAGATACAAGAACTTTTGATTTTGAGCAAAGACAAGAAGTTTTACAAGAGCTTAAAAATGTTATTCAACAAGAAGAGTCTATTGCTAAAGCTTATGAAGTTTATTTATTGGAAAACTATAAAAGGCCCGCTTCTTTTACCGATTTGAGTTCAGTTTTAGGGATAAGTTTGAACTCAATGATTTTGGAAAACAACTCAGATTATTTTAAAAATATAGTATTAGATGGAGCAAAAAAAAGTATAAATTATAGATTGACAAGTCTTATTGAAAAAGATACTTTTTTAAAAAATATGTATGAGAGTGATACTTTTAGAAAAAAAACTTTTATATATAATAATAAAATTCAAATAATACTTGAATCAAATCTTGCTAAAAATATTTATAATCTTATAAATACACAAAATAAAAATTTGATTTCATGTGATAATCCTCTTTCTGGTAAATATTGTATAAAAAAAGATTTAACGGGCATTAATAAAGATCATATTTACATCTATGAAACAAGTTTAAAAAATAGACTTTTGATGTACTATTATCCTAAAAATTATGAAAAAGGGCCTATTGTAATAATAGATGATATTTCTTTTTATGATAATATTGAATTTAAAGAACTTCCTCTTGGAGTGGTATTGTATGATTTTGAAGGGGAAAAATATCTTAAAACTAAAAGTACAATAAGAAAGGTAAAATAATGAAAATAGTATATTTACTTATTATCTTTTGTACTTTTAGTTTTTCAAATGAAAAATATATAGAGCAACGAAATGTTTTATATACTCAAAACTTGGTAAATCTCGAAGAAAAATTAGCAAAAGAGTATGAAAGATATCTTTTGACTAATTTTAAGATTCCAACAATGAGTGATTTAGTCAATGATAAATTTCTAGGGACAAATTTTTCTGATAAAAATCTTATGGGAGAACAAATTGATTTTAAAGATGCAAAAAATTTAAAATTAAAATTTGGGATAAGTAGAAAAGCCGAAGATTATATGGTAGAAATTTATAAAAGAGATTTATATCGTGATAGAACTTCTGTTTATATGGATGGTACAAATACAAGTATTGATTTATCAAAATCTTATGTAGAAATTATTCTAAAAGATGAAAAAGCAAAAACTATTCATAGTATTTTAAAAGATGGGTATATTATAAGGAAGAATTGTCAAGGTACTAATAAAACAAATGTGTTTTGTAGTATAAATAAACACTCAATTAGATGGTATTTCAATGATTCTAGTTGGATAGAATATAATAAAAAACTTTTTACAAAGGGAAATATAACTATAAAAAATGTAGGAAAAACAAACTCAAAACTAAATAACTTAAAGGTTGGTGTATTTGTTTTTGAGGAAAATGGTTCTAAGTATATTAAGTTAGCAAATAATCAAATTATGAAGGTGGAATAAATCAAAGCTTTAGTTTTAATATTAGTTCTTTTTAGCATTGTTTTTTCAAGTAATGAAAAACAATCCGTAATGAATGCCGTAAAAAAAGTTATTCAAAAAGAAGAATATATTGCTCTTGCTATTAATAAATACATTTTACATACAGGAAAAATTCCTAAAAATGAAAACACAGGAGTATTAGACTGGAGTTTATTGTTAAATAAAGATTATTTAGGTTTAAAGTTTGATAAAAACAATCCTCTAACAAATGCAGATATTGATGTAAAATTTGATGAAAATAATAACTGTTTTATTAAAGGTGCATTAGTAGATAATAAAAATTATAATAAGAATAATAGATACTTTTATAATTTTTATACAAATAGAATTTTTAGAGTAAATACACAAGCTCCTAAAAATAGTACTAAAATGGAAATTCTAAAAGGTTCACAAGTTCTATATGATAAAACACAAAAACAAATTGTAAATTTATTAAATGATAATCAATTAGTAGTTTTAGATAATAAAAAATGTCCTGAGGGTAAAAACTACTATGAATTAAAAGGAAGTAGTCTTGTTTATAAATATTGTGAAAGTATAAATAATCATTTTGAAGTATATCAAGAAGAGCCAGTTTATGTTGAGGATGTGAATAATTTACTTCATATAAAAGCAAAAATTGGAGACAAAGCTTATGCTTTAAAAAATGGACAATGGTTTGAGTATTATTATCAAGGTGATGTTGAAATACCATGGGTTCCTGTAGCAACAGGTAGTGCTTTAAATAATCAAAGTGAAGATGAGGATATTGAAGATAGAATTATTTCTTATATACCAAACTCTAAAGATTTAGTTATTAGAAGAGATGGTGGATGTATGTTAGCAAATGGTGATATCTTTTGTTGGGGGAATAATGATTATAAAAAAGTAGGGATTAATTCTTTTGGTCAAATAGATAAAACTTTAAGTCCTGATTATGTAAATACTCCTGTTATGTTAAAAGTTCAAATTGATGATGAACAAAAAATTGGTGGTGAATCAAGAAGAGATAAAAAATGGTATAACAATCCTTATCGAATAAAATTTGAGAAAATGTCTTTAAACAGTACTAATGTATGTGCAATCTCTCCTATCTTTAATTTTTTTCAATCAGGTATTACTTACAAGTTTGGTGGAGATTTATATTGTAATGGTTTAATAAACTCTACTTATTATGAAGACATGCAAACTCAAATAAATTCAAGTTCAATCTTAAAAAGAAATAAGTTCTTCGCAAGAGGGAAAGATGATAAACGAGATAATTCAAATGCAATATATCTAAAAGATTTAGTAATGGTTGAAGATATCATCGCTGTACTATCTGATAAGGGAGAGATTTATACAATAGGGAAAAACTATAATAAGGCTTTAGGTATTAACAAAGATGATACTTTTTATACTTCTTTAACTCCTATTAAAGTTTTAGCTGATGGGATAGATTTTGAAAAAATTTTTGCATTAAGAGATACAAGAACTTTTGGTGCAATAGATACAAATAAAAACTTTTGGATATGGGGTGAAAGAAATGGAACTAATTATAGTAAACCAACTAGAATTTCATCTACGAAGTTTAATCCTGATGCTATTTTTGTAAATACAAATGAGTTTGTTTTAAAAGGATTAGATAACTATTTTTATAGAACTATAAAAGAAGATGATAAAGAAGATGATATAAGAAAAATTTCTTCAAGTACTATACCAGAAGATGCAATAAGTGTTTCTTATTATAAAGAAAATACGGGTAAAGAATCTATTCTTTATATCAATAAAGAACTTGAATTAAAAGGAGATTCTTCACTTTTAACATGTAAAAAACCAAATGGCACTAACTGTGTGACATCAGATAAGTTATTTGAAAAAGCAATTAATAAATTAAATACAAAAGAAAATATAATAAATAATAAAAAATATGCAAATTTTTCAAATGTATCAATTTTTAAGTTAGATCACAATATAAAAGAAATAAACGAAGATTATGAAGATGATACCATAGGATGGAATAAAAAAAATGTTTATAATGGTGGAGAGGAAGCTACAAGATTTTTAGGAAGATATTCAGGAGAAAGTTCAAATAGTGATTTTTTAAATAAAACATTTAACTTTGGAAGCTCTTATGCTAATGAAAGTGTGACGATAAAATTAGACTTTTATGAAATTGATTCTTGGGATAGAGAATATTTTAGAGTATATGCAAATGATGTGAAAGTATTTGAAAAACAATATAGAATAGATTTAGATGATACTTTTGATGATGGTGGTATTAAAATAAACGTTGATGGACAAAGTGGTTGGTGGGGACCTACTGAAAAACATGCTATTTTAATAAATACAACACTTAATTCAGCTGGAAAAATAAAACTTGGCTTTTCTACTACCTTAAATGGAAAAGTAAGTGAAGAGTCTTGGGGGATTGATAATTTACAAATTTTAAGAAGTTCTGATGGTAAAGTATTAGCAAAAGAAGATTATGAAGATGATACAATTGGATGGAGTAATAAAAGTAGAACAAGAATTTTAGATAATGGGGATACTACACAAATACCAGCAACTACATTTTTAGGTAGATTTCCTATTGTTGACTGTAGAGAAGGGGTAATAAGTTGTTCTAAGGATTCTTTTTCATTAAATAAAACCTTTTCTTTCCCAGGTTATGCAAATTATGAAGTAGAAATAGAGTTCGATTTTTATGAAATTGATAGTTGGGATGGAGAAAGATTTGAGTTTTTCGCAAATGGAGAGTTATTGGCAAAAGACCATTTTGTAAAGGATTTTCAACAATATGTAAAAGATAGTAATATTACGGGTATAGATTTACAAGATAATATTAGACCTGAAACAGGTTATGCCGAAGATCAAATGTATAGATATAAACTAAGAACGAAGCTAGATTCTAATGGTAGATTGAGATTAACTTTTAAAACTTCTTTAGAGAAAACAGACCCTTTTTATGCAAATGAATGGTCAGATAAGTGGTATAATAGAGGTACTATAGAAGACGTAAATAATGAATCTTGGGGTATAGATAATTTAAAAATTAAGTTAAAAGAAACAGATAAAAAATTTGTTTGTGCAATGACTGGGTTTGAAAGTGCTTCACAAATGTATTGTTGGGGAAATGTTGCTAGAAGTATTCCTATTATAAATACTTCATTGTATGATGTAACAAAAATTGATACAATAAATAAACTTTTTATTACACAAGATATTGACAAAAAACAACAAATGTCATACGATGAATATTTTAATGACGGAAAGTTGTTCTTAAAATATCCTACGTATATAGGTGGCTTTGATTATGAATTTTATTTTAAGTAAGGGAATTAGATGTTGAAAAAATTAAAGATTATAAGTATTTTTTTATTGAGTATATTATTTGGAACAGGTTGTTCTCAAAATTATCATAATGAGATGATGACACGTGCTAAAAAAAGTGTAAATAAAAAAAGTTTGATAAATATAAAAGAGTCTTATTCCCAATCTTTAGTTAATGAAAAAACAAATAAAAGAGATTATATAGATATCTCAAATGAGAAGTCATTATCAGCTGTTTTAAAAGAGTTAGAGCTTATAGATGGAAACTTTTACTTTTTAAAAAGTAGTGATTTATTGATTCCTAAAAGTAGAATGAAAATTCATAATATGTCAGAATTAAACCAATACTTAAATGCTGTCTTAGATAAAGAGTTATTTATTAAAAAAAGTGGCTCTATATATTTAGTGAAGCTATTAAGTAAGAGTGAAGCAAAAAGACAATCAATCGATAGAATTGCTTTTAAATTAGATGGAGAGATTTCCGTTGAAGAGTTAATGAAACTTATTACATCAGAATCTGGGTATGAAATATCAATTGGTTCTTATATTGAAGATACTCAAAAATTCCAAGATAGTATTATTTCAGTAAATACGAAAAATTTGATAGATGCAATAGACTCTATTGCTAATTCAAAAAATGTTTATGTTGATATAGATTATGATAAAGAAGTAATCAATATAAAAAGATATAAAGATGTTGTTGTTGAACTAAATATTCCTGTACTTAATCTTAAAACAACAAATGAAACATCGACAAAAGAAACATCAGGTGAAAGTACTATAGAAAATAGTTCTCAAATTGTTTTATATGATGAACTAAATAAAATGCTTGAAAATATAATCTCAAATGACGAAATTTCAACTTACCATATTGATAAAGCAAGTGGATTGATTTTCTTAAAGTCTACAAAATCTGTAGAAAATGCTGTAAGAACAATTGTAAAAGCTTATGAAGAGAGCTTTTCTAAAGAAACTACAATAGAGTTTGAAAGAATTGAGTTAGTCTTAAATAAAGGTAGAGAGTACGGAATAGGAACATTATCTTCAAATAGACAAACAAATGCAAATGCAGGGGTTGTAAAAAATATAAATGATGGAGGAACTTTTTCCTTTGTAAGTGATAATGCAAATAGACTTTTAAATTTAACTGGAACAGCAAATAATGAAGTAGGGAAAATCTTAAATTATAGTAAAAATGTTATTGTTTTAAAAAACAATATTCCTTCTGTTCAGTCAATTAGTCAAAATACTGATTATATAGAAAAGATTGAAACAACAAAAGATGAGAATGGAAATATTACTTCTGAGGCTACTGTAAATACTATAAAAGATGGTACATCTATTACAGCAATGGCAAAAATTTTAAGGGATAAGATTTTCTTAAATATAACTCCAAATATTAAAAAACTTATAAAAATTGATTCTAAAAAGATTGGAGATGCAGATATTCAACTTCCTCAATATAAAGATCAAAGTTATAATATTTCAAGAGAAGTTTCTTTAGGTGAAACAGTAGTTGTTGGTTCTATAATTGTTCATGATGATACAAAAGATTATCAAGGTGTTATTCCTTTAGAGGGATTTGCTGTAGGTGGTACAGATTCAAAAAAATATGTAAGAAGAGAAATTGTTTATATTGTTACGGTAAAAGATATAAAAGGTTTTTAATATGAGTATGTTTAAAGATCCTTATGAACAATTTCTTCTTGATTATTTAGTGACAAAGCTGGAAAATGGTTCTAATACAAGAAAAGCTTTGCTTTTATATAAAGAGCAAATTACAAGAGAAACAAACTTTAAAAAAAGACTTGAAGCTGCAATAAGAGATATGGAGTTAGGAAAACATAAACTTGAAGCAATTCTTTATAGAAATAAGTTTTTAAACTCTTTTCAATATAGTTTAGTAGTTAATAGTACTAATACTATTGATGGATTGAAATTAGTTTTGTCCTTTAAGAAAGCTAATTCAAATCTTTTAGTAAAAATGATAAATCCTATTTTTGTGCCAATGGGAATAATAATCTCAACTTTTTATGGCTTAGGTTTGTATATAGATATGCTTCAAAAAGAGTTAGTTAATTTAAGAAAGTTAAATCCAGATGTAGAACAATTTTTAGGGATACCTGGTTATTTTACCCATGAAATAGCTTATATGGGCTTAGGTATATCAATTTTTATTACTTTATTTATTTTAATAGGATATGTTTATACTGAAAAGCTTAGACCTGCATGGTTATATAAAGTATTTAAAACACAAGCTTTTTCAGATGGTAGATTTATGTTTAGGATTTTAAATGGTATGTTAAGTGCTGGTATTTCTTTTCATAAGACTTCTTTAATTTTATCAAAAGATTATTTTAAAATTGGTCATAGACCATTTTTTAGAGAATTAGCAGATGTAATACAAAAAAATAAAAAACTTTATACAGTTTTTGAAAAATATAATTTTCCTACTATTATAACAGCAGATATAAAACTATCAGAGTTAAGTAAAACTAGTTATTCAGCTGTAACAAAAGCTTTATATCAAACTTGTGATACTATGTATGAAAAGAATATTGCTTATATGGTTCTTCAATGGAGATTCTTTTTTTGGTTAATAGCTATGCTTGTAACGGTTGTTATAGGTTCAGATATTATTAATTTAGTTATTAGTACGTTTACTTTTAAAACTTTATATCAATAAGAGTTTATGATGAAAAATATAATAAAAGATTTTTTTAAAAAGAGTACTAAAAAGATATCTTTGATATCTTTAACTAATTTACTGGGAACAGAAACAAAAATAAGTAAAAGTTTACTTCCAGAAGATAATCAAAATAGTAAATATAATATAAAACAAAATATACAAAATTTTAAAGAAAAAACAAATAAGTATATAAGTAAAAAAAATAAAGATGAAAGAAATTTATCAGAAACCATAGAAAACATGATAAAAAATAAGTATAAGCTTATTGGTGGATATGGAGATTTAATAGCAGATGAAAATAAATACAAAGAGTTTGTAGAGAGTTTAGGATATGAATATTATCCTTCTTATGCACAATTATCAGAAAAATATCAAGATACATCATATCAGTTAAATGAAGAAAAACTTGAACTTTGTACAAATATGTATATTATCACTTTAGAAGATAAAAAGAATAAAAATAAAGTTTTAGGTATTAGGGATGTAGTAAACTTAGAATTTGATATTTTAAGTAAGTTTTATTTTACAAAGATTGTTATTTTAGGAGAGGGGGTTTTATCTTCTGTATTTGGTGAAGATAGAGAGATTGTTTTTACTTCTCAAGATGATGTAGATAATGATGATGAAATTAATAAATATTTTGAAAAGATGATGGGACAAGCTGTTTTATTAGGTGCTTCGGATATACATATTCAAAAAAATACAAGATCAGCTTCTTTATGGTTTAGAATTGATGGTATAAAACAAGATATGGGTACTATGCCAATTGCATTAGCAAAAACTTTAAAGAGAAGACTGGTTACTATGGCTGATCAAGAGGATTCAGATTATGAATCAATTAATGGTATGATAAATTATGAATATGGTAAAAAGAATATAAAATTCAGACTAGGTCTTATCAACTCAAAAATGAACTTTTCACTTGTAATGAGAATGATTGGAGGAAAAGGTGTTGTTTCTCATAATCTAAGAGGTTTAAATTATCCAGAAGAAACAGTGAATATTTTAAATAATTTAACAAAATATGCAAATGGTATGATTTTGATTACAGGACAAGTAGGTTCTGGTAAAACACACTTAATGTATGCTCTTTTACAAAAACTTGCACAACAGCAACAATATATAGTTACAATTGAAGACCCTGTTGAGTATGTAGATGATTCTTTCTTCCAAATTGATTTATCAGAGTTTGCTAGTGCGAGTGAAGAGTTTAAGTATGGTTACCCTGAAGCTGTTGTTGATATCTTAAGACAAGATTCAAATATTATTCTTATTGGAGAAACAAGAGAACCAGAAACAGCATATCAGTTGGTAAATGCTTCAAACTTAGGACAATTAGTATTCTCTACGATGCATACAAACTCAGCTCCTGCAACTGTATCAAGAATGACTAGTTCTTTAGGTATAAATGAAGGAGATATTGTAGATAACTTAAGAGGTATTGTATCTCAAAGATTAGTTAGAAAGCTTTGTGATTTTTGTAAAAAACCTGATGGAGAGGGTGGATATAAAAATGTTGGTTGTGAAGAGTGTAATAACATAGGATTTAAAGATAGGGTTCCTATTGCTGAGGTAGTAAGATTCAAAGTTGGATATGGAGGTGACTTTGATAATCCTGCTGAATATATGACTGTTGAGAAAGCTTGTATGGCTCAATATAATGAGGGATTAATTACAAAAGAAGATGCAACGGCAATTATAAGAGGTGAAGAATTATGGTACGATTAGTTATAACTGATTTTTCATCAAGACAAGAGAATGAAGATTTTTATATTAATGATGAATTTGATGTTTTACAAAATATGTTCACGTATAGTTCTTTTAAAAAGCATAGTGTTCTTTTATCAAAATATGAAACTAGTAATGAGGTATTTTCTTTAAATCTTTTATCTAAAAAATATTTAGATTATAATCAGATTTTGGTACATATAGCAGATGAAGAGTATTATATTCTTTTTAATCATAAAACAGTTTATACAGCAAAAATTAATCCAAATTTTATTACAGATGATATTACAAAATCAATTTTAATTACAAAACATATAGCAATGCTTTCAAGTGGTGGGGATATTGAAAATATATATTATGTTTTAAATTCAAAATATGATAGTGCAATTGAAAATATATTTATACAGAATACTAAGTTAGATAATGGAGAGATAATTGCAAAAAAATTAGGAGATGTAGATAAGTTAGTAGATGAACTTTCTCCTTTGGATACTCTAAATACTTATACTTTAAAAAGTTCATATATGCTAGGCTTAATAATATTTATAGTTTCAATTGTCTTTTTTGCATTACCTGCTTTTGAGAAAAAATATATTAAAAAAAGCTCTTTATCTTCTTTAGAAAATAATATAAAAGTACAAAAAAGATCTATTTTAAGACAGAAAATACTCTTAAGAACAGCAAAAAGAAAACAAAATGAATTAGTACAGTGTGTAACTAAGAAAGGAGTTTTAAAATGATTAGTTTTAGTAATAAAGAAATAAAAGCTTTTTCAAAAATTGCTATACTTATTCTTTTTATTTATATTGTTTCTTTCTTAGCTATTAAAGCAACCTCATATTATCAAACACAGATGAAGAAAGAACGTTTGACTTTGGAGTTAAGAGATAAAAAAATAGAATTTACTAAGCTTAGAAATGAAGTTAAAAAAGTAAAAGAACAAACTCAAAAAATAAAAGATAGCTATATTTCTCAAGATGAACTTTCTAAAAGAGTTACAAAAATATTTGAAAGAATGTCTATATTTGACTATAATTTAAAATACCTTAGCTCTAAAAAATTATGTATTGATAGATATATAATAATTGCACAATTAACAGCTAATAGTGACAAAGGAAGAGAAGCTGGTGAGGGAATATTATCATATTTAGGGAAAATAAAAAAAAGTGAAACTAGTGATACTTTATATTATATAGATTATGTAGCAAGCCCAAAGGATTAAAATGAGAATATTTATTTTATTAATCATTTCTATAAATATTTTAACTGCTAATGCATATATAGATAATATAACTTTTCAAAAAATTAAAAAGCTGGTTCAAAAAGAAGAGCTAATAGCAAAAGCTTATAAAAACTATATTTATAAATATGGTAAAACACCTACTAATATGAAGGATTTAAAAGACAAATCAGAAATTTTACCTGCTGGTTTTACTACTTTAAATTATTTTAATAAACCAATAACTTTAACAAATATAGAAAATACGAAAATAGAAGTTAAACTAAATAGTGATTTACCTAAAGTTTTAAAAGAAAAAATAAATGTTTATGAGTATTATTATTCAAATAAGAATAGAGTTTATACTATTGCCCCAATTACAAGTCATAATAAAAGTATAAAAATCAAGTTATCAGAAGAAGATAAATATATTATAGAGTTTCAAGATCAGATTACTACAGATAAAACAGAGGCGAGAAATAAATATTATTTAGATGAACATGGAGTTTTACATTGGTATGATAATAGTAATAATTATAAGTTCTCTTATGGGAAAAATCTGATTCTTGATTCTAGTGTAAATATTTTTGATGAAATAACAGGTTTATATGATTCATCATTTAAATCTTTATTTCAATCTAAAAAAGTTCTTTATACAGGACTGCAAATATTTCATACAAAAGAAAATAAAGTTTTAGAATATTTAAACCTAGGAGAAAAAGGTAAAATAATAAAAGTAGGAGAAACTAGAAGAAGTTTAGGTGAAACTATATTGAAGTTTACAAGACGGGGAGGAGGAATGATTGTAAATGGAGATATTTATACTTGGGGAAATAATGCAAAGCAAGTTGTGGGAATTGGTAAAAATACATATACTACAAAAAATGGTGAAATAGGAAAAGGTTATCCTGTAATTAATACTTTAGTTAAAGCTAAAGCAGTTACTTATGAAAATGATATTGATAGTAAACAATACTTTTCTTCTCCTTTAAGACCCAAATTCATTGATTTTACTTCTGATGTTTGGCATAGTACTTGTGGTGTTTCAATAAAAGGTGAATTGTATTGTGGTGGAACAGACTGGAACAATAATATTGAATTTGAAGGGAAAAGTAGTTCTTCTGAACTTTTATATAGAAGTAAGTTCTTTAATGGTGTAGACTTTAAAATAAAAAAAGTATTTTCTTTGTTGGCAACATATATTGCATTGGGAAAAGAAGTAGCTGATACTCAAGCTGGATATCTTGTTTATTATTGGGGAAATAATAATACAAGAGGATATGGAGCAACAGGAAATAATTTAAAAGAAAAAGTAACAACACCTAAAAATGAATCTAAAATAAGATTTATAGACTTAACTTATACAATCTCTGAACCATTTAGAAGAGTTGCTGGAATAACATTAGATGGAGATATATATACTTGGGGATTAGATAATTCAATAACTAAAATGGATGTTTGTGTTCAAAATACAAGTGAAGGGAATATTAACTTTTGTGAACCACAAAAGGTAAAAAGTGATGTTAATTTTATTTCAATTTTAGGTGGACAACAAGGTTTTATTGCAAGGGATGATGAAGGACAATTTTATAGGATAACTCAAAAAAAAGTAGGCTCTTATGGTGGCTTGGCAAAAGTTGATAAAATTAATGATCTTATTAAAAACTACAGTGATTATGACTTAGAAAATGATAGTGAAGTCTTATCAGCTGATTTATCAAGTAAACTTAATAGTGGTGGAACTCTTGAATATGGGGAAGGAATAGTTTGGGTTAATAAAAAAAATGAACTAAAAGGTGATTATTTTACCTCTGATAATAAAGATGATAACTTTTTTAAAGAAGCAATAAAGAAAATAAAATGGAAAATGATTCGAGTTGTAGAAGATCAAAATGGTATGTGTGGTATTGATACAAATAATCAAATGTATTGTTGGGGAGATATGACATTTTTTGGTGGAGAAAATAATGCTGGGAACACTTTCATGTTACCAATGTTTACAGCAAATTTACATGATGAAAATAAAGATTTTCTTATGGCAGAGGGGGGAGATACTTTTGAAGGTAGTAAAAATGTAACAAATATGACTTCTGGTGATTGGGAAAAAGGTGAAAAGAAAGAGTATTTTATAAAATATCCTACTTACTTTGGAGGATTTAATTATGAGTTTGAATTTAAATAGAAATTAAAGGGAAATGATGAACAAAAATTTATTATATATATTATGCGTATTTATTTTTTTAAATAATAATCTTAATGCAGAAGATAAACTTGATCTTTTAGATAAACAGTCAAAAGAGTTCTTTAAAGCAATAACTGGTTTAGAAAAAGATTATTTAGAAAAACAAATTGTAGATATAAAAAAGAAAGCAGATAAAAAGGTAAAAAAATCAATTCCTGCTTTATCTAATCAAAATGCAAATTCATTAAATAATAATCAAATTATTGTTGAAAATCAAGTTTCTCAAGAAGAGTATGCAAAAAATGTTTTTCAATATGAAAATGAAATGGCACGTTTGACAACGGATTTTACTAGAACTAAAAAATTAAAAGATATAAAAATTAAAAGTATGTATAGTTTCAATTCAAATAAATATGTTGTCTTAAAACTTGTAGAAGATGAAAAAGAAGCTGAAAAAAATAAAGAAGCAAGTTTAAAAATTGAAGGAAGATATAAAAAAGGAGATGATCTTTTAACTCATAAAATAGTTGATATTAATACACAGACAAAAACAGTAACACTTTATAAAAAACTTGATGAGGATTACGGTTATTATATAATACTTAGTAATTATGGTATTTCTGTAAGTGACTTAAAAAAAGTTGAAAAAAAACAAAAAGAAGTTTTAAAGAATCAGAAAAAAGAAATCACTAAATCTTTAATAGACAAAGAAACAAAAGACTTTATAAAGTTTAAAGAAGTATCTAATAAAAAGGAAATAAAAAATATAAACGATTGTTTATTTAGAGTAAAGACTAGTAGTTTAAATGTTAGAAATGATACTAGTACAGACGCAACAATAGTTAGAGTTTTAAGAAAAAATGATGAATTTACAATTCAAAGTAAAAAAGGTGATTGGGTTAAGATTAATACTCTTTATAAAAATAAATCTGGTGATGTAATGATTTTAGAAGATGAAAATAATTGGGTAAGAGTTTTAGGTAAATTTGTTGATTTTGATAATAGATGCTTATAAGGTAATGTTTTGAATGATAAACTTAATGATATCAATATATCAATAAAAAAAATGCTTAAAGATGTAAAAAATGAAGTAGAAAAAATAAACTCTTTTTATTCTTCATTATTTATATTTGAAAATATGTTTACTACTGAAAGCAGTGGAAAAACTAGGCTTAATAGAAAGTTTTATAACAAAGTACATGGAGAAATAAAAAATAATATCTATCAAATTAACAGTATATTATCTGTTGTATTAGAAGAAATACGAGATACTATTGTTAAAGTATTAGATGAAAATGGTTTTAAAGATATCGTTTTAGATAAAGAACTTGTATATGATGATGCAAGTTTTTATGAGTTATTTAAAATGGATTTAGAGTTAGTAAATTTAGAAGAAAATGAAAAAGTACAATTAGTAGATAGTTTAGATACCTTAACAGAATATAAAAATAAAATACATAATATAAGATATTTTATTTCTATGTTTGATACTTCTTATTTAAATAAGTACTTAAATAAATTAGGAATGGACGATTTAATTAATAATAAGTTCATTTTTGAATTAATTGATAGTTATGGTTTACAATTTGAAGGACTAAAAAGATTTGATGATATTTTAGAGAATTTTTATAACTTTGATAAAGAGACTAAAGACTTTAGTTTATTTAGTTCCCCAATAGAACTTGTACAAAGAAGAATAGATAATTATGTTTACGATAATGTAAGATATAAGATCCTTTTAGAATATGATAATCAAATAAAAAAATTAAAAAAACCTATAGAATTAAGTATTGCATATTTAGAAAATATAATTGTTAATTTTATTGAACAATCTTGCTTAGATTTAATAAAAAAAGAACTTAAAAGAGGAAAAATATCTAAAATTATTGAAATAAAAATCATTCAAACTCATACAAGTGTACAATTGGCTGTAAGAAATAATGGTTTTGAAGAAAAAGATATACATACAATGTATTTAGGTTCTGCTAATTCTGTAAATAATTATATAGTTAAGTCAAGAAACCTTGCTAGAATGATGGGAGGAACAGTAGATATTTCCACTCTAGAAAATACAGGAATGCAATATATATTTGATTTAAAAATCAAATAACCAAAAGCCTAAGCTTTTAGTTATTATTTAACTATCGAAAAAATTTCCAATAATCTCTTTTGATTTTTGTAAAGCTTTATCTGATGAGTCTTTATCATAAGTTAAAGCAACTGCCATTCTTCTTCCTTCATGTGATTGAGGTTTCCCAAATACTCTAATAATTGATTCTTTTGTAAAAGATGAATCAAAAATATCAATTTTAGGGTTAAAACTATCAGCCTTTGCTTTATATGCTGCACTTGCTCCACAACCATAATCAATGTAATCTAAAGGAAGACCTAATACAGCTCTTACATGAAGTGCAAATTCACTAGCACTTTGAGTAATCATAGTAACCATTCCTGTATCGTGTGGTCTTGGACTTACTTCTGAAAAATAAACTTCGTCACCTTTTACAAAAAGTTCAACACCAAAAATACCTCTACCACCTAAACCATCAGTGATTTTCTTAGCTATTTCTTTAGATTTTTCTTTTGCAGTTTCACTCATATTCATTGGTTGCCATGAGAAAATGTAGTCACCATCTTGTTGGATATGACCTATTGGTTCACAAAATACTGTTTGTTTTTCATTTCTAGCTGTAAGTAATGTAATCTCATAATCAAATGTAATAAACTCTTCAACAATTAACTCACTAGCATCACCTCTAGCTTCTTTTGCTAATTCCCAAGAGTTTTCAATATCATCAATAGATTTTGCAATACTTTGTCCATGACCAGATGAAGACATTACAGGTTTGATTACACAAGGAAAACCAATTTTAACAGCAGCCTCTTTTAATCCATCTAAAGTTGTTACAAACTCATATTTTGAAGTAGGAAGTCCAAGCTCTACTGCTGCAAACTCTCTAATGTTTTTCCTATTCATTGTTTTATTAACTGCATCAGCATTTGGGATTACATTAAAACCTTCTTTTTCAGCTTCAAAAAGTGCTTCAATACTTAAAGCTTCAACCTCAGGTAAAATATAATCAGGTCTTTCTCTTCTGATAATATCTAAAACTTCATTTTTGTTTTTCATATTTATTGTGTAAGCTTTATTTGCCACAAGTTGTGCAGGTGCATTGTTATATGAATCAACGGCAATTGTTTCAATCCCTAATCTTTGTGCTTCAATAACAACTTCTTTTCCTAACTCTCCACTTCCTAATAACATGATTTTTATAGAATCAGACTTTAGAGGTGCTGTAAATATCATTTTTCTTCCTTTATTTTTTTATAGAATTTTTCATCATATTTGATTAAATTATTTTTACTTATTACATTGTTTAAAATATCTAAATAGTTATGTCCTATTCCTGAATAATTGAGCATAGTTTGAGATAACTGTTTTCCTTGTGGAATTATACCTTTTTGTCTTTGTTCATATCTTTTATCTTGAAAGAGTTTATAAGCTCTATTTCTATTAAGATTTAACATATATGCACTAATTGAATCTTGTATAGTTTTAAAAATTCTAATAAAATGAGTTGCATCTTCATCTCTTTGAAGAGGCATCATTCCTATCTTTGCATTATAAGTCCAATGCCCAAATACATTATTGGCTTCTTTTATAAATCTACTTTTACCCCAGCCACTTTCAACAGCAGCTTGTGCTAATGCCATAGAAGGAGGAACAATATCAATTTTTCTTAGATAATTTTCAAGTGAATATAGGTTTTTGATTCGATATTTTCTCTTTATTTCAAGAAGCTTTTTAAAAGATGGTGATTTAAAATTTATATTTAAAATATTAGTTTTTAAATAGTTTTTTACAAAAGCACGCTCTTGTAAAATAGCAATATTTTCATTTTCAATTAGTTTATAAAAGTATTCAAAAAAGTATTTTTTTGACTCTTTTGTTGAAGATATTTTATAATACTCTTTTGGTAAGGCACCACTTAATATAGTGGTGGTTACCAACCCTAAAGTTATAAGTAATTTTTTTATTGTTAGTAGTTTCATATATTAAACTGTTGTAGTAAATACTTTTTTTACAGCACCTTTAAAATAGATTTTTTCATCTATTTTAGAGATTGTAAGCTCTTCATTACTTTTTGGATAAACAAATGTCTTTTGCTCAACCAAACCTAGATCATTTGCTCTTAAAAAACACGCAACCATTCCAGTACCGCAAGCAAGTGTTTCACCCTCAACACCTCTTTCATAAGTCCTAACTTTTAAAGTTCCATTACTTTCAACTTTAGCAAAATTTACATTTGCATTATGTTCATATCGCATTTTTGCACATAAGTCATGATTGTATTCTCTCAAATCATCAACTAAAGTTACTAAATGAGGAACTCCCGTATCAATTAAATACCAAGTATATCCTTCTTGTTCAAAAGCTTCTTTAATGATGATAGGTTTAGTCATTTGAGTTTCAACAATATCTTTATTTACATTTGACTCTATTAAACCAGCTTGTGTTAAAAATTTCATTGAAGAGTTTGCTAAACCATTGTTATAAGCATAGTGTGCAACTGCTCTTGTAGCATTTCCACACATACTAGCTTCACTTCCATCGCTATTATAAAAAAGCCATTTAAAATCAGCTTCACTACT
Source organism: Arcobacter sp. YIC-80 (assembly GCF_044841725.1). Taxonomy (NCBI): domain Bacteria; kingdom Pseudomonadati; phylum Campylobacterota; class Epsilonproteobacteria; order Campylobacterales; family Arcobacteraceae; genus Arcobacter; species Arcobacter sp. YIC-80. The sequence continues at coordinate 115,390 of NZ_JBJBSI010000002.1, read as the reverse complement.
TGGAACAAGTGCCACAAAACCATCAGCTCCAATTCCTTCATTTCTATTACAGTATTTTATAGCTTCTTTTGAGTAGTCTTTTTCTACAAAAGTGTGAAAAATTACAAAGTCATTTCCACTTGCACTATATTTAGTGTATGTCATATTATCTCCTCCATAATTCTTTCTACTTCTCTTTGAAGATTTTTTAAATCTTTTGAGTTATCTATTACCATGTCAGCTAACTCTTTTTTCTTTTCAATATCCCATTGATTTGAGATTTTTAAAATAGCTTCTTCTTCATTGATATCATCTCTTTTCATTAATCTTTGAATTTGTATATCTCTTGGAGTATATATAACTAAAGATCTAGGAATTGGATAGTGCATTTTCTCAAAAAATAAAGGTATATCAATAAAATAAGGTTTATTTTGACTTTCAAAAAGTCTTGATGACTTAATAATCTCTTCTTTGATAAGTGGATGAAGTAAGGCTTCAAGTTTTAACTTATTTTCTTCATTACTAAAGATTATTTTACCTAACTCTTTTCTGATTACTTTATTATCACTATCTACATATTGAGATCCAAACATTTCTGCAATTTTAGCACTATTCTCATCTAAGAGTTTATGAGCTATTTTATCTGCATCAATAATTAAGAAACCATGTAGTTTAAAAAGGTTACAAACTGTACTTTTTCCAGTGGAAATTCCGCCTGTTAAGGCTATTGCATTTTTAAATAAATCACTATTCATGTAAATGATTCTACTATAATAATGATTTATTTAAAATTTAATGTGAGATTTTATCTTTTAGCGATACCTGTAAGTGCTACATGTTCAGCTTTTGGGAATACAAAAACAGCATTATGAATTTCACTTGAGTAGTATTGTAAATCATCTAATAAATCAGATCTTTGTAATACAATATCTGCTGTAGGATGGTATCTTTTTGAAGCTAAAATAGATGTTTGATGACCAAATCTAAATGGCATAGCAATCCAGAATTTCTCACCTACAAGTTTTAAATCAGCTTTTAATTTTTCTTCATTTTTAGAGAAAGATTCAGTGGCAAAAGTGATTAATCCATCATCTTTTAAAACTCTTTCAATATTTGCTAATAATAATTCATCTACTTCAACATCTGTTAAAATAACTACATCAATATCTTTTTCATTTTTTGATGTTAAAAGTGATTTATCTCCAAACTCAATGTTTGAAACTTTATTATGTTTAGCAGCCTGTTCTTTTAATTCTTCATCTGCACTACCGATAATTAATACATTTGAAGCTTCTTTATGTGTACATAATGGTAGGTGTACCATCATTTCATTAAATGCGTTATTATTCATTATATATAATCCTTAATATTTATAAACATTTTGTTATAATACCAAAAAAATTTTAAACTAAGTTAGATATTAGAAAACTCGTAAGAAAAAAGGTGAAAAATGGCAACAGTTAGTTACAAAGATGCTGGTGTAGATATTGATGCTGGGAATCAGTTTGTAGAAAACATTAAACCACATGTTAAATCAACTATGATACCAGGTGTATTAGGTGGAATTGGTTCATTTGCAGGTGCATTTGAATTACCAGAAGGTTATAAAAAACCAGTAATCTTATCAGGAACTGATGGAGTTGGTACAAAATTAAAGTTAGCAATAGATGCTAAAAAATTTGATACAGTTGGTATTGACTTAGTAGCAATGTGTACAAATGATTTATTATGTAACTTTGGAGAGCCATTATTCTTCTTAGATTATTATGCAACTGCAAAATTAGAAGTTGAAGAAGCTACTGATGTTGTAAAAGGAATTGCAGAGGGTTGTATTAGATCTGAGTGTGCCTTAGTTGGTGGTGAAACTGCTGAGATGCCAGGAATGTATAAAGAAGGTGATTTCGATTTAGCTGGTTTTTGTGTTGGAATTGCTGAAAAAGAAGAATTAAACAGAATTGAAAGAATTGCTGCTGGTGATACTTTAATCGCATTACCATCTTCAGGAGTTCACTCAAATGGATTCTCACTTGTAAGAAAGCTATTATTAGAAAAACTTGGAATGACATTAGATGATGACTTCCAAGGTCAACCTTTAAAAGATGTATTATTAGAGCCAACAAGAATTTATGTAAAAGAGTTCAAAGCAAATAAAGAAAATATCAACGCATTAGCTCACATCACTGGTGGTGGTATTACTGAGAACTTACCAAGAGTTTTACCTGATAACCTAAAAGCTGTTGTAAAAAGAGATTCAATCAAAGTTTTACCAATCTTTGAATTTATGTCACAACACGTTGAATTAGAAGAGATGTACAGAACATTCAATATGGGTGTTGGTATGGTTTTAGTTGTAAATCCTGCAAATGTAGATGCAGTTTTAGCAAACACTGATGGTTATGTAATTGGTGAAATTGCTGAGGGTGAAAAGGGTGTAGAGTTTATTTAGCATAAACACCTTTGTCAAGATACAAAAAAGGGTAAGTTTTTAACTTACCCTTTTTTTATTTATATAGTATTTTAAAATCTCTATTGTTTTTGAAGCATATCCCCATTCATTGTCATACCAAACTAAAAGTTTTATCATTTTTTTATTTTTAACATCTGTATATCTGTGATCAATTATAGTTGTAAATTTTTCTTTCTTAAAATCACTTGATACAAGAGGTTCGTAGTTGTTTAAAACTATAGGATGTTTTTGATTTTCTTCAAACTCCTCAAATATGTTGATAATTTCTTCTTTTGATGTGTTTTCTTTTGTAAATAAACATACATTTATAGCACCTACTGTATCTGTTGGAACCCGAAGAGAGCTTGAAGAGATTAAATCATGGTTTATTTCTGTCATCACATAAGAACAGGCTTTTATAGTTGTAGTATTATTTGGAATAATATTTTGAGTAGCTGATCTACCAAACTCAAAATTATAGTCTACATCTCTTGTGGCACTTCCTACAAAATTACCATCTAAAACTCTTTGATGATTTAATAAAGGATGAATCGTAGTAATATCTCCACAAACAATCTCTTTTTTATCATGTATTATTTTAAGTGCAGGAAGTAAAGCTGTGGCATTACAAGAGCTAGTAGAGATTACTTTATGTATTTTTATATCAAGTTCTTGCTCATTTACTCCTAAGATAATATTTTTATGGGCATTTTGATTTGCATGTGTTAAAAAGATAGCTTTTACATCAAGTTTTTCTAGCTTATCATTATCATGTTTTACCCCACTTGCATCTATTATAAAGTCTATATCTTTTAAATCTATTTCAAATAAGCTTTTATAATTTAAGATTTTAATTTTTGTAAAGCTATTTTTTATAAAGTTATTATCTATAACTTTAAACTTATCATCTAAGTTTCCGTAAGTAGAATCATAGTTTATTGAATAAACTATATTTTTTATATATGGATTTATTTCATTAATCGCAACTATTTCAAAGTCAGAATTATCAAGTAATTGTTTTAAAATAGCTTTTCCAATTCTACCTACACCATTTAATAGTATTTTATGTTTCATTTTTTATGACCTGTATTTTATATGCTTTTATTTTATCATATCTTACATTAGTTGATTTTCAAAGAGTTTTATTATAAGTAAAAATTATATATTTAAAATAAATTATAATTATAATTTTAAGCAATATTTAAAATGTTTTAGTATAGAATTCTTTTATCAAAGGAAAAATATTATCCTTTGTGAATCAAGTTAAAGGAAGTAAAATGGCTTGTGATACAGGTTCAAAACCAATTGAAGAGAATAAAACAGTTATTAACAATGAAAATAAAATACAAGAAAATAATAAAAAGGAAAATCAAATGAGTTCAAGTTTAGTTTTAAGAAAAGCCCCAGAGTTTAAGATGGAAGCGTATGATTCAAAATCAGGACATTATGTAGAAGTAAAAAGTGAAGATTATAAAGGTAAATGGCATGTAGTTTGTTTTTATCCTGCTGATTTTACTTTTGTTTGTCCCACTGAAATTGCAGCAATGAATGCAAAATATGATGAATTTCAAGAGTTAGATGTTGAAATTTTAGCTGTTTCTACTGATACAAAGTTTTCACATAAAAGATTTGTTGAAACAGAACCTTTATTAGAAGGATTAAAATTAACAATAGGAGCTGATAGTACTGGTGCAGTAAGTAGAGCTTTTGGTGTTATGATTGAAGAAGAAGGAGTTGCTTTAAGAGGAAGATTTTTAATCAATCCAGAAGGAACAGTAGTAGCTCAAGAAGTTCAAGCTCCAATGGTTGGAAGAAATGTAAATGAATTTTTAAGACAAGTAAAAGCATGGCAACATGCAGAAAAAACTGGTGAAGTTTGCCCTGCTGGGTGGGTTCCTGGTAAAAAAACACTTCCTGTAAATACAGATGTTGAACAAATGACAGGTAGAGTTGGAGATTATATTACAATAGATGAAATTTTATCTTAATTTTAAATGTTTTGGTAAGTAGAAGTCTTTACTTCTACTTATTGTTCTTCCATTTCAATAAAAAGAAAATGTGCATTTTCTATAGCTTTAATTTCAAGTTTTTTCTCTTTTGTAATTTCCATTGCATCCCCATCGTTTAATTCAATACCATTTATAAAAGCAGTTCCTTCAATCAATGCAAAGTAGACTTGTTTACCTTCTTCTATTTTATAATCAATTATTTTGTCTTTTTCAAGTTCACTTACATAAATTTCGACATCTTGGTAGATTTTTATTGGTGCATTTCCTTTTTGAGATGAAACAATATTTAAAAGCTTATTTTCTCTTTGTTCTTTAGTGAATTTTTGTGAACCATAAAGTCTAGGCAAAGCTTTTTGGGGTGGATAAATCCAAATTTGTAAAAGTCTTAAGTCTTTTGTCTCATGAATATTATGCTCACTATGAAAGATACCATTTCCGGCACTTAGATACTGAACTTCGCCTCTTTTTAAAGTCTCTTGATTTCCCATTGAGTCTTTATGTGTAATCTCTCCATCAACTATATATGAAATAATTTCCATATTTTCATGGGGATGGGTATCAAAGCCACTTTTGGGATGAACAATATCATCATTTAAAACTCTTAAAACTCCAAAATTTACATTTTCAGGGTTTCTATACTCTGCAAATGAGAAATGAAATCTACTCTCTAACCAACCTAAATTTGAAGTTCCCATATTTTCTTTTGGTAATTTTTTTAACATTTTTAATCCTTTATATCAAAAGCAAAACATTCCATTGAGATATTTGAGTAAACCATCTCTTTATTAAATGAAGTTCCTTTTTTATTTAAAGCACTACCAAATGCAATAAATAACGGTAGAAAGTGTTCATCACTAAAACTTCTAGGTAGACTTATTTGAACAACAGGAATATCTAAATTTTCATACATCATAGATAAAGTTGTCCAAACTCCATGATCAAAATTATTTTTACCTTTGTGTATTGAAGCATTTAAATTATTAGATTCTAAATGCTTCAAAACTTTAAGAGAACAAAATTTATCACTATTTATTTCGTATTCATATTCATATAATTCTTTTTCAAAACCATAAAAGTCATACAATAATTCAGGCTTTTCATAATCTAAAATTTTTAAGTCATTAGTTATATAATGAGCAGAAAAAATTATAATATATTTAGGTTTTTCAAGAGTTTTAGCAAACTTTTTTATATTTTTCTTTGAAAAGGAGTTACCTAATATTATATTTGCTGCTCCATGTGAAATAAATAGTGATGGGTACATGATATATCCTTATTTTTTTAAGATACTTTCTAGTTTATACTAGTTAGTACTATTTATTTAAAATTTTTAATTGGCTTTATAAACTTTGTCTAATAAGTTGTATAAAGTGTCTAATTCTTCATCACTTAATACCTCAAGTGACTTATGTAAATTTTGCGCGTGGTTTGGAAAAACTGATTTAATTACTTCAACACCTTTAGGAGTAAGTGTCAAAATTGAAGCTCTTTTATCTTCGGGGTCACAAATAGATGTAATCCATTTATCTCTTTTTAGATTTCTTACTACAACAGTTATATTTCCAGGAGTACTCATGGTAAGTTTTGTAATTGAGCTAATATTTAAATTTCCTCTATGATAAAGTACTTCAAGTACTTTAAATTGATTAAATGTAAGGTTGAACTCATTTAAGTAATTAACAGTTTTATTATGTATTTTTAATCTAAGTCTTTCAAGTCTAACGACTGCTTTCATAGATTTGTCAGTTCTTTTTCCATAACTTATTTTATTCATAATTACTCCTTGTTGAAACTATAGTACTAATTAGTATTAAATGTCAAGTTTTAAGGAATTAAAATTTCTATTAATTTTATATATTTGTATTTGGACTGTGAGTAAATTTATAATTTAAAGTGAAGGATAAGGGTTTTATGTATTAAAAAAGAGCTAAACTTTAAAATCTAGCTCTTTTTATTTATTAATTATGCAGCTTTTTTAGCAACTTTTTTAGCAGCAATTTTTGCTTCTTTTACTTTAGTTGGTTTTAATTTTAAAACTTTTTTAGTAACTTTTTTAGCAACTTTTTTTACATCTTTCTTTTTTGATACAACTTTTTTAGTAGCTTTTTTAGCGATTTTTGCAACTTTTTTTTCTTTTAATTCTTTAGCCATTTGTTACTTCCTTTGTTATTTTTATGGTTTTAAACTATTACTTCTAGTTAAAAGTAATAAATTATGGAGATTCTATACTAAAAAAATTATTTTGTCAAGAGGAAATAACAAAAATTCTATAATTTCTGTTATTTTATTTGCTTAACCGTTTAATAATAAACTATTAGCTAAAATATCATGTTTTGCTATAAAGAAAGAAAATTAAGGATATGAAATGCTATTAACTCCAGGTCCTACTCCAGTACCAGAATTTGTAAGAAAGGCAATGGCTGATGTAACTATTCACCATAGAACGCCAGAGTTTGAAGCAATATTTGAACAAACTAGAGAATTACTATTTGAATTATATGGAATGGATGAGGTTGTAATGCTTGCATCAAGTGGTTCAGGAGCTATGGAAGCTTGTGTTACAAACCTAACTCATAAAAAAGCACTTACTATTAACTCAGGAAAGTTTGGTGAGAGATTCGGAAAAATCTGTAAAGCTTTTGATATTGAATATACTGAAATTAAAAATGAATGGAATGTACCTGTAAGTGTTGAAGCAGTAGTAGAAGCCGTTAAAAATGACAGTGATATTGACGCAATATTTATTCAACTTTGTGAGAGTGCAGGGGGATTAAGACATCCTGTTGAAGAAATTGCTCAAGAAGTTAAAAAGATAAATAAAGACATAACTATTGTAGCTGATGGAATTACAGCAATTGGTGTTGAAAAAATTGATACTTCAAATTTAGACGCAGTTATTACAGGAAGTCAAAAAGCATTAATGCTTCCTCCAGGTCTTGCTGTAATTGGCTTATCAAATGAAGCAGTAAGTAAAATTGAAACAAAAGCTAGAGGTTTTTACTTTAACTTAGCAACTGAAATTAAAAAACAAAAAACAAATACTACAGCATGGACAGCAGCTACGACTTTAATTATTGGATTAAAAGAGATTTTATCACATATTAAAGAAAATGGTGGATATGAAGCACTATATGAAAAAACAGCTTTAAGAGCAAAAGCAACAAGAGAAGCTTTAAAAGCAATAGGTTGTGAAGTATTCCCACAAAGTCCTGCAAATGCTATGACAACAATTTATACAGAGCATGCACCAGCAATTAGAAATATTTTAAAAACAAAATACAATGTAAATATTGCAGGTGGACAAGATCATATTAAAAAATTAATATTTAGAATTAATCACATGGGATTAGTTGAAGATTTTGAAGCATCTTGGGTTGTAAATGCTATTGAACTTGCTATGGATGAATTAGATTTAAGAACATTTGATGGAACTGCAAATAAAGTGTTCTTAGAACAAATGTTTAAAGGAAACTAATAATTATGGTTTTTGAACACGAAATTCCAAAAGGAAGTAGATTATATTTCGCAAAGGCAGCAAAAGCAAAAAGAACTTTAGAAAACAAAGTTTGTGAAATATTAGATGAGAATGGTTTTGAAGAAATTTTAACACCTAATTTTTCTTATTCTCAACATCAATCAATTGCAGATGAAAAGAAACTTATTAAGTTTTCGGATGAAGATAATGAGCAAGTATCTTTAAGAGCTGATTCTACTTTAGATGTAGTAAGAATTATCTCAAAAAGGTTAGGAAGAACAACTGATCATAAAAAATGGTTTTATGTTCAACCTATTTTTACATACCCTTCAAATGAAGAGTATCAAATTGGTTGTGAGTGGATAGGTCATGATGATATTTCTGATGTGATGAATTTAACAGCAGACATTCTAAAAGCACTTGATTTACAACCAGTTTTTCAAATATCAAATATCAATATTCCAAAACTTGTGGCAAGTGAATTAAATATTGACATTGATTTATTTAAAAATGGTGAAATAGCATCACTATTTAAATTAGATTGTAATTGGTTAAACCAACTAATTAAAGTAAAAAATATACAAGACTTAAAAAATGTAATTTCAATAGTTCCAGTTTCTATTAAAACAGAATTAGAAAAACTACTTGAAAAAGCAAGTGAAGTTAAGTATGAAAATACAGTAATTGCACCACTTTATTATGGTTCATTAAAATATTATAATGGTGTTTATTACAGAGTTATAAGTGACAATTTAACAGTATGTAAGGGTGGTATGTACTCAAGTGAAGGTACGTGTTCGTTAGGGTTTGCCCTTTATACAGATAGTTTATTAAAAATTTTAGAGGATTAGGATTAATATATGAGAGCAGATTTAATAGTTGGTATCCAGTGGGGTGATGAAGGAAAAGGTAAGATAGTAGATATGCTAGCACAAAATTATGATATGGTTTGTAGAAGCCAAGGTGGTCATAATGCAGGTCATACTATTTGGGTTGATGGAGTAAAGTATGCACTTCATTTAATTCCTTCTGGGGTTTTAAACCCAAAAGCTATAAACGTAATTGGAAATGGAGTTGTTTTATCTCCTGAGTCTATTATTAAAGAAATGAGCCAATTTGAAAATTTAGAAGGAAGACTTTATATTTCAGATAAAGCACATTTAAACTTACCATACCATGCACAAATCGATCAAGCAAAAGAAAGATTAAAAGGTGACAAAGCTATTGGTACTACAGGTAAGGGAATAGGTCCTGCATATTCTGATAAAATTAATAGAATAGGACATAGAGTTGGTGAATTATTAAACCCTGAAAAATTAGCTGTAAATATAATTGAATATTTCGAAACAAATAGAGCAATTTTTGATGTTTTAGATATTAATACACCAAATAAAGATGAATTATTAGCTTTATTAAATGAATACAAAACTGCATTAGAACCATTTATTACAAATACTACAAATATGGTTTGGAATGCTTTAGATAATGAAAAGAAAGTATTATTAGAAGGCGCACAAGGAACTATGCTTGATATTGATCATGGAACATATCCTTACGTAACATCTTCAAGTACTGTAAGTGCTGGAGCTTGTACTGGTCTTGGTATAAATCCAAAAGATATAGGTATTGTAACAGGTATTACAAAAGCATATTGTACAAGAGTAGGAAACGGTCCATTCCCAACAGAAGATTTTGGAAAAGATGGTGATACTATGGCAGATGTAGGAAAAGAGTTTGGTACTACAACTGGAAGAAAAAGAAGATGTGGTTGGTTTGATGCAGTTGCTGTTAAACATGCAGGAAGATTAAATGGATGTGACCAACTAGCATTAATGAAACTTGACGTATTAGATGGTTTTGAAAAAATTAAAATTTGTACAGCTTATGAAGTAAATGGTGAAATAATTGATTATGTTCCATCAGATTTAGAAGATGTTAAGCCTGTATATGTTGAAATTGATGGATGGGATAGTGTTGTAGGTTGTAGAGAATATGACAAACTTCCAGAAAATGCAAAAAAATATATTGAAAAAATTGAAGAGGTAACAGCTGTAAAAGTAGGAATTGTTTCGACATCTCCTGAAAGAGCAGACACTATTATAAGAGGGTAAAGCGATGAGAATCAAGTTACATCATACACCATATATTTCAAGAAGAATTACAAGAGATTTAATCTCTTGTGACTTTGTAGAAGTTAGAAAAGATAAGAATTCAATTGAAGCTCAAATTGAAAGAATTATGGATGCAGATATTGAAAAAGAGTTTGCATTAGATGAAAAAGTTGATGATATTCTTGATGGGCAAGATGAAGAAATCGAGATCTTAAATGCAGATAGAAGACAACTTTTTTGGATGACTAAAAAAAGATTGGCTAACGATTTTGGTGTTATTTTAAATAATGAAGATAGATTTTCTGACATTGCCCATCAAATTTTAGATTTTTTATGGGAAGAGGATTATATTCATTATACTTGTTCAGATAATCAAGTAAAAAATATCATTTTCTCATCAATTGATGAATTTATGAAAGGGTTTGAAGAAGCAGACTCAATGGTATTAGCTAAACTTAAAAACTATAAAAGAAAGTTAATACCTGGGACTGAGGATTATGATTTAGTTTATCATAGACTATATGAAGAAGAATTAATTAAAAGAGGGTTAATATAAAATGCAAAAAGTTTGGATTTACTTAGAAAACGGAACATTTTTAGAAGCAAAATCTTTTGGTGCAACTGGTACATCTGTTGGAGAAATTGTATTTAATACGTCATTAACAGGATACCAAGAAATTATTACTGATCCATCTTATGCTGGACAGTTTGTAACTTTTACAATGCCTGAAATTGGTAATGTTGGAGTAAATGAAGATGATATGGAAAGTAAAACTGCATACTGTAAAGGTGTTTTAGTTAGAAATTATCATCATGAGTATTCAAATTATAGAGCACAAGGTGATTTAGATTCTCTTTTAAAAGAACATAATGTATTAGGTATTACATCAATTGATACTAGATATTTAACAAAAATGATTAGAGATGAAGGTGCAATGATGATGATTGCATCAACTGAAATTGCTGATAAAGATGAATTAGCTAAAAAACTAAGTGAAAGTCCAAGAATTGAAGATATTAACTATATAAAAGAAGTTTCTACAAAAGAGACTTATATCCATAAATCAGGTTCTTGGAATCACCAAATTAAAGCTTATAATAAAGCTGTAATGAGTGATAAAAAAGTTGTGGTAGTTGATTTTGGAGTAAAAAGAAATATCCTAAATGAATTAGTTCAATCAGGGCTAGAAGTTGAAGTTGTTCCATCAACATTTAAAGCAGATGACTTAATAGCTAGATTTGAAGCTAAAGAAATTGGTGGAATTTTCTTATCAAATGGACCAGGTGATCCACTTACTTTAACAGAAGAAAAAGAAGAAGTTCAAAAACTAATTAGTGCAAATATTCCAATGTTTGCTATTTGTTTAGGACATCAAATGTTATCAATAGCTCATGGGCATGATACATATAAGTTACCATTTGGACAACATGGTGGTAATCACCCTGTTGCTAATCCTCAAACAAATGTAGTAGAAATAACTGCACAAAATCATAACTATAATGTACCTGATTCAATTGAGCAAATTGCAGAAATTACTCATAAAAATTTATTTGATAATACAATTGAAGGTGTTAAATATAAAAATAAAGATATCTTCTCTGTACAACATCACCCAGAAGCAAGTCCTGGACCACATGAGTCAAAATATATCTTTGATGAGTTTGCTAAGATAGTTAAATAATTTAATTTATTTAGCCATTAAAAAAGGGAAACTCTATGTGAGTTTCCCTTTTTTGTTTAGATATGATTGATTCTTAAATTAAGTAGTATGCCTCTTTTTACTACTTGACTTTTTTATAAGAAGTTTACAATTAGTTGATAAACACCAGCAGCTGAAATACCAGCAGCTACTCCAGCTAATAAGTCGTCACCCATTACTCCCCAACCACCTTCTATTTCTCTATCAATTTTTCCAATAATTGAAGGCTTCCAAATATCAAAAATTCTAAAAAATACAAAAGCTAATATAGCCATAATTATCATATTTGATTCATTTGGATTACATATAGCAAGAGCTATCCACATACCTGCTAGTTCATCTATCACAATTTCTTTACTATCATGTACTCCAACTTCTTTTTCATAGATGTTGATTTGTTTTACAGCAATAACTGTAACAAGAAGAGCTAATAAAAATAGTGTTGACACAGGAGCAATTTGTAAAATAGCAATTCCTAAAAATAAAGATACAAAAGATCCAACTGTTCCAGGAGCTTTTGGGAAAAGTCCTGAAAATCCTACTGTTAAAAAGAATTTTCTTAAATTCATATTTTACCTACTTCTTTTTTTCTATTCCAAGTTTTTTTCTCTTTTCCCAAAGAGATTTTCTCGAAATACCAAGTTTTTTAGATAGCTCAGTATCTGGATATTTTGTTTGATATGATAAAACCATTAGTTTTACATAATCATTTATTGTCATGATATTTGTTGTACTCATTAATAAATTTTCATTATTGAACTCTATTTTTCTATAAGGGAAATCTTCTTCTGCTTCAAGTGATGAAATTACGCAGTTTTTATGCTCTATAAGTTTTATTAGATTGTCTTTTGCTGTTTTCTTTAAACTGTGATATTCTGTAAGATAGATAATACATTTATTATCTAAAGCATTTAGTTTTTTTTGCCAATTAGAACAGTTTAATGAAATAAAAGAAATAGGCATATCTAGTCTTCTTGATAATTCAAATAGAAGTTTATCTGCAGATTTTTGAGAATTTGATTCAATTAAAGTTGGAAATGATGGAGGTAAAAAAGTATCTGATGTATCAACATCATCCATAATAAAATCAACATATTCTCTTAGTGTTTGAAGTTCTCTTCTTATGCTTCTACACTCTTTGTAGTGATAGATTTTTCTTACTAGTTCATCCATTAAAAATGGTTTCATTATATAGTCTTTTGCCCCATCTTTGATAGGATTTGTCACAGTTTCATCTGAAATATAAGAAACTAGAAGAAGAATAATTGCATTTTCTTTATATTTTTTTATTATATTTTTACACAAACTAGACGGTAAAGAAGTTGATAAAAGAACAATATCATAATCTTTTGATAAATTGTTAATATTTGGTGATTCAATATAATCACAACTATGTCCATCATCTAGTAGTCTTGAAACTACTTTTTGTGCTAAATAAATTTCATTTTCTATTATTAAAATATTCATATATTATTTCCATTTATAGTATTTTAAAGTAGCAATACTTTGAACAGCTACCCCTTCTTTTCTACCTACGAATCCCATTTTTTCACCAGTTGTTGCTTTTATATTTATAAATTGTTTTTCTAAAAATAAAAGTTTTGATAACTGTTTTTTTATATCATTTTTGAAAGGATTGATTTTTGGTTGTTGCGCTAGTATTGTAAGATCAATATTTACTATTTCATACCCTACATTATAAATAAATTCAATTATTTCTTTAAGTAAAATTTTTGAATCAGCACCTTTATATTTTGGATCAGTATCTGGGAAAAATTCACCAATATCTCCAGCTCCTGCTGCACCAAGTAAAGCATCTATTATAGAGTGAATTAAAACATCACCGTCACTATGGGCTTTAAATCCATAATCAGAGGGAATTTCTATTCCTCCTAAATACATTTTTTTACCATTTTCAAATTGATGAATATCAATTCCTGTACCTGTAAAGAAATTATTACATGCTGCTTTTAGTTCTGGTAAATCATCTATTTCATCACCATTAGTTAGTTTTTTGCTTTTTGAACTACCTTTTACATATTTGATTTTACCTGCAATAGCTTTTATAGCAGAGCTATCATCTGTAAATTCAGTTGTAGTATTTAGGGCTTTTTTTAAAATGTCAGTTTTAGAAAGTTGTGGAGTTTGAATAAGTTTTACTTGGTCTCTATTTATTGTTTCTTCATGATATATTACAGTATCACTGACATCAAGAACAGGTACTATACAATCAGCAAAATCTTTTTCGCAGAGTAGATTATCAATTACACTTTTAGGGACACAGGCTCTTGCTACATCCGTCACCATTACATATTTAGAAGTGACTTCATTGAGTGCATTTGCCATTGATTCTTGTCTAGTATTACCACCAATTACATAAGTATATTCATCGTTAAAGTTTTGCATATACCTAATCTCTTTTTCATGCGCAGTTATAATGATTTTATTAAATTGAGCAAAACTAGATAGTCGTTTGGTAACATTTAACCATAGTGGTTCATTATCACATCTAAGCCACTGCTTTTTTGCTTTGTGTTGAAATCTCGTAGAATTACCAGCACATAAGACAATTAAAGTAACGTCAGACACCAATATCCCCTTTGTGTAAAAAAGTTACATATTATACTTAAATGTTACTTATGAAAAGTTAAGAGTTTTCTAGAATTTCAGCTTTTATAGTTTGAATTGAATTATTTAATATTTTTTCATCAAAACCATAAAGGCTTGCATACTCAAGTGCTTTTTCTATTGTATAGTCACTTAAGGGCTCATCAAACTTTGTAAGCTCTTTTATAATCTTTAGGATTTGTGTTTTCTTTTTATATTCTAAAGGTGCTTCTTCTATATTATCAATAAAAGAAATAGGATATATAAGATTATGAGTTAATCCCCAGTGTTTAAAAAGACTTGCAGTTATTTTTGATGTTGTAAATCCAGTATAAGAATTTTCTATAATTGCTATGTTTTTTTCTTTTTTTAAAGCTTCTTTAAACTCTTGTGTTAAATTTTCTTTTTCTATTATATTTGCGATAATAAACTTACCTGTTTCTTGTAGAAAAGCTGGCATTAGCATTTCATCAGCTAAGGTTTTATCAATTTTTGAACACCATTCATTTACTAGTCTAGTTGATAAAGCACTAAGTTCAATAAATTTATCAGGTACCATACCATAAGCTAATAGGTTACACTTTACTGTATTTTGCACTATTGAACCAATAGCTAAGGATATTGTAAAATTGATACCAAGTAGATTTATTGCTCTACTTAATGTATCAACACTACTTCTAAACCCAAACATAGAAGAGTTAGCAACTTTTAATATATTTGCTACTAATAGGGGATCTTTTTCAATAATTTTAATTAATTCTGTAGGTGAAGAATCTTTAACTTCCCTAAACTCTTCTAACTCCATAATACTATTTGGTAGTTGTGGTAATGAATCAATCTTTGCTCTAATTTTACTTTTCATAATTATCCCGTTATTCTTAATTGCAATTATTATATAGAAAAGAAACTTATACAAATAATAAATTAAAATTAATTAGTTTAATTAAGGTTTTATAAACAAATTTAGATATAATCAACCTACAATCAAATAAATATTATAGGATTTTTAAAATGAGAGATTGGCTAGATAATCATAAGAATGATAAAGTTAGAACACAAATGTATTATGCAAAGCAAGGTATTATTACTCCTGATATGGAGTATGTTGCAAAAGTTGAAAATTTAGATCCTGAATTAATTAGATCTGAGATTGAAAGAGGAAGATTAATTATTCCTGCGAATGTAAATCATAGAAACTTAAAACCAATGGCTATTGGTATTGCTTCATCTTGTAAAATTAATGCAAATATTGGTTCATCAGCTTTAGCTTCTGATATTGAAGCAGAAGTTGAGAAAGTTGATGTATGTTTAAAATATGGAGCTGATACTATTATGGATTTAAGTACAGGTGGTGACTTAGATTCAATTAGAGAAGCAGTAATTGGACATTCAAATGTTCCTATTGGTACAGTTCCAATGTATCAAATTTTACATGATGTAAACAATAAAATAGAAGATTTATCTATAGAAGTAATGTTAAAAGTATTAGAAAAACAAGCACAACAAGGTGTTTCATACTTTACTATTCATGCTGGATTCTTACTTCAATTTATGCCTCATGTTGCAAAAAGAAAAATGGGAATTGTTTCAAGAGGTGGTTCTTTAATGGCTGCATGGATGATGCATTACCATAAAGAAAACCCATTCTATGATGCATTTGATGATATTTTAGATATTTGTAGAAAATATGATGTATCATTATCATTAGGGGACTCATTAAGACCTGGATGTTTAGCAGATGCTTCTGATGAGGCTCAGTTATCTGAACTTAAAGTTATGGGTGAATTAACAAAAAGAGCATGGGAAAAAGATGTTCAAGTGATGATTGAAGGGCCAGGTCACGTTCCTTTAAATCAAATTGAAAGAAATATGAAAATTGAGCAAGAGTATTGTCATGAGGCACCTTTCTATATTTTAGGACCTTTAACAACTGATATTGCTGCTGGATATGACCATATTTCATCTGCAATTGGTGCAGCAGTTGGTGGATGGCATGGAGCTAGTATGCTTTGTTATGTAACACCAAAAGAGCACTTAGGTTTACCAAATGCAAAAGATGTTAGAGAGGGGATTATTGCATATAAAATTGCTGCTCACTCTGCTGATATTGCTAGAGGTAGAAAAGGTGCAAGAGATATTGATGATGAAATGTCAGATGCAAGATACGCATTTGACTGGAATAAACAATTTGAATTATGTTTAGATCCAGAAAGAGCAAAAGAGTACCACGATGAAACTCTTCCTCAAGATGTATTTAAAGAAGCAGAGTTTTGTTCTATGTGTGGACCAAAGTTTTGTTCATATAAAATCACACAAAAAATTGTAGCTGATCATGGCGATGCGATGGTAAATGCCGGATAAAAAAAGTGAACAGTTTCACTTTTTTCGGCATTTATGAGGATTCGATGCGAAATAGAAATCTTTGATTTCGTAATTGAGCCGAATGCTCTGATGAAATGCTAGATAAAAAGAGTGAAATTTCACTCTTTTTAACATTTTAGATTAAAATGTATATTTATAAGTAAGCATAAAACTTCTAGGCTCTCCATATCCCAATTGGTTTTTACCTGATTTTCCTCCTGTTGCACCTAAGATATATTTTTCATCAAAAATATTATTTGCATTTAATTGGATTTGATGTTTTTTATAGTTATATGCACTCATTAAATTTACAGTTGTATAATCACTTAATTCTACAGCTTCATTATTTCCAGCAAATCTATTTCCTACATACTTAATCATCCCTCCAAGCCTAAAGTTTGGTGTTGCTTGATATGCTGTACTTATAGAAAATAATTGATCAGCTACATCATTTGGACTTTTTTTATTGTTAACATCTTTTGCATCTAAGTACGTATATCCAGAAGAAATACTTAATTTATCTGTAATTTGACCTCTAATTTCAAGTTCAAAACCTGTATGTTCTGCTTTAATTTTTTTAATAATATCTCCACTTGTATTAGTTTGAGGTTGTTCTTGATTAATTCTGAATATTGAAGCATTTATCATAAGAGCATCATCTAATAAATAAGCTTTAGCTCCAGCTTCTTTAAGTTTTGTAGAGAAAAATTGAGAAAGTTTTGGATTGATATAAATTCCACCATAAGGAAGTTGCCAAGATTTTGCATAAGTTACATAAGTAGAAATATCAGGTGTTATTTTATACACAGCACCTAATCTATAACTTGTTTTTTTATCATCTAAATGTTCTTTAGCATTACCTATTTTTTGTTGCATTAATTTTGTTCTATCATGTCTTAATCCACCAATTAAAGATAAACTACCAAAATTGTACACATTTTGAAGATAATATCCTGTACTTTTTGTTTCATTATATCTCCAAGGATTAAATCCTGGGTTTAATACATTGCTTGCATTAGGAGTATAAATATTTTTATCTACTAAATTTCCTTTTGCATATTTCAGCTCAATATCCATTTCATTGTAATCAACTCCAACAAGCAATTGATTATTATTTGTATCCCAAGTTAATTCTGATTGGACAGTTTTTGAAGTTCTTGGGTCATATTCAAAGTTATTAACTGTTTGAGTAACTGTATTTCCTGTTACTGTTCCTTGTCTTGTTCCACTTTGTTCTAATTGAAATCTTGTATATGATGCTCTATTATTCAGTTTTAAATTATCATTAAAAACTGTTTCGTGATTAAGTGTTGTTTTTAAGCTAGTAGATTCTTGATAATCATTTTTACTACCATAAAATGTATCTTCCGAAACATTAACTGCTTTGCCATCTTTTGATGGAACACCTCTATATGGAACTAATTCTTGTTTTGAGTATTCAACATCAAAGTCAAATGTATTTTTATCATTAAATTTATATCTAAAAGTAGGCGCAATAAAGTAATCTTCAAAATCTACATGATTTACATAGGAATCTCCTTGTCTTCTTTCAAGATTTATTCTTGCAAAAAGTTTATCTGATATTGCTGTAGAGAAGTCAATTTGAGAAACAATTTTATTTTCACTTCCAAGACTTAAAGCAAGTTTTGTGAACTCTTCACCTTTGGCTCTTTTTGTTACAAGATTAATAATCCCACCAGCTGAACCTCTACCGTATAATGCACCTGCTGGTCCCTTTATAACTTCTACATGATCAATATTTGCTAAACTTCTATATGATTGTAAATTTGCATCATCTCTTAATCCATCTTTATATGTATCATTTAATGAATCAAAACCTCTAATTACAAATTGATCTCTACTTCCTTCTCCTAATGTATTTGTTATCCCAGCTACACCATCTAATGCTTCAACAAGTTTTGTTGCACCTTTATCTTGAATTTCAGTATTTGTAACCATTGATACAGCTTGTGGAACTTCAAGCCATTCAAGATTTGTTTTCATTGCAGAAGTTGGATTTTTTGAAGCATAATCCTCATACATTTTATCTACAATATTTACATCTTTTAATTTTTTTGTATTATCTTTATTCTCCATCTCATTTGCACTAAGTGAAGATAGTAAAGCTAGTGAAATAGCAGTTACAACAGATATTTTAATCATTATATTTCCTTGAATTATTAATTTTGAGAATCATTCTCTAAATAAGAAGACGAAAAAGTTAAAAAAAATGGATATAAAAAAATAAGAAATTTTGAAAACTATAAATATAAAGCTTTTAAAATTCTATCAATTATAAAAAGTTTTGATAAAATACGAGTGTTTAGAAAAGTAAATATTTCTTTACTTTTCACAAAAAAAAAGAAATATTAATTTAATTAAGACAAAAATTATCCTATTTAAATTATAATACAAAAAATTAAATATAAAACATTATAAAAGGATTTTTCTATGGCAACTATAGAAGAGATTAAAAAAGAACTTGAAAAAGTTAAGTATCCTGGATTTGAAAAATCTATTATGGACTTTGGTTTTGTAAAAGATGTTCAAGTTGAGGGAAATACAGCTTCAATTGTACTAGATATAACTTCAAGTGCACAAGAGGTTGAAGATCAATTAAGAAAAGATATTCATGCCTGTATTAACGCTATTGGACTTGAGGTAAGACTTGGATTCAATAAGCCACAAGCCCCAAAACAAAACTCTAACTCTGTAAGTGGTAAAAACATCGCTCCACAGATTAAAAAGATTGTAATGGTAAGTTCAGGTAAAGGTGGTGTTGGTAAATCAACTACTACTGTAAACTTAGCTGTTGCAGCTTCAATGCAAGGTAAAAAAGTAGGTATCTTAGATGCTGATATTTATGGACCAAATATTCCTCGAATGATGGGATTACAAGGAAGTGAAGTAGAAGTTATTGGAGAAAAAGCTAAACCATTAAATGCTTATGGTGTAGATGTAATGTCTATGGGTGTATTAATGGACGAAGGTCAAGCAGTTATTTGGAGAGGGGCTATGATTATGAAAGCTATCCAACAACTGTTAAGAGATATCTTATGGGAAGAGTTAGATATTTTATTTATTGATATGCCTCCAGGTACTGGTGATGCTCAATTAACTTTAGCACAAAGTGTTCCAGTAGCAGCTGGTATCAATGTAACAACTCCACAACACGTAGCATTAGATGATTCAAGAAGATCATTAGATATGTTCCAAAAATTACATATTCCAGTAGCTGGTATTGTTGAAAATATGAGTGGATTTATTTGTCCATCTTGTGAAACAGAATCAGACATCTTTGGAATGGGAACTTGTGAAGATTTAGCTGATCAGTATAATACTCAAGTATTAGGTAATTTACCAATTGAGCCAGCAATTAGAGAAGGTGGGGATGGTGGTAAACCAATTACTTATTTTAACCCTGAGTCAGTTTCTGCAAAAAGATATATGGAAGCAGCAGCAAAAGTAATTGCTTTCTTAGATAATGTTGATGATAATAGAACAAATGAATCTATTCAGCCAACTACACCTCCTGGTGTAAGTGCTTGTTCAACAGCTGCTTCAGGTGCTGGTTCAGCACAACAAACTCAACAATCATCAGGTGGTAGTTGTGGTACAGGATGTGGTTGTCACTAATTCTATTTTATAAAAAGAGCTTAGGCTCTTTTTATATACTTTTTTAATTTCTGTCGTTTTTTTACAATTTTTATTTTTATACTTTTTATATACTTCTTTTATAAAGGAGATTTTATGAACAAAACATTAATAATTTTAGCCCATGATGATATGGATAATTCTGTATTAAATAGTAGATTTAAAAAAGAGTTAGAAAATCAAGAAAATATTATATATAGAGATTTAAATGCTCTTTATCCAAACTATGACATAGATGTTCAAAAAGAACAAGAACTTTTAAAAGATGTTTCAAAAGTTGTATTTCAGTTCCCAATGTATTGGTATAGTCTTCCATCAGCACTTAAAAACTGGATTGATAAGGTTTTCTCTTATGGATATTCTTATATAATTGATGAAAATGGAGCTTTTACTCCCTTAGCACTAAAAGATAAGAAATTTCAAGTAATAGCAACAATGGGTGCAAAAGAAGAGTCTTTTGTAGGTGAAGATAGATTAAGTGTAAAAGAGTGTTTAAACTCTTGTTTTTATACAGCAAAAATGTTAGGAATGAAAGAGTTAAAACCTTTATTTTTCTATGGTGCAGCTTATGATAAACTTTCAGAAGAGATATTAAACAAGTATTCAAATATAATAAAAAAAGAGTTAATAGGTTAGCAAATGAGTTATTTCAATAAGGATTTAGAAGATATTGGTTTTATGCTTTATGAACCATGTAAAGAATTAGAACCTTATATTTATAATTATTTTACAGTTAAAAATATATTTACTTCTAAAAAAACAAATAAAATCTTAAGTGATGGAAGTTTAGGCTTTACAATTAATTTTGGCAATCCTTATGAAATAACACTAAATTCAAAAAAAATCTATTGTGATGCAAAGGTAATATTAAATGGGCAATCAAAGTATCCAATGTTTATTACTTTTGAAAAATATTTAAATGCCATTGGAATTCGTTTTAAAGTAGGAGGAGCATATAAATTCTTTGATGAAGAAATAAGCTCTTTATGTGATAAAAATATTAACTATGATGAGTCTTTTTGGAACTTTGATATTTTATATAAAAAATTAGTAAATATGAATACTCATAAGCAAAGAATAGAAGAGATTGAAAGATTTTTAATAAAAAGATTAAAAGCTTCTAAAAAAGAGAACTCTAAATATACTTTTTCAATTATATCTTTTATCAATGAGCATAAAGGAAATATTAGTATTGATTGTTTATGTGAAGAGTTTGCTTTAAATAAAAAACAAATAGAAAGAATTTTCAAAAAAGAGGTTGGTCTAAGTGCAAAACTTTTTACAAGAATAATCAGAATGAGAAATGTAAGAGACTCTTTAAGCTCTTTAGATATAGAGAATCTTACAAGTACAGCTTATAATAATGGCTTTTTTGATCAAGCTCATTTCATAAAAGAGTTTAAGTCTTTTATGAATGAAACTCCAAAAAGTTATTATAAAAATAAATTATCTATGGCAAAAGCACTAAATTTTAAGAAATTTGAGCTTTAAGCTATTTTTTTGTTCTTGAATTTTTTTCTTCAATTCCAGACATTCCAAATCTTCTAGCTAATTCTTGTTTAACTCTATCAGGACTTATATTTTTAGAAGCAAGGGCAACTAATACATGATATGTAATATCTGCTGCTTCATATATAATCTCTTTTTCATCATTGTCTTTTATAGCAAAAGTAAACTCACCTGACTCTTCAACTATTTTTTTAAGCATAGAATTCTCTTCGCCATTTAAAAGTTTAGAAGTGTATGATTTATTTGGATCATCATTTTTTCTTTCAAGTATTGTGTGATATAAAGTATCAATAACTCCATAAGCAGCAGTAGTATCAACTTCTATTTTAGAGACTTCTTCATTTGTTTGTAAATCAGTAAAGAAACAAGATTTTCTTCCTGTATGACAAGCAACACCTTCTTGATTTACTTTTAATAAAAGTGTATCATTATCACAATCAAGCATAATATTTACAATCTCTTGAGTATGGTTTGAACTTTCACCTTTTTTCCAGATTCTTTGTTTTGTTCTACTAAAGTAGTGTGCATAATTTGTATTGATAGTTAATTCTAATGCTTCTTTATTCATATATGCTAACATTAAAACTTCGTTAGTAGTTGCATCTTGTGTTACTACAGGAATTAATCCATTAGTTTTTTCCCAGTCAATTTTTTCTATTGCTTGCATTTTTTCCCCTAAAATTTTTTGCTTACATCAAGTTTTAATTTATCAACTTCTTTTGTAGTTTTATTTACATCAACATCCATATCAAAATCAATATCTTTTTCTTTTAATTTTTTATTTTTTTCCAGTTTTGGTGGAGGTGCATATTTTTCTTGTGTATATTTAGAATATCTATCTTCTTGTACAGGAAGATTTAATTGTAGTTCTTTTTTATTTTTAAGACTATTTTTTTGTGCGAAACTTGTACTTATTGATAGAAAAAATAGTATTAAAAGTAAAGTTGTTTTTTTCATAATTTTTAGTTTTAATAGAGTAGAAAATCTACTCTATTATTTACTGTGAATTGCAGTATCTCTTGATTTGTCTTTAGTATCAACCCAGATATTTGGAGTTGAACCACCAGGAGTTAAGAAAATTTTAGCATCTTTGTTTTCTCTAAGTGCGTCGTTGAATTTTCCTTGAACTTGAATTTGTTGCATTTGAAGTAATTCACCAGTTAATGATTTAGCAATAACTTTATTTGCTTCTGCTTGTGCTTTTGCTTCAATAGCTACAGCATCAGCTCTACCTTGTGCTTCAATTCTGTTTTTATCAGCCTCACCTTTTGCAAGTGCAGCTTTTTTCTCAGCTTCTTGTTTTGCTCTTAATACTTCGTATCTTACTCTTTCAGATTCTTGGTTAGCAATTTGAACTCTTTCAATTTGTTCTTTAATTTTTTCAGGTAATACAATCTCTCTTAATTGAACAGATTCTACACTTACAGGTGTTCCCTCTAAGGCTTCAACTTGAGTTCTAATACCATTTTCAATTAAAGTAGCAATTTCATTTCTTCTTGTTGGTAATTCTTCTGCATTAAATCCACCAACAATATTTCTTACAATATTTCTTACAACTGGATCAACAATCTTATCTTCCCATCCAAGACCCCATGTAGCAATAGTAGTTGGAGCTCCATCTGCTGTTAATCTATATTGAACAGTTAATTCAATAGAAACAGGTAAACCTCTGGCATCTAAGATATTAATTGCTGGGTTTGATCTAATACTTTGGTCAAATCCACCCATTTGCTCAACACTTCTATAGTTAATAAGTCTTACTTTTGTATCAACTACAATAACTTTTTGGAATACAGGAATGTATAAATGGAAACCAGGAGTTAATGGTCTATCTTCATATTTACCTGTTGTAACTTTGATACCTACTTGACCTGATTCAATAATTACAAATGGTTTAAAGATAAATAATGCAGTAATAAGTATGATAATTACATAAATAAATCCTGCTTTTTTACCAAAGTTTTTGAAAAATTCTGGCGGCTCAAAAGGTGGTTGATAGTTTCCACCACCACCGTTGTTAGAACCACCACCATTATTTTGTTGTCTGTTTTTAAAATAGTCGTTGTCTATTGGCATTTTTTCCCTTATTTTATTTAAATTTTAAAATATTAACTAAGATTAGTTAATGTATGTTAAATACTTAGTGTATTTTTCATTTTTACCTTGAACAACATCAAAGTATGCTTTTTGTAAAGCTTCTGTGATAGGACCTCTTTGTCCACTACCAATAATTCTTGCATCAATATCTCTAATTGGAGTTACTTCAACAGCTGTTCCTGTAAAGAAAGCTTCATCAGCAATATATACTTCTTCTCTTGTAAGTCTTCTTCTAACTACTTCATAACCTAAATCTTTTGCTAAATCAATAACAGTAGCTTGTGTGATTGATTCTAATGAGTTATCATTTGGAGGAGTAATTACAACACCATCTCTAACTATGAAGAAACAAGCACCAGAAGCTTCTGCTATATAACCTTGATCATCTCTTAGTAAAGCTTCATCATATCCACATTCAACAGCTTCACCTTTTGCCATTTGAGAATTTAAATAATTAGCAACAGCTTTTGCTTTACCCATTCCAGAAGTATTTGAGTTTCTAGTCATAGATGCAATTTTTACTCTTACACCTTTTTTCATACCTTCTTCACCTAAATACGCTCCCCATTCCCATGCAGAAATAGAAACATTTACAGGTGCTTCTTTATGATAAAGTCCCATAACTCCGTAACCTAAGTAAACAAGAGGTCTAATATAAGCACCCTGTGTTAATTCATTTTTTTGTAATAATTCAATTTGTGCTTTATTTAATTCCTCAACACTAAATGGAACATCAATAAGTGTCATTTTAGCTGAGTTTATAAGTCTTTTTGTATGTTCTTCAAGTTTGAAAATAGCACATCTACCATCATGAGTTTTATATGCTTTAGTACCTTCAATAGCACCATTTCCATAATGAAGTGTATGTGAAAGAACATGTACTTTAGCATCATGCCAGTCTACAAGTTTCCCATCCATCCATATATATTTTGCTTCAGTCATCTTATAAATTCCTAATGATTAAAATTTTTTGATTATATTCTAGCTAAGATAATATTAAATTTAGGTCATAATTTAAACATAAGGTTTCTTTTAGGGGTTTAAATAGTTACTTATGGTATATTATAAAAAAAATTTTGGGATTAGTTTTTTAGTATGAATAAATTTATAAAAAGTATTTTAGTTAGTGTTTTTCTTGCACTATTTATAGCAGGATGTTCTGTTAAAGATTTTAATAAAGTAGCAGAACCTGAAGAAAAAGTTTTTGTATATGACAGACCTGCTGTTTCACAAGAGTTGTTAAAAACAGTGCATGAGATAATAAATGCAATGTCTCAAAATAATTTACAACTTTTAAGCACAAAGTTTATAAATCAGAAGTTTGGAGTATATAATCTTTATAAAGTAGATGGTTTTGAAGATTTTACATATCAAAAACTATTTTACAATATAGTCCAAGGTGATATTATAAAAGTAGAAGAGTTTTCTGATTTAGTTTCAAGAGTTCCTAAAAAAGCTGTTTTATTACCTATTATACAAACAGATGCCACTTTTAATTGTAGTCCATATAATGATGCTTATTATGGTTGGACAAATCATGGACTTTTTTTAAGTACAAACACTTTTACAAAATTAGAAAAACTAATGGAAGAAAAAAATATGCTTAAAAAAGATGCTTTTAAAAAAGAAGATTTACATAAAGCTAAAATGATTAATCTTATGTCATATAAAGTTATCTTAACACCTGAAATTGTTTTTCATTTGAATAAACTAGATGATGGTAAATGGTATATAACTTTGATTGATAGAATAACAACAAATTGTAGTGTAAAAAAGGATTCTAAGAATGAGTCAACAAGAATTTTGGAATAATAAATTTTCAAGAGAAGGTTACCTTTATGGTACAAAACCAAATAGTTTTATAGCTTCAAAAGTTAAAACTTTTCCAAGAAATGCAAAAGTATTGTGTTTAGGTGAAGGAGAAGGAAGAAATGCTGTTTTTTTAGCAAAAAGAGGTTTTGAAGTAACAGCTATAGATGCATCTGATATTGGATTATCAAAGCTTCACTTTAGAGCTTTAGAAGAGGGTGTAACTGTTGAAACTATTTGTGTTGATTTAAAAGATTGGGAAGTAAAAGAAACTTATGATGTAATAGTAGCTTCATACTTACATTTATATAAAGAAGATAGGGCTAAATTATTTGAAAAAATTCAAGATTCATTAAGGCCAGATGGCCTTTTTGTAGGAGAGTTTTTCTCAACAAAGCAGTTAAACTATGATAGTGGTGGACCAAAAGATGAAGAACTTCTTTATACAGTTGATGATTTTAAAAAAGGTTTTGCTCTTTATCAAAATGATATAAAAGAAGTGGTTACTATTCTTGATGAAGGAAGAGGACATCAAGGTGAAGCTAGCGTTATAAGAGTAATGGTAGAAAACTAAAAGAGAAATTTTATCCTAAGTTATAAAGTGGTATATTATAACTTTTAAGAATAATAATTATAAGTATTTTAAATAATAAAGTGAAGAAGAATGATAGAAAAAATAAAAAGTATAATAGAAAATAGAGTATTAGTAATTGATGGTGCAATGGGTACGCAACTTCAAATTGCTGATATCAAACAAGAAGATTGGTTGTATGAAGGTGTAGATTTAGAAGGGTGTAATGAGCTTTTAAATTTAACAAGACCAGACGTTTTAACAGGTATTCACGATGCCTACTTAGAAGCGGGAGCTGATTTAATTACTACAAATACTTTTGGTTCAATGCCTTGGGTATTAGATGAGTATGAAATCCCTGAAACTTCTTATGAATTATCAAGACTTGGAGCACAACTTGTAAAAGACTCTTGTGATAAATTTTCAACACCTCAAAAACCTAGATTTGTATTAGGTTCAATAGGCCCTGGAACAAAACTTCCTTCTTTAGGACATATAGGCTATGATGAAATGTATGAGGGTTATAAGATTATGGCTAAAGGTCTTGCTGATGGTGGTACAGATATTTTCTTATTAGAAACGTGTCAAGATCCTCTACAAATTAAAGCAGGGCTTCATGCTCTAAATGACGTAGCTCCTAATATTCCTATTATGGTATCTGTAACTATTGAGCTTAGTGGTACTATGCTTATTGGAACAGATGCAATGACAATTGCAGCTATAATGGAACCTTTCAATATTTTATCACTAGGTTTTAACTGTGGTACAGGGCCTAAACAAGTGTTAAAACATGTAAAAACTTTAAGTGAAGTTTGTAAATTTCCTATGTCTGTTCATTCAAATGCAGGACTTCCTCAAAATAAAGGAGGACAAACTTATTATCCAATGCAACCAAAAGAGTTTACAGAACTTACAAGTGAATTTTTAAATTATAATGGGGTTTCATTTTTAGGTGGTTGTTGTGGTACAACTCCTGAACATATAAAAGCATTAGTTGCAGGAATAAAAGGCATGGTTCCAAGAAAATCAAGTGGCTTTTTAAAAGCTTCTTTAGCTTCACTTTTTAGTACAGTACCTTTAAAACAAGATCCAGCACCTTTACTTATTGGAGAGAGATCAAATGCTACGGGTTCAAAAGCTTTTAGGGAACTTCTTAAAGCTAATAATTATGAAGGAACTCTTACAGTAGGGCAACAGCAAGTAAGAGCAGGAGCACATGTAATTGATGTATCAGTTGGTTTTGCTGGACGGGATGAAAGAGAAGATATGGATAAAGTTGTCTCTTTGTATTCTCAAAAAGTTTCACTTCCTTTAATGCCAGATTCAACGCAAATACCTGCATTAGAAGCTGCTTTAAAACAAATAGGTGGAAGACCAATTATTAACTCTGTTAACCTCGAAGATGGGGAAGATAAATTTGATGAGATTTGTTTATTAGCAAAAAAATTTGGAGCAGCACTAGTATGTCTTGTAATTGATGAAGTTGGAATGGCTAAAACAAAAGAAAGAAAACTTGAGGTTGCTGAAAGAATCTATGATTTATGTGTTAATAGACATGGATTTAAACCTGATGATTTGGTTTTTGATATGCTTACTTTTACTATTGGTTCAGGAGATGAAGAGTATAGAACAGCAGGTATTGAAACACTTGAAGCTATTAAAGAGTTTCAAATAAGACATCCAGAAGTTGGGACTACTTTAGGACTTTCAAATATTTCTTTTGGACTTGATCAAAAAGCTAGGATTTACTTAAATTCTATATATTTAGACCATTGTGTAAAAGCCGGATTAACAACAGCTATTGTAAATGTAAAACATATTTTGCCACTAAATAAAATAAGTGATGAAGATAGAAAAGCTTGTGATGATTTAATTTTTAATAATCAAGAAAATGGGGATCCATTATTTGCCTTTATTGACCACTTTGCTAATGTTGGGGATATGGAAGAGCAAAGTGATGAAGAGTATCAAAAACTAGAACCAATAGATAAGGTTAAAAAACTTTTATTAGATGGTGATAAAGATAGAATGTTACCACTTGTAGAAGAGCTAAGACATGATGTTAATCCGGAAATTATTGTAAATGAATGGTTAATTGATGGTATGAAGGTTATTGGTGAATTATTTGGATCAGGTCAAATGCAATTACCTTTCGTATTACAAAGTGCAGAAACTATGAAAGCAACAGTTGATGCTTTAAATCCATATTTACCAAAAGAAGAGAAAGCTAGTGAAACAGTATTAGTTCTAGGAACTGTTAAGGGTGATGTACATGATGTTGGTAAAAACTTAGTTGATATTATTCTTTCAAATAATGGTTTTAAAGTTATTAATATTGGAATTAAAGCTGATTTAAATGATTTTATTATTGCAGTTAAAGAACATAAAGCACAAGCTATTGGTATGAGTGGATTACTTGTTAAATCAACAGCAGTTATGAAAGAAAACTTAGAAGAACTTCAAAAACAAGGTATTGATATTCCTGTTCTTTTAGGTGGTGCAGCACTTACAAAAGGTTTTGTAAATGATTATTGTAGATCAATCTATGATGGTCCAATTTTCTATTGTAGAGATGCCTTTGATGGAGTTGTTTCTATGCAAAGAATAGAAGAGGGAGATTTAGAAAACACTGCTTTAGCAGCTGATTTAATAGAAGAGGTTGATACTTCTGATAGAGTTGCTAAAAAAGAAGTAGAAATACCTCCTTATGAAGAAATTGAACTTCCAAAACCAACACAGTTTACATTTCCTCCACTTTGGGACAGAGTGGCGAAAACAGGTGATGAGGTAGATAAAGAATTAGTATTTAAATGGATAAACCATAGGGTTTTATTTAGACAAAGATGGGGATATAAAAGAGGGAAACAAAGTAGTACTGATTTTTTAAAACACGAAGAAGATGTTGTTAAACCTTTATATGAAGAGTTAAAAGAAGAGCTAATTAGTAAAAATATTTTTGATCCAATTGCTATTTATGAATACTACCCTTGTATGTCTTATGATAATAAACTTTATATTTTTGATAAAAAATATTTATTTAATTCAGAAGAAGAAGCAAGAAATAATAAACCTTCACTAGATGAAGCAATAAAAATTTTAGAGTTTCCAAGACAGCAAAGAAAACCTTTTAGATGTATTGCAGATTATTTTGCAAACGATAGATTAGATGTTGTTGGTTTTACTCTTGCTAGTGCAGGGCTTAAAGTAGCTGATTATGAAAGAGAGTACTACAATAAAGGTGAGTTTAATAAATATTATCAAATTCATGGGCTTGGAGTAGAACTTGCGGAGGCTTTAGCTGAGGTTTTACATAAACAAATTAGACTAGATTTAGATATCGTTCCAAAAGAAGGACCAACATTAAATGATGTTCAAATGAAACAGTATGTAGGTTGTAGATATTCTCCTGGATATGCAGCTTGTCCGGATTTAGCTATGAATAGAGATATTTTTGATTTACTAGATCCTGAAAAGTTTGGTATTGAATTAAGTGAAACTTTCCAAATGCATCCAGAACAAACTACTTGTGCAATAGTAGTACCACATCACGAAGCAAAATATTATAATATTTAAAAAGTAGTTTTACTACTTTTTAATATTAAAATAATTTATAAAAGCCCATTAGATAGGGATTTAAGTTTATATAAGGCAAAATATATAAAATAATTACACTATGGGGATTTTAATGGGTTTTTTTAAGAAAAAAACAACTACAATTTTTTTACTAATATTAATATTTTTTATTAGTGGATGTACCGTAACTCCTCAACCTTTAACAAAAGAAGAAATAGCATTAAAAGCTAGTAAAGATTTAAAACTAATAAATAGAATTTCTCCTATAATTACTAAACCTATTACAATTGATGAAGCAATAAACAAAGCTTTGAAAAATAATGTTAGAAATAAAATAAAATTAATGCAAACAGCTTTAGCTAAGCAGCAAATTGATTTAGTTTATTATGATATGTTACCAAATTTAACTACAAGTGCAGGATATTCCAAAAGAGATGAGTTTGCAGCGTCTGCAAGTACCTCTTTTGATAATGGAACTCCTGACCCAATAAGTGGAGATCCTTCATATTCTGTATCTCAAGATAAAGAAAAAATTGATGCTGATATTTCTTTTAGTTGGAATATTTTAGATTTTGGATTATCTTATGTAAAAGCTCAACAAGAAGCTGATAAATATTTAATGGCAAAACAAAATGAAAGAAAAGTAATTCATAATATTGTTCAAGAAGTAAGACGTACATACTATAAAGCAGCTTCTGCACAAGCTTTACTTAAAAAAATAGTTCCTATGATGAAAGATGTGCAAGTAGCTTTAAATGATTCTAATAAAATTAAAAAACTAAGAATAAACTCACCTATGGAGTCTTTAGCCTATCAAAGAGATTTACTTGAAGTATTAAGATCACTTCAAACCTTAGAGAGAAGCTTAATGAATGCAAAAGTAGAGCTTGCAGAACTTATGGGTTTAAAAGCTGGAACTCAATTCTCTATTGCACAAGAAATAAAAGCTAATTATGAACTTCCTAAAATAAACTTAGGTTTAAAACAAATGGAAATAATGGCTTTGGAAAATAGACCAGAAGTTTTAGAAAGTAGATATAAACAAAGAATTTCTCATAAAGAAACAACTAGAGCAATTTTACAAATGCTTCCAGGAATAAAGTTAAATACAAGTATCTCTTATGATAATAATGACTATTTATTAAATAACAATTGGACTTCTTATGGAGCGACAATTTCATGGAACTTATTAAATATCTTTAAAGCAAATACAAGTCACAAAATAGCAAAAACAAAAATAGCTTTAGCAAAAGAACAAAAATTAGCTATTTCTATGGCTGTACTGTCACAAGTTCATTTGGCTTTAGCTGACTTTGAACAATCAAAAAAAGAGTATAATCTTTCAAAAAAATATTTAGATGTTGCTCAAGAAATTTATAAATTAACAGAAGTTACAAATAAGCTAAATATGAATAGTAGATTGATTTATATAAAAGAAAAACTAAACTATATTTTAGCTTTACTTAGACATTCATCTTCTTATGCAAATGTTCAAAATAGTTATGGAAGAGTATTTGCTTCTATTGGAACTTATGAAGATATAGGAAAAGAAACTTTAGAAAAAAATAGTGTAATTAAAGAAAAAAAGCCTAAAAAAACTCAAAAGAAAAAAGAAGAAGTTAAAAAAGCAAAAGTTGAAAAGTTAGTAAAAACAGCCTTAACAACAAAAAATGTTTATTTAAGAAAAGAACCACATAAAAATAGTGCTTTTTCAGTTGTTTTACTAAAAAATAAAAAAATAAAAGTTTTAAGAGAGTTTGAAAATAAATTTGGGAAATGGATTGAAACACCTCTTGGTTTTATTTATAAAAGTGCAGTTGATATTAAACTTGAAAAACAAAGTTCAAAGATAGATTTTGCTTCTATAAATAAAATAGAAAAATCTATTTTTATAGGAAAGGCATTTAAAAATGCAAGTATTAGAACAAAACCAACATGGCAAAGTTCTATTGTATATTTACTTCCAAAAGATAAAACAATTAAAATTGAAGAAATAGTTTCAAGTAACAAAGATGTTTGGTATAAAACATCATTTGGTTATATAAGTAACTTAGTTATGGATATAGAAGAAGAGTATTAAATGAAAAAGATTTTTATAATAGTTTTTTTAATCACATATATTTTTGCACAAGATGAAATAAGTTCACGAGCAGTTATTACATCTTATGATAAAACAATTATTTCAAGTGAACTTGCTGGAAATATAATTTATTTAAAAAAAATAGAGGGTGATTATTTTAAGAAAGGTGAACTTTTAGTAAAACTTAATTGTGATATTTATAAAGCAAAAAAATCAAAAGCAGCAATTGAAAAAAATATTGCTTATTTAAAATATAAAAAAAATAAAAAACTAGAGAGTTTTAAATCTATTGGTAAATTTGAAGTTGATATTGCAAGAGAAGAGTTTAGAAAGCAAGAAGCTGAATATAAAATAGCTTCAATAAATGTAAAAAGATGTAATATTTATGCTCCTTACAATGGAAGAGTTGTAAGTAGAGAGGTTTCTCAACATCAAAGTATAAAACCAAATGAACAGATTTTAGAAATAGTTTCAACAGATAACTTAGAAGCAAAGACTTTTGTTCCTTCAACATGGTTATCTGTATTAAAAAAAGATATGAAAGTTGTTTTAAATATAGATGAAACACAAACTTCTATAAATGCAGTTGTGAAAGAAATAGGTTCAGTTGTTGATCCTATAAGTCAAACTGTTTTAGTTAGAGTATCTTTAACTAAGCCTTATGAAAAAATAATACCAGGGATGAGTGCAACAGCAATATTTCAAGTAGAAATACAAAAATAAAGAGTTATTATGAAACGAAATCCATTAATTAGTGTCTTAGAACCAAGAGTTTTATTTGATGGTGCAGCAGTAGCAACTGCTGTAGATGTGTTAGATAATAATAGTTTTGAAAACAATGAAACACAAGATTCAACAACAACTACTTTTGAATCAAAACAAATAGCTTTTATTGATAATAATGTAAAAAATAAAGAAAAAATAGTTGAACAACTAGATGATAATATTGAAGTTTACTATTTAGATGATAAAAGTGATGCATTAAAACAAATACAAAATATTTTAGAAGATAAAAAAGATATAGATACTTTACATATTATTTCCCATGGAAAACAAGGAGAAATTCTTTTTTCAAATGGAAGTTTAAATACTCAAAACCTAGATACTTACAAACAAGATTTAGAAAATATATCAAAAAGTTTATCCAAAGAAGCAGATATCTTACTTTATGGATGTTCAATTGGCCAAAATAATCAAGGAAAAGAGTTTGTTGATAAACTAGCTTCTTTAACAAGTGCAGATATTGCCGCTTCAAATGACTTAACAGGAAATAAGATTTTACAAGGAGATTGGAGTTTAGAGTACGAAAGTGGTGAAATACAAAGTGAAAGTATTAGTGTAGATAATTATGAGACTCTTTTAGCAAATAATGCACCTTTTCTTTCAACTTCAAGTAATATTGATTCTATTCCAGCAAGTGATTTTTCAAAAGGTATTGCACAAAATGCCTTTGATGGAGATTTAAATACTTCATACTTCTTTCAACCAGGAGCAGGTAGTAATTTTAGTTTTGATGCAGGTGGTTTTTTTATAGTTGATTCAATCTCTATTATAACTTCAAATGGCCCTATAGATCATGATCCTACTAGGTTTGCTATTTACGGTTCAAATGATAACACAAATTTTAGTTTAATTGCATCAGGAGATTTAAACCCTCCCTTAGATAGACAAGAAGCTTCTGTAAAAACACAATTTACAAATAGTGAAGTTTATAGATATTATAGAGTAGAGTTTAATTCTCTTAGAGGTTCTGGCTTATCTTTACCTGTTGAAGTTGCAGAGATTAAAATAGGTGGTTCTGATATTACGACTTTTTCTTATACAGAAGGAGGAACTCCTTCTCAATTAACAAATCTTGTTATTTTAAATGATGATGGAACTACTTTAGAAAGTGCAGAAATAGCTATTTCCTCAGGATTAACTACGGGGGATATTTTATCTTTTACTAATGATGATAATACTCTTTATGGAAATATATCTTCATCTTATAATAGTAATACTGGAATATTAAGCTTAAATGGAACAGCAACAATAGAGCAGTATAAAAATGCTTTAAAAGGAATAAGGTTTTACTCTACAAATGATTCTCCTGAAACATTATTTAATCAAAGAACTCTTTCTTGGAAAGTAAATGATGGTGTAAATGATAGTAATATTTCAAAAACAGTTTTAGAAGTAGTTGGAGTAAATGATGCTCCTGTTATTGATAGTGCAGATGCTTTGGAAAACTTAAAAGAAGATGGTGTAACTTCTGTTTCAGGAGATATAAATGCAAGTGATAAAGATTTAAATGATACTTTATCAGCAAGTTACACAATCAACACAATACAAGCATATCAAAGTGATGGTTCAACACCTTTAGTTTTAAGTGCAAGTCAGAGAAATGAAATTATTAATGCTTTTAATTTTACAAATAGTACTGGAACTGACAATAGTGAAACTTTTAATTGGAGTTATTCTATTTCAAATAATAATTTGAATTTTTTAGCAAAAGGTGAGAGTATAATTGCCCAGTTTACAATACAAGTTACAGATAACAATGGTGCAAGTGTAAATCAAGTAATTACAATAAATATTGAAGGTACAAATGATGAACCTTCTGTAAATGCTTCAAGTGTTACAGGAGAAGTTGTTGATAAAGGTGTTTTAACTCAAAATGGTGTAATAAATTTTGTAGATCCAGATACAACAGATACACCTACGGCTTCTTTAGCAGGTACAAGTATAAATGGATATAGTTTAAATTCACAAGAAGAACAAGCTATTATAAATGCCTTTTCAATTACTTCTGCTTCTTCTAATACAAATCTTGGTTCAGTTAATTGGGATTTTACAATAAATCAAAATGACATAGCTTTTCTAGCTCAAGGGGAAGTTATAACAGCTGTTTTTACCATTGAAATAAATGATGGTAATGGAAGTGTTAAACAACAAAATATAACTATAAGTATAAAAGGAACAAATGATCAACCTCAAATTCAAGTAGTAGATGATAATGGTCGTATATCAGAGGGTTCAAGCTTAAGTGATAGTGGTTCAATAAAATTTACTGATATTGATAAAACAAATAGACCAGTAGCAAGTGAGACTTTATCAAGCATAAGTTCAGTTGATATAAATGGTAATCCAATTAGTATAAGTGCCTCAAATCAAACAATTCTTGAAAATGCCTTTTCCATCACAAACTTAAACCCCAACTCTAATAATGCAGATGTTCAATGGAACTATTCATTAAGTGAAAATCAATTAGATTTTTTAAGTCAAGGAGATGAAATAACTTTAACTTTTACTATTAAAGTTACAGATGAAACAGGAGCTTCTTCTAGTCATGATATAACTATTTTAATTGTTGGTGAAAATGATGTTCCTTTAATTTCAGTAGTTGATGTAGATGGTCAAATACAAGAAGGTACAACTTTAAATGATAGTGGCTCTATAAATTTCACTGATATTGATGAGGATGATAAACCAATAGGAACGTTTAGTGTGAAAGATATAAATGCCACTAAAAGTGATAATTCAGCTCTTACTTTAAGTGCCACACAAAGGCAAGCTATTGAAAATGCCTTTTCTATTTCAAATCTTTCTTCAAATACTAATAATGGAACAATTACTTGGGATTATACAATTAGTGAAAATGATATAAACTTTTTAGCCAAGTCAGAAACTATAAAAGCAGTTTTTACTATTACTATTACAGATAACCAAGGACAAACTTCAACTCAAGATGTAGAAATAACAATAACTGGAAGTAATGATAATCCTGAAATAACTGGAAGTCAAACAACAGGAAATATACAAGAAAGCTCAATTTATACAGATACAGGGACATTGAATTTTAATGATTTAGATTTAACAAATAATATAAGTATTAGTGATTATTTTGATTCTGTTACTGCCTATAGAGCTGATGGAGTTACAACATTTATTTTAACAACACAACAGCAAATAGATTTATTAAATGCTTTTAGTGTTACAAATACTGGTGAGGGAACAAATAGTGGAACAATAACTTGGCAATATACAATAAGTGAGGATAAGCTAGATTTCTTAGGAGAAAATGAGTCTGTAAGAATTGTATATAATATTGAAGTTTCAGATAATGAAAACCAAAAAGATATCCAATCTATTACTATAAATATTGGAGGACAAAATGATGCTCCTATAGTTTCAAATGAGAATATAGATTCTATTATTACTTATGGACAACCTTATACACAAGAAATAGCATTTTTATTTACAGATGTTGATAATAGTGATAACTTAGTTTATGAGGCAACAGGTCTTCCTACTGGAATAACTTTTGATAAAATATCTGGTTTAATTAGTGGGAACCCTTTAGAAATAGGTGTTTTTGAGGTTACAATAATTACTTATGATTCTTCTTCTTTAAAAGCTTTAGCTTCAAGAACTTATCAAATTGATGTATTGGGCCCACCAAAAGTAATAGAACCTACTTTTGAAAAACCAAGAGAAATAGAAAACCCAACAGTTGTAGAAAATATAGAAGTAGCAGATAATTCTCAAAGAGTTGAAGAAGTTGGAGTTATAAAAGATAATCCTTTTACAGATAATCAAAGCAAAGATAGATTTAATCAAGACTTTCAAAAATTAGATTCTACAGGAAAAGGATATACAGATTTTCAGACAATAGATGAAACACAAGCCTTTACAAGTGAAAATAGTTTTAATATTTTAAGATCAATTGAAATAACACTTGATACAAGAGGGGAAACAAACTTTGCTTCACAACAAAAAGAAGCTTATGATACTTTGGGTTTAAGCATAGAAGATTTTACTTATGTAAATAACTACTTAGAGCTAAAAATTGTAGATATAAAACAAGCACGAGTTTATGAAGTTCTTTTAGGAAATGGAGAAAAACTACCAAGTACTATAGTTTTTGATGAAAAAAGTGGAGTTTTAAAAGGTGCTTTAACTGATAATATGGAGTTTATTATAAAAGCTTATGACTTTGATAATAAAATTAGAATACTAAATATAAAAATTGATGTATCAGCCTTAAAAGACAAGCCAATAGAAATTACTTTAAATGAGCAAGATACAGGGTTTTCTTCACAGTTAGCAAAACAAAGCAATGAGATAGAATCTTATGGTAAAAAAATTTCTCAGTTATTTAATAGTGAAGATGTATAAAGGTAAAAGAGTTTGAAATTAAATGTTGCTAACTTACTTCAAATTGAGCATAATTGTAGAAATGCACAAAACTATGAAGAACTAAGATATTTAGTAGTAAATGAAATAAAAAAATTAGTACCAAATAAAGTTGCAGTATTTTTTGCTCCTGATTTAAAAAATAGTTTGAAAGTTGAAGCAATATCTGATGTTTCAACAGTTAATCCTAATTCAATATTTGTTCAAGTATTAGAAAGTATTGTAAATAAAACAAAAGATATAAATGATACTTTACATGAAATAGATAAGCAAAAACAACTTGATTCTTATGAAAGAGAAGTTTTAACTGAGTATGATTATAAAAATATAGTTTTTGTACCGATTAAAATAGAAAAAGATGATGCTTCAATACAGTTTTATATGATTTTATTAAATAATGAAAGTTATGAAAAAAAACATCTTGAAGTACTTGCTCATCTATCTTCTTCTTATGCATACTTTTTTTATGCAGTAAGAAAAAATAGCTTTAAATCAAAACTAAAAAAAGTTGGATTTTCAAAAGGATATTTTAAATACATATTTTTGATATTTGTTTTATGTATGTTTATCCCTATAAAACTATCTGTTTTAGCCCCTTTGGAAGTTGTTGCTAAAGATCCTTTTATTGTGACATCTTCTTTAGATACAGCAGTGAAAGAAATAAAAGTAAAACCCAATGAAGAGGTAAAAAAAGGTGATTTATTAGTTTTATTAGATGATATAAAATATTTAAATGAATATGAATTAGCTAAAAAAGCACTAGATATTGCCCAAGCACAGCTTTATACTTCCTCTCAAGCAAGCTTTTACGATATAAATCAAAAGAAGAAAATATCCGAACTCAAAGCACAAGTAGAATTAAAAAAAGTTGAAGTTGAATATACAAAAAAGCAATTAGAAAAAACAAAAATTTATTCAAAAAAAGATGGTATTGCTATTGTAAATAATCCTAGTCAATGGAGTGGAAAACCAGTTGTAGTAGGTGAAAAAATTATAATGATAGCCAATAGAAATATGATAGAATTAAAAATCATGATACCTACAGGTGAGGCTATATTTATAGAAAAAAATGCTTTAGTTAAAGCTTTTTTTGATAATGACCCTTTAAATTCAGTAAAAGCAAAAGTAGATTATATCTCTTATGAACCTGAATTTACCCAAGAAGATGTTTTAGCATATAAGGTTATTGCATCTTTTGATAATTTAAATATGGAAAAAATGCCAATGATTGGTATAAGGGGAACAGCAAAAATATATTCAGATGAGGTAACACTATTTTTCTATTTATTTAAAAAGCCAATAACAGCTCTAAGACAATATGTAGGTTGGTAAGTTGTTAGAACAAAAAAACACAAAGCTACCTTTTATAAGAGAAGAATTACAATTATTAGAAGCTGGTGTTAGTGAAAATGGAGAGAAAAACTGGCTTATTTTTGATCCAATACAAGAGACATATTTTAATATTTCTTATGATACTTTTAAGCTTATTAGTTTATGGCAAAGTAATGAAGAGATAAAAATATTTTTAGAAATACTAAAAAAAAATGATTATGATATAGATGAAGAGAATTTATTTATATTTATTGATTATTTAAAAAAGAATAATCTCTTAAAAACTAATACAAAAGATGATATTTCTTTTCTTTATTCTTCTTATAATCAAGGAAAAACAAGTACTTTAAAATGGCTTTTAAAAAATTACTTATTTATTAGAATACCTCTATTTAAATGTGATAAATTTTTAGAAAAAAATCTTAATAAAGTGGAATTTTTTTATACAAATTTTTATAGTAATATTATTCTTTTTTTAGGTTTTATAGGAGTTTTATTAGCTTTAAGAGATTATGAAGAGTTTATTAATACTTTTTCTTATTTATTTTCTTATGAGGGAATGTTTTACTATTTATTGTCAGTTATTTTTGTAAAAAGCTTACATGAATTAGGTCATGCTTTTACGGCTAAAAGAAATAAAGTTAGAGTTCCTACTATGGGAGTTGCATTTTTAGTACTTTTCCCTGTTTTATATACAGATACTACAAATTCATGGAGACTTAAACCTAAGAAAAAAAGACTACAAATTGTTTTAGCAGGTGTAAAAGTTGAGTTATATTTAGCATTAATTTGTATATTTTTATGGTCATTTCTTCCTGATGGAATATTTAAAACTATTGCTTTTGTTGTTGCTACAACAAGTTTAGTAACATCTTTGCTTATCAATATAAGTCCTTTTTTGAGGTTTGATGGTTATTATGTATTATCAGATATTACAAATACAAAAAATCTTCAACCAAGAGCTTTTGCTATGTCAAGATGGTTTTTAAGAAGATATATCTTAGGTTCAAATGAAAAAGTACCTGAATATCTACCCTTGTCTAAACAAAGGTTTTTTATTATTTATGGTATTGCCACATGGATTTATAGATTCTTTTTATTTTTAGGTATTGCTATTTTGGTGTACTATTTTACTTTTAAAGTTTTAGGTATTATTCTTTTTATTGTAGAAATTATATGGTTTATAATCTTACCAATCTATAATGAACTAAAAATTTGGTTTAAAAAAATTAATGAAGTGAGTTTAAATATGCGAAATATAGTAAGTCTTATTATCTTTATAGGGTTTGTTTTTTTACTAATATACCCTTGGAATACTAAAATTAATATGCCTTCTGTCCTTGAAGCAAAAGATTATAGTCAAATTTACTCACCAATAAAAGCAAAAATTGAAAAGATTTATATAAAAAATAAAGAAAAAGTAAATAAAGGAGACTTACTTATTAAGCTTCATTCTTTTGAAAATGAGTATAAATTAAAACAAATTTTATTAAAAAAGCAGTTAGTAAAAGTAAAACTAAATAAAATGGCAGGGAATAAAGAGTTTTTAGAGAATAGATTTATTTTAGAAGAAGAACTTTTAAGACTTGCTAAACAAGAAAAAGCCTTAAATAAAATCTCTAAATCCCTTGAAATAAGAGCTCCTTTTAGTGGTATTGTATCAAAAAATTTTCAATTACATGAAGGTCTTTGGATAAACCCTAAAAACGCTTTATTAAATATATATAATCCAAACTCTTTTGAGGTTATTGCATATTGTAAAGAAGAAGATTATTCATATATTAAAAATAAAGCAAAAGGAAAATTTATATTTGATAACTATGCAAAAAACATAGATGTAAAATTTGTAAAAGTCTCTAATATCTCATCATCTTTTATAGATCACAAAGCTTTAAGTTCTTTATATGGTGGAGATATTGCTGTATCAAAAACAAAAGAAAATACATTAAGAGCTGAAAAATCTTATTATAAAGTATATGCAAAAGCCTTAAATTTAGAAAAAGATTATGATTTTATGCAAAAAGGGGTTTTAGTTGTTGAGGCAAAACCTCAAAGTATTATAAAAAAAGCATATATAAAAGTGCTTTCTATTTTGATCAGAGAAAGTGGTTTTTAGTAGGTTATAGAACTACCCCTGATGAAAGAGAAATCAACAAAAAAACTCTTGTCATAATAAGGGTAAGGAGAAGTGACACAGGGGCAGTTCTATAACCTAACTGATATATTCCTCCAAGGAGGAATATATACTAGAAACTATAAGTTAAAGTAGCATTTAACTGATTATAGTCACCATGAGGTGCTGTACTAGTTTCATTTACTATTGTATAACCTAAATTAGCTTTTAAATCTTTTGTTAATGGATATCCTAACCATAATGTAGTTTCATCCATATCTAATTTTTTTGTACCACTAATATATTCAGTCATTCCATAAAGTAAAGTTGCACTTAAATCACCAAACGATTTACTAACACCTACATATAGTGTTTCAGCACCTTTACTATAGAAGTAATCACCTTCTTCAAATGGTACATTAGTTTCACCAGAATTTTCACCTGCATAACCTGGGAATGCGGCATCGTCATCAACTTTTGCATAACCAGCATAAGGTTTAAATCCTGCAATTGATGTACTAGCTGTTATATGTAAAAAGTTTGAGTCTTTTACAGTGTTTTTATCTTCTTTACTTGTAGCATAGTGTGCATTTAATGAAACATTATCAAGTTTTAAATTAACTTTTCCACCAATAATATCTCTTACATCTGGATACATTGCATCATAAGCACTTACAGAAATCATATCATTGATTTTATGAGATAAAGTAAATTGGTAAACACCTTTATCATCATTAAATTTACTCATTGGTCTATAATCTCTTGAATAAACTCTACCATGTCTTAATGACCAGATAGCTTCAAGTGAAGTATCTCCAAATGCTGCATCAATTTTTACTGCATCTTGAGTTTTATTAACCCAGTTAGAAGAAATAAATTGTCTACCAGCTTTTACAGTTATATTATTTGTAGGAGTATATGTTAAGAAAAATTCTTCTGCTTCTACAGTTCTATTTTTACCATCTTCATAAAATCTTTCAGACGCGTCACCTGCGTTTGTTCCATGTGATGTAGTTGAATTATCATCATCTTCAAAAAGTGTTTTATATGCTCTAAACTTAGATGTTAAACTTAAGTTATTCCAAGTGTCTGTTTCATATTTTAAAGCAAATGAACCAACAGCATAGCCAGTATTTTGATAATACGTACTCTCTGTTTTATCCATATCTCTTTGCTCATAAGTTGTAGTAATTTCCCCACTTACTTTACCATTTGTTAATGCATCTTGTAAAGAATCTGCATAAGAAACAGAACACGCCCCTACTGCTAACGCAGCAATCATACTTATTTTTAAGTTTTTCATTGTTAATCCTTTTTAAAACTTTCATATACAAGTAGAACCATATATATATAACTGAATACTGGTTCGTTTTTGTGTGATTGAAAGTTTAATAAAAAAAAAGAGCAAAAAAATCGAAAATTTTTTACATTAAATTCGATTTTTTTGCTCTTTTTTGTTGCTACAATTTCAGTATAAATCAAATAAAGGATTGAAGATGAACAATTCAAGAAGAAGCTTTTTAAAAGTTGGTGCAGCTGCCTCAGCAGCAATTGCTGCTAGTAGTACTGCAACTGGTGCATTCGCAAAAGAGTTTGCAAGTAGAACAAAAAAGATTCCAAGTGCGTCTCACTTTGGTGCATTCCATGCACATGTAAGAGATGGGAAAATTGTAGATATAACATCTCAACTTGATTCAGATGCTAACCCAACTGTAATGGTTAAAAGTTTAGCTGATAGAAATAGTACAGATTCAAGAGTAAAATATCCAGTAGTAAGAAAAAGTTTCCTTGAAGGTAAAGGAAGAGGTGACTTAAGAGGAAAAGAAGAGTTTGTAAGAGTTTCATGGGATGAAGCTATTAAATTAGTAGCTAAATCTATTAAAAAAGCTCAAGCTAAAGGTGGAAATGAAGCACTATATAACGCATCTTATGGTGGTTGGGCTCATCCAGGTGCATTTAAACCAAATGCTTTAGCAGGTAGATTCTTCAACCAAATTGGTGGAGCTGTAAGAACATCTGGTGAGTATTCAAATGGTGCAGCAGGACAAGTAAACCCATCAATTGTTGGTGATATGGAAGTTTATTCTATCCAAACAGCACATGAACAAATTATTAAAAACACTAAAGTTATGATTCTTTGGGGTTGTGATATGTATAAAACAAATAGAGCGGGTTATACAGTTCCAAATCATAGATGTTATGATGCTTATGAAGAGTATAAAAAAGCAGGAATTAAATTTATTTCAATTGACCCAATTTATACTATGTCAGCACAAGAGTTTAAAGCTGATTGGATTAAAATCAGACCAGGTTCAGATGTTGCTATGATGATGGGTATGATGAATTACTTATATAAATCAAAAAAATATGATAGTAAATTCATTAAAAAATATACTCATGGTTTTGATAAATTCTTACCATATTTACTTGGTAAAACAGATGGTATTGATAAAACTACTAAATGGGCAGAGAAACTTACAGAAGTACCAGCAAAAACTATTGAACAACTTGCTGATATTATGGTTTCTAATAGAACATTTATTGCAGGTAACTGGTCATTACAAAGAGCACATCATGGTGAACAAGTAGACTGGTCTATTATTACTTTAGCTTCAATGATTGGTCAAATTGGTCTTCCAGGTGGTGGATTTGGATTCTCTATGCACTATGAAGGTGGTGGAGATGCAAACTCTGGTAAAAACACTGTTGGTGGTATGAGTCAAGGTGGAGGAGATAAAGTAAAAATTGCTATTCCTGCTTCAAGAATGAGTGACTTAATCACTAAACCAGGACA
Source organism: Arcobacter sp. YIC-80 (assembly GCF_044841725.1). Lineage (NCBI taxonomy): Bacteria > Pseudomonadati > Campylobacterota > Epsilonproteobacteria > Campylobacterales > Arcobacteraceae > Arcobacter > Arcobacter sp. YIC-80. The sequence goes on along the minus strand of NZ_JBJBSI010000002.1, from coordinate 71,995 downwards.
AACAGTAACTTACAAAGGTAAAGTTATTAAATATCCTAAAGTTGAATTTATGTTAAGTGCAGGTGGTTCTCCAATTGGTCACCAACCTCATGTAAATGAATTAATTGAAGCTATGAGAACATTAGATACTGTTGTAGTAGTTGAACCATGGTGGACACCAACAGCAAAAATGGCTGATATTGTTTTACCTGCAACAACAACAATGGAAAGAGATGATATCGCAGGAGCTATGTCTTACTCAGCAGATAGAATCTATGCAATGAAAAAAATTGTAGATGCTAGATATGAATCAAAAGATGACTATGAAATCTTTACTTTATTAGCAGAACAATTTGGTAAAGGAAAAAGGTTCTCAAGAGGAAGAACTCCTATGGAATGGTTAAAAAGATTATTTAAAAGATCATCAGCAAAAAGAGAAATGGGAATTACTTTTGAACAATTCTGGAAAGATGGAGTTATCAAATATGATATTCCTGATAGTGCTAGAAAATTTGTTAGACATGAGGCATTTAGAAAAGATCCTGTTAACAATGCACTTAAAACTGAAACTGGAAAAATTCAAATTTATTCTGAGAAATTCGCTTCTTATGGATATGATGACTTTAAAGGTCACCCAATGTGGTTTGAACCAGCAGAATGGTTAGGAAATAAAAAATTAGTGAAAAAATATCCACTACATTTAGTTTCTCCTCACCCAACATATAGAATTCACTCACAGTTAGATAATACTTGGGTGCAAAATGTACATAAAGTACAAGGTAGAGAACCAGTTAGAATTTCACCAAATGATGCTAAAAAATTCGGTGTTAGAGATGGTGAAGTAGTAGAAGTTTATAACGATAGAGGAAGTGTTCTTGCTGGTGTTATTGTAACAAATACTATTAGAGATGGAGTTGTAGCTATTGAAGAGGGTGCTTGGTATTCTCCTGAAGATGCAACAAAAAATAAAACAAGATGTAATTCTGGTCAAGTAAATGTATTAACATCATCAAGACCAACATCACAAATGGCGCAAGCAACTACAGCAAATACAGTACTTGTAAGTATTAGAAAAGCTGGAACAATTACACCAAATGTTGCTTATAACCCACCAAAAATTATAGGAGCATAATTATGAAAGCATTATTTAGAAATATCACAGTATTATTAATCTTACTTGGGGCAATTTCCCAAGTAAGTGCAAAAAATATGTTTATCTATCAAGATACACAAATCAAAGCAAATGGAAAAACAGCAAATGTTTATGTAGGTGTTCCTGTAAAAGTTTTAAAAGATATGGGAAAAGAAGTAAAAGTTTCTATTGAAGGATTTAGAAAAGGTGATAAAGTTTATTCATCATCTTCAAAAGAGCTTTTAGTAGCTAAAATAAATAAAGGTTTTAAAGTATTAAACAAAGGTTCTAATAAAGTTCAATTAGTTGGTACTTTAAGTAAAGAGTTAGTATCAAATGATTTACTTGATGTATGGGGTGAGCACGAAGAATTCTATTTTGAAATGTGTACACAATGTCATGCTGGACCTGAGGTATCTCATCACTCAATGATGGAATGGGGAGCTATTTTTGGAACAATGAAAGGTTTTGCTAAATTAGATGAAGAAGAAGCAACATACCTTTTAAGATACTTAAAAGCTAATGCTTCTGATGGATTTGTAAAAGCAAAACATTAATTTTTTGTTATAATAAACAAAAAAGGAATTTGCATGCAAAAAGAGTTATTAGAGAAATTACAAGGTTTAAAAATTCTTTATGCAGAAGATGAAGAGGGTATTAGAAGAAATATCGCTGATAGCTTACAATATTATGTAAAAGAAGTAATTGAAGCATCAGATGGAAAAGAAGCTTTAGAATTATATGAGCAAAAAAGTCCAGATATTATTTTAAGCGATATTCACATGCCCAATTTAAATGGAATAGATTTTGTCAAAAAAGTAAGACAAACTAATAGATCTATTCCTATAGTTATGATTACAGCTCACACTGACAAAAAGTACTTGCTTGATGCAGTTGAGCTTCACATGGAAAAATACTTAGTTAAACCAATAGAATTGGAACCTTTATTCGAAGCATTAGAACAATGTACTAAACTTTTAGACTTAAATAAAACAATAACATTAAAAACAGATGAAGATTATACTTATGATTATGATAGAAAAGAACTTAAGTATAAAGGTGAAAATATCTTATTAAATAAAAAAGAAATGCTTTTTTTTGAAGTATTAATATCTAATCAAAATAGAATTACAAGTTATGAGGAACTACAAGAAAAAGTTTGGGGTGATGATATCATGACTGATAGTGCCCTAAGATCTTTAGTAAGAAACTTAAGAAAAAAACTTCCAACAGATATTATTTTTAATTTATCAGGAACAGGATATAGATTTGTTTAAATATCTAATATTTTTTTTTATGAGCATAAATATTGTTTTTGCTTCTTCTCATCTTGTCGATAAGTTAGAGTTTAGAGAAGATAATTCTTCTTTAAATAAAGCAGTAAGATTACATCCTAAATCACATATAAATATATTCCTTCCTTCTATTCCATACTCATATATCGCAAAAGCTACAAACTCAGGATTAATTAGATCTTATGATAATGAAAAAGGGTGGGTTTATGATTTAGCTAAATCTCATAAACGAATAGATGATTTTACGTATATTTTTGAGTTAAGAAAAAATCTAAAGTTTCAAAATGGAGAAAATTTTACAATAGATGATGTAATTTATAATTTAGAGTTTTTTAGAAAAAATCCTTTTTTATATACAAATATTGATAAGATTGATTTTAATGTTTTTAAAATAAGTGAAAGTAAAATAAAAATTGTTTTAAAACAAAAATATGAAATGTTTTTAACAGATTTAGCAAGAGTATATTTTTATACAAAAGAGTATATTAAAAAAGTAAACCCTGTAGGGGAAGAAACAGGTACAGCAAATAGAGTTCCTGGTGACTTTGGTATGGGCCCTTATATTTTAAAAAGTGGTTATGCAAGAGGTGATACTCAAACAAATAAATTAGAACTTGAAGCAAACCCTTATTATTGGAATAAAAACTATCCAAAAATCAAGAAAATAACAGTTTATACTCAATTAGATGTAAACCAAGCTATACATGATATTACAAAACATGAGGGCAGACTTGATTTAATGCCTATACCTTTTAACAAAAAATTAGAAGTTATTTTATCTGAGTATTCGAAACTTATAGTTTCAAAGTCAACAGATAATTTTGTTATATTTTTCAATCTTATAAATGGGAATAAAAAGTTATTAAATCAAGATGTAAGAATAGCTTTAAATCAGGCTTTAAATCAAGAAAACCTTTTAAACTTTGTATATAAAAATGAAGGTAAAATTTCTCCTTTTACTGCTTCTATAAATTATCAGGTTGTAAAAGAAGTAGCAAAAGATTTTAAAGAAGAAAATAAAAAGTTTTCACAAGAAGAGTTGAAAACTTTGCTAAATAATCTAAAGTTAAATATTTTTACACAAGATAGATTTATGTTTTTATTTAAAGGAATAGAATTTCAACTTAAAAAGTATGGAGTAGAGTTTAACTATACAATAACTTCTAGTGAAAAAGATATTTATAAGCAATTATTATCTACAAGTAAAAATAAAAATACTAACAATTGGGATTTACTTATTTGGGGTGATGATGACTGGTACTATCAAAATCCTTGGACAGTTTTTTTTATATATGAAAATGGGAGTGTTTGGTCTACTATCCCAGAAGATAAAAAAATGCAAGAGTATATTCAAAAGTTATTCATAACTAAAATTGGAACAAAAGAGTATAAAGAAGTTGTTAAAAATATATTATATAGAGCAAGAAATAAAGCTTATACTCTTAGAGTACCCTCTTTAAATAAAGTATTAGCTGTAAATAAAGAAGTTATTTATAAACCTTATGAAGGTGGTATTATCCCTTTATGGGAAATAGAATTAAGTAATAATCATTGGTCTATTAGAGATGAGAAAGAGTATAGTAAAGAACTAAAAAAACCTATAAAACCAAAAAGAATAAAATATGATAAAGCTAATTAAAACAATAAATATTAAAACAAAATTGGGAATACTATTTGTAATCTTATGTATTTCAATAGCTATTTTAGGTTATAAATCAATTAGTGTTAGTGAAGAAAATAAAGATACTTTAAAATTAGTTCATAGTAAATCACAAGCAGTTTTAGCACTTCAAAATAAGATTATTACACCTCTTTATAGTTTACGTCAGTTAAACCAATCTTTAGTAATGGCTCCAAATAAAGAGATTAGAAAAATAATACAAAGAGATTTAAATACAATATTTTTGAATCTTGATAGAAACTTTGTAAATGTTAAAGAATATAGTCTTGAATTGCATGAAATGTGGGAAAGTTATAAAGAACATATCTTTATAACAAAACAATATTTAGAAGAAGGTTTTGAAGAGGGAGCTTATATAAATGTAACTACTGTAAGCAAAGAACAATTTGATATTTTAGTTGATAAATTATTAAGTTTACAAAAAAACTCTTTGAGTAATGCAACTATTGCATATAGTGAAGCTGTAAAACAGTCTAAGGCTATAAAACTAGAAGTTTTAGGTAGTATGAGTTTAATTTTGATTTTTGCGATTATTATAGGTTGGCTTGTAACAAGTAATATTTTGAAGTCAATATATAGTGTGCAAAATGGTTTAAATGATTTCTTTAAATATCTAAATGATAAAACAACAAAAGTTAATAAAATAGAAATTGATACTAAAGATGAATTTAGACAAATGGCTACAATTATTAACAAAAATGTTTCATATATTAGAAATAATATTGAACAAAATGAAGCTTTAATTAAAAATGCGACAAAAGTATTAGAAGATATAAAAAGTGGAAATTTAGGTACAAGATTATCTAAAGATACAAACAATAAAGCTTTAAATGAAATGAAAAATATGATTAATGATATGATTGATAATTTAGAAGAAAAAATTCAAAAAGAAATTAATCAAAGACTTAAACAAGAAGAAATATTAATTCAACAAAGTAAATTAGCTGCAATGGGTGAGATGATAGGAAATATTGCTCATCAATGGAGACAACCTTTAGCAGAAGTATCTGCAATACATCTAAATATGAAAGTAACTTATGATTTTGATAAGTTCACAAAAGAGTATTTAGATAAAAAGATAAAAGAAGCTAATAAATTAACTGCATATATGTCTCAAACAATCAATGACTTTCAAAATTTCTTTAAGCCACAAGGTGAAAAAGAGTTATTCTCAATACAAAAAGCGTGTGAGGAGGCTTATTTTATAGTTGAATCATCTTTAAAATATCACAATATACAGTTAGATTTTAATGTGATAGAAGACTCAAAAGTTTTAGGCTATAAAAATGAATACTCACAAGTAGTTTTAAATGTAATAAGTAATGCAAAAGATATTATTTTAGAGAGAAAAGTTGAAGATCCTCATATTAATATAGAGATTAAAAATGGTGCAAACTATGCTATTGTGAAAATTAAAGACAATGCAGGTGGAGTAGATGAAAAGATATTAGATAAAATTTTTGACCCATATTTTACAACAAGACATAAAACACAAGGTACAGGAATAGGGCTTTATATGGCAAAAAATATTATTGAGCGGAATATGAATGGCTTTATAAATATAAGAAATTGTGAAAAAGGAGCTTTATTTACTATAAAGGTTGCTAAAAGTTAATTTGTAGAAATTAGCATGAAATTTGCAGAATTTACTATTCAAATTAGTATAAATTTCTTTTATAATGCAAGTAATAAAAAATAAAAGGAATTAAAATGCAATATACGTATCATAATCCAACAGCAATTGAATTTGGAAAAGGTCAAATTAAAAAAATAACAGATCATATTTCAAAAGACCAAAAAATATTAGTAGTTTATGGTGGTGGTTCTATTAAAAAAAATGGAGTTTATGATGAGGTATCAAAGGCTTTAGAATCTTATACTTGGTTTGAATTTAGTGGTGTTGAACCAAACCCTACTTATGAAACAATGAATAAAGCAGTACAATTAGTAAAAGAAAAAAATATTGATTTTGTTTTAGCTGTGGGTGGTGGTTCTGTTATTGATGGCTGTAAATATTTAATTGCAGCTTCTTTATATGATGGTGATGCTTGGGACTTTTTAGATGGAAGTGCTCAAGTATCAAAAGCTTTACCTTTAGGAGTTGTATTGACTTTACCTGCAACAGGAAGTGAATCAAATGCAGCAGCAGTTCTTTCTAAAAAAGCTACAAATGAAAAAAGATTTTTCTATTCACCATATTCTTATCCTAAATTTGCAGTGTTAGATCCAAGTGTTATGAGTACACTAGATGATAGACAACTAGCAAATGGGTTAGTTGATGCTTTTGTACATACTTGTGAACAATATGTAACTTATCCAAATAACTCTTTACTTCATGATGGATATTCTCAAACTATCTTAAAAGGACTAGTTAAATTAGCTTCAACTTGGTCAGATAGACATGAATATATTTGGCAAGAAAACTTAATGCTTTTAGCAAATCAAGCTTTAAATGGTTTTATTGGTTCAGGTGTACCACAAGATTGGGCAACGCACATGATAGGACATGAACTTACTGCTTTTTATGGCTTAGATCATGCAAGAAGTTTAGCTGTTGTTCAACCTCAATTATTTAGAGTTATGATAGAAGACAAAAAAGAAAAACTTCTTCAAATGGGAGAAGAAGTATTTGGCATTAAAAATGATGTAGAAAAAACTATAGTAACAATTGAAAATATGTATGAAAGTTTAGGTATTTCAACAAATTTAAATGATTATAATATAGATGATAAAGTACTTTCAAATATCATTACAGCACTTGAAAATCATGGTATGACAGCAATTGGAGAAAATGGAAATATTACACTTGAAAAAAGTGAAGAAATATTAAAAATGGCAATGAAATAAATATCTATCCTAAAGAGCTTTAGCCTCTTTAGGAGAATATCCATAATAACTTTTGAAATCTCTTGAAAATTGAGAAATACTTTCATATCCTACGGCATAAGCAGTATTATTAACTTGTAAATTTTCTTTTTGTATTAAATCTTTTGCTTTATTTAATCTAATTTTTTTTATATATTGTAAAGGAGAATAAGTAGTTATTTGTTTAAAATGATTATGAAAAGAAGAAACACTCATATCTTCATATTTTGCTAATGTTGGGATATCTAAATGTTTGTTGAAATTATCATGGATAGTCTTTAAAGATTTAGCAATTTTTGCTTCATTTTTTGAAGATAAAAACATCTTATGTAAAAAATAAGCATTTTGACCTGTAGCAATTCTATAAAATAGCTCTTTAAGTAAAGATTCTCCTAAAATCTTAGACTCTTCTTTACTTTGTAAGGCTTGTAAAAGTCTAAGAATAACTGATTCTATAGGTTTTGTAACCTTGTCACTAAATACAGCTTGTTTTATCTCTTTACAATTCTGGGCTTCTTTATTTGATATATTTGTGATTATATCATTCATAATAGTTTTATTTATATTAACTAAAATACAAGTAAAAGGTTCTTCTTCACTTGCATAAGTTTCACACTCAAAAGGTAAAGTTGTAGGTATTACAAGATAGTTTTTAGAATCATAAATAAAAGTTTTATTAGGTAAGTATCCTATTTTTTTTCCTTGAAGAACTATAACTAAACAAAAATCATAAGTTAAAGGACCTCTTTTTGTAAAATTAGAAGTTTTAAATAGTTTTACATCATCTAAAAAAGTTTGAGTCACTGTTGATTCAAGTTTTATAAGTTTATTAGCTTTTTCTATAATTTCACTATTCATTTTAAAATCACTTTTTATGTATTATACTATAAAAAAATATCAAAAAATCAAATATATAGCTTGTTTTTATGTTTATTTCTACAAAAAACAATAATATGAAAAATTAAATTAACGCATTATTATCTTTTATTAGATAAAATATATATAAAATTTTATAGGGAAAATTAATGCCTAAAAAAAGAACATTTAAAGAAAAGATTTTAGACTATATTTATATCACGTCAAAACAACCAATACTTTTAAGAGATTTACTTATTTCAAATAGACAGTTTAATGAAGGTATGCATGTTGATCCAGCAAAATTAGGATTTAGACTTAGATTATCAAGAGCATATATGGTTTATTTATCTATTGTTTTATCTATAATTGTCCCTATTTCTTTATTAACTCATAAATCATTAGCAAAAATTGATTCTCATGTATCAATTATTGGAGCTATGGTTATTACAGCTTTAATTTTTATTGGTTTTAATTTTTTTAGAGCAAAAATGAGAGATTCAATTACAATCTTATTAATTAAGAGATCATGGAAGTTGCACTTCCCTTTTTTCCCTTATGAAGAGTACTCAAAAAAAATCGAAGAAATTTTTGAAAGGTCTTTAAAAGAAGAAATCTCAAAAAGAGATTTAGAAAAATATATCTTAGATAATCTTACTGATTAATAAAAAATCTTTCTAAAAACAAAGATTTTAATTAATTTTTGTTTTCTTTGCATAATTTTTATGTTAGTATTAAAAGTAAACAATACTAGTATAAAAGTTGGTGCAACTTGATATTTGATAAATTTACAAACGGCTACATATTTTCTTTAGGTGCAGAATTAGAGATTAGAATTTTAAATAAAAATGATTTAAGTTGTGCAAATGAATATGATTATTTCAAAGAAAATATATCTGAAAATTTTAAAAATAATATAACTTCAGAATTTTTACAGTGCATGATTGAAATAAATACACCTATATTTAATAAGCTTTCAGATTTAATGACTTATTTTAAAGAAATTATTGCAGAGCTTAATTCTCTTGCACAAAAAAAAGACTTAATACTTCAATCTAGTGGTTCAAGTGCATTAAAACAAGAACATTTAGAGTTGTCTTCCAATAAAAGATATCAAGAATTATCCCAAGAACATCAAATACTTTTAGATGATTTTTCAATTTGTGGTCTACACGTTCATGTTGGATTCAAAAACTTTGATAAGGCATTAAAAGCTTACAACTTTTCATTGGTTTATATGCCTTTATTTGTAGCTTTATCTGCATCTTCTGTTTATTCAAATGGAATTGATACAGGTATTCACTCTTATAGAACAAAAATTTTTGATAGATTACCAAAGGCTTCTATCCCAGAATATTTTGAGTCTTATGAACAAATGAAAAGTGTATATAATATTCTTTATGATTCAGAAGTAATACAAAGTGAAAAAGACGTATGGTGGGATGTAAGAATTCAACCAACTTTTAAAACTATAGAGTTTAGAGTTTGTGATGCAATACATGATTTTGATAGATTAGAAGTAATGATTGGTTTATTTAGAGGTATTTGTAAGCTATCACAAAAAAAAGATATATCTTATGAACCAATGCAAGTTTTAAAACAGAATATGTGGAAAGCTTCAAGATATTCAATGAATGCAAATTTTATATATAAAAAACACAAAAAAAATATAAGAGAAGTTTTAAATGAACTAATAGAAGAACTTTACAGCAAACAAATCATAAATGATGAGTTTATGGATAAAGCAAAAAAAATAGTAAGTCAAAATTCAATAGCCCAAGATATGATAGAAGCTTATGAAAATACAAATGATTTAAAAGAAGTTGAAAAAATAGGAGTGATTAAATGAAAGGTGTAGTCTCAGCAGGAGATACAAATTCAGCCCAAGCAGGAGCTGATATTTTAAAACAAGGGGGAAATGCCTATGATGCTGCACTTGCTGTAATGCTTGCTGCGCCATTAACAGAACCTTTATTTACAAGTCTTGGAGGAGGGGGATTTCTTCTTGGACTTGAAAAAGGCAAAAAGCCTGAACTTTATGATTTTTTTGTACAAGTTCCAAAAAAAAGAGTAGAAGAACCAGAGTTTTATCCAATATATGTGGATTTTGGAGCAGCTGTTCAAGAGTTTCATATAGGTGCAGGAAGTGTAGCTATTCCTGGACTTGTGGAAGGAATATACCAAGTTCATAAAGATAAAGGAACACTTCCTTTATCTGAGATAATCAAACCAGCAGTAAAGTACGCAAGGCAGGGTGTATATCTATCTTCTATGCAAGCAAGTTTTGTGAAGCTTTTAGATCCAATTTTCACATCTACTAAATCCTCTATGGATGTGTACGGAATAGATGATAAAAATCTTATTGATGAAACACATTTGTTTAAGAATCCAGCTTATGCAGACTTCTTAGAAGCATTTGCAAAAGAGGGAAGTAAAGTTTTCTATGAGGGTGTTGTAGCTGATGAGATAGAGAAAATCATGAAAGAAAATGACGGGCTTATTTTAAAAGAAGATTTAAAAAACTATCAATGTATCAAAAGAGAACCTATTGATTTTAACTATAAAGGTTATGAAATAGTTACAAACCCACCACCAAGTGGCGGAGGAATACTTATAGCTTTTACTATGAAAATCTTAGAGAAGTATGACCTAAAAGATTTTAGAAGTTTTGAGTATGTAAAAGGAATGATTGAAGCTTTTAATACTACAAGTGATTTTAGACGTGAGCATGTAGATGAGTTTTTACATGATGAAAAATTAAAAGATATTTTACAAAACGATAGACTTATCAAAAACTACTGTACAACTATGCATAGTAGACTTAATCTATGGGGAAATACAACGCACTTATCAGTAATAGATGAGCTAGGAAATGCCGTATCTGTTACTACTACAAATGGCGAGGGCTCAGGTCATGTAATACCAAGTTCTGGAATCATGCTAAATAACATGATGGGAGAAGAAGACTTAAATCCACATGGTTGGTTTGCATGGGAAGAAGGTCTTAGACTTCCATCTATGATGGCACCAACAGCAGTACTAAAAGATGGAAAACCAGAACTTATACTAGGAAGCGCAGGAAGTAATAGAATACGTTCAGCCATAACACAAACTATGGTAAATAATCTTGATTATGGTAAAAGCTTGGATGAGAGTATAAACAGTCCTAGAATTCACTTTGAAAAAGGAAGTGTTTGTATGGAGCCTGATTGTTCACAAGCTATAAGAGATGAGTTAGAAAAACACTATAAACTTCAATACTTCGATGATTTAAATGTATTCTTTGGTGGAGTTCAAGCTGTAGATGGAAACCTAAATGGTGGATGTGATAGCAGACGTGGTGCTGCTGTAATAAAAGTCGATTAAGACTAAAAACAAAAGCTATTTATCGTAAATAGCTTTTGCTTCTTTATTTCTTTGCTTTTTTAGTTCCATATCTATGTATTTCCCAATATCATCTTGGCTTTGTTTAAAAGCTAAAGTAATCTTTCTTTTTACTGGAATATGTTGATAGATAAGGTAACCAGCTTCATAAAGTGATAGCCTTATTGGAGTTGCTATAGCATAAGTAGATAAAATAGAGTCTTGTTTTGAGATTCTAAAAATATCATCAAAATACTCTTTTGTCCAAAGCTCCATATTTACTTCACTTGAAAAAGCGTCTTGGTAAACTATATCAAAAAAACCATCTTCAAAACTTTGGATATATTCTCTTGCATCACCTATAAAAACCTCTATTTTTATATCTTCATCTTCATAAAAGTTGTTAAGGCTTACTTCTTTGATGATGTGTTTTATTTCCTCAAACTCTTGTGGAAACTCAAAGTTTTCCAAAGATTTTACTAAATCTCCATCAAGTTCTGGTGAGTAGATATTTACTTTATGTGAAAGTTTATTCTTTTTTATATGGTGTAAAGTAGTAAAAGTGTTGTAGCCTAAACCAAAACAAATATCTAAGATATTTAACTCTTTTTTGTTTTTTTGAAACTGTAAAGTTGGAATTACGTGTTTTGATAAAGCTTCATTTACAGCACCATCATCTATATTATGATAGTGCTGATTGTATTTTTTTGAGAATAGGGTGTTTGACCCATCTATTGTGCTTACTATTTCTTGCAAATTTATAGTCCGTTGTCCCAATGGTGCATTTTTTTTGCTGTGATTGTGTTGTATTCATCAAATAAATCGATGTTATTTACAGCTTGAAAACCAGTATTTTCTATAAGCTCTAAAAGCTCATGAAGATTATCATTTGTCTTTTTCTCTAAGATGATGATATTTCCTGAGTTTTCAATAGCCTTATACATAAGCTTTAAGATTTTATCTTTGTTTGGACAGTAAGATAAAATATCCCCTAAGATTACATACTCATACTCTCTAGCTGTTGCTCTAAGTTTTGCTGAGGTTTCATCTTCAAACTTGATGTATTTGATGTTTCCGTCGTTTTTTTCTCTTACTTGCTCTAGGGTATTTGTTACTAAATCCAAAGAGTTATCCACATGTAAAATAGCGATATTTGGATAATCAGCAAATAACTCTTTGAAAAGCTCTAGCTTTTTACTCAAAACTTAGTTTCCTAGTGAGTTTAGTTTCTCTTCTGATAAAAATAACTCTTTGTTTGACATAACACCAATTTCGCTATCTAAAATATCTTGTGCGATTTGTTTTGCTTCTTCAAGTGAGTGCATTTTGTATGTACCACATTGGTATTCGTTTAGTTCAGGGATGTCATTTTGAGTTTCAACTTTTAATACATCTTCCATAGCTGCTCTCCAAGCTTTACCAACTTGCTCTTCTGATGGAGAACCTAATAAACTCATATAAAAACCAGTTCTACAACCCATAGGTGATACATCAATAATCTCAACTGTATCAGAGTTTAAATGCTCTCTAATAAATCCAGCAAAAAGGTGCTCTAAAGTGTGAATACCTTTTTCTCCTAACATCTTTTCATTTGGAACACAGAATCTTAAATCAAATACAGTGATAATATCACCTGATGGTGACTTCATTGTCTTTGCAACTCTAACAGCAGGTGCTGGCATAATAGTATGGTCAACTCTAAAACTATCTAATAATGGCATGTTTTTTCCTTTTTATTTATTATAAATTATTCAATTTTCTAAAGAGTGATTGTATCAAAAGTTTTGTAAGTAGTAGTTGATTTAAAAAATTATAATATAGTGTTTATTATATAATCTTATAATAAAAGAAGAAAGTAATGCTCTTTATTGTATAATTTAGCAATTTAGGCCTGAAATTAGGGATTTGGTAAAATGAGCATTAAAAAAATGAAGTACATACTATTATTATCTTTTATAGGATTAAACTTAGTTGTATTTTATATAACACAAAAAAACACACAAAGCAAAATTGATTATTCTTTATATCATAATATGCACAAACTTGAAGTAAACTATAAAGTTTTTCTTACTACACAATCACAAAAAGCAGATGTAATTTATGAAACTACTATGCAAACAAAAAATTTAAAAAAGATTTTAAGTGAAGCATGGCAAAGTAAAGACACAAAAAGAGTTGATGAATTAAGAACGCAATTACACAAGATATTAGAAAATAGGTATGAAAAGTTTAGAAAACAAGGTCTTTTACAGTATCACTTTGTTTTTCCTAATAATAAAGTATTTTTAAGAATGCACAAACCCTTCAAATATGGTGATGATTTAACAAATATAAGACATGATTTTGTAAAAGTAAATAAAACAAAAGAGATTATAAGAGGTTTTTCCCAAGGAAGAACAGCTCATGCTTTTAGAAATGTTTATCCTATTTTTGATGATAACAACAAACATATAGGTGCAATAGAAATATCATACCCAAGTGAAATACTTCAAGAAAATTTGAATAAATTGAGTGAAATACATTCACATTTTTTAGTAAATAAAAAAATATTTAGTTCTAAAATGTGGTCAAGAAATGATATTGTGTTGAACTATGAACCAAGTGCTGAGCATAGAAATTATTTATTAACACTTTCAAAAACACATAGCCAAATGGATAAAATTAGTTATTTTGATGAAAGAATTTCAGAATTAAGAGAGCAAATACGTGAAAAAATAGCACTAGGAAAAGCATTTTCTCTTATTTCAAAGGATAAAAAACATGACTTTAAAGTGATATCTTTTTATCCTATCCTTCAAAATGTTACAAAAGAGCTATCAGCATGGATAGTAACTTATAATAATACCCCTTTTATTTATCCTGCTATAAAAGATAGTTACTTTATAAGAGTTTCGGCATTTTTGATTTTAGGAATACTTTTTTATTTTATCTTAAGAGCATATACTCAAAAAGGAAAATTAAGTGAACTACTTAAAGCTTATGATGATAATGTAATCTTTTCAACAACAGATTTAAGTGGTAGAATCACTAAAGTAAGTAAAGCCTTTTGTAAAATAAGTGGGTACTCAAAAGAAGAACTTTTAGGTAAACCTCACAATATAGTAAGACATCCAGATATGCCTAAAGAAGCCTTTGTTCAAATGTGGAGACAACTAAAAAGAAAAGAGTCTTGGAAGGGTGAAGTAAAAAACTTAAAAAAAGATGGTTCCTACTATTGGGTAAAAGCAAAAATCTATCCTTTATATAATGAAAATAACAAACATATAGGTTACCATGCTATAAGACATGATATAACTCATATAAAAGAAATAGCACAAATTCAAAAAGATGTAATTTTCACTATGGGGTCAATAGGTGAAAGCCGATCAAAAGAGACTGGTAATCATGTAAGAAGGGTTGCTTTATATTCAGAACTATTAGCTTTAAAATACGGCTTCGATGCAAATGAAGCAGAAATGCTAAAACAAGCAAGTCCAATGCATGATATAGGGAAAGTAGCAATTCCTGATAATATTTTAAAAAAGCCAGGAAAATTGACTCCTCAAGAGTGGGAAGTGATGGAAAATCATGCCCAAATAGGTTTTGATATGCTAAAAAGTTCAGATAGACCACTGCTTAAAACAGCGGCAATAGTAGCACATGAACATCATGAAAAGTGGGATGGTTCAGGATACCCAAGAAAACTAAAAGGTGAAGAAATTCATATTTATGGAAGAATCACCGCTGTAGCAGATGTATTTGATGCATTAGGAAGTAATAGAGTTTATAAAAAAGCTTGGGATGATGAGGAAATATTCAAATTATTTAAAGAAGAAAAAGGAAAGCACTTTGACCCAAAACTTATAGATTTATTCTTTGAAAATTTAGATGAGTTTTTAGCAATAAGAGATAGATTCAAAGATGAACTTTAAGACTTATTCATTTTATCTAAAATCTCATTTATAAATTTAGTTGCTTTTTTCTTTTGTAAATATGTGAAAAGTATCACTAAAACTACACCTATCCCATAAGTAAGTAAAATAGCTAAGATAATCAAAATAGTAAGTATCAAAGTATCATGTAACTGCCCTTCAAGCTGAAATGAAGTTGCTTTTTTTTGTTTGTCTAAAGTGATTTTACAGTTATACTTCAAAAGTGTATCAAGATGAAGTTTCTGTATTTCAAGTGAGCTTTTATCTAGTTTTGTTTCATACTCTTTGTCTTGAATAAGTGAAGTCTTTAACTCTTCTAAAAACTCTTGCTTTGAAAGTGTAGAGGGTAACTCTTTTTTTATACTTATATCAAATAGTCCCATAAATAGCCTTATTTTATTTTTAGTATAGCAAAACAAGATAGTAAGAGTTCTAAAAAACTGAACATAAAATATACAGCTGTATAGAATGTGAAAGTGTAAAATAAAGCAAAACTAAATAACACTTTTACTACCATATAAAATAATGAACTAGTATATATTTTGAATATAAAAGAAAAATTTAGATAAACAAATTTATGTTTATCAAGAGATCATTATTTGTCAATCATAAAAAAGAGTTAGAAAAAACTAAATTTAATTTATTGAATAAAACGCAAGAACTAAATAAGAAGATTTATATTAGAGTACATTTAGACTTTCTCCATAGTGAATCATTATATCTATTATTGAGATTAAGCTAAATTAACACATGGTGGTTAGATTTAATAGTTTTTTAAAGAGTATATTTATAGTATTTTTGAAAATATGTATTCTAATGATTTAGATTTAGCAAGCTGTGAATATTATAAAGAGAGTAATATTTAGGATTTAAAAGGCCATTTTGACTTTTAATGACATTATAGAATTGATATTTAATAAATAAATAATACAATTTTTATTTATTATTATAGTGAGTTTTAGTATAATTATGGAAAAAAGGAAATTAATGAGTGATACTGCAATTATAATAATAGGTTTTATTATACTTTTTTTTGGAGTTCTGATTCTTACTTTTATTCTTCATAAAATTTCAGATAGGTTTAATTTAATGCCAAGTACTGATTCTATGATTAGATTGATTTTATTTTTTGCTGCTACTGTTTATCTCTTTATGTATACTATTGAACAGAATGTGTTATTAGGTGTATGTATAGTTTTAGGTATTTATATGATATTTGAATGTATTAAATATGTCAGAATGTCAAAAATTGAGAACCAAATATGTAGTGAACATTCTATTATAAAAATTAAGGAATTAAATAAAGAAGGTTATAATGGTGCGTATGATATTTCAGAACATTTAGAATTAAAATATAGAAATGACTACAATATAATTATTCCAAAAATTATTGAGAATTTGAAAAGTAGGAATAAATTACCTTATGATTTAGTTGTTTATCAAGGAAGTACCTCTAAATAATATCCCTCTAATTCATAAAGTATATTTACAATTAAAAACTATTTATAAAATTACATATTGTTACAAACTTTGAGAAACAAAAAGGTGTATACACTTCTACTATGATAAGGGAACTTATCCATATTTAGCTTTATTTTTTTATAATCTTAACCCTTTATGTGCTACTTGTAACTCTAGTAAAGTAAAAAGTAGTGAAAGTATGATAGATATTATTGCTCCAAATAGTGAAGAGTTTAGATTTCATGAAAAAATAAAGTTCAAATTATATTATACTTAGATGAAGACTGCAAAGATTTACATGTAAAAGATAAAGATAATATAGATATAAAACTTAAAGAGCAGTTTTTAAAAAAGTATGAAAAATATATAAAAGTTTTCAAACTAAACAAAAGATACAAAGCCCATAAAGATATAGTTTATGACATGATTGAAAAAGCAGACCTATCAAAAAAGCCATTTTCAAAACTAATCAAAGACATAAGTGAAGAGCTAGACTTAATCTAGAGTTTTATTTTATAATATAAATTAAAAGCTATATTTAAGTTTATCTAAATTAATTTTCTGATAAATTATATTATAGTATAAAATAAAAGCTACTATTAAGTTTATTGGAGAAATTTATGTTATTAAAAGATATAGGTAAAAAAATCGCAATAAGAAGAAAAGAACTTAAACTAAATATTGAAGATTTAAGTGAATATAGTGGTATAACAGAAGCAACAATATCAAGAATTGAAACAGGAAAGGCTAACCCAACTATCAAAACTATCGAAAAACTTCTAATTCCTCTTGGATTAACACTTGATTTAGTTATCACAAAAAGGACTAACTAATGCAAATAGGAAAAGTGTATCGCAATAATAAATTCGTAGGTCTTATAAAAAGAGATAAAGATAATAAATACTATTTTAAATATGATAAGAATTATCTAAATAGTGATAATGCAAAATCAATAAGTATAAACCTAAAATTGCGTGAAGAAGAGTATCTATCTGATTATTTATTCTCTTTTTTCTCAAATATGCTTTCTGAGGGTGATATGAAAGATCTTCAATGCAAACAGTTAAGATTAGATAAAGATGATGATTTTAGTAGATTATTAAAAACAGCAAAAGAAAATACCATAGGTTCAATTACCATAAAAGAAGTAATAAAAGGAGCAGACAATGCCTAAATGTTATGCTTGCTTAGAAGAAAAAAAACTAAAAAGTCAATTTTATTGTAAAAAATGTATTGATGAGGTATTTGGAGGAGTTACCCCTGAGCCATTAGATTTTGATAAAAAAGATTTTTATATACAAAGAAATGAATTAGCTCATAGAATGTCAATTTCTGGTGTAGAAGATAAACTTTCATTAACTTTCAATGATAATAGACTAAAAGTAACTGCTACAAATGGAAGTTATATTTTAAAACCAGTTCCTATGAGTCATCAAATAAAAAACCAAGAAGATGTAGCTGCAAATGAACATCTTTCAATGTTAATATCAAAAAAGATTTTTAAGATAGATACTGCAAATTGTGCAGTTATACCTTTTAGAGATGGTGAACTTGCATATATAACAAAAAGGTTCGATTATACAAAAGATGGAACGAAATATGATCAAGAAGATTTTGCATCAATATTAGATGTAAATTCTGCAAAAGATGGTGCTGATTATAAATATGATGCTAAAACTTATTTAGATTGTGCAAATGCAATAAAGCTTAATGTCCCTGCATCAATAGTTACATTAGAAGATTTTTTTAAAAGAATATTACTTAACTATCTCATAGCTAATGGCGATGCTCATTTGAAGAACTTTTCATTATATAGTTTACCAGATAGTGTTGATTATAGATTGACTCCAAATTATGATTTACTAAATACAAGATTTCATGTAAATGAAAAATATGGAGATACTGCATTGGCTTTATTTGATGATTATTCAGATGTTTTTGAACAAGTTGGATATTATACTTTTTATGATTTTAAATTGTTTGCAACTTATCTAGGTATAAATGAAAAAAGATTTAACAAAATCCTAACTCAAGTAAATTCAAGTATAACTAAAGTAGAAGATTTGATAAATGCTTCCTTTTTGTCGGATGAAGGTAAAGTATTCTATTTAGAAAAATATAAAGAGAGATTAAAAAGAGTTAACTACCAAATAAATAAATGACAATCTAATCTTTCAACCGCTTAGCAAAAATAGAAGCTATATTATTAAAGTAAAAAAAAGTTTTCTTTTTTTTGTAATTGTTTAGGAGAATAACCATAAATTTTTCTAAAATTTTTTATAAAATGAGATTGATCTGTAAATCCTGTATTTAAACTTGCGATAGATAAACTTTCACCTTTTATAATTAATTCTTTTGCTCTATTTACCCGGCTCATAATAATATATTGATGAGGAGTTAGTCCTACATATTCTTTAAATACTCTAATAAAATGATATTTACTTAAATTTATATTTTCGACTAAATTATCCAATGATATTGTAAATTCTATACAATCGTGTATATATTCTAAAGTTCTTACTATTATTTTTTTTTCAACTGGAAAATTATCATTTCTTTTTCTATCACTTGTATAGTTTTTTACAATATATGATAATGTTTCAATTAAATTAATTTCAATATTCATAGTAGCACTTTTTATATAAACACTATTAAAAAGGTTCCATAATAGTTTATATAAAATCTCATCTTCTATAATATGTTCTGCAAATAGTGGAATTTTTCTTTCAAAGAATATTTGTTCATAAATATCTTCTAAAAGTGATATAGATGGATAAAAGTTTGTATATTTCCAACTTTTTGAGTTTCCATGGTGTATTTCATGAGGATTTATAATTCTTGTTGAGTATTTATAAGATACAGATGATTTATTTGAAGCAAATGATTTAAAAAAACCATCATGTGTAATTCCTATTGTATAAGTTGAGTGAAAATGTTTTTGGAATAGTCCATTTGAATCTAAGATATTTTCAAATACTGTATTTTTAACTATCATAAATATTATTCTATCATAATAAAAATAAATATTTAGTTTTTAAAGTAAAGAAACCGCAATTTTTTACTATTTTTAAAGTATGCATTCTTGTAATATTTCATGGCTTGCAAGTAAAAATATATAATTTATTATAAGTTAAGGATTGGAGAAAATGAAAAAAATTGCTGTTTTGACTAACGATTTGCAATATGAATTAGTAGAAAAGAATCAAGATAGAATAGATGCTGTTGAAAATGTAAAAAATGAATTTTGTGGACCTGCTGGAACAGATGCAACAGAAGCAGCAATTAAATTATTTAGAACTGCAACAAAAAGAAATCCAATCATTTCATTTCATGGAGCTTATCATGGTATGACAATGGGAGCTATTTCACTAACAGGGAATCTTGCAATCAAAAAAGAAATAGGTGTAAGTATGCCTGATGTTCATTTTTTCCCTTTTCCATACGAATTTAGAAACCCATATGGGAATTCTAATGGAAAAATAATTGAAACTTCGTTAAGTCATATTAAATCTACATTAATTGATCCCAATAGTGGTATTCTAAAACCTGCGGCAATTATAGTTGAAGCTATTCAAGGAGAAGGAGGATGTATACCTGCTCCTAATAAATGGTTGAAAGGATTGAAAAATATTTGTGAAGAACTAGATATTCCTTTAGTATTAGATGAAATACAATCTGGATTTGGTAGAACAGGAAAAATGTTTGCATTTGAACATGCTGATATTATACCAGATGCGGTTTTATTGTCTAAAGCTGTTGGTGGTGGTTTACCATTATCTTTACTTGTATATAATAAAAAATTCGATATTTGGAATACTGGTGCACATACAGGAACATTTAGAGGAAATCAATTAGCTATGGTAGCTGGTGCAGAATCACTTAATATGCTTTTAGAAGGAAATATTATTCAAGAAGTAAATCATAAAAGTTCTTTTATGATGAAAAGACTTAATAGTATGAAAGATAAATATCTAATTATTGGTGATGTAAGAGGAAAAGGATTAATGTTAGGAATCGAAATTATTAAACCTAATGAGAATGATTCATCAGGAAATCCTAAAGCTAATGGAGAACTTGCTAATGCTATTAAACACGAATGTTTTAAAAGGTCATTAATTTTAGAGAATGGTGGACGAGAAGGATGTGTATTAAGATTTTTGCCTGCACTTACTATTAGTATTGATTTATTAGATGAAAGTTTGTCGATATTAGAGGATGTTTTAAAAGAGATTAATTGTTATGAATAATAGGGATATATCTTTAGCAATACTTATTACATTTTTGTGGGCATTAAATTTTATTGTAATTAAAATTGGATTAGAGTCTTTTCCTCCATTACTATTTTCTGCATTAAGGTTTATCTTATGTGCAATTCCTTTAGTCTTTTTTATAGATAGAAAAGGTATGTCTTTTAAAACTATAATAGGTGTAGGTTTCTTTCTAGGGTTTATTAAATTTGGATTATTATTTGTTGGTATGCATTTAGGAATGACGGCAGCACTTTCTTCAGTTGTTTTACAAGTACAAACTTTTTTTACTGCGATATTAGCTTATTTTATTTTAAAACAGACACTGAGTTTGATTAAGATTAGTGGTATGATTATCGCATTTTTTGGTATAGCAGGAATGTTTGTTGATAGATTAAATAATACAGAAATAGGATTTTATTCTTTTTCATTAATTGTAATAGCAGGTTTTGCATGGGCAGTATCAAATATTATTACTAATAAGTCGGAGAAAGTTGAACCATTTTCATTAGTTATTTGGATGTCTTTAGTTCCACCTATTCCATTATTCATACTATCATATTTTTTCGAAACAAATCAAATAGTAGTTTTAATGAATATAGGATTTAAAGAGATAATAGTATTACTTTATACTTCAGGTATTTCTACACTATTTGGGTTTGCAATATGGTCACGATTAATAAAAGAAAATGGTGCATCACAAATTGCACCTTTTTCATTACTAGTTCCTGTATTTGGAGTAGCTCTTTCTTATATTTATGGTGAAACTCTTACATTAATTGAGATTATTTCTTCATTAGTTATGTTTATTGGATTAATAGTTTTTGTTATAGGTGAAAGATTTTTAAAAAATAAGTAAATAAATATTCTCATTTACAACAGATTGTAAGTGAGGATATTTATAACTAACTCTTTCAATACCTTCATCAGTAATATTTATTTCACTTCCTAAGAAACATCATCTGTATAAGTATAAAGGATTATAGTGCCTTTGTCTTTAAATTTATAGATATTTTAGAAGAGTTAAAGTGAATAAAGATATCTAATCCCTCAACCTCCTAGCAAAAATAGGTGCTATATTCATCACTATAAAAAGTCTTACTATATGGTGTAGGGTTATATAAGGTACATTTGCACCTACTAGTATTGCTATTAGGTTTAGTTCGGCTTGTCCTCCTGGGCTAAAAGCTAGGATTGTAGAGATTATAGGAAAACCAAAACTAAAGTAAGCGATACTTATAAAGATACTTGATATTAAAGCTAGTATGATAAAGTGTCCAAAAGTTCCTATTAGTGTTGAGATGATAGTCTTCATCCTTACACCTCTAAAAGTAAACCCTATGATTGTACCAAATACTACTTGTACAAACTTCAAAAACTCATCAGGTACTGTTGTTGTGATAACTCCTGTAGAGTGAACAGCTATACTTGCTATCATAGGGCCTATTAGAAAAGCAGCTGATAGTTTTATCTTTTTAGCTATTACTCCACCTGCAACACCTATAAAAACTAAAGCTAAAAACTCAGGGATATTTATAGAAGTGATTGGTTGTGTGATTAGTTTGTTTCCACTTATATCAACTTTGAAGATATACTGTATTACAAAAGGTAAACTAACAACTATAAAAAAAAGTCTTGATGATTGAACCAAAGTGATTTTTGAGATATTTGCTTTTATTTCTTCACCTATGATTACCATCTCTATT
This sequence comes from Arcobacter sp. YIC-80, assembly GCF_044841725.1. NCBI lineage: Bacteria > Pseudomonadati > Campylobacterota > Epsilonproteobacteria > Campylobacterales > Arcobacteraceae > Arcobacter > Arcobacter sp. YIC-80. Next base: position 49,500 of record NZ_JBJBSI010000002.1, on the reverse strand, counting down.
ACGCCACCAGGCATAGAGCTTAGATAGGCAGTCTTTTTATCAAAACCTTGAAATCTATAATAGTAATACATCCCACAAAGTATAGTTAAAATAGTAAAAGGTATCACAAGAAGTAAACTATAAAAATATACATCAATATACTGCAATATCTCAGGAGTAAAAGCACTTCCTATAGTAAGACCTATAAGTATTCTAGCAGGAATTGAGAAAGGCTTAGGGCTTAGTATAGGAAGGTTTTCAAATCTTATAGCAATAGAAGAAGCAAAGATAGCTCCCAAAAGCCAAGGCAAAGGTAAACCCAAATAAATAAAAATAATAGAACCACAAACTCCAATACTCAATGCAAATAACATACGTAAGAAATTTTGTGAAGTAAACATATTGCTCCTATTTCATAAATGAAAGTATTATAGAAATTGTAGTAAATAAAAACTTCAATTCCCAAGAAGGAAGCAGGGTTTAGGAAAAAGTTTTTATATTCAATCACAGAATAGGTTGGAGGTATGGGCTTAAATACTTAATTATCTATAATACTCACAAAGCAATTATATATTAGAAAAATGTAAGAAAAATGAAATTCTAAATTTCTATACTAAAAATTGCTCCAAGTTGTGAGTTTTCAACTTCTATAACTCCATTCATTTTCTCTTCAATAATGAGTTTTGTCATATATAATCCAATCCCCGTTCCATAGTCAAACTTAGTAGTAAAGTAAGGATCAAATATTTTCTCTATAATCTCTTTATTTATTCCACCTGCATTATCTTCAATACATAGAGTATTTTTATCTTTCATATATATTTTTATCAAGGGTTCTTTTATTTTTCTCTCAATTAAAATATCTTTTGCATTTGAGATTATATTTATTATGGCTTGAGCATATTCATTTTTGTAGCCATTTATTTTAAGCTCTTGATCTATTTGTATTTGTATATTATGATAGTTTAAAGTTGAGTTTACTATTTTCACTGCATTTGTAATTGTTTCTTTTATATTAAACTCTTCTCTTATTGAGTTTGGATTGAAGAAATTTCTAAAATCATCAATTGTTCTTGACATATACTCAAGTATATCATTTGCTTCATCAACTCTCTTAGTAAGGTATTTTTTGTCAAGTTCTTTAAAGTCATAAGCTGATTCTATATCGAAGAAAAGTCCTGATATCTGAGATAGAGGCTGTCTCCATTGATGAGCGATATTACCTATCATTTCACCCATAGCAGCCATTTTTGATTTTTGTATTAGTAATTTTTCTTGTTTTAGTTTTTCTTCTTTTAATAATGTTCTTTCTGTAATATCACGAAGTGATGCGAAGATTAGTTTTTTATCTTCATACAAATACATCATGGCATTTAGTTCAATAGTTCTAAGTTTATTCTCTTTTGTGAATAATTTCACAGTTCTAAACAATGATTTCTCTGCAATAATATCATCAAGTGTTAAGTTCTCAAATAAGTTGAAAAAGTCTTGATATAAAATCTCTTTTGTTTCGTATCCTATAGTTTTTAAAGCTGTACTATTTAGACTTAGAATATTAGTAGAGCTTTTATTTACTTCTGAGATAATAAAGCCATCATTACTATAGTTAAAAAGTAGGGCGTATTTTTCTTCATTTTCTTTTACTGTTTTTTTATATTTATTAAAAAGAAATTCAATCTTTTTTGTAAATAATAGTGAAAAAATAAAAAATATAATAGTCATAATACTTATGATTATAAAAAGTTTGATGATGTTTTTATACATATTATCTAAAGATATAACTCTTTCTTTTTCTATTAAATTATATATTTGAGATAAATCAACTCCTACAGCTATAAAGTATCTAAGGTTTGTAAGAAAAGTTCCATAGAAAATTTTTTGTTTATTATCATAGATGAGGTAGTCGTTTCCTTTGTAGTTTGATTTTATCATTAGTTTCTCAACTGCTAGAAGCTCATCTTTTGAGGTTTGTATATTTTTTTCAATAAGTAAATTACTTTGAGTAGTGATATTATTTAAACTATTTAGTTTGTATATAAATAAAAACTCTTCTTCATTAAAGTTTTGAAGTATTATTTTTTTTAGAAGTTTTTCTTTTAATTCCTCTTTTCTACTCTCTAAAAAAGAAGCAGAACCTATGATAAGACCAAGTTCTTTTATATGTCTTGAGTAAGTGATTCTTTTGTTTGGTTTGTACCAAAAATATTCCACATAGTTTTGTTTATTTTGCTTTGCATTAATCATCTCATTTATAAACTTTACACCATTTATATCTTCAAAATCTAAAAAATTCACTCCTTCATTTCTTGGATTTTCAGTATTTAAAAGTAAATTTCCATTTATATCATAAATAAAATAGTGAATATCATTTTGTTTTTGAGCTATTTGTCTAATAGAAGAGATAATTAACTTTTTTTGTTCTTTTTTGGATAGGTTTTTTGAGTTTTCATAAAGAGAAATGGCAAGATTATGGGCAATAATTGATTGGTTTTTTATTCTTTGTTTTTTGCTATTTAAAATGGAAAGTCGTTCAAATTCAATATCATTTTTTAGATTTTCAATAGCTGTCTTTATATAAAATTTTTCTCTATGGATTATTGTATTCTTGAAGTTTTTTATATGATTCTTGAAGTTATTATATTCTGTTTTTATTAGATTTGATCCTATAATAGTAGCAACAAGTAGTATAATAATAGTAGAACTAAGAAGTGTTATTTTCTTTATTCTTTGTTCTACGTTTTTCTTATAGTTTTTTTTCAAGACTTAATTTATACCCCATATTTGATATATTTTTTATACAGTTAAAGGGAATCTTTTTTCTTAGAAAACCAATATTTGTACGAAGCGAATTTAAACTCATGGGTTCTTCTTCCCAAACATATTGTTCTATTTCTTTATAGTTTACAAGTCTATTTTTATTTAAAACTAAAAGTTTTAAAAAAAGTAGTTCTTTTTTTGTTAAATCAAGAACTTTCTCATCTACATAAAAAAGAGATGTTGTGTTATCAAAATAAAAATTTTTATCAAGATATATCTTTTTTTCTTTTGTTTTTTCTAATGTTTCAACTACTTTTGTAAGGACAGGAAGTAGGTTTCTACTTGTAAGTGGTTTGATTATATATTTCTCTAAATTAAGTTCAATAGCTTCAAGTAAATAGTCTTTATCACTAAAGGCTGTTGAAATTATAATCTTTGTGTCTTTATCTGTTTGTCTTATTTTTTTTGCTAGCTCTAAACCATTTAATTTTGGCATGTTTATATCTGTTAGAATTATATCAGGTTGATGTTTTTCGTATAATTCTAATCCTTCTTTTCCATCACACGCTTCATAAAGTTTATAAAACATACGATTTAAGAATCTTGAATTTATAGTTCTTACACCTTCATCATCTTCAATATATAGTATTGTATAATCTTTAAAGTTTTCCATGATAAATCCATATAAAAAAGAAGCATTACGCTTCTTTTCTCTTTTCTTTCATTTTAGCAAAAAACTCACTAATTAGTGGCATAAATAAAATTAGAACAGTAATTATCAAAATACTTAAAGTAATAGGTCTTTCCCATAAGAATGACAATGAACCATCACTTATCGTAAGTGCACGTCTTAGATTATCTTCCATCATTCCACCTAAGATAAATCCTAAAATCATTGGAGCCATAGGATAATCAATAAGTCTTAAAAACAATGCAACAACAGCAAAGATAGTCATCATATAAATATCAAAGTTGTTAAATGTCACTAAGTAAACTCCAATCAATGAGAAGAATATAATAAGTGGTAACAACAGCTGTCTTGGCAATGTTAATAACTTAGCAATATAAGGAATTAATGGTAGATTTAAAATCAAAAGAACAATATTCCCAATATACATAGAGATAATTACTGACCAAAATAGAGCAGGATTATCCACATACATTGTAGGTCCTGGCTGAATTCCATAAGAAATTAATGCACCTAAAATAATAGCAGTTGTTCCAGACCCTGGAATACCAAGAGTTAATAATGGTACAAAGGAACCTGAACAGGCTGCATTATTTGCACTCTCTGGGGCTGCTAAACCTTTTACATTTCCTTTTCCAAAAGTAAGTTTTTCTTTTGCTTTTGCAAAACTTCTTTCCATTCCATAAGCTAAAAAAGAAGCAATAGTAGCACCTGCACCTGGAAGAACTCCAACAAAAAAACCAAGAACAGAAGATCTTCCAACAGTTGGAACCATCTCCTTAACTTCTGATTTTGTAAGTTTTAATGAACCTATATCTTTTTTAAGTTCTTCTTTTTCTTTATCACTAGGTTCTTTATTTTCAAGTACATTCATAAGTGCTTCTGATAAAGCAAAGGCTGCCATAGCTAAAAGCAAAAATGAAATACCATCAATTAAATCTAATCTACCAAAAGTAAATCTAGCAATACCTGAATCACTATCTGTTCCAACAGTTGCCAACATAAGACCAAATATTGTCATAATGGCAGCTTTTAAAAACTTCCCTTTACCAGCAAAGGCAGCAACGGCAGTTAAACCTAATATCATTAAAGCAAAGTAGTCAGATGATTGGAAACTTAAACTTACACTTGCTAGTGCTGGTGCTGCAATTAGCAAAAATACAGCAGCAATTGTTCCACCTGTAAAAGAAGCATAAGCGGCAATTGCTAAAGCTTTACCTGCTTGACCTTTTTTAGCCATTGGATAACCATCAAATGAACTAGCAACAGTTCCTGCAACACCTGGGGCATTGATTAGAATTGATGAAGTTGAACCTCCAAAAATAGCACCATAATAAACACCAGCAATTAAGATAAGTCCAGAAGCTGGATCCATACCATAAGTTATTGGAATCATAAGTGCAATAGCTGAAATAGGCCCAAGTCCTGGAAGCATACCAATAAATGTACCAGCAAAACAACCAACAGCAACCATAAATATATTGTAGCCTGAAAGAGCAGTACTTACCCCTTGAAATATACCATCCATCATGATTCACCTCCTGCTAAACTATCAAAAATCATTCCGGGGTCTATATATACACCTAAAAGATTATTTAGAATTATGTAAAACCCTACAGATACACCCACTGAGATTAAAAAAATTCTTTTTAAATTTTTCTCTTTTAGTATAAAAAAACCAATTGCTAAGAAGATAATCGTAGCTAAGATAAAACCTAAGGTTCTAATAGTAAAGCCATAGAAAATCATTGCTACTATAAATAAAGTAGTTGTTTTAAAGTCTAAAGTTTTAAGATAAGATAATGATAATGCATCTTCATCTTTTTTTACTATTGAAAAAATCAAGATAATACCTGAAATAACAATACCTGAAATTCCTATATAAAAAGGAAAAGTAGATGCTGTCATTACTTCAAACTGTGAACCTGGCATTTTTTTTATATTAAATACATTAAAAAAATAAAAACAAGAAAAACCTAAAAAGAATATTGAACCAATAATATTTTTTGTCATAATAAATCCTTTGTCAAAGTAGAGAATTTTCTCTACTTATCCTATAAAAATCCCATTTCTTTCATAAGAGAAGAGATGATTTTTTCTTGTTTTTCTAAAAATGTATTAAACTCTTCTTTTGGTTGATAAAGATTTGTCCAACCATTTCTTTTTCTTACATCTTCCCACTCTTTAGTATCATACATTTTTCCTAAAGTAGCAGCGAATGCATCAACTTTTTCTTGTGGTAAATTTGGCGCAGCAAAAAAACCTCTCCAATTAGCAAAGTAAGCATCTACTCCCATTCCCTTAAAGCTTGGTATTCCTTCAATATCTTTATTTGAAGTAATACCAATAATTCTTACTTCTCCTTTTTTGTGTTTTTCTAAAACTTCCCCAAGTCCAGTTGATAATACATCAACTTCACCTGTTAACAGTCCTGCTAAAGCTTTTCCACCTGCATCATAAGCTACATATCTTACACTAGTTGGGTTTCCTCCTGCTGCTTTAAATATTTGTGCAGCAACTAAGTGATCCATAGAACCTCTTGAACTTCCACCTGCAATTTTTACTTTTCTTGGATTTTTATCGAATGCAGTTTTTACATCTGCCCATGTTTTATACTTAGAATCAGTTTTAACAACTAAAGCACCATAATCAGCAACAACTGATGAAACTAAAGTTAAATCTCTAAAAGATTGAGGGAAAACACCTTGAAGTGATCGAATTACAATAGGAGTAGAGTTAACCATTAAGGTATTTTTTTGTTTTTTAGCAGTTTCTATTAAATAAGCAATGGCTTTACCACCTCCACCACCAGACATATTTTCAAATGATGTTTCTTTCACTAATCCAGATTTTTTAAGTGCCTCTCCCACACCTCTAGCAGTTCCATCCCAACCACCACCAGCTCCACCTGGAATTAAGAAATGTACTTTTTCAACATTATTAGCGAAAGTTGATGAGGCAGAACCTGCAACTAGTAAACCTACAATTGTTAAACTTTTACAAAATTTTGTAGCTATATTTTTCATTTTTCTATCCTTTTGTTTATATATTTTAAGTTTAGGTAAAAAAAATGTAAGAAAAATAAAAAAGATTTAGAATTTAAAAAATCTAGCTTTATCTATATTGACATAATTCTGGTTTTTGAGTTGAACCCCATTCACACATTGCATCTAAGATTGGAATTAGTGTTTTTCCTCTTTTACTTAAACTATATTCAACTTTTGGAGGAATAACTGGATATTCTTTTCTTTTTATAAGATCACATTCTTCTAGTTCTTTTAATTGAGAACTTAACATTTTATAAGTGATTGAACCAATTTTTCTTTGTAATTCGTTGTATCTTATTACTTTGTATTCATCTAATAAATATAAAATTACCATTTTCCATTTTCCTGAAATTAAAGATAAAGTATATCCAAAAGGTGTGTCTATTAGGGGTTTGAAGTCAGTTTTTTTCATTTAGTGCTTTCCTTTTTGATAGTATATTACATAAAAGTACATACTTACATTATATTCATATTTTAACTACAATTCTATAAATCTAATAAAAAAGGAACAGAAATGAAAAAAATTTTAATAAACTTGGTTCATCCAAATATTGAAGAGTCAGTTGTAAATAAAAAGTTGTTAAGTAGTGTTGAAAATATACCAAATGTGACTGTAAATAATTTATATAGTAAATATCCAGATTTTAAAATAGATGTTAAGCTTGAGCAAAAACTGCTTTTAGAAAATGATATTATTCTTTTTCAATTTCCTATGTATTGGTTTAGTTCACCCTCACTTTTAAAAGAATGGTTTGATAGAGTACTAGAGCCTGGGTTTGCTCATGCTAGAACTTATATGTTAGAAAACAAATCTCTTGCTATTGCTATTAGTTGTGGAGGTGCAAAAGAAGCATTTTGTGAAACAGGTAAAGATAAAAAATATGTTGAGGAGTTTTTATTTCCTTTTGAAATCACTGCTAATTATGTAAAAATGAATTATCTAAAACCTTATATAACTTATAATACAGAAACTGTTTTAAGTGAAGAGACTCTTGATATTTATGGAAAAGATTATATAAAATATATAAAAGCTTTGTAGTTTAATATATAAACCCTATACCCATGGAAGGAAGCTAAATAGGGTAAGGGTTTATATTATTTCATGTTAGTATTAAGTCAATATTGTAATAATATTTATGTTTTATGCTGCCCTAGAAAAAAGGAGCCTTCCTAGAGCAAGCATAGAAAAATTACATTCTAATTTCTTCTCTTTTTTGTAAGAATGCCCATCTTTCGTCAATTCTTTTTTGCCATTCTTCAATTAAATATTCATTTTCTGGTTTGAATAAGTGTTTGAATCTTGGTTGTGCACCTAAGTAATCTCTTACTGGTACAATATTTTTTGGTCTGTAAGTGATGTTTAATTCTCTACCATCAATAATTTCATATAATGGGAAAACTAATGAATCAACTGCTAAATCAGATACTTCAATAGTTTGGTTTGGTGCGAATTTCCACTCAGTAGTACAAGCAGACATTGCATTGATAAATACAGGACCTTCTGTATCAAATCCTCTTTGGATTTTTTTAACCATATCTTTCCATTTATTTGGAGCAACTTGTGCAACATAAGGAGCACCATGAGCTGCCATAATAGATACGATATCTTTCTTTTGTCTTCTTTCACCATAAGAGTGAGATCCAGCAGGAGCTGTTGTTGTTGAAGAACCAATAGGAGTTGAAGATGATCTTTGACCACCTGTATTTGCATATACTTCATTATCTAAACAAACGTACATGAAATCATGTCCTCTTTCAAAACAACCAGAAATCCATTGGAAACCAATATCATAAGTAGAACCATCACCACCAAATGTTACAAACTTTGGTTGTGGCTCATCTGCTGCAATTCTACCTTTATTTCTTAAGGCTTTGTTCATAGTTTCAACACCTGCCATTGCAGTTGAAGAGTTTTCAAATCCAATATGAATCCAAGAACAGTCCCATGAAGTATGAGGATAAATTGCTGTACAAACTTCTAAACATCCAGTAGAAGCAGATACAACTAAGTTATCATTAGTTGCATTTAAAACTTCTCTTACGATAATAGAGTGAGCACAACCAGGACATAAAAGGTGTGAACCTTCAAATCTCTCTGCTGCTGTTGAAAATGTTTTTAAGTTTTTAATTACTTTTTGTGTACTCATATTTATTTTCCTTCCACATTGTAGAAGCTTAATTCAGGACCTCTAACACCAATTAATCTTTGGATATTACCTGATAATTTACCATCTTTTGCTTCTTTATCTAATGTTCTAAAGATATCTTTTAATCCTGCAACTGTCATATCTCTACCACCTAATCCATAGATTAAGTTAGACATTAAAGGTCTTGCAGGTGTATTGAATAATGCACCAGAAACTTCGTTGTATAATGCACCAACAGTTCCACCAGGAGCAGATCTATCCATACAAGCTACAGCTTTAACCTTTTGTAACTCATGTGCTACTTCTTCTAATGGGAAAGGTCTAAATAATCTAGGTGCAACAACACCAGCATTAATACCTTCTTCTTTTAATTGATCAATAGCAAGCATAGCAGTTTCATAAGTTGAACCTAAACATACGATAGCTACTTCTGCATCTTCCATTCCATAAGATTCAACTAGTTTATATTCTCTACCAGTTAATTCTTTGAATTCAGCAAAAATTTCTTTTACTACATCTTTTGATGCCATTAATGCAGCGTGTTGTTTAGCTTTATGCTCAAAGTGCCAATCTTGTTCAGTTTGTACACCATGTGTTACAGGTTTGTCAAAATCTAATAATGCATTTACTTTAGTGTATTCACCAACAAATTTCGCAGCAACTTCGTCTTTTAAAGGAGTCACATTTTGTGCAGTATGTGAAGTCATAAATCCATCTTGATTAGATATTACTGGTAATCTAACAGCTGGATGCTCAGAAATTTTAAATGACATTAAAGTCATATCATAAGCTTGTTGTGGGTTAAATGCGTCAATTGATACCCATCCTGAATCTCTTGTTAAGTAAAGGTCAGAGTGATCTCCATTTACGTTAAGAGGTGCAGCTAAAGCTCTATTTACAAGACATAATACAACTGGAATTCTCATACCTGATGCTTGGTATAAAGTTTCAATCATAAGTGCTAAACCTTGAGAAGAAGTTGCAGTAGCAACTCTACCACCAGCAGCTCCAGCACCGATACATCCTGACATTGCAGCATGCTCAGACTCAGTCATAATAACTTCACCATCAATATATCCGTTTGCATGGAACATTGCATAGTTTTCTACTGTTGCAGTTGAAGGAGTAATAGGATAAGCAGCAACTACATCAACGTCGGCTTGTCTAAGAGCCTGAGAGTTTGCCATGTTACCATCCCAAACTTCTACCTCGTTTAATTCCATTTCTCTACTATTCATTACTTTTCACCTCTTTTCTTCTTTTCTGGCCATTTAGCAAGTGCATCTTCAACAGTTTCATATTCGTTGAACATTAATAAAGATTTTGGATTAGTAGGACATACACTTACACATAGACCACATCCTTTACAGTGTTCGTAATCAACACCTTTCATCTCTTTATTTCTAGCAATAATTGAAGTATCCGGACAGAATACCCAACAGTTTTGACAATCAATACATGTTTCAGAGTTCCAAACTGGTTTAATAATTCTCCAGTCTCCTACTGACATACTTTTTGAACTTGTCTCAGAATAATTTCTTTCTTCTGGTTGAATATCAGCAATGTTATAATCAACATCACCTTCGAATGTATATAAAGCAGCACCTGGTACTAGCTCATCCCATCCCATTTCATTAATTGGTTTACTCATATTTTATCCTTTAGTGAACTTCGTCGTAAGCTCTTTGGATTGCAACCATATTAGCATCAATAATATTTTGAGGTAATTTTTTTAATACCCCTTGCATTGCCTCTTTAAAGAACTCTAATTCATACATTCCGCTAACTTTCATAAATGCACCAAGCATTGGTGTATTTGGAATAGCTCTACCAATAGTATCTCTAGCTATTTGTAGACAGTCTAAAATGTATACTCTGTCTTCAATCCCTTGTAATTCAGGAACTGAGTCTATTAACTCTTGTTTGCTAAGGTGTGTAGTAATAATATATTTTGTAGTATCTTTACCATTAGCAGTAAAATCATCAGTAAATGCTAATCCTGGATCTAGTATAAATACAAAATCAGGACTCATAAATTTTTCATGATTTAAAATAACTTTATCATCAATTCTATTGTAGGCAGTCATTGACGCACCTCTTTTTGCTGAACCATAAAAAGCGAAAGCTTGAACTTCTTTTCCAGATTGTGCAACAATAGAACCAAGTCCTTTTGCTCCAGTAACAGCACCTTGACCTGCACGGCTATGCCATCTAATTTCTAACATAGTGGCTCCTTAATTATTAAATTTGACTTAAAAAATTTAATTAGTCTTAACTATTATACATACTTTTAACTTAGAATGTACTTTCATTAAGTTTTTTAAGTGTAGATATGTAACTTTTCTTAACACAATTAAATTAATTAATCACTAGTATTTTATAAGAAAAAAGTTTTTTAAAATAATAAAAACAATCTTATTTAATTAGTTTACTAAGAAATAAAGTCTTAATTTATGGTGTTTACTAATAAATTTTTAATTATTATTAATTCACATATTTACTATAGGGTTTGTGTCTTAAAAATATATAGGAAGCTGTTATTAATATCAAAAAATAAGTTTAGATTAAGCTTTTTTATTTAAGAAATTGAGTCTCTTAGAGCAAAAAGTTTTAAATTTTTTGCTCTTTTATAAATTTTACAGCTTCATAAGCATTATTTTGAATTTTATCTGTATAAAGTAGTAATTCTTCTTTTTTTCCATAGCCACATAAAACTCCAATACTATTTACCTTTGCTTCTTTTGCAGCAATTAAATCAAGTTTTGTATCACCTATCATCCATACATCATGTTTATCTTTGTCATAATTCATTTGTTTTAATGTTATATCAATAGGTTCTGGATGTGGCTTTGGATTTTGTACATTTTCTCTTCCTGTAACTATCTCAAAGTGCTTGTCTATATTTAAGTTTTCTAAAAGAGGCATTGTATACATTCTTGTTTTTGTTGTAACCACTGAAAGTCTTGCATAAGATGAAGCATATTGTACTGCTTCAATTGCATTTTCTAAAAGGTATGTCTGCTCTTTTGAAATTTTTCTATATTGGTTTTTGTATGAATCTACAAAATTCCATTTTTTACTATCTTCAACTCCTAAATTTACATACATTACATCAAGGGGGTATCCAATAAGGTTTTTAATATCTTCTGTTGTTCCTTTAAATTCAAAGTTTAATTCTTTAAATGAGTGATAAAAACATGAAACAATTGCATCTGTTGAGTCTATTAGTGTTCCGTCTAAATCAAATAGTATTATTGTATCTTTATTCATTTATATTTATTCCTTTATCCAATCTTTTTGATTATATGTTATACCTAAAAAAGCAGGTTTAATATTTTTTATATCTTTATTTACAACAGTAATAGAATTTGGTATATATAAAAATACATAAGGCAAGTCTTCTGCTATTTTTTTATAAATTTTTTTATAAATAGTACTTAACTTTTCTCTATTTACAGTATTAGCACCTTTTTCTATTAGTTCATCAACTTCTTTATTTCTGTATCCTACAAGATTAAATCCTCCAAGCTTATCTGAATCACTATGCCATAAAGGGTAAGCATCAGGCATTAAAGCAAGACTCCAAGCAAGTAATATAGCTTCAAAGTTTCTTGGATTTACAGCAGTATTTAAAAATGCTTGCCATTCCATCACTCTGATTTTCATTTTTATACCAGCTTTTGCTAACTGATATTGAAGTATTTGAGCAGCATTTACTCTTATGTCATTACCTGTATTTGTAATAATTTCAAAAGTAAAAGGATTATTTTTATTAAACCCAAGTGATTTTAAAATTTTTTTTGCTTTTAAAATATTTGTTTTTGTAGTTTTAACTTTATCATTGTATGCAAAACTTCCTGGTAAGAAAGGTCCATTAGCAACTTTAGCATGACCAAAAAAGAGAATGTCAATTAATTCTTGTTTATCAATTGCTAGTGCAATTGCTTCTCTAACTTTTTTGTTTTTAAATTTCTCATTTCTTAAATTAAAACCAAGATATGCATAACCAAAACTTTGTTTTTCAATAATTCTATAATTTTCTTTAAATGTTTCATTTATTTGTCTATCAACTTGCATAGGAGTCAATCCTCCTAAATCAAGCTTTTTTTGTTTTAAAAATAAAAAAGATGTATTGGGATCTGGTAAAAACTTAAAATTTATTTCATCGATTTTAGGACGACCATCAAAATAATCATCATTAGCATATATCTTGATATCAGAACCTGTTTTAAAACCGTCTATTTTATATGGACCCGTACCAATTGGTTTTTTATTAAAATCACTTGTCATTAAATTTTTTTCATCTTTTAAAATATGATAAGGAAGAATTCCAACCATCCAAGTCTCTAAAGCTTTAAAATAAGGTTTTTTATAAATCACTTCAATCGTATATTCATCTAAAGCTTTTACACTTTCTACAAGTTTAAAGTTAGATTTTATTGAGTTAAAGACTTTTGGGGAAATTATTTGTTCATAAGTAAAAATTACATCTTTTGAAGTAAACTTTTTTTTATCATGCCATAACACATTTTTTCTTAGTTTTATAAGAAGTTTTGTAGGGCTTATGAACTTATAAGACTTTGCTAAAGCAACTGTTGGATTACCATTTTTATCATATTTAAATAAACCATTGAAAAGCCAACTAGATACTTCTGTACTTGCTGTATCATTTGATAGAATAGGATTTAATCTACTAGGACTTGAACTAATAGACATATTTAGAGTACTAGCAAAAACAGTACTTACTAATATTGATAAAACAATTAAAATTTTGATTAGTGGTTTTATATTTTTCATAAGGTATTGTAGTAAAATTGACATAAAAAAAAAGGAAGCAATTTCTTGCTTCCTTTTTGATTTTTGTAAAAACAAAGTATATAAAGATAAAATAGTGATTATCTTTTTGAGAATTGACCGCTTTTTCTTGCTTTTCTTCTTCCGTATTTCTTTCTTTCTACTGCTCTTGCGTCTCTTGTTAATAATCCGTAAGGCTTTAAGATAGTTCTGAATTGCTCATCATAAGCAACTAAAGCTCTTGAAATTCCGTGTCTAATAGCATCAGCTTGTGCAGAGTAACCACCACCTAAAGATTTAACTACGATGTTTACAGAAGTTTCTTGTTTAGATACTTCTAATGGTTGCATAACTCTTTTTTTAATTGCTTCGTGTCCACCTAACCATGTGTCTAAAGATTGACCATTGATTGTAAGTTGACCGTTACCATTTTCTAGCCATACTTTAGCTACAGCTGTTTTTCTTCTTCCTGTTGCGTAAACTTTTGCCATTAGTCTTATCCTTTAATTTGCGCAGTGTGAGGGTGTTCTGAACCTGCGTATACTTTTAATTTTTTTAACATTGCTTTACCTAAAGTAGTTTTTGGTAACATACCTCTAGTTGCAAGTTTATATAACTTCTCAGGGTTATTAATTAACATATCAGACATTTTATGAGTCTTAGTAGAACCAAAGTATCCTGAGTGAGTGAAGTAATTCTTGTCTTCTAATTTAGCACCTGTAAATTTTGCTTTAGATGCGTTAATGATTACAACGTAATCTCCACAATCAACATGTGGTGTAAAGCAAGGTTTATTTTTACCTCTTAAGATAGTTGCAACTTCAGTAATGATTCTACCAAAAACCTTACCTTCTGCGTCTACTACTATCCAATCTCTTTCGATTTCGTTAGCTTTTGCCATTTGAGTAAATTTCATTTATTTTCTCCGCTTTTATTAATGAGGTGGAATAATAGTGTAGTGATACTTAAAAAATACTTAAATTAAGTAAATTTTAAAATTTTATTGAAAATTCAGAACCTTTATTGTGAATTGATTCTATTTCAAGTTTAAAATTGTGTAAATTTAATATGGCTTGAACTATAAATAAACCTAGACCTAAAGAGTTATTCCAACCATTTTTAGAGACTCTGTAGAATTTTTGTTTAATATTTTCTAAGTCTAATTCTTCTATTCCTATTCCACTATCAATTATTCTTATTTCATCACTATTTATCTTTACAATTACTTTATCTTCTGAATATTTTAAAGCATTTTCTATAAGGTTTGAAATAGCCATACTAATTAATGTAGAATCAACTTTTAACTGTATATCTTCTCCTATTAATTCAATCTCTCTATTTTTATAGTTATCTTGTAAATCAGAAATAATTTCTTTAATTAAGACTTTCATAGAAGTAGGAAGTAGTATTATCTCTTGTTTTCCTTCTTCAAGTTTAAGTGTCAATCTTAATTTATCAATTATATTTGACATTTTTAAGGAGTTTGAATGTATTTTTGCTAAAAACTTATTTTTTATACTTTGGGGCATTGCATCATCATTTAAAATAGTTTCACTATATCCAGAAATGATAGCAATGGGATTTTTAAATTCATGGGACAAGGCAGATATAATTTCGTCTTTTTGTCTATTTGCTATTTTTAATTTTGCATTTTGTTTAGCTTTTTGTTTCTCTTTTTTCTTTAATTTTATAGCAACTTTATTTAGAATTTTTGTGATTTTATGAAATTCCAAAGTAAAATTTGATTCTAATTCAGGAGTTGTTTTCTTAGAAGCAAGCTGAGTTAAAAAATCTAAAATATTTTCAGTTTCATCTTTGATTTTTAAACTAATAAAATAAGAAGCAAGAAATGCAATAATTATAAAAAAACTAATAAATGCAAAAATTTGAAGTGATAATTTCATAAAATTGTCTGTAATATTATCTGTGTAGTCAGACATTCTAATAAAATATATTTTTTTATTGATAGTAACTTTTTTTGCTATGTAAAGTAGTTCTTTGTGCATTGTAGTAGAATATCTTATAACTTTTCCAATTCCAAAATCTTTAGCTTCCAAAATCTCTTTTCTATTTGCATGATTTTCTAATAACTCTTTATTTTTGTCACTTTCAGCTATTACATTTCCTTTTTCATCAACTATAGTAATTCTAAGATCAATTTGTGAATGTAAGTCTTTGATAATATTATCTACATTATCTAAATCATTTAATACAATAGATAAGGTATCAATATTTTGAATTAAATTTTTTTCAATTTGATCTAAATAGATATTTTTAGACCAAAAATAAGTAACTATACTTAAACTAATTAGAATTGCTATAAAAATAAGACTAAAGGTTCTTAAAAAAAGTTGATGTATTTTTAACAAAAAATGTAACCTTCCCCTCTGATTGATTTAATATAGTTTTTTTCTCCATCAGGATCAATCTTTGCTTTTAGTCTTTTTACTGCAACATTCACAGTTTTCATTTTTTTATCAAGGGAATCTTCCCAAACAGAATTTAGTAAATGCTCTCTTGTCATCAAAATATCTTTATTTTTTATAAACTCTAAAAGTAAATCATGTTCTAAGTGTGTTAATTCTAACTCTATATTATCAATAAAAAATTTTTTATTAGAAGCTTTATAGACAATATCTCTTATTTTTAAGATATCAATGTCTTTAGTTGATCTTTTTATTACAGCTTTTATTCTTGCTATTAATTCTTTAATATTAAAAGGTTTTGTAATATAATCATCAGCATGAGATTCAAATCCTTCAAGAATATCTTCATCCTTGTCTTTTGCAGTAACATAAATAACTGGATTATTATAACCTTTTTTTCTAATTTCATCTATAAAGTGTGTACCTTCGCAACCAGGAAGGTTTCTATCCATCAAAATTAAATCTATTTTTTCTTCATCAAAGATTTTTTCTAAGTTTTTATCAACATTTAAAAAGCCAATTGTTTCAAAACCTTCTTTTTGAAGTGTATATTCTAAAAGTTCTAATATATCTTCTTCATCTTCTACTATTAATATTGTTTTGTCTTCCATTTTATCTCTTTTATATTTACATTGATATTTTACTTGTTTTTTTATTTCCACCAGGAGAGAATTTAATTGCCAAAATTCTAAAAATAAAGAATATAAAAATAACTATAAGTAAAAAACTAATATCAAAATAGTCTTTATTAACATTTGTAGATAATATTATAACATCACGAATTAAAAAAATGATAAAAATATCAATAACAAATCTAAGTCTTAGTTTTTCTTTTTTTATAAAGTCAGAAATCATCTTTACAACTTCCATAATAACAATAAATTCAAGCATTAAAATAATTGCCTTATAAAACTCTAATCCCGTTGCTAAAATAGTTGTAAAAATAATAGTTGCTGCTAGTACCTCAAAGTTTGAACTGAAGTATGCTTTTATCTTTAAAATTGCTTTTTTCATAAAATAAGAACAATCCTTAAGATTGTTCTATATCTCCCCCTTTTTCAGCAAATAATAATAAATTAGCGATTGAAGCTGCTCTATCAGCTGTTTTTTCTAACTTTCTTAAGGCACTTAAAACTTCAAAATACTCTTTTGATAATTCTAAATTCTTTGAAATTAGTTTTAAAATATTTTTTTCAATCATTGCATATAAATCATCAGTTTTACTCTCTTCAACTACAACTCTTTGATACTTTTCTTCTATATGTTTAGAATTAGACTCTTTTAACATACTCATTGAAGTTTGTAGTGCAAGAATAGATGACTTTTGTAAAGGAATAGCATACTCTAAAATAGTTTTAGTATTTAAATCATCACTATATGCCTTTCTAAATAGTTTGGCAAAAGTTTTAGTATTTGCTCCTGCCCTTACTAATTCATTAGTGATTTTTAAATAAGAAACAAGCTCTCTTAAATCTTTAGCTTCTGGTGAATATAAGGCTAATGTTGTAACTATTAAATTATCAATTTCATTTGATTTATTGGCTATTTTTTTTATAGATAAGTCAATTTCTTTTAATTTTGATAAATCTTCATCTTTTAGTCCCATAAGTGTAAGCTCTAAAGCCTCAACTACATTGTTTCCAATTTCTAATATTTCATCTTCTATTTTAACTTTTTTTTCTTCGTAAGTTTTTAACATTTTATCCGAACCTTCCTGTAATATAATCTTCTGTTTTCTTATTGTTAGGATTAACAAAAATAGTTTCTGTTTCATCATATTCTATTAGTTTTCCTAAATGGAAAAATGCAGTATAATCAGCAACCCTTGCTGCTTGTTGCATATTGTGTGTAACTGTAATGATTGTGTAATCTTTTTTAAGTTCTAACATTAAAGCTTCAATTTTTTCAGTTGAAATTGGATCAAGTGCTGATGTTGGTTCATCCATTAAAATAACCTCTGGTTTAACAGCAATAGTTCTAGCAATACATAACCTTTGTTGCTGTCCTCCTGAAAGTGAAGTTCCTGGGTCATTTAACTTATCTTTTACTTCATCCCATAATCCAGATTTTTTAAGAGAAGTTTCTACTAATTCATCACACTCTTTTCCTTTTTTTACAATCCCATGTTTTAGTGGAGCATAAGCAACATTGTCATAAATTGATTTTGGGAAAGGGTTTGGTTGTTGAAATACCATACCAATTCTTTTTCTCACACTTACTTCATCAACATCTTTATCGTAAATATTTTTTTTATCAATAACAACTTCACCATCAATTTTAACAATATTAATTAGATCATTCATTCTATTTAAACATCTTAAGAATGTAGATTTACCACATCCAGAAGGCCCAATAAGTGCAGTAATTTTATTTTCAAATAAATCTACACTAATATTATGTAAAGCATGGTTATCTCCATACCAAAGGTTTAATTCTTCTACTTTAATTTTTACTTTATTATCTTTTGACATTTTTGTTCTTCCTTTTCCCGAACTCATTGGCGCTTATGCACATCAATTTCGTTTGCGAAGCTCTTGTGCTCGCACTCTCTTTGAGCCAAAAAGCCAAGCAGTTGGCTTTTTTAACGCTTCTTACCATTTAACTTCGAATTTTTTTCTTAAATATATTGCTAATGCATTAAGTGAAATAAGTACTGATAAAAGTACCATAATTCCTGCTGCTGTTTTTTCAATATACATTTTCTCTGGCATACCTGCCCATGTAAATAACTGTGCTGGCATAACTGTTGCTGCGTCTGTAACCATACCTGGGGCATCAGGAATAAATGCAATCATTCCAATGATAATTAATGGAGCAGTCTCACCCATAGCTTGTGCTAAACCTATAATAGAACCTGTTAAAACTCCTGGAAAAGCAAGAGGTAAAACATGGTCTCTTGTAACTTCAATTTTAGTTAGACCTAAACCATATCCAGCTTGTCTAATACTATCAGGAACTGCTCTTAGAGCTGCTCTTGAACTTACAATAATGATTGGTAAAGTCATAAGAGCAAGAGTTAAACCTCCCACTAAAGGTGAACTTCTTGGCATTCCAAAAAGATTAATAAAAATAGCAAGTCCTAAAAGACCAAATAAAATTGAAGGAATTGCTGCAAGATTATTGATATTTACTTCAATAAATCTTGTAAATTTGTTATCATCAGCAAACTCTTCAAGATAAATTGCAGTCATAACTCCAATAGGGAATGCAACTAACATTGTAATAATAAGTGTTAAAATTGAACCTACCATTGCTGAATATAAACCAGCATATTCAGGAGTTTTTGAATCTCCTTGTGTAAAGAAAATCGAGTTAAATTTTAATTCAACTAAATCATGAGCTTTCATATCATCAATTAAAGCTCTATCTTTTCTTTTAAGTCTATAATGATGACCTTTGATATATTGATCAACTTGATCATCAGCTAAAACCCACTGAGTTTTTTTAGTATTAAGTAATGAAGGGTTATCTTTAATGATTAAAGGTAATTCTCTAAGCCAAGCTCTTGATATGATATTTCTGTATTTTCTATCTACAGCTTTTCTATAATCTTTTACAGCAGCTTCACTATAATTAACTTCTACTTTTACATAAGTAATGTTAAAAGCTGGAATTCCTTTTCCAATAATATCAAATAAAAAGAAAGCTAAAAATGCAATTGAAAAAATTAAAGATGTAAGTGTAAACTTTTTAAATCTTTTTGCACTTGAATGTCTTCTTTTTAATGAAGGATCATAAAACGGATTGTTTTCTTGTTTTTTCTTATTTTTTCTACTAATCATAATGTGTTCACTTTATATTTTTCTTTGAATTTTCTAATTAATGACAATGAAATCATATTTAATATTAATGTAACTACAAACAGCACTAAACCTAAAGCAAAAGCTGATAAAGTTTCAGGAGAATTAAACTCAAAATCACCAACTAAAGAGTTTACAATTGTAACTGTAACAGTTGTCATATCTTCAAGTGGATTCCACGAAATATTTGGTCTTAAACCTGCTGCCATAACAACAATCATAGTTTCTCCTAAGGCTTTTGATAAACCAAGTAGTGAAGCTGAAATAATACCTGGCATAGCAGATGGTAAAACTATATTTTTAATAACCTCACCATGAGTCATACCTAAACCATAGGCAGCCTTTCTTTGAC
Source organism: Arcobacter sp. YIC-80 (assembly GCF_044841725.1). Lineage (NCBI taxonomy): Bacteria > Pseudomonadati > Campylobacterota > Epsilonproteobacteria > Campylobacterales > Arcobacteraceae > Arcobacter > Arcobacter sp. YIC-80. The sequence continues at coordinate 29,510 of NZ_JBJBSI010000002.1, read as the reverse complement.
TATCTGGAACAGATCTAATAACATCATCAGATAAAGATGAAATAACAGGAATAATCATAATTCCCATCACAACTCCTGAGGCTAAAGCTGAATTAAATGTAGCTTCTAATCCAAAAACAGCTGCAGCTTTTACAATAAAAGGAGCTACTGTAATAGCAGCAAAGAAACCATAAACAACAGTAGGAATACCAGCAAGTACTTCAAGTATTGGTTTTAAATAGTCTCTTAATCTTGGACTAGCATATTCACTCATGTAAACTGCACTTCCTAAACCAATAGGTATAGCAACTAATAAAGCAATTATTGTAATTACAAAAGTTCCTGCAAAAATTGGAACAGCTCCAAATTTACTACCTGTAACTCCAGGTGACCATTCAGTTCCTGTAATAAAATACCAAAAACTTCGCATTTGGAAAAATTCAATTGCTTCAAAAAGAATTGAAAATAAAATACCAAATGTTGTAAGTATAGCGATAACAGAAGCAGTGATTAAAGCAAGTTTAATTAGCTGTTCATAAACTTGCGTTTTTTTGTTTTTTGATTCAAAAGTGCTCAAACATTTGCCTTTTTGTATAAAATTTGAAGAGATTGTATAAAAAGATGGTTACACAATGGTTACAAATGTTAAATAGAAGCACATAGTGGGAATGGATATTTCTTTGAATGTTTTTTTAGTAGGCTAATCGTATGATCAAAGTTTTCAATTTTTGAATTTTTTGATACTTCAATAATCGCACATGAAGTTGAAAGAAGATTAAATTTTCTTTTTTGATCAAATCTATCTTTTGTAATAATATAGCCATTTTTTTTATCACTATTACTATATAAATTTTTTACACTGTCTTTAAACTCTTTAAGAACATTGCTTGTAAGTTCAAAAAGTTCCTCAAAGTTTTTATTTTTTGCTCCAATAAAAAAATCATCTCCTCCAATATGAGCTATAAAAAAGTCATTGGAATATTTTTTTTGTATAAGTTCTGAAAAAATTAAAATAGCCCTATCTCCTTGCCTAAAACCATAATAATCATTGAAAGGCTTAAAATCATTAAAATCAAAATACAACATATATGAAGTTTGAGACTTTTTATTGATTGAAGCCTCATAAATAAAATTCTCAATTTGTTGATTACCAGGAAGTTTCGTAAGAGGATTTTGATTTGAAGCAATTTCTATATTTCTTTTATGAGATAATTCAAGTAAGGAGTTTAATCCAATAAATCCTTTGTATTTATTTGCATTTGTTATAAAAATTCCCATAGAGTTTTTGGAGTTATGATTAAATCTATCTAAAGTTTTATCTATTCCCCATGAAGACTCAACAGAAATAACTTCTTTTATATATTTTTTTAATGTAGAAGAAATATTTTTATTCTTTGCTAAAGACAATCCATATTGAGAATAAGATATTTTTTTTATATCAACTTCATAAATAACTCCTAATAGGTTTTTATGATCATCAATAATAGGTACAAAAATGTTTTTAGTTTGGTTTTTAAAGTAAACAAATAAGTCATGTAATGAACTATTTATATTTAAAGGTTCTATATTTTCAATATATTTTTTTTCTATGATATGAATATTATCATTTCTTTTGTCGTTATGAATTAGGTCTATAACTTTTTTATATATAGTTTTAATCTCTTTAGTTTTTGTAGTAGGTTTTTGGATTAAATACCCTTGAATAAAATCAACTCCCATATCTTTACATGTCAAAAATTCATTTTTAGTTTCAACTCCTTCTGCAATTACTTTCATTCCCATTACGTGAGCCATTTCAACAATTGAGCTACAAAAAAGCTTTTTCTTAGAGTCTGAGTCTATATTAGTAATAAAAAATCTATCAAGCTTTATGATATTAGCTTCTGAAAAATATAAAAGTTTTAGTCCAGAAACTCCAATCCCAAAATCATCAATGGCAATTTGATAACCACTTTTTTTATATGTTTGAAGCATACTAGATAAAGCACTTTGTTCAATTGTACTACCTTTTTCACTTAATTCAAAACAAATAGTACTTTTTGAAAGATTGTATTTTTCTAATATTTTTGATGTATTTCCAGCTTTATAAGATCTATTATAAATAATTCTATTATCAAGATTGTAAAATAATCTAATATTTTCTACTTCAATTAAAGAAAATTTTTTTATAGCTTTTTCTCTTAATATCAAATCTACTTCATAAAGCAGGTCTTCTTGAAAGGCTAAATCAAATAGTTCTTGAATAGAGTTTATATATTCTGTATCTGTTACATTTCGAAGTAAGGCTTCAACAGCAAATACTTTTCCTGTATGTGTATGAATAATAGGTTGGAAGGCATAATCTAACCTTCTTAAAATTGTATTCCATTTCTTTGTCATTTCATAATCCTAAGAGAGTTAGAAAGAGGAGAGAGTATTCTCCTCTTTATTAAGTAAGGTTGTTTAAGTTGAAATTAGTGTTTCTTTTTTAGAGTGTCTAAAGTTAGCTTTTCTCTTTTTGAAACAGAAGCTCTAATAGCATTTCTTGTTGCATCAGGTAAGGCAATTAATCCAATTTCTCCTAAGATTCCATCTTTTCCAATCATTTTCTCACTCATAAATAAATCTACATATTTGTTCATTGCAGGAACTTCTTTTGCATGAGAGTTTTTCACGTAGAAGAATAATGATCTAGATACTGGATAATCTCCTGAAGAGATTGTATCAGGAGTTGGAGCAACACCATTGATTGTAGCACCTTGAATCATATCATCATTTTCTACTAAGAATGAGAATCCAAATACACCAAATGCATTTTTATTTTTATTTAATTTTTGAACGATTAAGTTATCATTTTCACCAGACTCAACATAAGCACCATCAGTTCTCACTACAGAGTATTTTTTATATTTTTTATTTGCTTTTTTGTCAGCTTTGTAAAGATCAGTATAAACTGGCATTTTTTTGAATACTTTTTGCATTACTAATTCTTCAAATGCATCTCTTGTTCCTGATGATTTTGGTGGTCCATAAACAATGATTTCTCTATTTGGTAATGAAGAATCAATATCAGACCATTTTTTGTAAGGGTTAGCAATTAATGATTTTCCATCTTTTGATGGAACTTCTTTAGCTACTGCTAATGCTAAATGTTTTCTTGAAATATCAAAAGCTGCATTTGATTTTGATTGTGCAAATGCAATACCATCATAACCAATTACTGATTCTGTGATATCAGTTACACCATTTTCTTGACACATTTTAAACTCTTTTGTTTTCATTCTTCTTGAAGCATTAGTAATATCAGGAGTATTTAATCCATTACCAGCACAAAATAGTTTCATTCCTCCACCTGAACCAGTTGATTCTACTACTGGAGTAGGGTATTTAGTTGTTGCTCCTAATTCTTCTGCAACTGATGAAGCAAATGGATAAACTGTTGATGAACCTACGATTTTGATTTGATCTCTAGCACTTAAACTAGTAACTAATAATGCACTTGCCCCTAGAGCTAAAAGTGTTTTTCTCATGTTTATTTTCTCCGTTAAATAAATTTTATGATGAAAGTATAATATGAGAAGGTTACATTTTGGTTACTATACTAATTAGGCTTTATAATGTAGAGTATGATTAATAAAGAAAGTTATTTATTTAAAGTAAATTTATTTTTGAACTCTTCAAGAGATCTTACAAATAGTTCGTCACAATCTGTTGGTTTATAAATTATTGCTTTAACCCAAAGATCATTTTCTTGTATTTTACAAAAGTTTATAACTTCGTAAGTATGGTTATTTTTGTAGTGTTTGTAAATAGTATTTTTTAAAATAGTCATTTATAAAAAAAGCAAATGGATTATAGTCCATTTGCTTCAATAAGTTTTGCTTGATGATCAGCAATAAGAGGATCAATTACTTCATCAAACAATCCATCATTCATTATTGCATCCAGTCTGTATAGAGTAAGATTTATTCTATGGTCACTAATTCTTCCTTGTGGATAATTATATGTTCTAATTCTTCCACTTCTATCTCCAGTACCAACTTGTTCTTTTCTATTGGCACCTTCTGCTTCCATTTTCTCATTCATTTGCACTTCATAAAGTCTAGCTTTTAAAACTTTCATTGCTTTGTCTTTATTTTTATGTTGTGACTTTTGATCTTGGTTTGTTACAACAAGACCTGTAGGAATATGTGTAATTCTTACAGCAGAATCTGTAGTATTTACAGATTGTCCACCATTCCCACTAGCTCTCATTACATCAATTTTTAAATCATTTGGATCAATTTGAACATCAACGTCATCAACTTCAGGCATTACAGCTACAGTAATAGCAGATGTATGGACACGGCCTTGAGATTCAGTTGCAGGTACCCTTTGAACTCTGTGTGTACCACCTTCAAATTTAAGTTTTGAAAATACGTGGTCACCTTTTACTAAAATTACAATCTCTTTATATCCACCTGATTCACTCTCAGATGAGTTCATGATTTCAACTTTCCAATTATTATTTTCTGCATATCTTATATAAGCTCTAAAAAGATCTCCAACAAAAATTGCAGCTTCATCACCACCTGTACCAGCTCTTAACTCTAAATAAATATTTTTATCATCATTAGGATCTTTTGGAATCATTAAAAATTTAATTTCTTCCTCTAGTTCAGGTTTTTTTGATTCAAGTTCTTTAAGTTCTTCTTTTGCAAGTTCACCTAATTCTTCATCATCTAAAAGCATTTTATTTTCTTCAATGTCTTCTAAAGTTTGAATATATTCTTGTGCTTTTTTAACAATTGGTTCTATATTTGACTGTTCTTTTGAAAGCTCAGTCATTTTTTTGATATCACTAGTAATATCAGGAGAGATTAATAAATCATTAATCTCATTATACCTATTAATAAAGGGTTGTAATTTTTCTTGAGTCATATTTACCTATATTCTGTTTACTATAAATTATATAGCGTTAACTTTTGTTTGTAATCTTGATACTTTTCTAGCAGCATTACCTTTTTTAAGGATACCTTTAGATACACAATGGTGGATATATTTGTTTGCAGTTTTCATTGCTTCAGTTGCTTTTTCTTTATCAGAAGCTTCTACAGCTGCGATTACATTTTTAATTACATTTTTGATTCTTGTTTTGTAGAATCTATTTCTTTCTGTTCTAACTTTAGTTTGTCTAGCTCTTTTTTCAGCAGATTTATGGTTTGCCATTTTATTTAACCTCTTTGTAAAATTTTTAAGGGTAGAATGTTATCTAAAATAACTTAAACTTAGTTTAATTTTAGGAAGATTTAATATGAAGCTATTTGGAACTGACGGTGTTAGAGGTAAAGCTGGAGAGTTTTTAGATGCAATTACAGTGCTTAAATTAGCAAAAGCTGCTGGTATCTATTTTAGAAAACATTCGACTACTAAAAAAATTCTTGTAGGAAAAGATACAAGAAGAAGTGGATATATGATTGAAAATGCCTTAGTATCAGGATTAACAGCTGTAGGATATGATGTAATTCAAATTGGGCCAATGCCAACACCTGCAATTGCATATTTAACTGAATCTATGAGATGTGATGCAGGTATTATGATATCAGCTTCACACAATCCCTATGAAGATAATGGAATAAAGTTTTTTGATAATCACGGTAATAAACTTGGGGTTTCTTGTGAAAAGAAAATTGAAGAGATTTTTAATGATGATGAACTAATGACTAAAGAACAAGTTACAGGTAGAAAAATTGGTTCTTCAAAAAGAATTGACGATGTTATTGGAAGATATATTGTTTCAATAAAAAGCTCTTTCCCTACAGATTTAAATTTAAGTGGTTTAAGAATTGTACTTGATTGTGCAAATGGTGCTGCATATAAAGTAGGCCCTACAATCTTAGAAGAGTTAGGTGCAGACGTAATTACTATAAATGACAAACCAAATGGTTACAATATAAATGAAGATTGTGGTGCAATGCATCCTGAAAATGTAGGAAAACTTGTAAGAGAATTTAGAGCTGACATTGGACTTGCACTAGATGGTGATGCTGATAGACTTGTAGTAATTGATGAGAATGGTGATGTAGTTGATGGAGATAAACTAATTGGAGCTTTATGTAAATTTTTAAATGATGAAAAGTTACTAAAAGGTAATGCTTGTGTCGCTACTATTATGTCAAATAAAGCTTTAGAAGACTTTTTGGAAAAAGATGGGATTAAACTTTTTAGGTCAAATGTTGGTGATAAATATGTTCTTGAAACAATGACAAAAGAAAATATTAACTTTGGTGGTGAGCAAAGTGGTCATATTATTTTTTCAGATGCTGCAAAAACAGGTGATGGACTAGCTTCTGCACTACAAGTTTTAGCACTAATTTTGAAATCAGGAAAAAAAGCTAGTGAAATTTTAAATGCTTTTGATTTATATCCACAAGCACAACACAATATGAAAGTTGATGAAAAAATACCTTTAGAAAAAATAGAAGGTTATGAAGAGTTAATTTCTAAAATTAGAGCAAAGGGATTAAGAGAAGTTATTAGGTATTCAGGAACAGAAAATAAAATAAGACTACTTTTAGAAGGAAAAGATAAAAAAGTTGTTGATGGGGAAATGGAAGAATTAATTGCATTCTTCAAAAAGGCACTATGAAAAAAAAGTTTAACATAGCATTATTAATATTTATAGTTATATTTATTATTGATCAAGTCGTAAAATATGGCTTTGCTAATTTTAGTTGGGATGTTCAAGGTCCAATAATGTCCTTACAACTTGCATATAATTATGGCGTTGCATTTTCAATGTTTGCTTTTTTAGAAGAGTATTTAAAATATATACAGTTACTAATTGCTTTAATAGCAACCGTTTATTTATTAAGAAATAAAGATGTATTTGCTGATTACTATATTGCTTTAGCTTTATTATATGCAGGGGGTTTATCAAATATCTTAGATAGATTTACTTATGGAGCTGTTGTTGATTATTTTTATTGGCATTATGGCTTTGAGTTTGCTATATTTAATCTTGCAGATGTGATTATTAATTTGGGTGTAGCAATAATTATATTTATTCAAATTAAAAAAGCAAGAGAAGAGAAAAAACAAAAAGAGTTAAGCTCTTAAGCTATTTGGGAGCTTAAAATAAATTTAGATATAATCGCAAAAAATTATATAAAAAAGTATAGGAAGAGTATAAAATGGGTCAAACGATTACAGAAAAAATTTTTAGTGAACACGTAGGAAGAGAAGTAAAAGCTGGAGAGATTGTAAGAAGTCCAATTGATATGGTAATTGGTAATGATATTACAACTCCTATTTCTATTAGAGCATTTGAAGAAAGTGGAAGAGAAAAATTAGCTAACCCAGATGGTTTTGCTATTGTATTAGATCACTTTATTCCAGCAAAAGATATTGCCTCAGCAAACCAAGCAAAAATCTCAAGAGATTTTGCTATGAAACATGATTTAAAACATTTTTTTGATGAGAAAGATATGGGTATTGAACATGCTTTATTACCAGAAAAAGGTTTAGTATTACCTGGTGATGTTATTATTGGGGCTGATTCACATACATGTACTCATGGTGGATTAGGAGCATTTTCAACTGGTATGGGTTCAACTGATATTTCATTTGGTATGATTACAGGTGGTAACTGGTTTAAAGTTCCTGAAACTATTAAAGTTGTAATGACTGGAAAGCCAACTGAGTATTTATCTGGTAAAGATATTATTCTTGAAGTTATTAGAATTTTAGGTGTTGATGGTGCTTTATATCAAGCTTTAGAGTTTACAGGTGACACAGTACAATACTTATCGATGGATGATAGATTCTCTATTTGTAATATGGCTATTGAAGCTGGGGCTAAAAATGGTATTTTTGCTTATGATGAAGTAACAGAAGAGTTTTTAAATAAAACAGCAGAACTAAATGGTGGTTTAAGAGCTGAACCAAAAATTCATTACTCAGATGAAGATGCAAACTATACAAGAGTTATTGAAATTGATGTAGCTAATTTAGAGCCAGTAATTGCATATCCATTTTTACCTGATAATGGACACTCAGTTTCTCAAGCTGTTGCTGATGAAATTAGAGTTGACCAAGTATTTATTGGTTCATGTACAAATGGAAGATTATCAGATTTTAAAGTAGCTGCTGAAATTTTAAAAGGTAAAAAAGTAGCTAGACACGTTAGACTTATTTTAACTCCAGGTACTCAAAAAATCTTAAGAGATGCGACAAAAGCTGGATACATTGATGATTTAGTTGATGCAGGTGCTGTAGTATCAAATCCTACTTGTGGAGCATGTTTAGGTGGATATATGGGAATTTTAGGTGATAATGAAGTGTGTATTTCTACAACAAACAGAAACTTTGTAGGAAGAATGGGATCAAGGTCATCTAAAATTTATTTAGCAAACAGTGCAGTTGCTGCTGCAAGTGCTATTTCTGGTTATATTACAGACCCAAGAAGTTTATAATGAAAAATCCTTCATTTGAAATACCATGTGTAATTTTGTGTGGAGGTAAAAGCTCTCGAATGGGAGAAGATAAAGCTCTTCTTCCTTTCAACAATTCTAAAACATTAGCAGAATATCAATATGATAGGCTAAAGCCTTTTTTTAAAAATATCTATCTTTCATCAAAAGAGAATAAATTCGATTTCTTAGATAAAAATAATCTTTTGTTAGATGAAAGTAAAACTTATTCACCTATTGCTGCTCTTGATTCAATTTTAACTAAATTAAATGAAAAAAAAGTTTTTATTATTACAGTTGATACACCTTTAGTATCTATAAAAAGTATAGAAAAAATTATTAATGCTTCAAAAGAGTTTGATATTACTGTTGCCAAGACAATAAGAACACATAATCTTTGTGGAGTTTTTTCTTCAAATATAAGTTTGACTACTAGAAAAATGTTACAAGAAGACTTTCATAAAGTTGGCTTTTTACTACAAAATAACAAAACTAATATCCTACAACTACCAAATGATGATGAGTTTATAAATTTAAACCATAAAGAAGATTATTTTAAGTCCTTAAAAATGATAAGTAATACTTATAATTAATATTTTAAAATACCTATATATATAAGTCTTTATTTATTTCTTTTTAGATATTCTTTTCTCAAAAGATTAATAAGAAATATTAATAATAATATTAGAAGGAAAACTTATGTCAAAAAAAGAGTTTGATGAAGCTTTAGAGATAATAGATGAAGAGATTAAAAAATCAGGAATAAGTAGAAGGGATGCTTTTAAACTTGCAGGTTTAGGAACAGCATCTTTTTTACTTAATCCCTCAGAAGTTGAAGCTTCAACAACAGCAAACGCAAGTGAAGTAAAAGGAAAAATTTTAATTATAGGTGGTGGTCTAGCTGGAATTGCAACTGCTGCAAGATTGTCAAATACTTTAACTAACCCAAATATAACAATTGTTGAGCCAAATCCTAAATCAGTTTCATATCAGCCAGGTAATACTTTAATTGCTGCAGGAATTTATGAAAAATCAGATGTAATGTATAATACAAGTGATTATTTGCCTGATGGATGTACTTTAATCAAAGATAAAGCTGTTGAATTTAATCCAAATGATAATAGTGTTATTTTACAATCAGGAAAAAAAGTAGAATATGATTTTTTAATTGTTGCAGCTGGATTAAGTTTAGATTTTGGAGCTATTAAAGGTTTAGAAGAAATAGGTGAAAAGTTTTCATTAGAAAATGGAAAAAGTATTATTGATAAGTTTGGTAATAGTGGTGTATGTTCTATTTATAATACTGATTCAGCAGTTGCTGCTTGGGTTCAAATGCAAAAGTTTGTTGAAGAAGCAAAGAGTGGTAAGAAAGTAAAAGGTGTATTTACACATCCTAATACTTCAATTAAATGTGGTGGTGCACCTAAAAAAATCATGTATTTAACAAATGCAAGATTAGAAGAAGCTGGTGCTAGAAATAATGCAGAGCTTACTTTTTATCCAAATGGAACAACTATGTTTGGAGTAAAAGAATACCATGAGGCTATTTCAGAACAATTTAAAAAAAGAGATTTTAAATGGCATTATAAACATAATCTAACAGCAGTAGATTTAGAAAAAAAAGTAGCCACTTTTGATAAAAGATGGGATGAAAAAGGTGCTTGGGATGAAGATTTAGAAGAGTATGAAATGCTTACAAAGCATCAAAATGTAGAAGTTCCATTTGACTTTTTACATATTACTCCTCCAATGAAAGCACCTACTGAAATAGGAAAATCTGCAATTGGTTCGTCAAAAGGTTGGGTTCCTGTTAATAAAGAAACTTTACAGCATGTAAAATATGATAATATTTTTGCAATTGGAGATATTGCAGCAGTTCCGATGGGTAAAACAGGTGGAAGTGTAAGAAAACAATATAAAGTTTTAGTAGATAATCTAATTTCAGCAATGGAAGGCAAAGAGTTAAAAGCTAAATATGCAGGATATACAGTTTGTCCTTTAATTACAGACATTGGAAAAGTAATGTTAGCAGAGTTTAACTGGTCTAAAAAACCAACTCCTACTTTCCCCCTTGATCCAACACAAGAAAGATATATCTGGTGGTTAATGAAAGTTTATATGTTAAAACCTATGACTATGTATGGTATGTTATCAGGTAGAGCATAATTTATGAAAAAAGAGTTATTTATTTTTCTTACTATTTTGATTTTATTATCAATTAGTTTCCATTTTGAAGAATGGATAACTTATCCTCTTTTACATTTAAAGAACTTAAGTCAAGCAGGAGCTTTAGGCTTTGGTTCTTTTCATCCCCTTATTTTTTCATTTTTTATATATTTATTCTTACTTATTCCAAGAGCTTTTATACTTTTTATAACCAAGAAAATTCTAAAAAAACAATAAAGATAATTTAAACTTATATATAATATTTTATTCTCTTATTTATTGTAAATTACTTGTAATTTATATAAGCTAAAATAGCATACAATAATAAAAATATGAATATAAATTATTTAAAATTTCTATTAAAAGGTAAATTGTGAAAAAAGACTTGATAGAAGAATTTGATATTGAATTAAGAAAAAATGGAATAAATAGAAGAGAAGCATTAAAGTTAATGGGAATATCTGGAAGTTTATTATTGATGAACAATAAAGCTTATTCTACTAATTTAAATGCAAGTGATGTAAAAGCTAAAATAGTTATTGTAGGTGGAGGATTAGCTGGGATATCTACAGCTGCAAGATTATCAAATAGTTTGACAAATCCTGATATTACAATTATAGAACCAAATGCAAAGTCCGTATCTTATCAAGCTGGAAACACATTAGTTGGAGCTGGAATATATGATAAAAATGATGTCATTTATGAAACAAAAGAGTTTTTACCTAAAACAGTTAAACTTATAAAAGATAAAGCAGTACAATTTGATCCTAAAAATAATAAGTTAAGAGTTCAAAAAGGGGATACTATTGAGTATGACTTTTTAGTTATTGCTGCTGGATTAGTGTTAGATTTTGAAAAAATAGAAGGACTTGAAGAGTTAGAATATTTATACACAGTACAAGATTCTCAAAAAATGAATAAGTTTTTTAAAAATACAAATGCAAGTACAATTTATAATGTTGATGGGGCAGTTCAAACATGGGAAAACATGCAAAAAACTATTTATGAAGCAAATAATGGAAAAAAACAACAAGCAATCTTTTCTCATCCAAATACACCTATTAAGTGTGGAGGTGCACCTAAAAAAATCATGTATTTAATGAATTCTAGATTAAATGAAGTAAGTCCAAAAGCAAGACAAAATGTAAATATGCATTTTTATACAAATAGTTCAAAAATGTTTAGTGTAAAAGAGTATGAAGATGCAATAATTCAGCAATTTAAAGTAAGAGATATGAAATATAGTTTAAACCATAATCTTACGAAAGTGGATTTAAAAAATAAAACAGCAACATTTGATAAATTTTGGAATGAAAAAGGTTCATGGGATCCTGATTTAGAAGAGTATAATAGAATAATTAAGCATATAAATTTAGAAATACCTTATGATTTTTTACATATTACTCCTCCCATGAAAGCAGCACCTGAAATTGCAGATTCTGAAATAGGTTCATCAAAAGGATGGGTTCCTGTAAATAAAGAAACCTTGCAACATGTTAAATATGATAATATATTTTCTTTGGGAGATATAGCAGCCATTCCTTTAGGAAAAACAGGTGGAAGTATAAGAAAACAGTATAAAGTAGTAGTTGATAATATTTTATCTCTTATGGAAGGAAAAGAGTTAAAAGCTAAGTATGATGGATATACAGTTTGTCCTATTATTACTGATATTGGTAAAGTAATGCTTGCTGAATTTGATTGGTCAATGAAACCTAAACCATCATTCCCTTTAGATCCAACACAAGAAAGATATATTTGGTGGTTACTTAAATCATATATTTTAAAGCCAATGACACAATACGGAATGTTATCAGGAAAAATATAATTTGTAAAATAGGAGAATTTATGAAAGCTAGTTTATTTTTAGTTTATATAATAACAGTAATACTTTTATTTACTGGATGTTCAAGAAGTCAAGCATCCATAGATAATACAAGTTCTAAGGTTAAAATGCTAATTGAAAAAAAAAGTCATTTAGATATAGATTTAAATACTATAAAAACAGCTCAAGCTAAAAATAGTGCTTTATTAATTGATGCAAGACCTTATTCCAAATATATAAAAGAGACAATTCCTGGAGCTATTTCTATTCCTGATACAAAGTTTAAAACTTTATCGGGAAGATTACCTATAAATAAAGATGAAAAAATCATCACATTTTGTGGTGGATATACATGTTCAAAGTCTCATATAGTAGCAAATAAACTTTTAGATTTAGGATATAGTAATGTTTCTGTTTTTGCAGCAGGAATACCAGCATGGAAGAAAGCTGGATTAGCTACAACTAAAAGTATTAATTTAGTAAAAAAAGAAAAAATTAGCTCAAAAGTTCAGTACAGTAAAAATGGATTAAAAAAAGGCCTTGATGAGGGGAGTGTTGATGGATTATGGTTTTATAATTTAATCAAAAACAATAAAGTACCAAAATATATTCAAATTGTTGATGTAACATCACCTATTGAGTTTAGAAAAGGCCATTTAAAAGGTGCAATAAATATTGAAGCTGAAAAGTTAAAAGCAAATGAGTTTTATTCAAAACTCCCAAAAGATAAAACTATTGTGTTTAATTGCACAGCTGGTGGAAGATCAATGGATGCATGGGTGAAACTAAAAGATGCAAAAATTGATATGGATGAAATTTATTACTTTGATGCAAATATAGATTGTAAAGGTGATAATTGTAAAATTGAGGTCAATGAACCTTTAGGTATATAAATAAAAAAAGGGACTAAGGCAAAGCCTTAGTCCCTTTTAATTTTTTATGATTTGCAAATTTATTAGTTAAGTGCTTCTTTAGCTTTTACTACTAATGAAGCAAATGCAGCAGAATCATTCATAGCCATATCAGCTAAGATTTTTCTATCTAATTCAATTCCAGCTAATTTTAAACCGTTCATGAATCTTGAGTAGTTGATATCATTTAATCTACAAGCTGCATTGATTCTGATAATCCAAAGTCTTTTGATATCTCTTTTCTTTTGTTTTCTATCTCTGTAAGCATATACTAAAGAGTGCTCTAATTGCTCTTTCGCTTTTCTAAAGTGTTTTCTTCTACCACTAAAGAAACCTCTAGCTTGCTTTAATACTTTTTTGTGTCTTCTTCTTCTAACTACACCAGTTTTTACTCTAGGCATTCTATTTTTCCTTTACCGTATATTATATTGTTAATATTAGGTGTCAACATTATAGTTGAACTTGTCCACATAAGTGGAGGGACTAATAATTATTTATATGAAATAAATAATTACGCTTTGTTTAACATTCTTTTAATTCTAGTTGCGTCAACTGCAGCAACTGTTTTAGGACCTCTAAGATTTCTTTTTCTCTTTTGAGTCATTTTAGTTAAGATGTGGCTTCTATAAGCTGATCCTCTTTTGATAGAACCATTTTTTTTCACTTTAAATCTTTTTAAAGCGCCACTGTTAGTTTTCATCTTTGGCATGGAAGAATCCTCCTTTTAAATTTGCATTTTCAAATAAACTGAAAAAGTTCGTGATTTTACTTAAAAATTACTTAAAAAATGTTTAAAGAAGGATTTTTGAGAGCAGAAGAGAGTAGAGTCTCTTCTTTTTTTATATTAGTGTTTATCTTCTTTTTTAGGAAGAACCATCATATTAACAAATCTTCCCTCTTGTTTAGGCTTACCATCTCTTACACCATATTCTTCAAGCATTGGCCATACTCTTTCAAGTACATCAGCTCCAGCTTCTGGATGTGCCATTTCTCTACCTTTTAAGAATACTCTACATTTTACATGGTATCCTTTTTCTAAGAATTCAATAGCGTGCTTAACTTTATAATTGATATCATTTTCTGCAATTTTTACAGAAAATTTTACTTCTTTTACTACGATAACTTTTTGTTTTTTCTTAGCTTCTTTTTTCTTTTTTTCTTGTTGGTATTTAAATTTACCATAATCCATAATCTTCGCAACAGGTGGTTTTGCATCTGCTGAAATAAGAACTAAATCTAGTCCTAAATCATCTGCTGTTGATTGTGCATCTCTTGTAGGGATGATACCATAGTTTGTACCATCATCTCCCATACATCTTACTTCTTTAGCAGTAATGTCCTCATTCATTATTGCTTCATTTTTTTTACCTTTTCTCATACTACTCAAATTCTACTCCCTTTTTTTATTTCATTTAACATTAAGATAAATTCATCTTTAGTCATATTTGACTGCTCTCTTTTTCTTCTATCTCTTAATGCCACAGTTTTATTTTCAACTTCTTCATCTCCAATAACAACAATCATTGGTACTCTTTGTTTTTCTGCCATTCTGATTCTTTTATTTAAAGATTCATTCATATCAAATATTTTTGAATCCATTCCATCTCTTAAAAGCTCTTTTTCTAACTCTTTCGCATACTCTACATGAGTATCTGCAATTGGTACAAAAATTACCTGAGTAGGAGCAATAGCAAATGGGAATTCACCAGCACAGTGTTCAGTTAAAATACCAATAAATCTCTCAAATGAACCTAGAATTGCTCTATGTATCATAACAGGTTGCTCTTTTTCACCTTCTGCATTAATAAATTCAGCATTAAATCTTGACGGTAAGTTCATATCAACTTGTACTGTACCACATTGCCATTTTCTTCCAATTGCATCAAGAATTTTAATATCGATTTTTGGACCATAGAATGCTCCTCCACCTTCATCAATTCCATAAGGTATATTATTTTCATCTAAGGCATCCATAATACCTTTAGTTGTAGTTTCCCAAAAGATGTCATCACCAATTGCTTTTTTTGGTTTAGTTGAAACTTCTATTTCATATTTAAAGTCAAATAGTTTAAGTAAAGTATCTACAAATTCTAAAACTTCAAATATTACATCTTTTATTTGTGCTTGTGTACAAAAAATATGTGCATCATCTTGAGCAAACTCTCTTACTCTAAATAATCCATGCATTGCACCACTCATTTCATGTCTATGAACAACACCATATTCAAATAGTTTCATTGGTAAATCTTTGTATGAAACTAATTTATTTTTAAAAATTTGAATATGACCAACACAGTTCATTGGTTTCATTCCATATTTTTGTTCATCAATAGTAGTATAGTACATATTTTTACCATAGTTAGCATTATGTCCTGAAATATCCCACATAGTAGATTTTAATAATTCAGGACCTCTTACAGGTTCATATCCTCTTACTCTATGAGCTGTGTATAAAATATGTTCTAATTTAGATCTAAGTCTTGCACCATTTGGTAACCATAAAGGTAGCCCAGCACCTACATCATCATTGAATGCAAACAATTCTAATTCTGTTCCAAGTTTTCTATGGTCTCTTTTTTTAGCTTCTTCAAGCATTCTAACGTAGTCATTTAATTCTTTTTTATCAAAGAATGCAATACCATAGATTCTAGTAATCATTTCATTTTCTTCGTCACCACCAAGGTATGCACCAGCAACTCTTGTTAGTTTAAATGCTCTAATCATTCTAGTATTAGGTACGTGAGGCCCTCTACATAAATCTTCAAAGTCACCTTGTTTATATAGGGTTAATGTGTCATCAGTGATATTTTTTAATACAGCTTGTTTTAGTTCATCGTTTGCAAACTTAGTTAGAATTTCTTCTTTTGAAGTTTCATATCTTTCAATAGGTAATTTTCTATTTGCAATTTCTTTCATTTTCTTCTCAATAGTTGGAAGATCTTCATCTGAAATTTTCGATTCAACTTTAAAATCGTAGTAAAAACCTTCTTTAACAACAGGCCCTACGAAAAACTTAGCTTCAGGATATAATTCTTTAATAGCTTGTGCCATCATGTGAGCACATGAGTGTCTAAGAATCTCTAAAGACTCACTAGAGTTATCAGCCTTAATATCCTCTCCCTGAATGTTTAAAGCTTCAGCAGTTTGAAGGTCATATATTTGACCATCTTTTAATACACCAATAGGTTCCAATAAATTCCTTTTTATTATGTTTTTTTATTAAATTTAGCTTATTTTATCGCAAAGCTTCTTAAAGTTAATTAGATATTTCGTAATTTAACAAAGTTTTGTTACAATTAAGTATGATTTTAAACCTATCAAAGATAAAAACAGAAAGCCTATTATTATTTTGTAAAGACTTGATTCTTTCTTATAAAGATAAGGAAGATACTAATAGTTATGGACTAGATAAAGAAGTAGTCGAAAAATTCAATAAAATTAGTGATGATATGCTTACACAAATAAATAGTGTAACTTTATCTTCAAGTTATTATTTAAAAAATGCAAAGCATTATAGAATCAAAGCAATACTAAATGCTTATAACTTTATAAACCAAGAACTTTCAAAACTTTTAAAGCAAAATCAGTCATTTAATCCTTCTATGCTTTATTTTGCTATGTTAGCACTTTGGTTTAAAGAATTAAATAAAGAAGCAAAATCAAAAGAGTATATTTATTTTATTTTATATCCTTATGGAAATGTTTATGATGATTTTATTGTTAATATTAAAAATAATGATTTTAAAAAATTGAATATTGAGATGTTAGAGTTAGCAGAGAAAATTATTTATAAGTTAGATAAAGTTTCCCTATCTTAAAGACTTAAGGAAGAGAAACTTCCTTAAAATCTATATCTTATATTTGCTGTAACATTTTGTGCTTCTTTTACATTATCACCTGTAACTTTAGTAGGTGCGCCTAACTCTCCAAAGAAACCATTACTTCCTGTATAATCATATTTAATATTTGTATATCTCATAGTTAAACTTAAAGCTTTTGTTAATTTTTGATGTCTATATACTTCCCAAGCAGTACCTCTTGCTGCTATTTTACTACCAGCCATTGTATCCTCACCATAAGTCATAGATCTCCAGTATTTACTTCCTTTATTCCATTCAACTCCTATTTTTGCATCATCTGGACTTAAAGGACATGGAGCATTAACTCCTAACCAAATAGAGTGACCTGTTTTAGAGTCATTTGAACCTAACATACTCATACCTTCTTTTGGATGAGTTTTACTCATAGCAAATGAAGCAAAAACAGTTGTATAGTCTAAGATATCGTTGATTCCATTACCAATTCCATCAGTTTTTAACATAATAGTTGCTAAATCTATTTTTCCAAAATCTTCAAATGTAGAACCACCATTTTTCATTCCTATTAAATTCCAAGCTCTTGCATAATTTGTATGAATAGAGTATTGACCATCATCATAAGGTACATAAATTAATCCTGCCATATCAATATTTTCACTACTTGAATCTTTTGTATACGCTGGTTTTCCATCCATTGAAAATCTTAGCCTTGCATTTGTTAAACCTCTACCCATACAAACTTTAGCCCAAGAACCTGTCATTCCTGTAAGTTTATCTATATTAAATCTAGCACTTGCTCCATCAAACTCTACATTTACAGTATGAGCTAAGGCTGATTTTCTTTTCTGATCCGCTCTATAGTTTATTCCTAAACCATCAGTTGATGGACGTCTACCAATACTTGCTGTCCATGAAATATCTTCATTTCCTAAAAATGAATCATTTGAGTATAACCAGTAGGCTTCTTTTACTTTTAGTTCATTATCATTTGTAGCACTTTCATTTGTAATCCAATCAAAATTTGCATTGTTATTTACATTTGAAGAATTATCACCATAAAGTTTATTGTATGAAAGCATTCCATAAAATAGTGAGTTTTCATCTGCTTTAAACTTCATACCTAAATTTAATCTATTAGACATAACAGCTTCATTTTTAAGTTTTTTCCCATTTGCTAGTTTATAGTTTAGATTATCAACTTGTGTTCTAAAATCAACATTCCATTTTATATTATCACCAGCGTCATGAGCTTTTACTTTTTGTATTTTTTTAGAATTGCTTTTTAATTTTTTTTCTATTTTAACAATTCTTTTTTCATCTAATTTTGGAGCTTTATTCTGTTTTTGCATTTGTTTTTCTAAAGCTTCAATTTTAGCTTTTAAGAGTTGTATTTGTTTAAACATCTCTTTATTTATATCATTTGCAAAAGAAGTAGTTGTAAGTGCTGTTATAGTAGCAAAACTTAATAATACTTTTTTCATATTAAAATCCTTGATTTATATTTTCCGTATTATAAGTTTTATTAATTTAATTTATAGTTAAACTATTAGTTTAAATTATATTAAATTTGAAATAAAAAAAGCTTGGTTTTTTTCCCAAGCTTTTAAAAAGTATTTTTAGCTTAACAAGAAGGAACATTTCCTGAATCATTTGCATACTCATAAGAGAATTCAAAAATATGCTCAACCCAGCTATCTTTAATATCTGATTCTTTTACATTTGGACAAATTTTCACAAACTCTTTTTTAAAATTTCCATTATCCATAATCTCTTGCCATTCATCTTGTGAGTGTTTTGCAGCAAATTTTGCTCCATTCATTCCGCAAGAATTTTTAAATTTTTTGATAAATAGTTTTTGTCCTTTTACAGAACTTGCACTTAATGTTGTAGTAGATACACCTAATACTAAAGTAGCAGCTAAAAGTAACTTTAATAACTTCATATTATACTCCTAATAATTGTTTGGGTACAATTATAGCAAATACAGATAAATATTATCTTAGAAATATTAGAAAAGCGAATACTATATGAAACATTTTTTATTAAAACAAATAACTGAATACTTAGCCAGTAATTCCCAAAAAATAAGGCTTTGTAAGAGAATAGACAATAATACTATTATAATAGAATTTAATAATACAAATATATTATATTTTGATATGACAAAAGGAAATAGTATAGTTTTTAAATCAAAAGAGCTTTTAAAATCTAAAAAAGATTTTAATGCTCCTTTTGATGTTGTTCTTCAAAAAAGACTTAATAACTCTAAAATTGAAGATATTTGTCTTTATCAAAATGACAAAGTGATAAATATAAAAGTAAATTCATCCTCTTCTTATAAAAAGTTAACAACAATTTTACAGCTTGAATTTACAGGTAAACATACAAATATAATTTTATTAGATGAAAATAGAGTTGTTTTAGAAGCATTAAGGCATATTGATGAGTTTTCCTCTAGTAGAATTGTAAAGGTTGGGCATAAATTAGATGAGATACCTAAACAAAATTTTATTCCGAAAATTGATAAGGTAAAAAATATTGAAGAATATTTATACGATGTTTTTTTAAAAAAAGAAGAGAAAAACTTAGAAAATTTAAAAAAACAAAAAATAAGCCAAATTGATAAAAAAATAAAAAAATTAGAGAAAACAATAAATGCCTTACCCAAAAAAGAAGAGTTAGAAAGTCAAGCACTTAACTTATATGAAAAAGCTAATCTAATTTTAGGAAATATACATAATATTAAGCCATATCAAAAAATCTTAAAAACTTACGATTATGAAGGGAAAGAAGTTGAGATTGATTTAGAAGAAAATGCTTCTGCTTCTAAATATTCTAATGATTTATTCAAAAAAGCAAAAAGAGCTAAACAAAAAGCAGAAAATATATCTCTTGAAAAAGATAACTTAGATGAAAAATTAGCTTTTTTATATAGAATGAAACAAAATATACAAAATGCAAAATCAATGCAAGAGTGTGAGTTCTTATACCCTAAAAAAGAAAGAAATCAAGCAAAAGTGAAAAAAGCACAGCCTTATGAAAGCTTCTTTTTTGAAGGATATAAAATTATGTTAGGAACTAGTGAAAGAGAGAATATCTATCTTCTTAAAAATTCAAAAGCAAGTGATTTTTGGTTTCATTTAAAAGATAGAACATCAGCACATGTAATAGTACAAAATTCAAAGAAAACAATTCCCGATTCTGTAATAAAGCAAGCAGCAACACTTTGTGCTAAATTTTCTATGGATAGTTCAGGTACTTATGAAGTAGATTATACACAAAGAAGAAATGTAAAAATACAATCAGGATCAAATGTTTTATATAACCCATACACAACGATAGTAATAAAAATTTAAAATTTTAAATAAAATATTATAAATTTATTAAATTATATTTTATTTTAAGTAGCAAAATATTATGATTAGAAAAATTATTTATTTAAAAGGAAAAGAATGAAAGCTAAAAATTCAATAGCTATAGCTGCTTTTACAGCATTATTATTTACTGGTTGTGGTATTAAAACATCTGACTATTCTGTATCTGCAGAAAATGTGCAAACATTAAAAAGTTATAAAAATATAAAATTAGGAATAAAGTCATTTACTGCAGAAACAGAAAATGAAAGTACTGTATTGTGTAGAGCTGCTGAAACTATTGAAACGCCTAATGATGAGGCATTTGAAAAATATATTGAAAATGCTTTAAGAGATGAGTTAATAATAGCTGGTATTTATGATAAAAATGCTGATATTAAATTAAGTGGGCATCTTAAAAAAATTTATGCAAGTTCTATGATTGGTAATGCATATTGGTCTTTTGATATAAAAGTTTCTTCTTCAAATGGAAAAAGTTTTGATATAGAAAGTAAAAATGAATATGGTTCAGCATTTCTAGCATATACAGCTTGTAATAATATGGGAAGTTCATTCGCTCCATCTGTTAAAAAATTAATAAAAGATATTATTAATCATCCTAGATTTAATGAACTAATTTCTTCAAAATAATTTATGAAAAGGAAATTTTTTTCCTTTTCATTTAATTTTTTAAAAATTTAATCAAAAGCCAAACTTTAGTATAATCTTCTAATTTTAACAAACACAAGGTTTACTTTATGGCTAATATTATAAAAGATAGTTCTACTAGAATTAAAACAGGTTTAGTTCTAATTATTGCAATGGTAATAATTGGATATATTGATTCATTTTTCTTAATGTGGCTTCTATTTGGTACAATGCTTATGATTTCAATTAGTGAGTCAAAAAAACTATTTCAACTAAAAGGTGATAGTATTTATGTATATACTGCACTTTTATGGTTTGCTGCTTATTTTCATCCAAATCCAGAAGATTTAATTTTTATTGTCGCAATTGGATATGCTTCTCAATTAGCATATAAAAAATCACTTGATAAAAAAATGTTTTTACCATTACTTTATCCAACAGCTTCATTTTTATTTTTATTATCACTTTATGCAGAGTATGGAGTTATGACTCTTTTATGGTTATTAGTAGTTGTAGCAGGTGCTGATACAGGTGCTTATTTTGTAGGAAAAAGTATTGGAAAAACTAAATTTAGTGAAACTAGTCCCAATAAAACATTAGAAGGTGTAATAGGTGGAGTTATAACAGCAGGGATTTTAGGTACAATTTTTGCTCATGAAAATTTAAGTATAATAATGGCGATCACAATATCTATCATAGTAGCTTTTGCATCTGTATTTGGAGATTTATTTGAATCTTATTTAAAAAGAGAAGCAGGAGTAAAAGATAGTGGAAATATTTTACCTGGACATGGAGGTATTTTAGATAGAACAGATGGCTATCTTTTTGGTGCAATTGTTATGTTAGTTCTTCTTAGGGTTGTAATGTGATTGTATTAGGAAGTACAGGTTCTATTGGTGTAAATACTTTAAATATTGCTAGAAAATTTCACTTAGATATTGAAGTTTTAGTAGCAGGTAAAAATATTGGAATATTAAATAAACAAATAGAAGAGTTTAAACCTAAAAAAGTAGTTATAGCTTCAAAAGAGGATTTTCACAAAGTAAACCATGAAAATGTATCTTTTGGAGAAGAAGCAATTTTAGAAGCAATAGAAACTAGTAATTCTAAAATTGTAGTAAATGCTCTTGTTGGCTTTCTTGGATTAAAACCAACTTTAAAAGCTATACAATGTGGTAAAAAAGTTGCCTTAGCAAATAAAGAGTCTTTAGTAGTTGCTGGAAAATTTATAGATAAAAGTGCTTTAAGTCCAATAGATAGTGAACATTTTGGACTTTGGTATTTACTTCAAGATAAAAAAATTGATTCTATGTTAGTTACTGCAAGTGGAGGGTCTTTTAGAGATTATCCTTTAGAATCATTAGCAAATGTATCAATAAAAGAAGCCTTAAATCATCCAAACTGGTCTATGGGTAATAAAATTACAATAGATAGTGCAACAATGACAAATAAAATATTTGAATTAATGGAAGCTGCTTGGTTATTTGATATTAGAAAATTAGACGCAATAATTGAACCAAAATCACTTATTCATGCTTTAGTAAACTTTAAAGATGGAAGTACAACAGCTCATATTGCAAATGCTTCTATGCAACTTCCTATTGCTTATGCAATTTTAGGAAAATGCGATGAAGAAATATTAAAACCTGTAGATTTATTAGAAGTAGCCTCTTTAGAGTTTAGAAAAATAGAAAAGTCACGTTATCCTATTTGGGAAATAAAAGATGAGATATTAAATAATCTTGATTTAGGTGTTGTTTTAAATGCAGCAAATGAAGTTGCAGTATCTAAATTTTTAAACAATGAAATAGGCTTTTTAGATGTATCTAAAATTAGTTTAAATGCATTAAATAAGTTTAATAATGTAAAAGCACAAACAATAGAAGATATATTTGAGATAGATAAGGAAGTGAGAACATATTATGGGTCTTGATATGTTAATTCCTTTTTCAATTTTACTAGTTTTAGTTATTTATTTAATCTACACAAGAAGTAAATTTGAAAAAGATATAGTACAATTATATGAGAAGAAGTTTGAAGAATGGAAAAATAACTCATCTTTAGACACAAAAAAAGATTCAAATAATGAATCACCAAAACTTTTAGCAGGTTTAGTTTATAAACAAGGGTATAAGCTAAAAATTGAGCTTCTTGATGAAAGTGTAAAAGACAATCTTGAAAAAGGGAAGTTTAAAATAGATAACTTAAAAGGATAAGTTATGAAATACATAGTTTTTATGGTTTTAATTTGTACGTTATTACAAGCTCAAACTTTCAGAAAAAATAGTTTAAAGGTGGTAATTGATACAAATACCAATTTAATGTGGATAGATACTATTGATGTTCTTAAAATAAAAAAAGAGCATGAAAAAGCAATTGAATATTGTGAAAAATTAGTTTTTGCAGGATATTCAAACTGGCGAATTCCAACTATAGATGAATTTAAAACTATAGTAAATAAAAAAAATCATAAAAACTATATAAATTATGCTTTTAAATATAATGTACCAGATGGTTACTGGGCTTTTAAAGCTCATTGGCGAACTTTATGGTTTTATGCTGATTATATGCATTTTATAAGTGGTACACCATATTATGACAGTAGACATAAAAAGAAATATGTTAGATGTGTTAGAAGTATTTAAATAGGAGAATGAATGCAGAAAATTTTAATATTACATGGTTTAGGAGGTAGTGATTATCCCCATTGGCAGGCTGTATTAGCAGGAGATTTAATAAAACAAAATTACACAGTATCATTTCCTTCTTTTCCTAAAAGAGATAATCCTCAATTAAAAGAATGGAAAGAGTTTTTAAAAAAAGAGATTGAACATTTTAAACCAGATACTATTATATGTCATTCTTTAGCAAATGTATTATGGTTTCAAACTTGTGATGAATTAGATATTAGTTTAGAAAAACTAATGTTAGTTGCGCCTGTTTCAAGAACAAGAGTAGTTGAAGCAGCAAAAACATTTTATCCATATACACCGCCAAAAGATTTAAAAGCAAAAGAAGTTATTATGTTAGCCTCAACAAATGATCCTTATATGACAGAAGAAGAAGCAATGCTTTTAAAAGAAGATTTAAATGTAGAAATTAACATTATGCAAAATGCAGGACATATAAATGCCGAATCGGGATTTGGTAGTCATGATTTTGCACTTGATTGGTTAACAAAAGATAAAAATGAAAAGGGTTACTTGTAAATGTCAAAAGAGTTAATCTTAAGTATAGAATCAAGTTGTGATGACAGCTCAATTGCCATTACAGATATAAATAGCCTAGAATTAGTTTATCACAAAAAAATATCCCAAGAATTACAACATAGCATGTATGGAGGAGTAGTTCCTGAACTTGCAGCAAGACTTCATGTGGAAGCTCTACCAAAAATATTAGAAGAGTGTAAAGAGTTTTTTCCTTTACTAAAAGCAATTGCAGTTACAAATGCTCCTGGTTTATCTGTAACACTTATGGAGGGAGTTACTATGGCCAAAGCTTTAAGTATTAGTTTAAATCTTCCTTTAATTGCAGTAAACCATCTAAAGGGTCATATATATTCACTATTTATAGAAAAAAAAGAAGTTCTTCCTATGACTATACTTTTAGTATCAGGAGGACATACTCAAATAATAGAAGCAAAATCTTTAAGTGATATGAATATCATTGCTTCAACAATTGATGATAGTTTTGGTGAGAGCTTTGATAAAGTAGCAAAGATGATGGGCTTGGGCTATCCTGGTGGACCTATAGTTCAAGAGTATGGACTAAAAGGTGATGAAAATAGATTTGATTTTCCAGTACCATTAAGACAAAGTCCAAATATACAGTTTAGTTATAGTGGTTTGAAAAATGCAGTAAGAATGCAAATAGAAAAGTTAGAAAACCAAGAAGATGGTATAACTGAACAAGACAAATATGATGTGTGTGCCTCTTTTCAAAAAACAGCAGTTGCTCATATAATGCAAAAACTAAAGAAACAATTTAAAAAAATAGTTCCAAAAGATTTTTCAATAGTAGGTGGAGCTAGTGCAAATATACATTTAAGAACTCAAATAGAAGAACTATGTAAAAAGCATAAAACAAATTTACATTTAAGTGAACTGAAATACTGTTCTGATAATGCAGCTATGATTGGAAGAGTTGCTGTTGAACAATATAAACAAAATGATTTCACAGATGTAAATAAAATAGATGTGCAAACTAGATTAAAAGGAATGTAAAATGATTTTTGAAATGGGTGCAAAATTAGAAGGTGATAGTTTTGATACTTCTAAAAATGATAAGAAAAATAAAAAGAAATCAAATAATGAAATTATTCCAAAAAATCAACATCAGTTAGTATTTACTTATGAAAAAAGAAAAGGTAAACCTGTAACATTAGTAGGAAGATTTTATTTAGATGAAAAAGAGAAAAAAGAAGTTCTTAAACTTTTAAAGAAAAAGCTTGCTTGTGGTGGAGCTATAAAAGAAGAATGGATAGAATTACAAGGTGATGTAAAAGAGAAAGTAAAAGTAGTATTACAAGCAAATGATTGGAAGTTTAAAAAATAAGGAATAACTATGAAGAGAATATTTGATGAGGTAAACTCTTTAGATAAAAGATGTTATGAAAAGTTTGCATTAACAGAAGATATCTTGATGGAGCATGCAGCTTCTTCAATGGCTTCATATATTCAAAAAAATCATAAAGATAAAAAATCTATTTTGATTGTTTGTGGTTCAGGAAACAATGGTGCAGATGGAATGGCCTTAGCAAGACTTCTATATAAAGCTTATGAAGTTTCTTTATATTTTTATACTGACCTAAAATCTCCAATGGCAAAACTTCAGTTCCAAAGAGCAAAAGCTTTAAATATAAATATCATAGAAACTTTATATGAAGCTGATATTATTGTTGATTGTATCTTTGGTAGTGGATTAAATAAACCTTTAAAAAATGATGCAATAAGTTTAATAAATAAATTAAATGACATTAATGCTTTTAAAATTGCTTGTGATATTCCTAGTGGGATAAATAATAAAGGACAAATAATAGATGTTGCTTATGAAGCAGACATTACTATTACAATGGGAGCTTTAAAAACATCTTTATATACAGATTCAGCAAAAGAGTTTGTAGGTGATATTAAAGTAGCTAATTTGGGAGTACAAAGAGAAGTATATGAAGGTAATAGCAATAAGTATCTTTTAGAAAAAGAGGATATGATACTTCCAAAAAGATCTAAAAAACAAAATTCTCATAAAGGTACTTATGGTCATTTAAATGTAATTGCAGGTTGTAAAAAAGGTGCAGGAGTAATAGCAGCAAAAGCAGCTTTTGGTTTTGGTGCTGGATTAGTAAGTGTTGTATGTCATGAAGAGTTAGATTTACCTTATCATATAATGCAAACACACTTTCTAAGTCAAAACTGTACAGCAATAGCAATTGGTATGGGACTTGGTAAGTATGATAAAAAAGAAATTAAAGAAATTTTAAATAATGACCTTCCTATGATAATCGATGCTGATTTATTCTATGAAGAAATTATTTTAGATATATTGGATAAAGATATAGTATTAACTCCTCATCCAAAAGAGTTTTGTGCATTATTAAAATTATGTAAAATTGCTGATATTTCAATTATTGAATTACAAGAGAATAGATTTTTTTATGTAGAGTTATTTAGCAAAAAGTATCCAAATATTACTTTATTACTTAAAGGTGCAAATGTGTTAATCTCAAAGAATAAAGAAATCTTTGTTAATCCATACGGAAGTTCTGTTTTGAGTAAAGGTGGCAGTGGAGATGTATTAAGTGGATTAATAGCATCCCTATTAGCACAAGGGTATAAGAGTATAGAATCTACAATAAGTGCAAGTTTGGCACATACATTTGCAGCAAAAGCTTATAAAAAAAATGATTACTCTTTAATCCCATCAGATTTAATTGAAGAGGTAAAAAAATTATGAATGCAGTAATTATTCAAACAACATGTGCTTCACAAGTTGAAGCAAAAAATTTAGCAAAAGTTCTAGTTCAAGAAAAGCTTGCTGCTTGTGTACAATTACATGAAGTAGAATCAGTATATGCGTGGGAAGATGAGTTATGTTGTGATTTTGAAACAATACTTAATATAAAAACAAGAAAAGAAAATTTTGAAAAAGTTAAAAGCAAAATTAAAGAATTACATAGCTATGATGTCCCGGAAATTATCCAAATAGATATAACGAATTCAAGCAAAAAATATACAAAATTTATAAGTGATTGTTGTTAAATAATCACACTATATAATGCATTATAAAAGGAAAACTATATGAACAATGATATTTTAAAAGTTGGTGAATATGAATTTAATAGTAGACTAATTGTTGGTTCAGGTAAGTATGATTCTTTTCAAACAACAAAAGATGCTACATTAGCATCAGGAAGTGAATTAATTACAGTTGCAATTAGAAGAGTAAATATTACAAATCCAAATGAAGAAAATTTATTAGATTACTTTAAAGACACGAATGTAAAACTACTTCCTAACTCAGCTGGATGTTTTACAGCAGAAGAAGCAATCACTACTTTTAGATTAATGAGAGAAGCAACAGGAATTGATATTATTAAATTAGAAGTTATTGGTGATGCAGCAAAAACACTTTATCCAGATGTAATAGAAACTATTAAAGCTTGTGAAGTATTGAAAAAAGAAGGTTTTACAATTATGGCTTATACTTCTGATGATCCAATTGTTGCAAAACAATTAGAATCAGCAGGGGCTGATGCAATTATGCCATTAGCTGCACCTATTGGTTCAGGACTAGGAATTCAAAACCCATACAACATTGCATTTATTAAAGATGCAGTAAAAGTTCCAGTATTAGTAGATGCAGGACTTGGTTGTGCAAGTGATGCTTCTTATGCAATGGAATTAGGAGCAGATGGAATTTTAGCAAATACAGCAATAGCTCAAGCACAAAACCCAATGGCAATGGCAGAAGCATTTAAATATGCTACAATTGCAGGTAGATTATCTTATAAAGCAGGAAGAATTCCTAAAAAACCTTATGCAACAGCAAGTTCTCCAATAGACGGATTAATCCAGTTTTAGGGCTTTTAAGAAGAAAAAATGAAAATTTTTCATTTTTCTTCTAAAAACACTTGACAAAGTAAAAAAAATATATTATAATTCCGTCCACTTTTTGAGAGAAACATCTTAAAAAGAGTTAAGTGTCGGGGCGTAGCGCAGTCTGGTTAGCGCACCTGGTTTGGGACCAGGGGGCCGGAGGTTCGAATCCTCTCGCCCCGACCATTTTAAAATTCATGTGGTAGGTATAGCTCAGTTGGTTAGAGCATCTGGTTGTGGTTCAGAGGGTCGTGGGTTCGAATCCCATTACTTACCCCATTTTTATATTATTGCCTCCTTAGCTCAGCTGGATAGAGCAACGCCCTTCTAAGGCGTAGGTCAGACGTTCGAATCGTCTAGGGGGTACCACTAGTTTACAAAGGTAAACTATTTTTAGTTTTTTTGTGAAAAAACATTGCGGATGTGGTGAAATTGGTAGACACGCCAGACTTAGGATCTGGTGCCTCACGGTGTGGAGGTTCGAGTCCTCTCATCCGCACCACTTTTTATTTTATTGCGGGAGTAGCTCAGTTGGCTAGAGCCTCTGCCTTCCAAGCAGATTGTCGCGAGTTCGAGTCTCGTCTCCCGCTCCATAAAAGCCTTAAATAAATTGTTTTTTAACTTTTTATTTAAGGCTTTTTATCTTTATATTATTGCCTCCTTAGCTCAGCTGGATAGAGCAACGCCCTTCTAAGGCGTAGGTCAGACGTTCGAATCGTCTAGGGGGTACCATTTAAAATAAGCTTTTATCTAAAAGAACTTAAGTTCTTCTAGCTAAAAGCTTTTTTTTTGCCAAAAAATTATCTCCACTAAATACTAATATAAATCAAAAGACCTAAAAAAACTAAATAGTTACTAAGATAGAAATCATATAAATATAAAAACTTGATATTATATTTAATAAATGAAAATACTATCTTATTAAATATAATGAAATTCCTTTAATCTATAAAATTAATATTGTTTACTTATTATATAAAAGAGAAAATAAACTAATAGATAATTGCACATTAGTATTAATTGATCAAAATATGAATAAGAGAAAAATAGAAATACAAAATAAGACATCATATATAAAGATAAGAGAAACAGAAACCCAATAAAAGCATAGTAAAAAGCAGAAAAAAAGACAAAAAGATTACAAATTGAGCAATTTAAGCTAATATTTAGGAAAACTTCTTGACAAAGGGGAGAAATTTGTCTATAATTCCCGTCCAATTTCAGAGGAACGACAAAAAGTTCTAAAGAGATTAAGATCTTTAAAAACGAAGGTTAATAAGAAGTAAT
>NZ_JBJBSI010000016.1:0-31602 GCF_044841725.1 Arcobacter sp. YIC-80 | reverse complement strand
GTCTGTTATATATATAATTTTATAATTATATACAAAGTTTTAATAATATTTTATGTAATATGTAACTTTTAATATAAACTTTAAATAAGGAAAAATAAAATGAAGTTATTAATCATGCTTGTTTTACTTTTTTTAAACATAAATGCTTCTAATATAATTCAAATAAATGATAAAAAAGTAAAATTAAGTAATTTTGAAATTTTATATTATATAAATGACTCAAATAATATAGATATTAATAATATTCACGAAGTAAAGTTTAAAAAAGGAAAAAATAAAGCTTCACTTGGTAGAACTGTAAAAAATACATGGATAAAAATAGTATTAAGAAATAATACGAAAGATAAAATGCAATTATCTCTTCATCAAAGTATGGCATTTACTCTCAATAAAATATTATATTTTGAGAAAAATAAAGAAGGAGAACTTCTAAAAAAAGAAGAACTTAATATACAAAATCCAAAAAACTCAACATTACTTAAAGGATCAAATGCAATTTATCCCATATCAATTAATCCAAAAGAAATAAAAACACTTTATATTAATCAAGAATCAAGTGCTTATCACTTTTATAACTTTTCAATTTTTGACAATATAGAATCTATAAAATACTTAATTTATGAAAAAGCTGATGGTTTATTTTTCTTTGGTTTATTGCTTGCTTTAGCATGGTATAATTTTTTATTCTATATTTCAACTAAATATAAAGAGTATTTATTCTATTCATTATATCTATTTAGTGCCACTATCTGGATTTTTTATATGTATGGCTCTTTAGCTCACTATTTTAATGTATATGGAGAAATTGCTACTAAATTCAATTTTGCTTTAATGTTAATACCTATTTTCTTAACTTTATTTATACAATCAGTTTTCGAAACAAAATATAAGTATAAAAAAGAACATTTATTTTTAAATAGTGTAATTACATTACTATCTTTAAATTTTCTATATGGACTAATTAATTATAATCATTCATTAGTCTTATTAAGTATTACCTTAAATTATTCATTAGTTGTATTTTTATTAATAAGTATAAGTATTTATAAAAAAGGTAATCAAGTTATAAAAATATTTTTAATAGCACATATCTTTTATATTGCATTTACTTTATATGGCATCTTATTTTATATAGGAATGGTTGAATTTAACTACATATCTTCACATAGTATAGGAATAGGTATTATAATAGAAGCATTAACACTTTCTTATTTAATATCTTATAAATATAAAAAAATTGAAAACGAAAAAATAAATGCTTTAAATGATAAAATAAAAGCACAGTCTTTATTAAATGAAAAAAATAAACTTCTAAAAATCACAAATGAAAAATCAGAAGAACTTAAAGTCTTAAATAAAAGGCTTGAAGAACTTTCTATAACAGATAAATTAACAAGTTTATACAATAGAACAAAAATAGACGATACTCTACAGAGACAATTAAAATATACAAAAAGATATAATGAAGATTTTAGTCTGATTTTAATAGATATAGATTTCTTTAAAAAAATAAATGATACTTATGGTCATCAAGTAGGAGATACAATCCTAAAAGAGTTTGCTCAAATTCTAAAAGATAATATAAGACAAACTGATACTGTTGGAAGATGGGGAGGAGAAGAATTTATAATAATATGCCCTAAAACGAATTTAGAAGAAGCAAATATTGTATCCCAAAAGATTAAAAATAAAATTGAGAAAACTAGTTTCTCAACTATAAATAACTGTACTGCAAGTTTTGGTATTAGCACTTATAAAAAAGGTTTAGATATAAAAGATATTGTAAAAAATGCTGATGAAGCTTTATATAAAGCAAAAAGTAATGGAAGAAATACTATATGTTATAAAATATAAAGTGGATGGGATAGCAGGATTCGAACCTGCGAATGCTGGTACCAAAAACCAGTGCCTTACCGCTTGGCGATACCCCATTATGAGTTCAAAAAAATTGTATAGTTAAAATAAAGTGGAGCTGGTGAAGGGACTTGAACCCCCGACCTGCTGATTACAAATCAGCTGCTCTAGCCAACTGAGCTACACCAGCTTCCAAAAATATTAAGTATTATTCACTTTGTGAATAATGGTGTCAAGAGAGA
This sequence comes from Arcobacter sp. YIC-80, assembly GCF_044841725.1. Lineage (NCBI taxonomy): Bacteria > Pseudomonadati > Campylobacterota > Epsilonproteobacteria > Campylobacterales > Arcobacteraceae > Arcobacter > Arcobacter sp. YIC-80. Next base: position 29,506 of record NZ_JBJBSI010000016.1, on the reverse strand, counting down.
GACTTGAACTCTCGACCTCCGGCTTATGAGACCAGCGCTCTAGCCAGCTGAGCTACCTTGACACTGACTAATTGGTTGCGGAAACAGGATTTGAACCTGTGACCTTCGGGTTATGAGCCCGACGAGCTACCTAGCTGCTCTATTCCGCGTTAATAAAAAGTGGAGCGGGAGACGAGACTCGAACTCGCGACAATCTGCTTGGAAGGCAGAGGCTCTAGCCAACTGAGCTACTCCCGCTCTTATGGTAAATAAAATAAAAATAAATAGTATTACCAAACTATTTATAGTGGAGCGGGAGACGAGACTCGAACTCGCGACAATCTGCTTGGAAGGCAGAGGCTCTAGCCAACTGAGCTACTCCCGCATTGTAAGTGGTGGGTCTAGAAGGACTCGAACCTTCGACCACTCGGTTATGAGCCGAGTGCTCTAACCAGCTGAGCTATAGACCCTCACTTCAATGGCGGACAGAGAGGGATTCGAACCCTCGGTACCGTTGCCAGTACGCATCCTTAGCAGGGATGTGGTTTCAGCCAACTCACCCATCTATCCGTCTAAATTCGATACGTTGTACCAAATTTGGATGGGAATTATATACCCATCCTCCTTAAAAAACACTTAATATTTTTGAAATATTTATTTTTTTACAAAAATTATTTATTTTTACAAAAAAGCCAATATATAACTAAGGTAAAAAGATTGAAAAAGTATTTTTTATTATATTTGTAAGTTAATAGCTATAAAAAAAGCCAAGTTCTTTTGAACTTGGCTTTTTTTAAATTAAATATTTTGAAGTATTTTTTCAACTACTTCTTTAGGTTTATCAGCTTTATAAATTGGTCTACCAACAACTATAAAATCTACATTATTTTCTTTAGAAAAAGGAATATCTGCTACTCTTTTTTGATCTTCTGCATCTTCTCCAAAAGGTCTAATACCTGGACATAAAGTAATAAAGCTATCAGAAGTATTAACTTTAATATCTAAACTCTCAAAAGCTGAACAGACTACTCCATCAACTCCTGATTCATAAGTATCTTTTGCCATTTTTATAGCTTTTGTATCAATATCTTCATTATATATTGTTTTAAAAGCTTCATTATCAAAAGAAGTTAAAGCTGTTACAGCTAAAACTAAAGGTTTATTTGGAATATCTTTAATTCTTTGCATTACAGTACTCATAGCTTTGCTTCCAGCACTTGCATGAACATTAAACATATCAACTAAACCAAAATTAGCTATCTCTTGGGCTGCATCAGCCATCGTATTTGGGATATCATAAAGTTTTAAATCTAAAAATATTTTAAAATTTGGATTAATAGCTTTTAATTCTTCTAAAAACTCTTTACCATCTCTTATATATGACCTAAATCCAACTTTTAACCATACATCAAAATCTTTTATTTGTTTTACTATTTCTAAGTTTTCTTTTGCTGTAGGTAAGTCTAAAGATATACAAAGCTTCATAGAATTACTCATAGAACTATACCTTTTTAACTTTATCTAAAAGCCCATTTATAAACTTAGGTGCTCCATCACTTGCCAATTTTTTTGATAATTCTATAGCTTCGTTAATTACAATAGCTTTATCTAATCCATCAAAAATTTCATATATCGCAAGTCTTAAAATAGATTTTTCAACAGAACCTATATCAGAAATACCACCTTGTTTTAAATGACCTTGTATTTCTTCATCAATTTTTTCAAGATTTTCAACAGTTCCATTAAAAAGTTTTAATGCAAACTCTTTTTGTTTGTTTCTAATTTTTTTATCTTCTAAAATTTCATCTACAAATTTAGCAATACCTTCATTACCTAAATCATAAGCGTATAAAAGACCAATAACAGACTCTCTTACTTGTGTTCTTGTAGCCAAATTATTTCTCCATTTCTGAGTAAAGGTCTAACATTTCAATGATAGTAATCATAGCTTCAGCACCTTTGTTTCCAACTTTTGAACCTGCTCTCTCGATTGCTTGCTCAATTGTATCAGTTGTTAAAACTCCATTAGATACAGCTTTTCCATATTTTAAAGCTACTGTTGCTATACCTTTTGTTGCTTCTGCTGAAATATAATCAAAATGAGGTGTAGCACCTCTAATTACAGCACCAACACAACATATAGCATCATATTTTTTAGAAGCTAAAGCTTTTTCTAGGGCAAATGGAATTTCAAATGCACCTGGAACTAATAATAAATCTAAATTATCTTCATTTCCACCATGTCTTAAAAAGGCATCTTTTGCACCTTCAACTAATCTATCAGTAATTATGTGATTAAATCTACCATTAATAATAGCAATTTTTTCATCACCTTTTAATCTTAATTTTCCTTCAATAACGTTCATAAAATTTCTCCGAATTTCTTATAATATTTTGCGATTATATCTAAAATTTATTTAAAGCCTAAAAATATAATTTTTATTTATTAAAACCTAATACTTCTTGAATAGCAAAAATATCATCAATTACTTTGTATAATTCATCTACTTGTACCATGTTAGGTCCATCACTTAAAGCAATACTTGGATCTGTATGTGTCTCAAAAAAGAATCCATCAACTCCAACAGCTGCTGCTGCTTTTGCTAAACTTGGAACTACTGCACTATTACCACCAGTTGTACCACCAGTACTTGGTACTTGTGCAGAGTGTGTTGCATCAAAAATAACTGGAGCATACTCTCTCATAGCAATTAAATTTTTCATATCAACTACTAGTGCTCCATAACCAAATGTATTTCCTCTTTCACAAAGCCATACACCATTTTCATTAGAGTTTTTATAGTTTACTTCTTCAACACCTCTTGTCTTAAGAATCTTTTCAACAGGATGTTTCATAGCTCCTGCTGCTAAAAATTGACCTTTTTTGATATTAATTTTACAGTTTGTTTTTGCAGCTTCTACTAATAAATCTGTTTGTCTACATAAAAATGCAGGTATTTGTAAAATATCTAATACTTCCCCAGCAGGTTTTGCTTGACATGATTCATGTATATCTGTTACTAGTTTGTATCCAAACTGTTCTTTTATTTCTTGAAATAATTTTAAACCTTCTTCAAGTCCTGGCCCTCTATATGAGTCTAAACTTGTTCTATTTGCTTTATCAAAAGAAGCCTTGAAATAAAACTCTATTCTTTCATCTTCACTTAAAGGCTTTAGCTTTTCAGCTATTCTCATTACTGTATCTCTATCTTCTAAAACACATGGTCCAGTTAAAATTTTCATTTAATTCCTTTTAAAAATTGTTTCTTTTTCTGTACCTGTTAAGGCATAATGAAACTCATAAATATTTTGACATATATACTCAATATCACTTTTTGCATATTTATCAGATGCAATTAGTATCTTATCTTCTAGTTCTAAATCAAGACTATAATCAGGTAAAAGAGTGTATTCATCTTTTCTTTTAAGAAGTAATGGTACCACATTATTACTCTGTTCTTTATTATGTAAAGATCTAAATAAAAACTCTAATCTTATAGGTTTTCCACTTTTTAAATGTTCATAAATCATCGGAGATTCATATTCATCTAAAGAAATCTCATATACTAAAGGTGCTTCATCTATTACAGTAATTAACTTTTTTACAAGTTCACTTGCCCATTTTTCATCTTTTTTTAGCATCAACCTAATAAACTTATCTGATAATGGTTTTATTAAAGCATTCGTTGTTTTATTAATTAAAATTTTTGATGGTAAGAAGATGTGATCAATATTTGCATTTTTAAAAATAGAAAAGTCTTCCATTTCATTTTCACGAACTATTGTTTTAATTTCAGGGTTTAATTTTTTTGCAGTCGCTAAAATAGAAAGATTTGTTGTATCATCATTTGTTGCAGCAATAATAGCACAAGCTTCTTTGATTCCAACATTAAGCAACATTTGTTTATCATCAGCATTTCCAAAATTTACATGAGAAATTTCTTGATTAGTATAAGTTTCAGCTTTATTAATATCTAATTCAACTAATTCAATATGAATGTCATTTTTACTCAACTTTTCATATATCTTTCTACCAAGTCTTCCATATCCACAAATAATATATTTACCTTTAGGAAAAGTTGGTAGTTTTGCATGTAAATTGTCTAAACTATATAACCATTTTTCTAGCCTAAAAATATTAGGGGCTGTAAGTGCAATATTTATTTCAGAAGAAATAATAGAAAAAGGGTTAGCTATTATTTCGACATCTAAATCTTTCAAGTTTTCAGTTTGATTAGAAGTTGTTGATTTTGCTACAATTTTTACATGTTTATTTAAAAGTTTTGCTGTTAAAGCAATTCTTAGATTAATACTATCTTCCTCAAATAAAGATACTATTGCTTTACAATTTGATTTTTTTATTCCTGCTGCTTCTAATTCCTTAATAGAATAATTATCACAATTTAATACAGGAACAGTAGGAGTAAAACTTTCTAATATAAGATCGTTTATTTTCTTTTTATCTTTTTCTATTACAACTGTTCTAGTACCTTGCTCAATTGCTTTATTTATTATTTCTTTAGTAATTTGGTTATAACCTAAAATAATTATAAATTTATCTTTTAAATTTGCTATTTGTCTTCTAAATTTTGATTTTTGAATTTCTTGTAAAAAAAGTTGATCTTGAAGAAGTGAAACTAAAGACCCTATTCCATAAAACCACCCTAAAACAGTAAGATAAATAGAAAAAGTAACCCACATTCTTTGAGGATATGTAAATTCATAAGGTGTTTCACCAAAACCAATTGTAGTTGCAGTATAAGTTACAAAATAAAAAGCATCAAAAATACTCATATTATAGGGCTTGCCATTTGAATCAAGCCCTTCAATTAAAACTAGCCCCGTAATTGCTATTGTATAAGTAATAACAATTACTAAAAAAGGGACTCTCATTCTTTGAAGAATGATAAAGAGTGAACTATTTTCCAAAGCTCTTCCTAAATTATCTTTTTGATTTTAGTGTATCTCCAACATAAAGTGTTACAGAAACAAAATTTGCCAATAATGCTCCACCAGATAAAGACACTATTGTAGCTATAACTTCTGCATCTACGGTATATGCATAAGCTGCAATAGTCCAAATAATTGCAGCAGCTATAAGCTGAATATCAGCAACTAATGAAGTTGCTAATAATACAGACCCCATTTGAGTTTTATCACCTAATTTTAAAGTTGTAGCTATCAAATTAATTATAATAGCAGCAAAAAGTTCATATTTACTATGGCTTTCTAAAGTATACATATCCCCATAAAAAAAACCAAAATTTATTGTCATTGCTAATATTATAAAAAAACCTGAGATAACCTTATCTAGATTCATGATATTCGTCCTCTAAATCTTTTCCAATATCAAGTCTTCTTTTAAATACATTATCAATATTATCATGAACTCTTGAATCTTTATCTAAGAATAAAAGTCTATGTTTATTTAATTGATTTACATTTTTAAGTCCCATAATTGCCAACATTCCCTTAACACTTTTAAGTAAATTATTATGGTAATTTCTAACTTTTTTAGCTTGTTTATATACAAAATATTTTTGTCTTTTTTGTTTATTTTGAGTTGCAAGTCCCACTGGACAATCATGTCCTGTTGTACCTGAACAGTATCTTGCCCTAATACACCCAGCACTCATCATAAAACCTCTAGCAATTTGAATAAAATCAGCACCTAAAGACATAATCACAATAACATCATCAGGAGTTAATACCTTACCACTTGCTACTAATTTTACCTTATCTCTTACTCCAAAGTTTTCTAATACTTTGTTTGCTAAATAAATAGAATCTCTAATATTTAAACCAACTCTTTCCATCATTTCAATAGGAGCAGTTGCACTACCTCCTGAACCACCATCAATAGAAATAAAATCAGGATATCTACTATCACCTGCATCTATTCTTCTTTTTATTTCTTTAGCATAAGGTTCAATATTTTCAATATCAGAAATAACAATTTTCACACCAACTGGTTTTTCAGATAATTCTTGTAGTGTACCTATAAAATCAAATAACTCCTCAATTGTATTAGCATAAGGAAATCTATTTGGTGAAAACACGTCAGTATGAGGTCTTACGTTTCTATAATATGCAATAGCAGGAGTTACTTTGTGAGCAGCTAATTTACCACCTGTTTGTTTCGCTCCTTGGGCTATTTTAATTTCAGTCATTTTACAAAATCTCATAGTTTTTTGATATCTTTCTGGATCAAAGTTACCATCTTTATCCCTAGCACCATAAAGTCCAGAACTTAACTGTAAAATAATATCAGGCATATCACTTGGAACTTCTGTTGGAAAGTTTTCTAAAGGCGCATCCCAATTTACTCTATGAAATAATTGTGACTTTAAATCAAAAACATAAGTTTCTGCTTCTGGATCTTTTTTAAATATAAGTTTTCTATAAACATCTGCTGCCATTGCACCATTAAAGAAGAAATTTACAACATCTTTTATTTTTTTAGAAATAATTGTACCATGTACAATTTTCATATAATCTTCTTTATATGTTTTATGAGTTACAAAAAAGTTTGATGTCACACCACCCTCTCCTGAGTTTATAGGGAAACCTCCCATTTGAGCACCTCTTACAAAAGCTCTTGTACCCTCAGGAGAAATAGAACCATCACTCATAGCACTTCTAGCAATAATTGTCTTTGCAGTATAAGGATACTTTCTTCCTTCCCCAAAAGTTACTTCAAAATCATTATCAACTTCATCTTCATTTAAAACAATATTTGCATGTCTAATCATAAACTTTGGCTTAGGAAGAGGTTGAGCTGGTGAAAATGCAGCATAATTTGGCTTGTCATTTGCAGCTTTATAAACCCAATCAAGTTTATCTTTTGATTCGTAAAACTTCTCATCTCCAAAATATTGTCTAAAAGGTTCTCTCGCTTCCTCTAAAACATATCTTAACCTACCTATTATTGGGTAGTTAACCAATAGTTGATGATCTCTTTGCACATATTTATCATGAACATACCAAGCTGTTATGATAATAAAAAATATAAGTAAAAAAATCTCAATATATAATAAAAACACATCCATAATCTAATCCTTTTTCATGGAAACTAATACACCACTTATTACAATCAAAAGTATACCAAAAGTAATCCAAATATCAGGTAGACTATCTCCTAAAAATAGTCCTAGTAAGATAGAAAAAGCAATATTGCTATAACCAATAGTACCTATAATACCTGCTTTTGCGCATGAGTAAGCTTTTGTCATAAAAACTTGAGCGAATGTAGCGAAAATTCCCAATAAAATAATAAATAACCAATCAATACCCTTTGGCATAACAAAAGGAGCAAATAAGAAATCTAAATTCTCATTTGTATAAAACTCTCCAATTATTAAAAGAATCAAAGGACCAATTGTTCCAATAGCCATAAATGACAACACAATAGCTCTATTATCATAATACTTCCTAAGTTCTCTAATAGAAGTATATGCAAGCCCTGCTCCCACACCACAAAGTATCCCAAGATAATCCGTTTTATCTAAAGACGAACCATCAAACTTTGTTATAAATAAAATACCTATAAAACCTATAAATACCCCAAACCAACCTTTAATTCCTAATTTTTCTTTTACAAAAACATAAGCAAATATAGCTGTAAATATTGCAGAAGTTTTTGAAAATGTCATAGCTTCACCCAAAGGAATATTTGCTATGTTATAAAAAAAGAAAAGTAATGCTATAAATCCTGCTGTACCTCTAAATATTAAAAGCCACATCTTTCCACCAATTTGGTTTAGTGGACTTTTGTATATTGATAATAAAATCAATACAACACCAAAAACATTTCTAAAAAAAACTACTTCAATCGAACTCATTGAATCACTAAGTTCTTTTGCAGTTGCCCCCATAAATGCAAACATTACAGAAGCAAATAACATATATTTAACACCTAATTTAACACTATTTTCCATTTATTACCTTTTAAAATCGCAATTGTATTGCTTATCATATTAAAAAAAGATTATTAGTGTTAATTTTTAAAGGCTTTTTTAGATAATATATCAGCTTTGTTTAGATATATAATTGTAGGAAAGACATGGAATACTTAAAAATAATAGGAAATAAAGAGATTTCAGGTGAAGTAGAAATCTCAGGTGCAAAAAATGCAGCACTTCCACTAATAGCAGCAACAATACTTGCTAAAAATGAAATTAAAATTGGAAATATGCCAAATGTTGTAGATATAAATACTTTTTTAAAACTAATAGATATGCTTGGTGGTAGTTTCCAAAAAGAAAATGACATTGTTAAAATAAACACTTATGAAATAGATAAAACAACAGCAACTTATGATATTGTAAAAACTATGAGAGCTTCAATCTTAGTTTTGGGTCCTTTACTTGCTAGATTTGGTCATTGTGAAGTTTCTCTTCCTGGAGGATGTGCAATTGGGCAAAGACCTGTTGATTTACATTTAAAAGCATTAGAACAAATGGGTGCCAAAATAGATATTAAACATGGATATATTCAAGCAACTGCACCACAAGGACTAAAAGGTTCTAAAATTGTATTTGACAAAGTTACAGTTGGTGGGACTGAAAATATTTTAATGGCAGCAGCACTTGCACAAGGAACAACTACTATAATAAATGCAGCAAAAGAGCCTGAAATTGAACAACTATGTGAAATATTAATGAACGCAGGTGTAAAAATTGAAGGTTTAGGTACTTCTAAACTTATCATTGAAGGTTCAAATAAAGAACTATTAGAATTTAAAGACTTTGATATTATTCCTGATAGAATTGAAGCTGGTACATATATGTGTGCTGCTGCAATAACAAATAAAAAACTTAAAATAAATAAAGTAATTCCTTTACATCTTGAAGCTATTATCTCAAAACTAGAAGAAATGAATTTTGAAATAATTATAGATGAAAACAGTGTTACAATACTTCCTACAGATGAAATTAAACCTGTAAATATTATTACAAGTGAATATCCAGGTTTTCCAACAGATATGCAAGCACAATTTATGGCATTAGCTACTCAAGCAAATGGTACTAGCACAATTGATGAAAGACTTTTTGAAAATAGATTTATGCATGTAAGTGAACTTTTAAGACTTGGTGCAGATATTCATTTAAATGGAAATATAGCAACTATAAATGGCCAAGCTCATACTTTAAATGGTACGGATGTAATGGCAACAGATTTAAGAGCTTCATCTGCATTAGTTTTAGCTGCACTTGTAGCAAAAGGTGAAACAAATATTCATAGAATCTATCACCTTGATAGAGGATATCAAAACCTTGAGGGAAAACTAACTTCAATAGGTGCTGATGTAAAAAGGTTTACAGAATAGGACACTTTTTAAATGATAAGAGAAAAAACCACACTCTTATCATTTCTTTAAGTTAAAATTCCATAAAATTTATTCAACTACAAAAAAGGTGATAATACTACTATGAAACTAGAAATATCTTTATTTAAATTTGACAAAAATTCTGATTATTTACCATACTATACAAAACATTTTATAAAAACTAAAGAAGAAAAAACTTTACTTGATATTTTAAGAAATATCAATAAAGAACAAAAACTTGGTTTTATTGACTGTGAAAATTTTGATTTAGTAGTAAATGGTGTATATGTAAAAGCAGGAATTGAATTAAAAAAATTAAAAGAAGAGTTTGGAACTGACATAAAAATTGAACCAATCTCAATAAGAAGAGCTTGTGATGATTTACTTATTAATGATGATGATTTCAAAGAAAGATTACAACTGCTAAATGATTTTGTTTCAGAAAATGATAAAACTATCTATGAACAATTAAAACCTTACTTTTATGCTTCAAACACACTAAATCTTGATAAATTATATATTGGTGATTCTCTACTTATTTTAACATCAATGATTATGGAAAGATTAAATGATGAAGATAAAAATACTATACTTAAAATAATAAATGAATATGAAGTTTCAGCTAGTTACTATAATAGCTCAAAAAATGTAATTTTAGACTTTGATACATCTTATGAAGAAAGAATCATAAAATTACAGAAAGCATTAGAGTTATATGAAGAAATAGAAAAACAAAACTTTAGATTAAATAAAACATTAGTTTTAGACTTTGGTGAATTTGAAAATGAATATGAAGTAAAACATGACTTTAATGATTTTGCAATAGCTTATTATTCTTCTAATTCTCAAGAAAAATACACTAAATTAATTAATAGTTTAAAGTCAAAGAAAATAAAACTAGAATCTCAAAAACTTGACTTATCAAAAAATACATTTAATAAAAATAGTAAAATTACACTATTTTGTGCATATACTATATTATTAGAAGCTTTTGATGCAGGTGCTGATTTACTAATAGTTGATTGTGATGAAGACTTTTATATTTTTGATTATAATAGAAAAGAACTAGAAAAAATGTGTGGAAGAGAAGTAGCTATTCCTGTTCTTCATATAAATGAACTTCAAAAACTAGCAAATGGTAAACATGATGAAGTTAAGCAAACACTTGAAAAACATCAAGTTAATCCAGAAATAATTTAATTAAAAGGCAAAACTTATGGTATTAGATGTAAAGTTTATAATTCTTGCTTCATTATTGACTGCGTCAATTATTCCTCTTTATATCTATAGAGAAAAAGTTTTTGCCTTTGCATATAAAAGTGGTAGTATTGAACCATTTTTAGATCTTGTTAAAAATTATATGAAACAAGAACATCCAAAAATTCCTATTGACTATTCTATTGTTGAAAGAACAAAAGAAGAAAAAGATATAAGAATAAGAGAAACTTTAATAGTTGAAGATATAGTATCCCAATATTTTAATTATGAATATGAGAAACAAACACAAGGTAGTGTTAGTAAAGATAAACTATGGACAGGATATGATGAAAAATCTACACATAATCATAAAACTCCTTCTGATTGGCCTCAAAGAAAAGAGTTAGCATGGGCAAGAGATAATCATAAATGTAATAGATGTGCTAAAACAACTCAACTAAAAGACTCTGTAAGTATTTTTGTAAAAGATATTGAAGAGGGTGCTGGATATAATATCGAAAACATAATTACTTTATGTAGTGATTGTAATAGAATTTTAACTTCAAAAAACTCTAAAAATACAATGTCAAATCTTTTAATTATGGATAAACTAATGGGTTTTGTTGAATCATAAGAACTTCAACAAATACTTAGGAACAAAACCTTCTTTATTTTTTATTTGTATTTTACACCAATCAAAGTTATCACACTCTAATAGTTTAACTTCTGTACCTTTTTTTATATTATAAATTATATCAGACTCAACAACAGCTTTTTCTCTTACTTGTAGAATATTTGTATTAACGACTGCTGAAGAAAAAGTATTTTCTTTTTTGTTTCTTTGTACTATTTTTTTGTTTTTTAGCTTGTTTACTTCTTCTTGTAAAATTTCTAGTTGAAGTTTTAATGCTTGTATTTCTTTATTTGAACTTGTAGCATTAGAATCTAACAATACCCTTTTATCTTTATAAACTTCATCCATTATGATTTTAACTTTATCTTTTAAATCTTTAATATCATTTTGATTATTAGTAGCTTTGCTTTTCGTTGAATCTACATCTTTTAATAAAGATTCAAATCCTACTTTAAATAAGAACAATTCTAATTCTGAGGTTTTAACAACTCTATTATCTGATAAGCTCTCTTCTTGTGAAAAAAGCAAAGAACTAAAAAATATACATATAAATAAAAACTTCAAAACATCTCCTATTTAATTAAATAAGTACTATACAATACTCTTTTTTTATCTTTTTGTTTTATAGCAAAAACATATTGTGCTTTATCTTTTTTTATATCAAAATACTCAATATCTTCAAGTAATATATCAATATAAGAATTATCATAAAACTCATAAGAAGTATCAGCAAATTTAAATTCATCTTTACTTTCAATTCTTACTAACTTATTATTTGATGATATTAAATAAGTTATATGTGAATAATATGGATTATGAAAAGTATTATTTGAAGTAAACTTCACTCTTGCATTTTTATCTTTATCATAAGAAATAATTATAGTACTTGTAGATTCAATAATATCTTCAAAAAATATATCATAAAGTTTATTGCTTTGTATTATATTTTTCGTTTGCTTTTCAAATATTATATTTGAATGTTTAGTTTGATCTAAAGTTTTATATACAAAAATAATTAACACCATAAAAAGTGTAATAGATATAATAACTTCAAGTAAAGTAAATGCTCTTTTAGCTCTATACAAGTTTTTTTTATCCTTCATTATAACTCTATTTTAAAACTATAAATATTCTTTTTAATATTTTTATCAATACTATATAAAGTTTCATAGGTAACTATCGTAAAATCATAATCATCATTTTTTACAACTTTTGAGTCTAATTGTTCATCTTTTATTTTAACTTTTATTGTTTTTAACTCTTTTCTTAAATTGTCATCTTCAAAATCAAACTTTCTACTTAAAAAGACATTTTCATTTCTACTATTTACCTCATCAAGATTAAAAGCTAATGATATATAATCTTTATACTGTATGCTTTCTTTTGACTTTTGAATAATATATATATTGTCACTTTTTATTTGAAGTAATGCAACCATAATAACACTAAGCATCATAATAGCAATAATAACTTCCATTAATGAAAAGGACTTTTTCATATTACTTAATACCTATTCTTATAGCTTCATCTACAGAGGTATCCCCTGCTTCTAGCATAAGTTTTAGTTGTTTATCTAATGAAATCATACCATTTGCAACAGCTTTTTTCATAAGCGTAGTATCATCAACATCACCTTTTAAATACTCTTTTATATCTTCATCAATTACAAAAAGTTCTCCAATGGCAATCCTTCCACTATAACCTGTAAAATTACAAGATTTACAACCATTTGCCTTATAGATTTTAGTATTATTATCTAAACTAAATACTTTATGAGAACCTTCTGAGATATCTTCTTCTTTACATTCATCACAAAGCTTTCTAACTAATCTTTGAGCAAGTACAGCAAGTAGAGAAGATGAAATTAGAAATTTTTCAACACCCATATCAATAAGTCTTGTTATTGCAGCAGGTGCTCTATTTGTATGCAAAGTTGAGAAAAGTAAGTGACCTGTAAGAGCTGATTGAACAGCAATTGAAGCAGTTTCACTATCTCTAATCTCACCCACCATAATAATATCAGGATCCTGCCTTAAAATAGATCTAAGACCTGATGCAAAAGTAAGTCCTACTTTTGTATTTACTTGTATTTGTGAAAACTCATTTGATTTATACTCAACTGGGTCTTCAACTGTAATAATATTTTTTTCATCACTTACAACTTGATGTAAAAGTGAATGTAAAGTTGTTGATTTACCACTACCCGTTGGTCCTGTGACTAATACCATTCCATAAGAGTTTTGAAGAACATCTTCAAGTTTTGAAGTGATATATGAAGGAAAACCTAATTGCTCAACACTTAAAATATCTTCACTTTGCATAAGTATTCTCATAACAACTCTTTCACCATAAAAAGTTGGTAAAATAGAAACCCTAATATCTAAAGTTTTACCTGCTATTTTAATTTGTGTTCGACCATCTTGAGGAATTCTTTTTTCACTAATATCAAGGTTTGAAATAACTTTTATTCTTGAAATTACTAAAGACATAATATTTTTATCAAGTTCTATATGCTTAACTAAAACACCATCAACTCTATATCTAACCTCAGCTTTAAACTCATGCATTTCAATATGAATATCTGAGGATTTTTTCTTTATAGCTTGATAAAAGAGTGAATTTACAAACTTGATAATAGGAGCTGATTCTTCAGAAGTTAAGATATCGCTACCCACTTTTAAAAAGTCACTCATAGAAAAGTCTTCGTCTTCTAAAGTTGCACCTTCTTGCTCTTGCTGAATTGCACTCATTTCACTATCTGTTTTTATTTCTAAAAACTTATTATAAAGCTTTTCATAAGATATTTCATCTAAAAAAACTATCTCATATTCATAATCAAGTTTTGATAGATAATCTAAAGATAAACTTATATGTTCTTTTGAAATGGCAATTACTATTTTTTCATCTATTTGTGTAAAAAGAACATAGTTCTTTAAAGCAGTTGAATAATTATCTACCTCAAAAGGGATAAGACTTAAATTGTGTACTTCATTTATATTCATACTAATTTCCTAAAATCTCAGCTACTCTTTTTTCATGGGCTGTTCTATTATCTATCTCTTCTTTTTCTGAAGAAGTGCTACTTTTAAGAGAGCTATATTTTCTTTCTAGTTCTTTTAATTTTTGGTTGTATTCTTTTTCTCTTTGAACTTTTTCAATCTGTTTTTCTTTTAATCTTATAAGTGATTCTTTTAGATATTTATCTTCTAATAACTTTAATTCAGATAACTGACTTCTAATATAAGATAAATCTTTAGATTTTGGAATTATATAAGGAGTAACTATAATAACTAAACTTTTTTTTCTAATTGAAGAACTATCATGTTCAAATAAACTACCAATTAAAGGTATCTTCGATAAACCAGGAATATCGTTATCAGTTTTTTCATCTTTATCTTCAATTAAACCACCAATTATTACAGACTCGCCATTATTTACAATTGCTGTGGTTTTTACTTCTTTTTTTGTAGTATCAGGATTTGAACCTACACTTACAGAAGTAGCTTTAACATCTTCTAAAATTGTATTTATTTCTAATGTAACTTTATTTCCATTGGAAATTCTTGGTTTTACTTTTAGTGTTAAACCAACATCTTCTCTTTTAAAATTTGCATTTTCATTTCCACTATCTGAAAAACTTGATGAAGTTTTTATTGAAATAGTTTCCCCAACATAAATAGAACTTTCTTTATTATTTACAGCTAAAATTGATGGTTCAGATACAATATCCGCAGCGTTATTTTCATCTAATAGTGAAATCGATGCACCTAATGCAAGGCCAGATGAAATATTTGGAATATTTAAGCTTAATTTATCAGGGAAAGAAATTGTTGCTTTTCCTCCATTTAAAGAAGAAGAAAAAGTTCCAAGTCCTTTACTTCCTGACTTCCCTCCAAAAATTCCATATTTTATACCCACCTCATCAACAAGTTTTTCATTTAATTCAATAATTCTAGCTTGTACATAAACCTGTGCTTTTTCTTTATCCAACTCTTTTAAAAGCTCTTTTATATAAACTATTTCAGTCGATGGTCCCATTAAAACTATTGCATTTGATTCTTCATCTATTGAAGAAAGTGGTTTATCATTTTGATCTATATATTTTTTCTTTCCTATTACTCCATCAATGATTTTGATTACATTTTTTGCTTCAACATTTTTTAAAGGTATAACTTCAACCACTCTTTTTACTAATGAGTCATTTTCATCTACACTTTTTACATATTTTGCTAAGTAGTTTATATTTTGTTTATGACCTATTAAAATTAAAGAGTTATTATCTTTATTCGCAATAATATCTACTTTTTGTGTTTGAATTTTACTATCAAATTTTGACTTGGCAATTGCATCAAGATTTTTCTTTGCTTCTATTGCTTGAATATTTTTAAGCTCAACTATTTTAGTATCTTTTTTTGCTCCATTTGTCATAATAGATACTACTTTTTTAACAGTTTTAATATTATCAAGAAAATCAGTTAATACAAGTGAATTTGATTCTTTATTTGTTACAAGTTTTGCATTTTTTGAGATAAGATGTCTAATTTTTGAAGCTACATAATCTACATTTGCATTATAAACTGTAAATACTTCTGTTACCATCTGATAATGAGTTTTTTGTTTAGAACCATTTAATACAGGGACATTCTTTTTTGCCCCTTCATTTAATTTTACGATTCTTAATATTTCATTATTCTGAACAAGAGTATAACCTTTTGATTCAAGTACATATATAAGTATTTTTACTAATTCGTCTTTTTGTAAAGGTTTATTTGAAATAAAATCAACATTACCTTTTATTTGAGTTGTAACTAAAATATTCTTATCAATAATTTTAGATGTAATTTTTACTAAATCCATAATCTTTAAATTTTTAAAGTTTATATTTATTTTTTCACTTGCATTTAAAGTAAAAGTGAAAATAACTCCTACTAGTAGTAACTTAATCAATCTCATAGTTTAACTCCATTATCTCATTATTTCTTAAAATTTCTATATTTAAATACTTTGTATTATTTATATTTTTATACACATCAAATGCATCTGCATAAGAGTCTAAAACTTTATTATTAATAGCTTTTATAATATCACCTTTTTTTAATCCTAGTTTTGAAAAAACTGAGTTTTTATTTACTCTTCCTACTTTAAAACCTTTTATTTTAGAACCATCTCTAATTTCATTTATTGCTATGTTTTGCCATACTTTATCTGGGTTTTTTACATAAGAGTTTAAATAATCTCTTTTTACAGTCACACTATCATCTTTTACAACAATATTTTCAATTATATTATCTATTTTTCTTGATACTTCATAAGAGATATTCTCTTTTTGTTTATTTAACTCTAATTTATATTCTTTTGCTTGTTTCTCAAAAATTACATAATTTTTAAAAAGTTTTGTTAATACATAACCATCAAGTTCTTCATATTGTGCAATGAAATAACTACTTTTATCTCTGTTATTTTCAATAATAGCCCAACCACTATTTGTATTTGTAGAATATATACCTTTTAGCCTGTAACTTGATAAACTTTTTATTTCCGTTCTTTGTTTATTTTGAATAGGTATAGATACAGTTTTTGTATTATAAAAACCATCATATTTATTGTATTGTAAATAGGAGCTATTTTCCGATATATACTCAATAGAGTTTTTAGGTAAAAATGAAGCTATTATTGACATAATCACATATACAAAAAGCGATATATAAATAAAAGGCATTAAACTTTGAAGTAATTTATTAAAACTTATATTCATACAAATACCTTCCGTCTTTTAATGTCATTTGTCTAAGCATATTAGAGTAAGAGTTTTTCATAATTCTTGAAGCGTCTATAGATATAAATACTTTTTTATTAATAAGATCAATACTACCTTGGGCTTTTCCAAATATACCATCAGCTTCTACTTGAATATTCTTGTAGTCTAAAACACTATATGTTAAATAGACATTTGAAATAGGACTTGGGAACATCGACTTAAAACTATCTAATAATCTTACATTTTTTATTGCTATTTTATTATATAAAAGATATGTAGAAACAGTTGTTTTTTCTACATTTGCTATATTTATACCTTCATAATAAATATCAGCAAAGTTTACTGTTATACCTAAAAGATTCTCTTTTAATTTTTCATTTGAGATAATAACCTTTTCTTTTAAAAGTTGTTTTTCTAAAAAATTATACAATTCCGACTTGGGTAAAAAAAACAAAGATATAAAAATAAAAAAGAAAATATATACTAAAATTTTAAATATTTTTTTCATTATTTATATCCTATTTCTAAAGCTATATAAGTCTTTTGTAGCTCTAATTTATCTATAATCAGCTGTTTATTTAAAACTCTATTTAAAAAATCATTTAAAACTTTAGAATCCATACTTTCTATTTTAAGTTTTATATTTTTTTGTGTTTCAACTTTTAGAATTTTATGTTTTCTAAATTTTGGACTATTTGTAATTTGATTAATTGTTCTAATAGTTCTATTTTTATTAGCCCAAGAGTTATTAAGTTCTTTAAACTCTTTTGCTTTTTGTTTTACACTATTATATTCATTACTTTTTTCAATAAAATTTTCTTTAGTTTGAGATAAAATTTCAAAAGAAATATATACAAAAGTAAACATCAATAAAATAAGATATAAAGGATTTATTTTATTCATACTTTAAGCCTCACTTTTATAACATTTCCTATTTTTCTAATAGATTGAATTTCAAACTTTTTAGATAAATAACTTTTAATATCATTCATACTACTATTTATATACTCCAACTCAAAATTTCTTTTTTTCATATTTAAACTTTTTAAAGTAGTTTTTTTATTTTTTAAAATATATGAAATACTTTCTCTTAAATGAATTTGTGTTTCTTTTTTACTTTTAAAAGAATCTATAATAGAATTTGTTTGAATCATTGAAGAAGGAAGTTTACTTGCCTTTTTAGTTTCATCTATTTTATTTTCAAAATTAGCCAATTCATTTTTATAATCAATAACTTTAAATATATTTACAAAACAAACAATTAACATAACAGCTAATAATGAATAAATTTGCTTTGAAGATAAAGAACTATTATATAATTTAATATCAACTTTATTTGAAGATAAATTAATTTCATCAAGTTTTTCTTCTAAACTAATTTTATCAGATAAAAGAGCATTTGGTACTTTTACTAAAATATCATCATTTGTATATAAAAAACTTTTGTTACAAGATGTAAACTGTCTATAGTTTTTACATTCAGTTTGTGCAAAATATATTGAATTTACTTGTGAACTTGTAATACCTGCACTTTTTATTGCTTCAAAAATCTTTTTATTTATGTATGCAAAACATAAATATTTTCCATCCTCAAGTTTTAAAACTTGATAAGATAGTTCTGTTGTTGTCTCTAATACATCCTCAAATAATGTAGGAAGAACATGTCTTGCTTGAGTACTATTTTTAACAGGAATATCAAAAACCCTAACCCAATAAAACTCAGGGGAAAGAATAATGTCAACCTTCTGCTTTACATTTATTTTACTTCCTAAACATAAAAAAACTCTTTTATGCTTATTTGAAACTAAGCTCAAAATACTTTACCTCTCCATCTTTATCTAAAATATAATATGCCTTTGCCATATTTTTTAAATACTTAACTTTTAAATTTAATTCATATAATTTACTATTACTATCAGTAGATATAAAACCTAATTCATCTTTAATCTCTAGTATTTTATTACTATATGTCTGTTTAATAACAGTAGTTATTATATCATCTAACTGCTTGCTATTTTTGATATTTTGGTTACCTTTTAATAAATATACAAAATTTTCAAAACCATCAACTGAATTATCCCAAAAAAACTTTTGCAACTTCTCATACTTTTTATTATTTATTTTTTTTGTTTTATCATCATATACATTTATGTCATATTTATCATAAAGAGATAAAGATAATAAAATATCAACCTCTTTTATAGAAAAAGGAACATCCTCTAAAGAAGGAATATCATCAGAGTATTTTTTTATGACCTTTGAAGCTTCAATTTGAGCATTATTTATTATCATCATTAATTGAGCTTTGTTTAGTTTATGATTTTGTTCTTTCATATATGCATTTGTATCATCTAAATTTTTTAGAATTAATGCTGAAATAGCTGTAATAAATAGTAATGAAACTAAAAGAACAATAGATTTTTTCAATTTTTAACCTAAATTCATAGAAAAAATTGGAAGAAGCATAGAAATTACAATAAATCCAATAGTTACACCAACAAAAAGCATAAAAATAGGCTCAAGTAAAGACAAAAAAAGATTTATCTTATCTTTATTAGCTTCATTATATAAACTTGCAAGATTATTCAATATTTCTGATAATCTACTTGTATCCTCACCAATAGCAATAGAGTGAATAAAAGCTTCATCAATTTTATATGTTTTATTTGAATGAAGTAAACTTGATAGTTTTTTTCCTTCAACAACACTTGATGAAGCATCTACAAAAACCTTTTTTATTACACTGTTTTTTAAAATATTTGCACTTAAATTTATAGCTTGAACTATGGGAACACCAGATTTTATCAAGATAGAATTCATATAAGAAAATCTTGACAATTCAGCTTGCTCTATCATAGTAGAAAAAAATGGTAATTTTAAAACTAATTTATCAAAGGCATATTTAAATTTAGTTGATTTTTTCATTAGAAATATAAATATAAAAATAGTAAAAATAATCCCTGCAAGAACATAAGCATAATTATTTGAGAAAAAATCTCCTAAAGCTATTACTATTTTTGTACTTTGAGGAAGTTCTTGATCTATTTGCGTAAAAATATCAGTGATTTTAGGCACAATAAAACTAAGCATAAAACCAACCATAAAAAGTGAAATAAACAAAATAAATAAAGGATAAGCTAAAGCTTGGCCCGCTTGTTTTTTTACTCTATCTTGTTCTTTTAAAAAAGTTGCTAATTCTAAAAGAACTGACTCTAAAAGTCCACCATTTTCACTTATTTTAATTGATTGTTTATAAAATTCTGGAAGTTTTATAATACTTTGAGAATCAAGGGCAACATAAAAATTTTTCCCTTCATCAAGATATGTTCCAATTGATTCAAAAAAAGAATTTAAAGTTTTATTATTTTTATATCTTTGTTTTAATAGCTCTACAGCTGAAATCAAAGAAATACCTGAATTTAAATAAATACTTAGATCCCTACTAATATTTGATAAGCTTGATAAGTCTAAATTTTTCTTTCTTTTTAAAGAAATTTTAGAAAAATTAAAACTCTCTTCTTCTATAGCAGTATATAAAATACTTTTTGCTTTTAATTTTGCTTTTGCTTCATTTAAATTTGTAGCTTCAAGTTTAGATTTTACTTTTTTTCCATTTGAATCAAAACCCTGATATTTAAAAAGCATCTTTTACCTCAACAATATTTTTATTAAAAATTTCAAAAGCATTACTTAATTCTTCAAAAACTAATGGTTTTTCATATATAGAATTAAAAATATAAACTTTATTTTTTAATGTATCTAAAATAAACTCATTTGTCTTATAATCACTGTTTATAATAAATCTAAAAACAACATCATAATCAACATCATTTATTTTTATAGAATCGAATTCTTTTATTGTTTCAATAGCTTCATATTCATAAACTTCAGGTTTATTAGTGAAAAAATTGCTTACAAGCTTTTTATCACTGATAACTCCATCTACTTTTAAATAACAATCAAAAGTAGAGTCAATACAAATAAATTCTAAACTTTGTGAAAAATCATATTTGTCAAAAAGTGTTTGTTTTAAATTTTCTAAACTAATTTTTTTATTATTATTTTGAGTATTAAAACTATTAGTTGAAAAAACTAAAAAATATGTAGCTGAAACTATAACTATTACTATAATAAGTTCAATTAGAGTAAAAGCTTTCTTTACTCTAATATCCGTCATTTACTATTTACACTTTGAGTAGTAAAGATCATCAGCAGTACTTTCTTTTTTGTCTGCACCTTTTGATACTAAATCAAAACCATTCTCATTTGAAATATAAATAAACTCATTTGCCCATGCATCTTTAGGAAGTTTTCCATCCTCAAAATATTTTTTCTCAACCAATAAAGCTAAACCTTCTTGTGTTTGGGGATAAGAAGAGTTATCAAGTTTATACATTTTTAAAGTTTGCGCAATACTTTTCATTTGAATACATACAATCTTATCTTTTGCTTCATCACTTTTACCAGTAAGGTTTGGTAATACAAAAGCTGCTAGTAAGCCTAAAATAATAATTACTACCATAAGCTCCATTAAAGAAAATGCTTTTTTCACTACTTTCCTTTTTAATTTTTGAGATATTATAGTAAAAAAAGCTTAAAATTAGTTCGATTTTTCGGTTATATTAGCTTCAATTTATTTATAATTTAAATTAATAATCATTATTATTAATAAAAATTATTTTACTTTTATTGACAAAGGTAATTTTGGTAAAAAATCATTCCATTCATCTTTTGAAAGTTCAATATAAAGAATTACAAAAGAAGAAAACTCTTTTGATTTTATATTTATTCCATCTGTTTTTAATAAATACTCCAATTTAGATAAATCTTGATACTCACAAGCTAATTTTTTTACAATTAAATTTTTATACTCAAAAAACTCTGCTTTATCTAAAACTTCATTTACACTTGAGCCATAAGCTCTTACAAGTCCACCCGTTCCAAGTTTTACTCCACCAAAATATCTTACTATTATAACTGCACTATTTATAATGCCTGCACCTGATAAGACAGCAAGGGATGGTTTTCCTGATGTTCCTTTTGGTTCTCCATCATCACTACTATTTTCAACAACTTGACCATACTCATTTAAATATCTATAAGCATAAACAAAGTGTCTTCCCTTTGGATGTTCTTGTTTTAACCTTTGCATAAGTACTTCAAATTCTTCGTAAGGCACTAAATGTGCTATAAATTTTGACTTTTTTTCTTCATAAGTATTTTCATACTCTTGTTTTACAAACTTCAAATAAATCCCATCATATTAAAATAGATTATAGTATATATAAACTATTCTTGATAAAAATTTAACTATAATTTCGCATGAGATTAGACCAATACCTAAAAGATAACTTTCAACTACAAAGTAGAAATAAAGCAAGTGAACTAATAAAAGCTAATAAAATAAAAGTAGATAACAATATAGTTTCAAAACCATCATTTGATGTAAATGAAAAAAATAAAATTGAAATACTTGAAGATGAGTTTTATGTAAGTAGAGCGGCATATAAACTAAAACACTTTTTAGAAGAACTTCCAAGTTTAAAATTAGAAGATAAAACAGCATTAGACATAGGAAGTAGTACAGGTGGATTTACTCAAATACTTCTTAATCAAAATGTAAAAAGTGTTACTTGTGTAGATGTAGGCTCAAACCAGTTACATGAAAAAATAAAAAGTGATGAAAAAATTTCATTTTATGAAAAAACTGATATAAGAGACTATAAAAATAAAAATGGTTTTGAAATAGTTACTTGTGATGTATCTTTTATTTCTATTTTAAATATAATAGAAGATATAAACAGATTAAGTAACAAAGATATAATCATTTTATTTAAGCCACAATTTGAAGTTGGAACAAATGTAAAAAGAGATAAAAAAGGTGTGGTAAAAGATAAAAAAGCAATAGAATTAGCAAGACAAAAATTCTTAGATACAATATCTGCTTTAAACTGGAAGTTAATCTATAACTCAAAGAGTAAACTACAAGGAAAAGATGGAAATGAAGAAGAACTTTTCTACTTTAGTAAATAAAAATACAATCACTTCTATAGCAATAGGAGGCTTTGATGGAATGCACGCTGCACATCAAAAACTTTTTGAGAAGTTAGATGAAAATGGTGCAATACTATCAATAGAATCAGGATATGCAAATTTAACTCCCAAAAGTTATAGACAAGAGTATTCAAAATATCCTATTTATTATTATGTACTTGAAAATATCAAACACTTAGAAGGAAAAGAGTTTATAAAACTTTTAAAAGAAGAGTATCCTAACTTAAAAAAAATAGTTGTAGGTTTTGATTTTTGCTTTGGAAAAGGTAGGAAAAATTGTGTTACAGAACTAAAAGAATTATTTAATGGAGAAGTTGAAGTTTTAGATGAAGTAAAAATAGATACAATTGCTGTCCACTCAAGAGTTATAAGAGAATATTTAAAAGAAGGTAATATAAAAATAGCAAATAAACTTCTAGGTAAAGAATATAAAATATATGGAAAACATATAAAAGGACAAGGCTTAGGAGCAAAAAGTTTTGTACCAACTATAAACCTTTTTGTAGAAGAATTTTTACTTCCTAATGAAGGAGTTTATGCTACAAAAACAATACTAAATAATAAAGAATACAACTCAATAACTTTTTTAGGACATAGAGTAACAACAGATGGAAGTTATGCTGTTGAAACACATATCTTAGATAAAAACATAAAAAATGAAGAGTTTGTAGTCCAAATAAAATTCTTTGAAAAATTAAGAGACAATAAAAAGTTTGATAGTTTTGATAATTTGAAGAAACAGATTCTTTTGGATATAGATAAAGCAAATAGTTACCTAGAAAATATTTAGAAAATAAAAAATTTGTTTTTATCTAGATTAATAATAATTTAGATAAAATATCTCCATGGTAGATAAAGTATTTGAAAAATCAATAACAAAACAATTTGAATTTGATGAAGATGTTGCATCAGTATTTGATGATATGCTAAATAGATCTGTTCCTTTTTATAAAGAAATGCAAAGGTTATCTATAAACTTTGCATCTAATTTTTTAGAAGAAAATGACAAAGTATATGATTTAGGATGTTCAACTGCTTCAACACTAATAGAATTATCAAAACATTGTAAAAAAAATCTAAAACTTATAGGTATTGATAATTCTGAAGCTATGTTAAATCGAGCTTCTAAGAAAGCAAAAGCTTTTGGCGTAGATATTGATTTGATAAACGCAGACTTACATGATATCTCTTATACTGATGCAAAACTTATACTTTCAAACTATACACTTCAATTTATTAGACCTCTTCAAAGAGAAAAATTAGTAAAAAAAATTTATGATTCTTTAGAAAACAAAGGTATTTTTATATTTAGTGAGAAAGTTATATCATCAAACCCAACTTTAAATAAACAATCTATTGATGAATATTATGAGTTTAAAAAAACTCAAGGGTACTCAGAATTTGAAATAGCTCAAAAAAGAGAAGCATTAGAAAATGTCTTGATACCATATACAGAAGATGAAAATAAACAAATGATAAAAGATGCAGGTTTCTCACATTGTGAGACGATATTTAAATGGGTAAACTTTGCCACATTTATAGCTATTAAAGAATAAAGGATAATTATATGTTAGAAATAGGAACAAAAGCACCTGATTTTTGTGCTCCAAACCAAGATGATATTGAGATTTGCTCAAGAGATTTAAAAGGTAAATGGATTGTTTTATACTTCTATCCAAAAGATATGACTCCTGGTTGTACAACTCAAGCTTGTGACTTTACAGAAGCTCATCCACAATTTGATGACTTAGATGCAGTAATATTAGGTGTAAGTCCTGATGATGCCCAAAAACATAGAAAATTTATAGAAAAAAAAGAATTAACTATTACTCTATTAGCAGATGTAGATAAAAAAATGTGTGAAGATTATGGTGTATGGCAACTTAAAAAATTTATGGGTAAAGAATTTATGGGAGTTGTAAGAAGTACATTTATTATTAATCCAGAAGGTAAAATCGCTGCAGTTTGGGAAAAAGTAAACGTAAGAAAGAAAAAAACTGTAAAAGGTGAAAAATTTGAGATTGTTCATGTAGAAGAAGTTAGAAAAAAACTTCAAGAACTACAAGAAGCATAAATAGGAAAAAATATGAATAAACTTTTAAATAAAATTACACTAATTAGTTCATCATTACTTTTAAGTACAGTTGTAGCTAATGCGCAAACAACAATTTGTTATAAAGATAAATGGAACACACCTTCAACAATTGAAGTAACAAAATTAGATGGTGGAGAATGTGCAAGCAAATACTCAATAAAAGATATGGAAGAAAAAGGCTGGAGAGTATTAGATATTAAAGTGCAATCTAATCAAAACTCATTAAGTTATAAATATTTACTTACAAATGATAAATTACTTAAAAAAGAAGTTAAAAAAGTTGATACAAACAATACTACAAAAAAACTTTCTTTCCAGGCCTTTGGTGTAAAAATTGAGAATATTAAAGATAATAAAACAGTAATTGATATTGGCAATTTAATAATAGGACAAAGTGGTGTTGTAATTCATTTACATGATAATGATAAAAGATTAATTGTAGCAAATGCTAAAGTAATTAGTTCTGATGATACAAGTTCAACTATTGAGTTTTCTTCATTTGATGATATAGAACAAGAAGCATTACCAACATCTAAAAGAGGTGCACAAAAAGGTGATATTTTAGCACTAAACTACTTATACACATCATCAATGCTAATAGCACCAAATCAAGAAGCATTTCAAATAGTAAGAGAAAACTTTAAATATAATAACTTTTTACACTCAGATATTTTTGCAACACAATTAAAAATAAATGAAGAGCCGTTTCCTTCAAAAAAGACTATACAAGAATTTGCAATAAAACAAAACTTAAGAACAATATTTATAGTACTTGAAGATAAAGTATATGTAATAGATGCAAAAACATTTAAAACATTAACAAATTATGATATTAGTTATGCTTCATCAAAATCTGAACTGCCATTTTATACAAGAATAGAAAAAATTGAAGAAGCTCCATTAGACTTTGATTTTAATTTTGATTTATCAATTTTTAATTTTTTATTAGATGAAGAAGATAAATTTGAAGAAAAAAAATCGTATGATAATAATAGCTATGAAAACTATTATAAAAATATTCTAGGAATTAAATAATGATAAAACAAGAACATTTAAATTATTTAACATCTATTGTTGGAGAAGAAAATGTAAAAGCTGATAAAGCTCATTTAATTGCATATTGTTATGATGCAACAAAAGAAAGATTTGAACCTGATGCAGTTGTTTTTCCAAGAGATGAACAAGATATTTCAAAAATTTTAAAATTTTGTAATGAAGAAAAAATAGTAATTGTACCAAGAGGTGCAGGTTCTGGCTTTACTGGTGGAGCTTTACCTTCTAATGGTGGTATTATTTTATCACTAGAAAGACACATGAATAAACTTCTTGAAATTGATATGGAAAACATGGTTGGAGTTGTTCAACCAGGACTTATTAATATGGAATTTCAAAAAGCTGTTGAGGCAGTTGGATTATTTTACCCACCAGACCCAGCAAGTGAAAATTACTCTACATTAGGTGGAAATGTTAGTGAGAATGCAGGTGGTATGAGAGCTGCTAAATATGGAATTACAAAAGATTATGTTGTAGCACTTAGAGCTGTTTTACCAAATGGTGAAATTATTACAGCAGGTAAAAAAACTATTAAAGATGTTGCTGGATATAACACAGCAGGTATTTTAATAGCTAGTGAAGGAACACTTGCAGTAATTACAGAAATAACATTAAAACTAATTCCAAAACCAAAATTCAAACAAACATATATGGGGGTATTCCCAGATGTAAATAAAGCAATGAATGCCGTTTTCAAATCTCTTGCAAGTGGTGCAAACCCTGTTGCAATGGAGTTTTTAGATGCATTAGTAATTAAAGCATTAAGAGAAAAATTTCCACAAGTAGAATTGCCTGAGAATGCAGGTGGAATTTTAGTAGGAGATGTTGATGGCTCATCGCAAGCAGAAGTTGATTCACAAATTCAAACATTAAAAGAAGCTTTTGCACAATATGGTTCAGTTGATTTTATAGAAGCAAAAGATGAAGCACATGGCAATTCACTTTGGTTTGCAAGAAGAAATGCAAGTCCTGCAACTATGATTTATGGAACAAAAAAATTAAATGAAGATATATCTGTACCAAGATCAAAACTTCCAGAAGCACTTGATGCGATTTATGCTATTGGAGAAAAATATGGATTCAATGTTCCTTGTTTTGGCCATGCCGGGGATGGAAATATCCATGTAAACGTAATGGTTAAAGATAAAACAAATCCAAAAGAAATGGAAGATGGGCATAAAGCAATTGAAGATATATTTCAAATGGTTTGTGATATGGGTGGAACTCTATCTGGTGAGCATGGTATTGGATTATCAAAAGCTCCGTTTATGAATATAGCATTTAATGAAGCTGAAATTGAATTATTTAGAAGTATTAAAAAAGCTTTTGATCCAAATAATATTTTAAATCCATTTAAAATGGGACTTTAATGAAAAATGAATAAAGAAGATAAAAAAGATAGCTTAACTAAAAAAGTAATATCAGCAATTGATTCATTTTTTAATGATGATACAACATATTATGCAGCTAGTTTAAGCTTCTTTACTATTTTCTCTATTCTTCCAATTATTGCATTACTTATTGCGATAATTTCAAGCTTTCAAGAATTTCAATCGTATATAGATATTTTTATAGACTATATTTTTAACATTATTAATCCAACTCATTCAGTAGATATTGTTAATACACTTAAAGATTATATTTCAAATTCAAATAAATTAGGATGGCTTGGAATATTCTATATGTTATTTGTATTTATTATGTTTTTTAAAGATTATGAATATATAGTAAATAAAATTCATAAATCAAAAAGAAAATCTATTCATTTTTCATTTATATTCTATTCTTTATATTTAGTAATGCTTCCTATAATATTTGCTGCCTTAAATATAATAACAGCATTTTACGATAATAATATATTAAATATAATATTTTCATATTTATTCTCATGGCTAATTTTTTACTCTTTATTTAAATATAGTGTAAATAGACATATAAATGATAAAGCAGCATTAATATCATCATTAATAACACTAATTATTTTATCAATAACTAAAAATCTATTTATTTATTATGTTATATATAATAAAACATACACTACAATATATGGTTCATTAGCGACACTTTTATTTACTTTCTTTTGGATATATATATCTTGGATAATATATTTATATGGAATAAAAATGTGTCATAAGCTAAATATACAATATCAAGCAAAAAAGAGTACTATATGAAAAAAAAGATTTTATTAACTATTTTTATAGCAAATAGCTTATCTTATGGAAATGAAGTAGATAATAAAACCTTTTTAGATGATTTTATAGAAAATACTAAGAATATTAGAGAAACAATTCATAGCTCAATTATTAATACATCTATTAATATTGATAACTTCTTTTTTGAAGATACAGTTGATAATTTGGATTATCATAATGCTTATGGACTTATTGAATTATCTGCATCTCAAAATCAACATGAAGATATAGTTTTAGATCAAAGAGTAAAAGTAAAACTTAAACTACCTAGACTAAAAGAAGCAATACATATAGAAATTGAAACAGATGAACAAAGAGACACAATAGACAATATAGAAAATAAAACATCAGAAAGTAAAAAAGATGATGTTAATTTAGCATTAGGATACTATAAAGCTTTAAAAAATAATCTTAATTTAAAAACAAAAGTAGGTATAAAAATAAAAAGTAAATTAGATCCATTTATAAAAATAGAAGCAAAAAAAATTTTTGATAATGTTAACACTAATTATATTTATACATTAAATCAAACTTTTAAATATTCTAATTTAAAGGATTTAGAATCTACTAGTTATTTTAAAATAGATAGAGCAATAAATGAAAGCTTTTCAGTACACAATTTTAATCAACATTATTGGCAATCACAAAAAGAAAATAATAGTGAAATATATCACTCTATATATTTAGATCAAAAACTAACAAATAAAAACTATTTAAGGTACACAGCAAATACAAATATTAATAACATAAACTCTGATATGAAAATAAAAAGATATGCCTTAAAACTAAAATATAGACACTTTATAAAGAAATGGTTGTATATAGATACAATACCAGAGAACTATTATAGTAGAGAGGAAGATTTTAAACCAAGATATGCAATAAGATTTAATCTTGGGATGTATTTTAATAAAGACTCTTATAACTAATAAAAAAGGTCTCACCTTAATAAATAAACCAATAAAATATGTTTAAAAAGATAAAAAAGAAGAGAGTTTTTATTAACTATGGTTTAAAAGAATACGAAGCTATATCAAATATATTAGATAAAACAAACTAGAATAGAAAAAATAATAAAAAAAGGCAATAAAATAAAAAAGAGGCAATAAAACTATAAAAAATAATAAAAAAAGAGAATAATAGGGAAAGGTAAAGAAAGTGGGCTAAAAAAAAAGCTTAGTAAAAAACACGAAAAATGTTTTGAACTAAGCTT
>NZ_JBJBSI010000015.1:0-38140 GCF_044841725.1 Arcobacter sp. YIC-80 | reverse complement strand
GATATACCCTTTTTTTTGCTATCTTTGATAGCTTTGGAGAAGTTAATCGAATAACTTCTCTCTTCTCTGAAAGGAGGTGATCCAACCGCAGGTTCTCCTACGGTTACCTTGTTACGACTTCACCCCAGTCGCTGAATCCACTGTGGAGGGTAGCTATCTTAGCATCCCCGCTTCGAATGAGTTCAACTCCCATGGTGTGACGGGCGGTGAGTACAAGACCCGGGAACGTATTCACCGTAGCATTGCTGATCTACGATTACTAGCGATTCCAACTTCAAGTAGTCGAGTTGCAGACTACTATCCGAACTGGGAGATATTTTTGAGATTTGCTCCACGTCACCGTATCGCTGCTCTTTGTATACCCCATTGTAGCACGTGTGTAGCCCTGGACGTAAGGGCCATGATGACTTGACGTCGTCCTCACCTTCCTCCTGGTTACCCAGGCAGTCTGTTTAGAGTTCTCAGCCGAACTGTTAGCAACTAAACACGAGGGTTGCGCTCGTTGCGGGACTTAACCCAACATCTCACGACACGAGCTGACGACAGCCGTGCAGCACCTGTATATAAGCTTCTGCAAGCAGACACCTTCTAATCTCTTAAAAGTTCTTACTATGTCAAGTCCAGGTAAGGTTCTTCGCGTATCGTCGAATTAAACCACATGCTCCACCGCTTGTGCGGGTCCCCGTCTATTCCTTTGAGTTTTAATCTTGCGACCGTACTCCCCAGGCGGTACACTTAATGTGTTTACTGCATTACTGCAAGGTCTAGCCTCACAACAACTAGTGTACATCGTTTAGGGCGTGGACTACCAGGGTATCTAATCCTGTTTGCTCCCCACGCTTTCGCGTCTCAGCGTCAATAATGTTCCAGTAGATCGCCTTCGCAATCGGTATTCCTTCTGATCTCTACGGATTTTACCCCTACACCAGAAATTCCATCTACCTCTCCCATATTCTAGGTGAACAGTTTTCAAAGCAGTTCTATAGTTGAGCTATAGGATTTCACTTCAAACTTATTCACCCGCCTACACGCTCTTTACGCCCAGTGATTCCGAGTAACGCTTGCGCCCTCCGTATTACCGCGGCTGCTGGCACGGAGTTAGCCGGCGCTTATTCATATAGTACCGTCATTATCTTCCTATATAAAAGGAGTTTACGCACCGAAATGTGTCATCCTCCACGCGGCGTTGCTGCATCAGGGTTTCCCCCATTGTGCAATATTCCCCACTGCTGCCTCCCGTAGGAGTCTGGACCGTGTCTCAGTTCCAGTGTGACTGATCATCCTCTCAAACCAGTTAGGCGTCATTGTCTTGGTGAGCCATTACCTCACCAACTAACTGATACCGTACAGGCCGATCCTAGAGCTATAAATATTTCCCTTGCAGACTTCTGTCTTAAAGGCATATAGAGTCTTAGCAGTCGTTTCCAACTGTTATCCTCTTCTCTAGGGCACATTACCTATATATTACTCACCCGTGCGCCACTTAGCTGACAAACTAGCAAGCTAGTTCCGTTCTCGTTCGACTTGCATGTGTTAAGCACGCCGCCAGCGTTCACTCTGAGCCAGGATCAAACTCTCCATAATTGAAAAATCTGAAACTGACAATTTTTATTAATTGTTACATTAACAAAACTATCACTCAAAATGTTTTTATAATCTTTTGATTGTAAAAAACTTAAATAGACAAGAATTGTTCTTCTTGTTTTTATATCGTTTATTCTATATTCGGTTTATAAAAATTACTTCTTATTAACCTTCGTTTTTAAAGATCTTAATCTCTTTAGAACTTTTTGTCGTTCCTCTGAAATTGGACGGGAATTATAGACAAATTTCTCCCCTTTGTCAAGAAGTTTTCCTAAATATTAACTTAAATTGCTCAATTTGTAATCTTTTTGTCTTTTTTTCTGCTTTTTACTATGCTTTTATTGGGTTTCTGTTTCTCTTATCTTTATATATGATGTCTTATTTTGTATTTCTATTTTTCTCTTATTCATATTTTGATCAATTAATACTAATGTGCAATTATCTATTAGTTTATTTGTATCTTCATTATTGGAAAGATTCGTATATATATTTCCATTATAATCAAAAGATAATTGACCTAAAGAACTAGTATTATTACAAGATATTTCTATATTTTTTATATTATAGTTTTTTGTTAAGAGGGTATATTTACTTAAATCATCTTTTTCAAGACAAGTATTTGAATTATAGATATATTTCTTAGATAATGGATCTCTTAAACTTTCTTCTTTATTTGGATGTCCTAATTTATTTTTATCTGAATACATCACGTAATAAATTCCTCCAATACTTTTTCTACATTTTAAAAACTTTATTCTCCATCTCTTTTTATACCATTTTGACTCATCATGATTTTTTTTTGAATCTGTTAATGCTTTATATCTAAGATATTTTAATTGTATCTCTAATCTATTAGTAACTTCGTTTAGTTTATTTGTATCTATGGTTTTTAATTTAAAAAAAGAGTATGTTATTGATAATAGAACAATAATAAGTATTAACTCTAATAAGGTAAAACTATTTTTTTTCATATATATATAATTTGACTAATTCTTTTCCATAATATGATATGGATATGTTTTGTTTGATATTTTTTGGTTTTTTTCTACTTAGAACTAAATTATCTGTTTTTTCAATACCATAATATTTTAATCTTAATTGTAATGTATAATCTTCTGTTGTAACTTTTGTAATTCCTAATTTTTTTAATTTATTTGCTATTTCTTTAGCAAAGTGATATTTATATGCAAAATGTTTCTTTTCATTAGGTAAAAAAAGATAAAGAGGTTTGTTAATTACTGTTAAGATACAATTTAGTATTAACATTAAAAGAACAATAATACTGCCTATATAATGTTTTTTTCTAAATATTGGTAGTCTTACTCTATATGAGTGATAAAACATTTTTAACATATAGGGTATAAATATAACTAAATATGGTGCAAAGTCTTCTATATAAACCCTTTGCCTAAAAGAGAATAATAAAGAGATTAGTAAAGCTGTTGAAGAGATATACCAAACTAATGTTTTTTGATTTTTAATTCCTGTCCTATATAAACTATAAATAAAATAAATAAAAACTAAAGGTGAAAATATTGTTGCATAAATAGCAAAAGTATCTAAAAAATAACCTTTTGGTTTTCCGTCTGTTTGAAAACCATAAATATACATTGAAATTGTAAATAAAGCTAATGATATATATATTAGTTTTTTATCTTTTTCTTTTAACGAAAAAAAGAATAATGCCAAAAAGAAAATTGCAAAAGAATTATCAATAAAAACCAACAATCCAAGTAACCATATAGGATGTTTTTTATTTTTTTGATATATATAAATATATAATAGTGTAAAAAACAGTACTACAATAGCACTATTAACTAACAAAGAAGCACTTAAAACACCTGGTAGTATCATAAATATCAATATTGATAAAAAATGATCTTTTTTATATTTGAAATAATTTAGAGTTAGTTTATACATTAGAATTACACTTAATGCATAAAATATAATGAAGGGTAATCTCAATGCAATATCATTTTGCCCAAAAATGTAAATAGATGTTTTTGTTATGTAAGTTAAAACTGAACTATTTTCAAATACATTTAGTGCTTCTTTATATGATATACTTAATGTATTTGAAACAAAAATTAATATAACTACTAATAAGGATAAAATAAAATAAAATAAATAGTCATATTTTTTGGAAATCATAATTTATAACTTTAAGAAATTATCCAACATTTCATAACCATATTCACTCATTATTGATTCAGGATGAAATTGTACACCATAAATTTGTTTATTTTTAATTTCTAAAGACATAATCTCATCATCATCTAAACTGATTGATGTAGGTATAATAACACTTGGTATACTATTTTTATCTACTGTTAAAGAGTGATACCTAGTTTGAGTAAACTCTGTTGGAATATCTTTGAAAATTATTGAATCATTTGTAACTTTTATTTTTGATGTTTTTCCATGCATCATATTTTTTGCTTTTATTACTTTTGCTCCAAAAACTTGTGCAATACTTTGATGTCCTAAACAAATACCAAAAATTGGTTTTTTATCAGCAAAATATTTAATTACTTCTAAACATACCCCTGCTTCATTAGGAGTTGCAGGACCAGGTGAAAGAATAATTTTTTCTGGATTTAATTTCTCTATTTCTTCAACTGTCAATTCATCATTTCTTATTACTTTTAAATCTGCTCCCAGTTCTAAACAATACTGAACTATATTATAAGTAAAAGAGTCATAGTTATCAATCATTAATATCATAAATTATTTACCTCTGTTTATATCAAAATTGATATATCTAAAATATTGAGCTTATTATATCAATATAATTGTTTTTTTTAATTAAAGTGTTTAATTTCTAATATGATAATCATTCTTACTATTAAGTAATATAAAAGTTTTTCTTCATTATAATTTCGATAACAATTATCAGTATAAAAGGAAAATTATATGTTAAAAAAATTAGCATTAAGTGCATTAGTATTATCAAGTTCACTATTAGCAAGTTCAGAAGTAAATGTTTATTCTCATAGACACTATGATACAGATAAACAATTATTTAAAATGTTTGAAGAAAAAACAGGAATTAAAGTAAATGTAGTAAAAGCAAAAGCTTCTGCATTAATTAAAAGAATGCAAAGTGAAGGTGCAAAATCACCTGCTGATGTGTTAATTACAGTAGATGCTGGTAGATTATATCAAGCAAAACAAAAAGATTTATTACAATCTATTGATTCAAATTACTTAACTACAAACATTCCAGCAAAATTAAGAGATAAAGATAATAAATGGTTTGCTTTAACTAAAAGATCAAGAGTTGCTGTATATAGAATTGGTTCTGGAATGGAAAATAAACTTTCTACTTATGAAGATTTAGCTGATCCAAAATTCAAGGGTCAAATTATGGTTAGATCATCAAATAATATCTATAATCAATCTTTAATGGCTGCAATGATTGCACATCATGGAGAAGAGAAAGCTTTAGAATGGGCAAAAGGTGTAGTTGCTAATATGGCTAAAGCTCCAAAAGGTAATGATAGATATCAAGTAAAAGCTGTTGCAAATGGTATTGGTTCAGTTGCTATAGCAAACACTTACTACATTGGTAAAATGGTTCATAATAAAGATGCTTCTCAAAGAGAGTCAGTAAAAAAAGTTAAAATTTTCTTCCCTACATTTGAAAATGGAGGAACACATATTAATGTTTCGGGTGCAGGTGTAGCTAAATATGCTCCAAATAAAGAAAATGCAATTAAGTTTATTGAATTTATGGCTTCAAAAGATGCACAAGAACTATTTGCAAAAGGAAATTATGAATATCCAGTATTAGCAGGTGTTAAACCTTCTAAACTTGTTTCATCTTGGGGTCAGTTTAAAGATGATAAAATTTCAATTAACACTTTAGGTGAAAATAATGCGGCTGCTATCAAAGTATTTGATAAAGCAGGATGGAAGTAATAATAATTGATAAGTAATTTCTCAAAATTAAAAATAAGTAGTGTTTTTTTAACACTACTTATTAGTGCGCCAGCAATCATAATATTTATATATATTTTTTCAGGTTCCAGTGAAAACTGGCAACATTTAAAAGATACACTGCTTTTTGAATATATTTTTAACACTTTATATATTATGTTTGGTGTTGCAATTCTTACTGGAATAATAGGCTTTGCTACAGCATATTTAACATCTCTTTATACCTTTACATTTTCTAACTTTTTTCATTATGGATTAATCTTACCATTTGCTATTCCTACTTATATTATGGCATTTATATATGGTGGGATGTTTGATATTACGGGAAGTGTAACAACATTCATTTTAGAGTTTTTTAATACAACAATTAATGATGTGTATTTCTTAGATATTATGTCAATTGAAGGTGCTATTATAATAATGTCATTAGTATTGTATCCTTACGTTTACTTAATTTGTAAGACATATCTTTCTTTTGAATCAGCATCAATTATAGATGCAGCTAAAACTTTTAATTTATCATCATGGCAAATTTTAAGAAAAGTAATTCTTCCAGTTTCAAGACCTGCAATAGTTGCGGGAGTAACATTAGCTGTAATGGAAGCAATTGCTGACTTTGGAGTTATGGATTATTTTGGTGTAAGTACTTTTGTTACTGGTATATTTAGAGCATGGTTTGGTATGGGTTCTGTTGAAGATGCAGCAAAACTTGCTAGTATTCTTATGACTTTTGTGTTCATTATTATCATACTTGAAAGACTACAAAGAAGAAATAAAGTATATAAAAGTTCAGGTAAAGATTTTAAACCTATTGACAAAACGAAACTTTCAGGTGGAAAAAATATAGCTGCATTTATGGTGTGTTTTGTGCCGTTCTTTTTAGGTTTTTTATTGCCATTTGTTCAATTATGTTATTGGTTTTTACTATCTTATGATGAAATAATCGATGAAGATTTTTTAAACTTACTATATCAAAGTTTAACTCTTGCGGTATCTTCTGCTTTTATTATTACATCATTAGCTTTATTATTTGTTTATAATGTAAGATTGAATACAGATAAAACATCATCAATTTTAACTCAAATAGTAAAATTAGGATACTCTATTCCAGGGGCAGTTGTTGGAGTAGGAATACTTTCATTTTTTGCATTGTTAGACAAATTTGTATTTGATTTATTTTCAGATACATTTATTATTTCAGGAACAATAGTAGCAGTAATTTTTGGTTATTGCGTAAGATTTTTAGCTATTTCTATTAACAGCTTTGAATCTGGATTTTCAAGAATTCCTACATCTTACGATGATGCTGCAAAAATTCTTAATATTGGTGAGAGAAAAACATTTATTAAAATATATGCACCCTTACTTAAGAATACAGCATTCTCAGCATTTATAGTTATATTTATAGAGGTTATAAAAGAGCTACCTCTTACTATGATTCTAAGGCCATTTAATTATGATACATTAGCAGTTAGAGCCTTAGAATTAACACAACAAGCTCAAATAGTAGAATCTTCTGTACCATCAATGTTTATTATTGTAATTGGTATAATATCAGTTATTTTACTAGCAAGAAATATGAATAAGGCATAAAACTATGGTTAGCATAAATAATTTTTCAATTTCATTTAATGAAACAAAAATACTAGAAGATATAAACTTTGAAGTAAAAAAAGGTGAAATTGTAACTTTACTTGGAAAAAGTGGTTGTGGTAAAACTACAATATTAAGAGCAATAGCAGGACTTCAAAAAGAACATGAAGGAGAAATTTGTATAGGTGATACTTGTGTTTCATCAAAAGAAATATATAAAAAAAATAGAGAAGTAGGATACATCTTTCAAGACTATGCACTATTCCCTCATTTAAACGTTGAAGAAAACATTGCTTTTGCATTAGATAAATTATCTAAAAAAGAGAAAGAAAAAAAAGTTTTAAAACTACTAAACCAATTTGATATTGTAGATCATAGAAAAAAACAAATTCATCAATTATCAGGAGGACAGCAACAAAGAGTAGCAATTGCTAGAGCAATGGCTAATAATCCAAAAATTTTATTATTGGATGAACCTTTTGCTAATCTTGATTCACAATTGAGATATAAAACAAAAATGTGGTTAAAGAATTTAATTAAGAAATATGAATTAAGTGCTATATTAGTTACTCATGATAAAAAAGAAGCTTTAAGTATTTCTGATAAAATTGGTATTATACATGATAAAAAAATGCTTCAATTTGATAGTGCAAAAAACATGTACAATAAGCCTAAAAATTACTATATAGCAAATTTCTTATCTGAAATAAATATTATTCCTGAGGTAATACTAAAGGATATGAAAATCAACCTTGATAATAATCAAATTGCTATTGTAAATACAAAAAATTGTAAATTAAATACAAAAAAAGATGGATTTAATATTGAAATAATTGATTCTTCATATTATGGTGAAACGTATGAAGTAATCTTTAAATTAAAAGATGACCCACAAAATAATCATTTAAATTCACAGCTTAATAATATAGAAGACATTAAAGAAAAGGATTTCTACCTTAAATTAGATAAGAGTGATATCAAAATTATAGAAAAATAATATTTCTTATAAAAGACTAGGATAATTTAATATCTTTTATGTATAATTCGTGCATGAAAGTTAAAAAAATCATTTTATTATTATTCTTATTTAAAAGTCTTTGTTTTTCTCAAAAAATAGAGACTATAACTTTACAGCTTGACTGGTTACATCAGTACCAATTTGCAGGATATTATATAGCAAAAGAAAAAGGCTATTATAAACAAAATGGTTTAGATGTAAAAATAAAAGAGTTTAATAATAATATCGATTTAATAGAAGATACATTAAAAGAGCCTGGACATTATGCCATTGGTAAATCCTCATTAATTATTGAAAAACTAAATAAAAAACCAATAACTTTATTACTAGCTATATATCAAAATTCTCCTATGGTTTTATTAACAAAAAAAAATTCGGGTATCAACAGTATTGAAGAACTCGCAAATAAAAAAATAATGTTAACTGAAGATGCAAAAGAAATGGCTAATATTATTTCTATGATTAGATCCCAAGGCATTAAAAGTAAAACAATAAATTTTATTCCACACTCTTTTAAATTAGATGATTTAATAGATGGTACAACAGATGCAATGGCATGTTATTTATCAAATGAACCATATTTATTAACAAAGAAAAAAATCAAATACAATATATTTAATCCTGCTGATTATGGGTTTGATTTTTATGGTGGTATACTTTTTACATCTGAAAATGAAATTAAAAATAATTTGACAAGAGTAAAAAACTTTTATGATGCGACTCTTAAAGGATGGAATTATGCCTTTAAAAATATAGAAGAAACTGCAAAGATAATTTATGAAAAATACAACACTCAAAATAAAACTCTCGATTCTTTAATATACGAAGGTAATATTTTAAAAAAACTAGCTAAATATGAAGAAGGATTACTTGGGAATATTGATACAGAAACAATCAATGAAATAAAAAGACTCTATTTACTTCTTGAATTATCTAAAAATACAAAGTTAAATACAGATACTTTTATTTTTGATAAAAATAAGATTTTATTTAATAATTATGAAAAGAACTTTTTAAAGAATAATTCTTTTACTTTAGAAATAAATGATTCAAATATGCCCTTTTCATTTACTCAAAATAACAAGTTTAAAGGATTAGAAGTTGATTTATGGAAAACACTTGCACAAAAACTTAATACTAGTTTTAATATAATTGAAGAACCTAAAGATAAAAATATTTTAAAGCACATACAAACAAACGACATAAAATTTAAATTTGTATATCAAAATAAACAAGATTTAAATACAAGTATTCCATTAAATAAAATAAAAGTAGGTATAGCTACAATAAATGATAAAAATTTTATATCAGATTTAATAGTTTTAAAAAATAAAAGAATTGCTGTTATAAAAGATAAACTTCTTTATGAAAAATTAAAAAAAGAATATCCTGAAATCAACTTTTTATATCTTGAAGAAATAAATGAAGGGTTTAAGCTTCTTAAATCAAATGAAATATTTGCTGTTATTGATAATATATTAATGCTATCTCATTCAATTATAAAAAACAATTATAATAACATTAAGATTGCAGGTACTTTACCTTATGATTTAGAAATAAGATTAAAAATATTAGATAAGAACGTTGAGGCAATAGGTATTTTAAATAAAATTATCAGTAAAATCACAAATGAGGAAAAAAGAAATATTCTTAATAAATATCAACTAATTGTTTATAAAGAAGTAAAAGATTATTCATGGTTTTATAAATATGTAATTCCATTACTTATAATGATTATTTTTTCTATTTATATTATCACAAAAATGAGAAAAGAAATAAAAAAAAGAAAAATTGCAGAAAATACTTTGTTGGATTATGCGAATAAAGATAGTTTAACAAAAATACTAAATAGAAGAAAAATAGAAAAAATCTTATCAAATTTAATTAAAGATGCAAGATTAAACAACTCAACATTTTCAATAATCTTTATTGATATTGATAATTTCAAATCTATAAATGATACTTTAGGACATTTAATAGGAGATAAGATTCTTGTTGATGTTTCTAAAATAATTACTAGTCATATACGTAAGGATGATTTATTTGGGAGATGGGGTGGAGAAGAATTTATAATAATACTTCCTAATACTTCATCTTTTGATGCTAAAAAAAGTGCTTTACATTTAAAAGAGCATATTGAGAAAACAAATTTTGAAATAAATAGAAAAGTAACGGCAAGTTTTGGTATTACAGAATTTATTGAAGGTGATAATAAAAAAGATATAGTTTTAAGAGCAGATAAAGCTATGTATCACGTAAAAAAGAATGGTAAAAATAATATAAAAATTCTTTAAAAGATAGGAGTTTAAACCTACCTTTTAAAGTTGATATTTTTTGATAAATTCATCATCAATATCTAAAATACCTCTTTGTCTTAAAGAAGCTATTACCTCTTTTGAACAATCAACATCATCTGGCCATCTTCTTTTGAAGTTATCAAATGAGTTTTTATTTGTTCCATCTAAACATAATGTGTTTGAATCTATATATAAATCCCTATTTGAATCTATATTATTTACAACTCTCCATACTAACATATATGGGTTTTCAACATCATTTTGATTTGCATCATCAATGATAATCAAAATTTTAATATTTTCATATAAAGGTTTTAAAGTTTCAAATACTTCTTTTTGATTTCTCTTTTTATCAACAGTTATTATAGTAACTGGATTTTTTGTATTTGTATAATACTGCTTAAGATTCTTAACCTCATCAGTTAATTCTTTCATCTTTGATAATAATTCAGAGTCTGAAAGAACTGTGATTCCTAATTCATCAATCTCTTCACCAGTACAATCAAGACCTAATTTACCACCAATGGCAAACTTTGGAGAGGAATGATCAAGTGCATCAACTACGCCTTTTGAAACCATTAAATCATCTATATCAACTCTATTTAGTATATGCTCAACTATTGCATCATGGTCTGTTAAATCAGGTGCATTTTCATTTACAAAAATAGCATGTTTTACAAATGACATTTGCCCTACTCCCCAAAATGCATGCATCATCTGAGTTGCATGTCCTGGGTATAAAGTTTTAATTTTTGCCAAAATTAGATTATGGAATACTCCATTTTCTGGCATATAATAATCTATTAAATCAGGTGCAGTTGTTTTAAGTAAAGGTAAAAATATTCTTTCAGTTGCATGTCCCATATACTTATCTTCTAATGGTGGCTTACCAACTACAGTTGCTAAGTATGTTGGTTCTTTTTTATGAGTAATTGCAGTTACTTCCATAAAAGGATAATCTTCTTCTAAAGTATAATAACCTGTATGATCTCCAAAAGGGCCTTCTATTCTTAATTTTGAAGTATCTACAAAACCTTCTATTATAAAATCATTGTCTCTTGGTACATATATATCATTTGTAATTGATTTTACAAGTTGTGCATTTTTATTTTTCACAAATCCGTATAACATTAATTCAAATATCCCAATTGGTAATGGTGCTT
This sequence comes from Arcobacter sp. YIC-80, assembly GCF_044841725.1. Classification (NCBI taxonomy): domain Bacteria; kingdom Pseudomonadati; phylum Campylobacterota; class Epsilonproteobacteria; order Campylobacterales; family Arcobacteraceae; genus Arcobacter; species Arcobacter sp. YIC-80. Next base: position 26,546 of record NZ_JBJBSI010000015.1, on the reverse strand, counting down.
GCCCACACCATATATACATAGGATCTCCACCAATACCAATAGATACAGGCATTTTTTTTCCAGCTTTTTTATATTCATGGAAGAAGTGATTTGAGTCCTTATGAATTTGCCAATGTAATCCTAAAGTATTATCTTCATATACTTGAAGTCTATACATACCTAAGTTTTTCATTTCACCATCTAATGATGTAGTATACACTTGCCCCATTGTAATAAATGGACCACCATCTTGCTCCCATGTAGTAAGTACTGGCAAGTCTGACAATTTAGCCTCTGAACCTAGTTTTATAACTTGTTGACACTCACCTTTTCCTCTATTTTTCTTAGGAATTGTATTTTTAAGTGCAAATAACTTTCCAAAAGTTGATAGTTTTTCACTAAATGTAGTTGGTGGCTTCATTTTAAGTAATGACTCAATTTCACTACCTATCTTATCTCCATCACCTATAAACAGTTTTACTGCTTTTTCATTACAGAACACATTCATCAATACTGGAATGTCAAATTTTTTGTCATTCTTTTTATCTACAACATTTGTAAATAATAAAGCTTTAGAGTCTTCTTTTTTTACTTCAATATATGCTATATGAGGTATCTCCAAATAAATATCCAATTCATCATCAATAACTCTTAACAAATCATGTTTTTTTAATAGTTCAATTGCTTCTTTCATAATTTTTCCAAATAACCTTATAATTAGTATAAATCTTATATCATTTTATCAATAAAATATAGTTTATAATAGAGGTTTTATATATGATTTATAATTTTGATGAACAAATAAATAGAAAAAACACAAATTGCGAAAAACATGATGCTTTAGAAAAAGTTTTTGGATATAAAGATTTACAAGCTTTATGGGTTGCTGATATGGATTTTAAAACTCCTTCTTTTATCAATGACAAAATCATAGAAGCAGCTAAAAATTCAGTATATGGATATAGCTTTGCCAGTGATGATTTTTTTAATTCCATTATTAACTGGCAAAAAAATGAGCATAATTGGGAAGTAAAAAAAGATGAAATATTAGTAGTAAATGGAGTTGTTCCTGCTTATAGTGCTTGTATTGAAGCATTTTGTCCTAATAAAGAAGATGAAATAATAGTTCAAACTCCTGTATATCCACCTTTATTTAAATGTGTAAGTGCAAATAATAGGAAAATAATTGTAAATGAACTAAAAGAAACTAATGGTTATTATACTATGGATTTAGAAGACTTAAAAACTAAAATTACAAAAAATACAAAAGTTTTAACTTTATGTTCTCCACATAATCCAGTTGGTAGAGTTTGGAGCAAAGAGGAATTAGAAGAATTAGCAAATATTTGTCTACAAAATAATATCACAATAATTTCTGATGAAATACACTCAGATATTACTTTTAAGAAGTTTACCCCTCTAGCTTCTATTAGTGAAAAGATAGCAAATATAACTATTACTTTAAATAGTGCAGGTAAAACTTTTAATATCGCAGGTTTAAATACTTCTTATGCTATATCTAAAAACAAAGAACTTTTAAACAAATTTAAAAAAATAGCTCAAAAAAGACAAATAAACTCAGTTAATTTTTTTGGATATGTAGCTACTCAAGCTGCTTATGAAAATGGTTCATCTTATGTAAAACAATTAAAAGAATATTTAGTAGAAAATATAGATTTCACAAAAGAATATTTAGAAAAAAGAAATTCAAAAATCAAATTTACTAAACCAGAAGCAACTTATCTTTTATGGTTAGATTTTAGTGAATATAATCTTTCACATAATGAAATTAAAAACAAATTATTAACTCAGTCAAAGGTTGCATTAAATGATGGTGTATCATTTAGTAGCAATGCAAAACAGCACTTTAGATTAAACTTAGCACTTAGTAAAAAGCCTTTACAAGAGGCTTTAGAAAAGATATGTTACTGTTTTTAACACAACTGTGAGATAAAGTATTACCTTTTTTCTCACAATGCATATTATATTTTTACAAAAAGGTAAAAAACTTTATAACTATTTTAAATTACAGTACAATCTTTAAATAATATTAAGAGATAGGATTTAATATGTCAACAGAACTTGTTCTTGCATCTGTAATTTTTGTCGCTATTGGTCTCATTCTTGTAGGAGTATTTACCCTTACAAGTTTTATAGGACCAAGAAATAAAAATACGCAAATGAAAAATACTGTTTACGAAAGTGGTGTATCTAACCCCGTGGGGAATACAAACATTAGATTTTCTGTTAAATTCTATTTAATAGCTATATCATTTTTACTATTTGATGTAGAAATAATTTTTATGTTTCCATGGGCAGTAAATGTTGCTGAACTTGGTGCTACAGGCTTAATTAAAATGTTTATATTTATTGGACTTTTATTTTTAGGTTTAATCTATATGTATAAGAAAAAGGCTTTATCATGGGATTAGGAGTAGAATCAAAATTAGGTGATTCAATCGTAACTACAAAATTGGATCATGCTGTAAACTGGGGACGTTCTTATTCATTATGGCCTATGGCTTTTGGTACTGCTTGTTGTGGTATTGAATTTATGTCAGTAGCTGGTGCAAAATACGATCTTTCAAGATTTGGTGCAGAAGTTGTTAGATTTTCACCAAGACAAGCTGACTTACTTATAGTAGCAGGGACTATTTCATACAAACAAGCTCCCATTTTAAAAAAAATATATGAACAAATGTGTGAACCTAAATGGGTTATTTCTATGGGGGCATGTGCATGTTCTGGTGGTTTTTATGATAACTATACAACAGTTCAAGGAATTGATGAAATTATTCCTGTTGATGAGTATGTAGCTGGTTGTCCTCCAAGACCAGAAGCTGTACTTGACTCAATTATGAGAATTCAAGAAAAAGCAAATGATGAATCTATTTTAAAAGATAGAGTCAAAGATTATAAAGGATTCCTCGATGCTTAAATGTGATATGTTAATTGACTCAAATGATATTTTATCAACAATTTCAAAACTTAAAAATGAAGATAAATATACTATACTTTTAGATATAACAGCTATTGACTATTTAAAATATCCTGATGTGACACCATCAAGATTTGCAGTAGTTTATATTTTAAGAGACTCAACTTTTAAAAAACAAATAAGCATAAAATCTTATGTAAATGACAATACGCTCGAAGTTCCAAGTATTTCATCTTTATTCAAAGCTGCAAACTGGGCTGAAAGAGAAACTTATGATCAATATGGTATTAAGTTTACAGGTCATCCAAATCTAAAAAGAATTTTAAACCACCATCAATTTACAGGTCATCCTCTAAGAAAAGACTATCCCGTTACAAAAGGTCAAATCTGTACAGAAACAGAAGATTTAATGGATGAGATGCTACCAAAACTCCATTCTAAAGGCTATACTCAAGAAGAAATAAATGATTTAATGTTATTAAATATTGGACCTTCACACCCTGCTTCTCATGGTACGATCAGAAACTTTGTAGCAATGGAAGGTGAAACTATCACAACTTGTGTAACTGAAATTGGCTACTTACATAGAGGTTTTGAAAAATCTTGTGAAACACATACTTATTCACAAGTTATTCCTTATACTGATAGACTTAACTACTGTAGTGCTATTTTAAATAATATTGGTTTCTCAAAAGCTGTAGAAGAAATGCTAAACATTGATATAACACCTAGAGCAAAAGCTATTAGAGTTGTTATTGGAGAATTGAGTAGAATTATTGATCACTTAGTTTGTAATGCTGCTAATATGGTTGATTTAGGTGGTCTAACAAACTTCTGGTATTTATTTGCACCAAGAGATAATGCCTATGATTTACTTTCAAAACTTACAGGGGCTAGACTTACAAACTCTTACACAAGAATCGGTGGTTTAGAGTTTGATTTATATGATGGCTTTGATGAAGATTTAGAACAAGTTCTTAAAAATGTAGAAACTGCAATAGATGATGCTTTAAGTTTAATAGCAAAAAATAGAATTTTTCATGACAGAACACAAGATGTTGGTGTTATAAAACCAGAACTTGCATTAAGTGCAGGAGTTTCAGGTCCGAATTTAAGATCAACTGGAATAGTTCATGACTTAAGAAAAGATAAGCCTTATTATGGTTATGAAAACTATGACTTTGATATAGTAGTAGGAAGTCATGGAGATGTATACGATAGAATGATGTGTAGATTTGAGGAAATGACTCAAAGTATAAGAATAATTAGACAAGCAATGAAAGAATTACCTGATGGGCCATTAAATATTGATCATCAAGGAATTGTACTTCCTGATAAAAAAGATGTTTATGGAAATATCGAAGGCTTAATGAATCAGTTTAAACTTACATTTGAAGGAGTAAAAGTTCCAAAAGGTGAGTATTATGGTTCAACAGAAGCAGCTAATGGAGAATTAGGTTTCTTTATAGTTAGCGATGGAAGTGGAAGTGCTTATAAAGTAAAATGTAGACCTCCATGTTTTTACTCACTAGGTGCTTATGCAAATATAGTTGAAGGAACAATGTTGGCTGATGCAATTGTTACAATGGCTAGTATGAACTTTATTGCAGGGGAGTTTGACAGATAATGAGTAAGTTTAAATTTACACAGAAAAATGAAGAAGAATTTCAAAGATTAGAAAAAAAATACCCTAATTCAGATGCAATGATGCTTCCTGGACTTTGGTTAGTTCAAGAACAAGAAGGTTGGGTAAGTCCTGATGCAATGATTTATATGGCAGATAGGTTAAGTAAAACACCTATTGAAGTACATAGTTTTGCAACTTTTTATACTATGTTTAATTTAAAACCAATTGGTACTTACCATATAGAACTATGTAAAACTTTATCTTGTATGATTATGGGTGCACCTGAACTTAAAAAATTTATAAAAGATACTATTGGTATTGAACCAGGACAAACAAGTGAAGATGGAAAATTCCATTTTACAGAAGTAGAATGTCAAGGTGCTTGTGGTGGAGCACCTATGATTGCTTTAAATAATACATATCATGAAAATATGACAATTGATAAATTAAAAAATATTATTGAGGAGTGTAAAAATGAATGCTAATGATATGATAGTAAAAATCGTAAGTAAAAATTTTGACATTCCCAATTCTCATAAATTAGAAGTTGCTTTAAAAAATGGAAGATATGAATCTATTGATAAACTATTTTCTATGGCTCCTGATGAAGTGACTGAAGAAGTTTGTAAAAGTGGTCTTAGAGGAAAAGGTGGTGGTGGAGCACTATGTGGTCCAAAATGGAAGCTTATGCCACCTGTTGATGATAGACCAAGATATTTAATAGCAAATGGAGATGAATCTGAACCAGGAACTTTCAAAGATAGACAAATTTTTCAATATGATCCTCATCTTCTAATAGAAGGAATAATTTGTTCTTCTTATGCAATTGGAGCTCATGATTGTTATATTTATATAAGAGGTGAATATAAATTTTTCATTGATAGATTAAATGCTGCCATTGAAGAAGCCTATGCAGCAGGTATTATTGGTCCTAAAGTTATGAATAAATATGACTATAGAATGGATATTACAGTTCATAGAGGTGGTGGTGCTTATATATGTGGAGAAAAATCTGCACTAATTGAGTCAATTGAAGGAAAACGTGGTCATCCAAGACTAAAACCACATGGAAAAGAGTGTGAATGGTTCTTTGGAAACCCTGCAACTGTAAACAATGTAGAAACAATTGCATCTGTTCCAAATATTGTGTTAAATGGTTATGAATCATATACAAAATATGGGACTCAAAAAGCACCAGGAACTATGTTATTTGCCATGAGTGGACCAGTGAAAAATCCAGGAGTTTATGAATTAGCTTACGGAAATAAAATGATAGATGTAATAAATAAGATAGGAGGAGGACTTAAAGATGGATTAGAGCTAAAAGCTGTAATTCCAGGAGGAGCTTCATGTCCTATCTTAACTGCACAGGAGGTTGAGAAGGCATATTTAGATTATGAATCAATGTGGGATATTGGTTCAACTTTAGGTACAGGAGGAATGATGATTATTCCCCATGGTGTATCTATGGTTGATGTTGCTAAAAACTTAATTGAGTTTTATCATCATGAGTCTTGTGGACAATGTACACCTTGTAGAGAGGGTTGTGGATGGATAGATAAAATTATCAAAAAGATTTTAGATGGTGAAGGTTCGAACGAAGATTTATCAACAATACTTGATGTGTGTGATACGATGAATGGTAAAACCATTTGTGTTTTCGCACCAGCAGTTAAAGATATAATAAAAAGTATTGTTGAGAAATTCAGACATGAGTTTGAAGCACATTTTAAAAATTAAAACTAAAAATATTAAGTCAATTTACTAGAGGAGAAATTAATGGCAAAAAATACTATGACACTAACTGACAATAGAAATGGTGATACATACGAATATAATATTATAGATGGTACAAGAGGACCAAGTGTTGTTGATATTTCAACTTTTTATAAAGATTCAGGGATGTTTACTTATGACCCAGGATATACTTCAACTGCATCTTGTGAATCAAAAATCACATTTATTGATGGTGAAAATTCTGAATTAAGATATAGAGGTTACCCTATTCAAGATTTAGCTGGTAAAAAATCATATCTTGATGTATGTCACTTATTAATGATGGGAAGACTACCATCAGAAGCTGAGTCAAAAGATTTCGATTTAGAAATTAGACATAGATCTTTCTTAAATGAGGGTATTATTAGATTATTTGATGCCCTACCAGATGGAGCACATCCAATGGCAACTATGGGTGCAGCAACTATGGCATTATCAGCATTTTATAAAGATCATTTACATTTAGAAGATGAAGAAGAATTCAAAACTATGAGAAGAAGAATTTTAGCTAAAATGCCTACTATTGCAGCTATGGCTTATAGAAACTCTATTGGTACACCACTAATTTATCCAGATGTAAATAAATACTTTACAGAAAACTTCTTATATATGTTAAGAGCATATCCAGGTGGAAATATGAAGTATTTAGGAAATGGGATTAATGATGAAATTAAACAAGTTGAAGTTGATGCTTTAGATGCTATTTTAACTTTACATGCTGATCATGAACAAAATGCTTCTACAACTACAGTTAGAAATGTTGGTTCAACAGAAGCTCACCCTTATGTATCTATTGCATCAGGTATCTCTGCATTATGGGGTTCTGCTCATGGTGGTGCAAATGAAAAAGTAATGGATCAATTAAGATTAATTGGGGATGTTAAAAATGTACCTACTTATATCGCAAAAGCAAAAGATAGAAATGACCCATTTAGATTAATGGGATTCGGACATAGAGTTTACAAAAATAGAGATCCTAGAGCTGAAACATTAAAAGGGCTACAAGATAAATTAAGAGAAGAGTTAAATTTAGATTCAAAATTATTAGATGTAGCAGCAGCAGTTGAAGAAGCAGCATTAAGTGATGATTACTTTAAAGATAGAGGATTATATCCAAATATTGACTTCTACTCAGGTGTAATTTTAACAGCTCTTAAAATTCCAACTGCTATGTTTACTCCTATTTTTGTAATTGGTAGAATTCCAGGATGGATTTCTCAATGGTCAGAATTAAAACAAGATCCTAAACATAAAATTGCAAGACCAAGACAATTATATACAGGTAATTAATAGTTATAACTATAAAATAAAATTAGTGTAAGGGGATAATACTTATGAGTGAAATGGTAGAGATTACAGTCAATGGTGCCCAAATGCAAGCTTCAAAGGGAAGCTTGCTAATTGATAAATTATTGGATGAGAATATTCACATTCCTCATTTTTGTTATCACCAAGCCCTTGGTAAAGATGGTAACTGTAGGATGTGTATGGTTGAAATAGAAGGTCAAAAAAGACCTCAAATTGCCTGTGACACGCCTATAAAAGATGGAATGGTTATAAGAACTAAAGGTGAGAATATTGAAAAAGTAAGACGTGATATTCTTGAACTTGAACTTATAAATCATCCTATTGATTGTCCTACTTGTGATCAAGCAGGAGAATGTAAACTTCAAGATTACTACATGGAATCAGGATTCTATGAGTCAAGAATTAATGTAGATGCAAAAAATCAACATAGAAAAAGAGTTGATATTGGCTCAAATGTAATGCTTGATGAAGAAAGATGTGTACTTTGTACAAGATGTGTAAGATTCTGTAAAGATATTACTAAAACAGGTGAGTTAGGAGTAATAGATAGATCAGATCACTCTACAATTGGAATATTTCCAGGCCGTCCACTAGCAAATCCTTATGCTATGAATGTTGTTGACTTATGTCCTGTTGGAGCTTTGACTTCAAAAGATTTTAGATTTAAACAACGGGTATGGTTTTTACAAACTTTTAATGCAATTTGTAATGGTTGTTCTAAAGGATGTAATATTTATGTGGATCATAGAAAAGAAAAATATGAAGATGATAAAATCTATAGATTTAGACCTAGAGTAAATAAAGCTGTAAATGGTTGGTTTATTTGTGATGAAGGAAGACTTTCATATAAGCAAGAAAATCAAAATAGATTTGAAACACCTCTTCTAAATAAAGAGCAAACAAATCTAAGTAATACAATTACAAATTTATTTAAAGAGTTATCAACTTCAAAAAACACTCTTTTTGTATTAAGTCCAAATCTTTCTTATGAAGAAATGACAAATATAAATAATTTAGCTTCAAAAATAAATGCAAAAGTATCAGGATATAGTCCTAATACAATTGATGAAGAATTTAAAGATGATTATTTAAAAACAGCAGATAGAACTGCAAATAGAGCATCTTTTAAAGAACTATCAATTAATGAAGAAAAAGAGTTCTTTGAAACATCATTGAGTGAAGCAAGTTTAGTTGTGATTATAGATAGTAACTATTTTGAAAATAAAAAAGAATTACTTGCTGATAAAAAAGTAGTTTCTTTATTTAGTCATCATTGTTTAACTATCAGTTATTCTAATATAGCTATTCCAATTAGTTCATTCTATGAAAAAAGTGGAACTTATATAAATTGTGATGGTGTTAAACAAAAAGTTATTTCAGAAATGGATAAAAACAATCCAATGGAAACTGTAACTTCAATAATTGAGCACTTAAAAGAAATGATATCAAAAGGAAAGCTATGAGTTCTACAGCTATAACAATAATAAATATATCAATAGCTTCACTTCTTGCAGTTGGACTAACTCCTCTTTTTGTATGGTGGGAAAGAAGAGTGTCAGGACTAATGCAAGATAGGACAGGTCCAAATAGATGTAATATAGGACCTTTTAGACTTGGGGGATTAATTCAAAGTTTTGCAGATATGCTAAAACTTGTTTTTAAAGAAGACTTTACTCCATCACATATCAAATATAAATTTTTCTTTTCAATCGCTCCTGCTATTGTATTTTTATGTTCTTTTTTAACATTTGCAACTATCCCTTTTGCTGATGTTTTAATAATAGATGGTAAATCACATATAATGTCTGCTATTCCAAATGAACTAGGTATAATGTGGTTCTTGGCTTTTGCAGGTCTTTCAATTTATGGGATTATATTAGGTGGTTATGCCTCACAAAATAAATATGGTCTTTTAGGTTCTATTAGAGCAAGTGCTCAAGTTATTTCCTATGAAGTAGCACTTACTTTAGCTGTAGTATCAATGGTTATTTCTTATGGTTCTATTCATTTAACAGATATCGTAAATGCACAAGCTGGTACATTTTTTGGGGTTATCCCAATGTGGGGTATTTTTATTCAACCTTTAGCTGCAATTATTTTTATAGTATGTGCTTTTGCTGAAACAAATAGAGCTCCTTTTGATATAGCCGAAGGAGAATCTGAAATTGTTGCAGGTTATCACACAGAATATTCAGCTATGAAATTTGGACTTTTTCAAGTTGGTGAATATGCTGCGATGTCTGCTTCATCTGCTATTATTGTTACTTTATTCTTTGGGGGATATCAAATTCCATGGTTAGATACACAAACTATTCATAGTAATATAAACTATGTGATAGTAGCTATCATGATTCTATTACCAATTAAGATTTTCATTTTTACTAAGTGGATGAAAAAGAACAATAAAACAGTTGGATTAGGAGACAAATCAAGAGAAAAAGAAACAAAAATATTAACTATTGCATTTTGGTCTATTTGTTTTATTATACTTGCTCTATTAGCATTATTTTTAATCACTGGCTTAGGTTCAAATGGAATAAATATTGTAACAGCTGTATTACAAATAGGAACTTTTTTAGTTAAATTTTTCTTAGTTGCCTTTTTATATATTTGGGTTAGATGGACAGTTTTAAGATTTAGATATGACCAATTACAAATGCTTGGATGGAAAGTATTAATTCCTCTTGCACTTTTAAATGTAATTGTAACTGCAACTTTTATAGTACTAGGAAGTTAAAATGGGAATAAAAGTAGTAAAAAGACACGGTAAATCATTTAAAGATAGACTTTTTTTACCTGCTATTGCAGGTGGAATGAAAACAACATTAAAACACTTCACAAAAAACCTAAAAGATATTGATAATTTAAAAACTATGCAATATCCAGAAGTACAACCAGATGATCTTACTGAAAGATATAGAGGTGTTCATCGACTTACAAAATGGGAAGATGGAAGTGAAAAATGTGTTGCTTGTTATATGTGTGCAACAGCTTGCCCTGCTGAATGTATTTTTATAGATGCTCAAGAAAGATTTGATGACAAAGCAGAAAAAAGACCTAAAGAGTTTAAGATTGATCTTTTAGAGTGTGTATTCTGTGGTTACTGCGTTGAAGCTTGTCCTTGTGATGCTATTAGAATGGATACAGGAATTTTTTCTTTCACAGGTTCAAAAAGAGAAGATTTTGTTTTAGATAAACAAGCTTTAATGAAAAATGAAAGAGCAAAGGATTTAAGTGATGATTGATTTAATATTTATTGGCTTATCATTATTAGCTATTTTAGGTGCTGTAGCTATGATTGTTTATGCAAATCCTATGTATAGTGCATTAGGAGTTTTAATTTCTATGCTAAGTGTAGCTGGACTATTTGCTTTATTAAATGCCACTTTTCTTTTTTTAGTACAAATAATAGTTTATGCAGGAGCTATAATGACTTTAATTCTTTTTATTTTAATGTTCTTAAATATTAAAGAAGAGGATTTACCTAAAGAGCCAAAAAAATTTCAAAATATAGCTATTGGTGCAGCTATCATGATTCCACTAAATTATCTAATAATTAGTGCAGTATCAAAACTACCAAAAAAAGATTTAAATATTACAAATACAGATTTTGGAGATATTAAACCTATAGGTATTCAACTTTTTGATAACTGGCTGGTTGCTTTTGAACTTATTTCTATTCTACTTTTAATAGCCCTTATAGGTTCTGTAGTACTTGCAAAAAAAAGAAAATCAAAAATACATAATCAAGGAGAACAATCATGATATCTTTAACATCTTATGCCTTTGTATCAATGATGCTGTTCTCACTAGGAGTAATAGGTGTTGTTGCTAGAAGAAATGTTTTTGTAATTTATATGTCAATTGAAATGATGTTAAATGGAGTTAATTTATTTTTAGTTACATTTGCTAGATATCATTTTAATATGGATCCTCAAATTATTACAATAATGGTTATAGCTATTGCAGCAGCTGAAGCTGCTATTTTTTTATCAGTAATTATACTTTTATATAGATCAAGAAAATCGCTAGATTCAGATATTTTCACATCTTTATCACAAGGAGAAAAATCATGAATACATCACTTTTAGTATGGATTATTTTATCTCCTTTATTAGGTTCAATTCTACTTGGAGCTTTATATTTTTATCATGTAAAAAGAAAAGCTATATCAGAATTAACTTTTAGTTTAATAGGATGTATCACACCTCTAATCTCTTTTTTAATAACTCTTAGTTTATTCCTACAAATGAAAGAAGAGAATGTTATTTTTAAACAACATTTATTCACTTGGTTGAATATTGATAAGCTAAATATAGAAATGGCTTTTTTAGGAGATAACCTATCTATTTTTATGGCAATGTTCGTAACATTTGTTGGATGGTTAATTCATATTTATGCAATAGGTTATATGAGAAAAGATAATGGATTTGGTAAATTCTTTGCCTATTTTAATCTCTTCTTAGCTTCTATGCTTATTTTAGTTCTTGCAGATAATCCAATTATTTTATTTATTGGATGGGAAGGTGTTGGAGTTTGTTCATATTTATTAATTAAATTCTACTATGGTAAAAAAGAGAATATTATTGCAGCAAATAAAGCTTTTATAGTAAATAGAGTTGGTGATTTTGGTTTCTTACTTGGAGTTGTAACACTATTTTTTGCTTTAGGAGGAGTTGATTTATCTTTTGCTTCATTAGAAAGTAATATTACAAATGCTTCGAGCGAATTGTTGGTTTTATCAGCTTTCTTATTGTTTGTTGGTGCAATGGGGAAATCTGCACAAATTCCTTTATATGTTTGGCTTCCAGATGCAATGGCTGGGCCAACTCCTATTTCAGCACTTATTCACGCAGCAACCATGGTAACTGCTGGTGTATATATGGTTGCTAGATTTCACTTTTTATATGTAGGAGCTGAAGAGATAGGATTGTTTATAGCTTATATTGGTGCATTTTCTGCTCTACTTGCAGCTATTATTGCTACAAAACAAACTGATATTAAAAAAATTCTAGCTTACTCAACAATGAGTCAATTAGGTTATATGTTTATAGCTGTTGGACTAGGTTTTTACTCTGCTGGACTTTTCCATGTATTTACTCATGCTTTCTTCAAGGCAATGTTATTTATGGGAGCAGGTGGAATTATTATTGCCCTTCATCATGAACAAAACATATTTAAAATAGCTCAATATAGAGCTTCATTACCTATTATTAAATTTACATTTTTAATTGGTGTTATTGCTATTTCAGGAATTCCATTCTTTTCAGGCTTTTTCTCAAAAGATGCAATCTTAGCAGCAGCATTCCAAGAAGGACAATATTTAATATGGGCTATTGCTTTAGGAACAGCTTTTTTAACAGCTTTTTATATGTTTAGAATGTATTTTATTGTTTTTGTAGCACCAACAAAACATAAAGTTCAATATGTTTACACATCTAAAACTATTACAATTCCTTTATTACTATTAGCTATAGGTGCTGTATTTGCAGGATATTTAAATCTTGCACCAATTTTTGGAGGAGAAGCTCAAGTTGATACTTGGTTAGCTCAACTAAACTCAAAAACTATTCAGATGAGTCATGCTCTTGAATGGATTTTAATTGTAATTTCAGTTCTTGTAGCAGTAGCTGGTATTGTTGTAGCATACAAAAAATATGCTAATTTTAATGTTGAGAAACCAGAAGAAGAAATTGGTCTTATTGGAAATAAATTTTATATTGATGAAATGTATGATTCAATATTTGTAAAAACATCAAAAAAACTATCTGTATTTATAGATAAAATATTAGATGATAAAATTATTGATGCCTTTCTAATGAATTCTTCAAAAACATTTATAAATATTGGTAAAAAAGTCGCAATGATACAAAATGCAAACGTAAGATTCTATGCAGTGTTTATGCTAATTGGTATGACTTGTATATTTATCTACTTAATTAATACACTAGGATTATAGTATGAGTTCTGATATTCTTTCATTTATTATATTTTTACCTGCTGTTGTAGCATTTGGATTAATGCTTACAACAAGAGATGTTAATACAATTAGAAATATCGCATTTTTAACAACTACTGTTATTCTAGCTTTAGTTTTAAAAATCTATATTGAGTTTGAACCAAGTTCAGGTATGCAATTTGTAACAAATGTTCCATGGATTAGTACTTATGGAATTAACTATTATATTGGATTAGATGGTTTTTCACTTACTATTTTAATGATGATTGCTATTTTAATTCCAACATCATATTTGCTACTTTGGGAAGGTAAAACAAAAGGTTACTGGATAAATATGCTTTTAGTTCAAACAGGTGTAACAGGAACATTACTTTCACTTGATGTAGTACTTTTCTATTTTTTCTGGGAAGTTATGTTATTACCTGTTTTCTTACTTATTGGACAATATGGCTTTGGCAATAAAGTATTTACTACAATTAAAGTAACTGTTTACACTATGGTTGGTTCACTTCTAATGTTTGTAGCAATTTTATACTTAGGTGTTGCATATCATAGTGAATTTGGAGTTTGGTCGTTTGCCTATGATGAATTAACTAAAATTTCCACTATTGGATATAGTGAAAAAGTTTGGTTATTTTTAGGTTTTCTAGCAGCTTTTGCCATTAAAATACCTATTTTTCCTTTACATACTTGGATAATGGAAACATATAAGAATGCTCCTACTGGTGCAGTTTTCTTATTATCTTCAATCATGGCAAAACTTGGGGTTTATGCTATTGTAAGATTTATGATTCCAATTTTTCCTGATATTTATGTAGAGTTTTCTGCTTGGTTTGTTGCTATTGGTTTATTTGGTTTAATTTACTTTGGAATTGCAGCACTTATGCAAGATGATATAAAAAGAATGTTTGCATATTCATCTGCATCACACTTAAGTTTCATAGCTGCTGGTATTTTTTCATTAAATGAATATGGTATCAATGGTGCCTTATATCTAATTATTGCCCATGCTATAGCAACTGGTGCTTTATTTTTATTAGTTGGATTACTTCATGAACAAACTGGTTTTAAAACTATCAAAGACTTAGGTGGTATTGCTAAACAAGCTCCAATCTTTACATTTGTTTTTGCAATTATGCTTTTTGCAAACGTTGGACTTCCAGGAACTAATGGTTTTGTATCTGAACTTTTAATTATATTTGGAATTTATGAATTTAACCATATTTTAGGTTATATCTCAGCGCTAACTGTAATAATTGGAGCTTCTTATATGTTATGGATGTTTCAAAGAGCAATTTTACAAGATAGACCAGAAAATAGTCCTATTTTAAAAATGAGAGATTTAAAAATCAAAGAAATAATTGGTCTAGCACCTTGGGTATTTTTAGTATTTTTAATGGGTATTTATCCTGAAATATTTATTGATAAGTTTGAGCCAACTGTTACTCACTACTTAAATGACATATTACATATTGGAGCAACAAAATGAGTCAATTTATTTATTTAATTCCAGCATTAACTATTCTATTAGGCGCATTATCATTGATGATAATGAGTATGTATGAGAAATATACAGTTAAAAATTTTATTATAGTTGCTTCTATATTTTTACTTATTGCTTTAGGATTTTCTTTAGCAGATTTAGGTAGTTTATATAAAGCACAACCTTATAATGAATTATTTCACAATAGTTTAATTTTTGATTCATTTTCAAACTTTTTCAATATTTTACTAATATCTGGAACACTTTTAACTATTTTAATTGGTGAGCATTATTTTCAACATAGATCATATTTTAAAGGTGAATTCTTTTCAATATTACTTTTTGCATTATTTGGAATGATGTTATTAGGCCATTCAAACGAACTTATCACTGCTTATGTAGCATTAGAAGTTGCTTCATTTGCGGTATATATTATGGTTGGTTACAATAGTGATGATTCAAAAAGAGTTGAAGCAATATTTAAATACTTAGTTTTAGGTTCATTTATTGGAGCATTTTATTTATTAGGTTTAGTATTAGTTTATGGAGCAACTGCAAGTACTAACTTAAGTGAGATATCTACATTTATATCAACTGCAAATGATCAAAATATGATACTAGTATATATAGGTTTAACATTAATACTGTTTACTTTTCTTTTCAAAATTGCTGCCTTTCCATTTCAATCGTGGGTACTTGATGTATATAGAGGTGCACCGATGGTTATTACAGCATATATGGCATCAACATTTAAAATTGCTATCTTTTCATTTTTTATGAGAGCATTTTTACAACATCTTGGATTTACAATTGATTTTTGGGATACAATTATGTCTGTTATTATTGTTTTTACATTAGTATTTGGAACATGGTTAGCAGTAACTCAACAAATCATCAAAAAAATGTTAGCAGCTTCATCAATTGTACATACAGGTTATTTACTTTTAGCATTTATAGCATTAAGTTATAAAGATGGCCAAATTATAAATATAGAATCAGCCTATGCAACAATGTTTTATTTAATTGCTTATTTATTATCAGCACTTGGAGCATTTGGACTAGCTTCTCATATTATGTCAGAAACAAATGTAAGAGTAACTTATGATGACTTTAAAGGTTTAGCAAAAGAAAGACCATTTTTAGCAGCAATGATGACAATATTCTTATTCTCTCTTGCAGGTATTCCATCTACAATAGGATTTATAGGTAAATTTTATGTATTTACAGAAGCCATAAATGCTGGATATACGGCTCTAACAATTTTAGCTATTATTGCGACTATTGTTTCAGTTTACTACTATTTTAAACTAATTGCTATGATGTATTTTTATCCAACTAAGCAAGAATGTATATCTTTAGAATTTAATGACAAAAGAGTTTCTACTTATGCAATTGCTTTTGTTGCTATATTAACTGTATTAGGGGGAATTGGTTCTGCTATTGTATTTTTTATACCAGCACTTAATATTGACCAAATTATTACACTTGCACAAGTAGCAGTACAATCATTATTTATAAAATAATTGTATCATATTGTAACAAAACAAGTTAATTTGTTTCTATAAGTAAAATTTAATATTAGCCCTACAAAAGCCCATTCAATGGGCTTTTAAACTCTCAAAAGTCTTTTATCATAAAAATATCATAAATTTATGATGTATCATATCTAATCAAAAAACAAGTACCACTTAGCTATTATATTGCTATTATTCATATAATCTAAATCACAAGAAAGGATAGGAAATGAGTGACCTAATAGAAGGTTATTTAGGTAAAACGATTGAGGGAAGAAAAAGTAGATTACCTGCGAAGCTTGATTATCTTCAAAGTGCGACGGGATTATTCTTAGCATTATTCATGTGGGCTCACATGTTATTAGTATCATCGATATTAATTTCAGAAGAATTCATGTACAAAATTACAAAGCTTTTAGAAGCTAGTTTTATTTTTGAGGGAGGAAATCCTTTATTAGTAACAATTGCTGCGTTAGTGATTTTCATTGTGTTTATTGCACACGCAGGTTTAGGTATGAGAAAGTTACCTGGTAACTTCAAACAATACCAAGTTATGAAGGCACATGCTAAACACATGAATCATGATGATACAAAATTATGGTTTACACAAGCAGGAACTGGTTTTGCTATGTTCTTCTTAGGTTCTGTACACTTATATATTATTATGACTAACTCTGCTGATATTGGTCCTTATGCATCTTCGGATAGAATTTGGTCTGAATGGATGTGGCCTTTATACATTTTATTACTTTTAGCTGTTGAACTACATGGAACAATTGGTCTTTATAGACTATGTGTAAAATGGGGATGGTTTGACGGAGACAATCCTAAAGAAAATAGAGCTAGACTTAAAAAAGTAAAATGGGGATTAACTGTATTCTTCTTAGTTTTAGGTTTTGCTTCATTAGCAGCATATATGAAAATCGGTATTGAACAAGTTAACAACGGTAATGTTGGAAACAAATATCAACCTACTGCAAAAGTAATGGAATATAAAATGCCAAATAAAACTATTGGAGGAATTGCATAATGAAAATTAATTACTGTGATGCGTTAGTAATTGGTGGTGGTCTAGCTGGACTTAGAGCTGCTGTTGCTGCACAAAAAAAAGGATTAAGTTCAACTGTATTATCACTTGTTCCAGTTAAGAGATCTCACTCTGCTGCTGCTCAAGGTGGAATGCAAGCTTCATTAGGTAACTCTAAAATGTCTGATGGTGATAATGAAGATTTACACTTTGCAGATACTGTAAAAGGTTCTGACTGGGGATGTGATCAAGAAGTTGCAAGAATGTTTGTACATACTGCACCAAAAGCAATTAGAGAATTAGCATCTTGGGGTGTGCCTTGGTCAAGAGTTGCAGCAGGAACTAGAGAAGCTGTAATTAATGCAAAAAAGACAACTATTACAGAAGAAGAAGATAGACATGGTCTAATTACTTCAAGAGACTTTGGTGGTACTAAAAAATGGAGAACATGTTATACAGCTGATGCAACTGGACATACTATGTTATTTGGTGTTGCAAATGAAGCTTTAAAACATGATGTTGATATTAGAGATAGAAAAGAAGCCTTATCATTAATTCACGAAGGTGGAAGATGTTATGGTGCTGTTGTTAGAGATTTAATTACTGGTGAATTAGAAGCTTACGTTGCAAAAGGTACTTGTATCGCAACTGGTGGATATGGAAGAGTATTTAGACAAACAACAAATGCCGTTATTTGTGAAGGTACAGGTGCTGCAATCGCACTTGAAACTGGTATTGCTACATTATCAAATATGGAAGCTGTACAGTTCCACCCAACTCCAATTGTTCCATCTGGTATTTTATTAACAGAAGGTTGTAGAGGTGATGGTGGTATCTTAAGAGATGTTGATGGTCATAGATTTATGCCAGATTACGAACCAGAAAAGAAAGAACTTGCTTCAAGAGATGTTGTTTCAAGAAGAATGATTGAGCATATTAGAAATGGTAAAGGTGTTCCTTCTCCTTACGGTTATCACGTATGGTTAGATATTTCTATTCTTGGTAGAGAACATATTGAAAAGAACTTAAGAGATGTTCAAGAAATTTGTCAAATCTTTAATGGTATTGATCCAGCAGATGAAGGTAAAAAAGGTTGGGCTCCTGTTCTTCCTATGCAACACTACTCTATGGGTGGAATCAGAACAAAACCAACTGGTGAATCAACTAGGTTAAACGGTTTATTTGCTTGTGGTGAAGCTTCTTGTTGGGATATGCACGGGTTCAACAGACTTGGTGGAAACTCTGTATCTGAAACAGTTGTTGCTGGTATGATTATTGGTAACTACTTTGCAGATTATTGTTTAGCTAATGATGTAAGTATTCCTACTTCAACTGTACAAAAGTTCATTGATGAACAAGATGCTTACTTAGATGAAATTCTTTCTTACAATGGTAGTGAAGATATCTTCAAAATAAAAAGAAGAATGCAAGAATTAATGGATGAAAAAGTTGGTATTTTTAGATCAGGTGAGCCATTAAAAGAAGCAGTAGAAGAATTAAAAGAATTATTAGTTAAAACTAAACATATTAGTGTTAAATCTAAAGAAAGAGCTGGTAATCCAGAACTTGAAGAAGCATATAGAGTTCCTAAGATGTTAAAAGTAGCATTATGTGTTGCTAAAGGTGCTAGAGATAGAACTGAATCAAGAGGTGCACACTATAGAGAAGATTATCTAAAAAGAGATGATGCAAACTGGTTAAACAGAACATTATGTACTTGGCCAAATGCAGATGATTTAGAACCTACTATTGAATATGCAGACTTAGATATTATGACTATGGAAATGCCTCCAGCATTTAGAGGTTATGGTGCTAAGGGTATGATTATTGAAAATGAGCTTTCTATTAAAAGACAAGATGAAGTTGATTCTATAAGAGAAAAAATGGAATCAGAAGGTAAAGATAGACATGAAATTCAAGATGCATTAATGCCTTTTGATTTACCAATGAACTATAAAGATAAAAATGAAAGAGCAGGAGACAAATAATGAGCGTTGAAAAAGGTAGAGAAATAACTATATCAGTTCTTAAATTTAATCCAAGAAGTAAGGTTTCTAAACCTCACTTCGTAGACTATAAACTAGAAGAGACTCCAGGTATGACTCTTTTCATTGCATTAACAAAAATTAGAGAAGAGTTTGATCCAGATTTATCATTTGACTTCGTATGTAGAGCAGGAATTTGTGGTTCTTGTGGTATGGTAGTAAATGGAAAGCCTGCACTTGCTTGTAGAACACTTATTGCTAATTATCCAGAAGGAAAAATTCAATTAATGCCAATGCCTGCATTTGAACTTATTAAAGATTTATCAGTTAATACTGGTAAATGGATGGACGCAATGTCAAAAAGAGTTCAATCATGGATTGTTGATAATGGTGAAGAAGTTGATATTGCTAAAATGGAAGAAAGAATTGATCCAGATGTAGCAAATGAAACTTTTGAACTTGATAGATGTATTGAATGTGGTATTTGTGTTGCTTCTTGTGGTACAAAACTTATGAGACCTGATTTTGTAGGACCTGTTGGATTAAATAGAGTTGCTAGATTTGAAGTTGATCCTCATGATAAAAGAACTGCTGAAGACTTCTATGAATTAATCGGTGATGATGATGGTATCTTTGGTTGTATGTCACTATTAGCTTGTGAAGACCATTGTCCAAAACACTTACCATTACAAAATAAAATTGCTTACTTAAGAAGAAAACTAGTAGCATTAAGATAAAAACAAAAGAGGAATCCCTCTTTTGTTTTATTCATTATATAAGTAGAAAAAGTTAAGTATCAAGTTTTGATATTTAACTTTTTGTATTTTAGGGAGAGATATAATGAGCTTAGCAAACGACTACTTTTTACTTTATCATGGAATAACATTTGAACAAAATTTAGATGTTGAACTAATTGATACTATAATAGATGAAGAAACTTTTTCAATTTATGCCTTAATATTAAGTGCATCAAGAAAAGAGTATGAAAAATTTTTACCTTTGAAATCCTTTGGAAAATTGTGTTCAAAACTAAATGTAAAAACACCAACTAATATAAGTGAACTAAATCACTTACAACACAATATCATAGAAAATATTCAAGAAAATAAACAAAAATTATATATTGATGTACTACATAACTCTTTTGAACATCTAAATAACAATAATATATTAAATCAAGAAAACTTTAAAAAACTTAGTTCTTTATTTGACTACCAAGAACTTGATATAAAAGATGAAGCTACAAAAAACAAAGATGAAAATGAACAAGAACATAAATCATCATTTATTGAACTAAAAGCTTCTTTAGAAGAGATTATAAAAGAACTTAAGCAAAATAGTTCAAATGAAGAGATAATAAAAGATTTAGATTCATCAAAAGAGTACTTAAACAATCAAAAATTCTCTATTGGTATTACAGGAGTAATGAACGCAGGTAAATCTACTATGCTTAATGCTTTAATGGGAAAAGAAATTTTAGGTAGTGCTGTTGTTCCAGAAACTGCTAACTTAACAATCGTAAAACACAATCCTACAGAAAATGCAAAAGTATTTTACTGGAACAAAAATGAGTGGGAAAGAATAGAAAACTCAGCAGCACAATTAGACTCTATGAAAGAGTATGTAAATGAAACAAATAGAATATTTGGAGATTCATTAAAAGATTATATAAAAGATAAATCAAGATATGATGAAGTTGATATAAATGATTTATCAAGTTATACATCAGCAGAAGCTAGTGCTAAAAAGTGTAATTTAGTTAAATATGTTGAATTAGGTTCAAATTTAGAATTTTTATCAGATGGAATTGAAATAGTGGATACTCCTGGACTTGATGATCCAGTAATTCAAAGAGAAGAGATAACAAAAGAGTATATTAGTCAGTGTGATATGATGCTTCATTTAATGAATGTATCTCAAAGTGCTACTTTAAAAGATGTCGAATTTATAATAGATGCCCTACTTTATCAAAATATTTCAAAACTTTTAATTGTTATAACAAGAGCTGATACAGTATCAAAAGAGCAACTACAAGAAGTTATTGAATATACAAAGTCTTCTATAAAAAGACAACTTAAAGCTCAAAATAAAGACTCTCAACTTGATTATATACTTAAAACAATTAAGTTTATTCCTATTTCAGGGAAAATGGCTTTACTTCATAGAACAGGAAGAGAACAAGAAGCATTAAAAGCTGGCTTTACTATAGAAGATACAGGTATTTTAGAAATAGAAAACTACTTAAAAGAGACTTTATTTGGTTCAAACTCTCAAAAAAGTGAACTTATTGTACAGTCTACTAAATCACAATTATTTAAAACTATTGAAAAACAAACAGCTTCTTTAAACTATGAGTTAAAACTTTTATCTAAATCAAAAGAAGAATTAAATAAAGAGTTAGAAGAGTTTAATAAGAAAAAAGTAGTAAATGAAAGAATATTTACTGCAATGAAAGAAGATATAAACTTCTACAAAAATGATGCAAAAAGCTATATAGATTCCCTTGAGACATTTTTAGAAAGTGAACTTATTGAATTACAAAATGTAATAAAACAAAGAGTTATATCAGACGTAAGATATTCATTTGAAAAAACAAAAAAAAGACCTGAAAACTCAAGAATCAAAGTTATTGTTGAAACAGCTATCAAAGATGGAATTATTGATGTAATTAGAGATTATAGATATAAATTTATTAAAAAATCACAAACTATTGGAGAACAAAGTGAACAAAAATATCATGATTTTGGTTTTTCAATAGGTCATAAAAATGATAACTTTGATGCAAGAGGTTTCTTCCAAGATGATTTTAAAACAGGTTTTTTAACTTCAAATAATGAAATTTTAATAAATCAAATCACACAAGCAGTTTCAAAATCAAAAGAAAAAAAATTAAATGAATTAGATAGGGAAATAGAAGGATATATAAAGGCTCAATTTAAAGCTATAGAAGAAGATATCAAAACAAAGGCAAAGAAAGTATCAAATATGTTAATTGAAAGCTTTTTCGAAACATTAAATGCTCCTTTAAAAGCCTTCGAAAACAAGCTTTTAAATGATGAAAAAATACTTCAAAATCAAATAGAAACTTTTGAACAAAATGATGCAAATAGAGCTGAACTTTCAATAGAAATTCATAAAAAAATAAAAAAACTAGATAATATGCTATCTACTATAAAAGGACTACACTAATGAGTAAAGCAATAAATATTTTAGATAATTTTATCAATGAATTTAAAGATGCCTATACTAAAAAAGAAGTAGTTTATGAAAGTGGTATAATTGGGAAAATCAAACAAGTTGAAGACAAACTACTTGATGAAAAATTTTTACCATCAAGACAATTAGAAAGAATACTAAAAAAGCAAACAAGAAGAGCTAGATATCCAATGGAAGTAGCAATAACAGGACAATTTTCAGCTGGAAAATCAACTTTCTTAAATGCTTTACTTTCAAGAAATATTTTACCAACAGGAATTACACCAGTAACGTCTAAAGTAAATTTTATTAACTATGGAGAAGAGTATAAATTAAAAATTACTTATTATTCTGGTGCACATGAATATGCTCCGATTGAGGCCATAGCTGATTTTACTGATCAAAGACAAGATGAAATGCAAGATATTAAATATCTTACACTTTATGCACCTATGGATATTTTAAAAGAAATCTCTTTTGTGGATACTCCTGGTCTTAACTCTCAATCTCAAAGTGATACAGATACAACAAGAAAAGTTTTAAGAGATGTGGGTGGTATAATTTGGCTTACACTTATTGATAATGCAGGGAAAAAATCAGAGGCTGATATACTTGATGAATATATGAGTCATTTTAAAGATAAAACTTTATGTGTTTTAAATCAAAAAGATAAATTTTCACAAGAGCAAATAGAAACTACTACAAATTATGTAAAAGAAAAATTTTCAAAATATTTTGCTCAGGTTACTCCTATTTCTGCAAAAATGGCACTTGACTCAAGGGCAGCACATAAATCTGTACTTATTGAAAATAGTGTAGAAAAAGTTTTAAAAGAGTTTAAAACTGAATTAAATGAAAACTTAGATTGTACCTCATTAGAATTTTTTAGACAAAAATATGATGAATTTCAAAATGAGATAAAAGAGATTAAATACCAAGATATTACTTCAAATATGAAACTTTTACATGACTCAAATATACAAGAAGTTTTAGATTTTATAGAACATACAATAAGACCTAAAGCACAAGAATCAAAAGAGTATGCAATAAAAAAAGACTTAAAAGGTATTTGTGATATTTTAATCAAAGAGTATGAAACAATTATTGGAGTATATGATGCTTTAAGTACTATACTTAATTCTTGTGAAAATCAAGTAATTGAAGCCTTAGATAATATTCATAAAAAATACTCAAAAGAACTATTTACAATATATAATTCACTTGAATCAATTATGGAAAAAATGGCTAATGAAACATACAAAAATATTAAAAGAAAAAAAGCCTATAGATTTGAAGAATCAAAAGGTGGTTTCTTAAAATCTGAAAAAATTGAAAAAATTGAGTATGAAACATACTGGATAGATGCTGATAATATCTATAAGAATCTATTTTATGATGATCAAAAAATAGATAAAATGTTTAAAAGATCAATTAAGCTTTTAAAAAATATTGAGTTAAATACAGATGAAGCTTTTAGAGAAGTTTATAGAATAATTAAAAATGAGGTTAGTAAATGGCAAGAACCTTATGAACTAATCAGAAAACATAGAGAAATTGCTTCTGATTTAGAGTTCTCAAATACAAGACACTTTGCAGCAAAAGTATATGAAAATGTTCTAAGATCATACCATAGAGCAATTTTAGAAAATATCTCTGCTTTAAGAAAAAAGTTTGCTTATTTTAATGGAGCATTATCATACTCTTATATTCAAACTACACAAGCCACTATTGCACACTTTGAACAACAAATCAATGAATCAGAAGAGTTATATAAAAAAGAACCAACAAGATTCTCAATTCAACATCCTAGAGAAGATCAAATTCTTACAAAGCTTAAAGCTAATTTTGGTTTTGAAAAAATTGAAGATTTTTTAACTTCAAAAAGAAACTATTTATATAAAATCATCAAATACTCAAAAGAACAATACTTAGAAATAAATGAGGACAGAATAAACTTTGTAAGAGAAAAAGAGAATGAATATCACGAGAAAATAAAAGATTTAAAAAATATAAAAGAAGATATCTAATCTTCTTTTATTATAATTGTAGAGAGTAAATTAACCTTTCACCTCTTATCTTATCCTTAGACTCTTTTACTAATCTAAACCCAAGAGAAAATAAAGATTTAGAAGAAGCAACATTTCTTTTAGACGCAGTAGCTAAAGCCCTATTTTTACATAAATTCTTGATCTGTTGTATTTGAGCCAAACCTATCTCTTTAGCATAACCTTTACCCCAAGAAGTTTCTTCTAAAATAAAACCTATTTCATAATCTTCTTCATCTAAATAAGTACAAGACAAAATACCTGCTAAGCCAATAATAGTTTTTGTTTGCTTTTCAAGTAATACACTAAGACCTATACTAGAATCAAAGTTTCCATGAGTACGTAGAAACTCTTCTGTTTCTTTTTTTGTAAAACCTGATGAACCAAAAGTGTTTGCTACTACATTTTTATTTGAAAAAATTTTATCAAATAAAATATCAAAATCTTTTTCTTTCATAGTTCTTAAAATCAATCTATTTGTATTTAAAATTTCCATAGTTTATCTCTTATTCTTTAATTATAAAGAATTATAACAAAAAGTTTAAATATAATACCAAATGAAATATTTAAATCATTATCCCAAAAACCTACAAACACAAATTCAAGACTTATTAGATAAAAATAAACTTGATAAATATCTAATATCAAAATACCCTATTGCTCATAATATAAAATCAGATAAAGCTCTTTATTCTTATGTAAATGAGCTAAAAAATCAATATTTTAAAAAGTACCAATTATCAAAAATCCAATATGATGGAAAAATAAATGTAATAAACAATGCCTTAGGTATGCATACATTTATCTCAAGAGTTCAAGGAAATAAACTAAAAGCAAAAAGTGAAATAAGAGTTGCTACTTTATTTAAAAATACACCTGAAAAATTTTTAGAAATGATCGTAGTGCATGAATTAGCTCATCTGAAAGAAAAAGAACATAACAAGGCTTTTTATAATTTATGTACTTTTATGATGGAAGATTATCATCAAGTTGAATTTGATTTAAGAGTTTACTTAGTTTATATGGATAAGTTTGGGAAATTATATTAAACAAAATACTCTTTTTAAAAAAATACTAAAATAACATTTTAAATTAAAGAATATAGAATATATATTTATATATAATAATATCTTAAAAAATTATTAATAAGGTATATTATATGAACTATCTAAAAAAATCCATTTTACTTATCTTTGTACTACTAACTATAACTGCTTGTAGTGAAAGTAAAAGTGTAGAAATAAAAAAAAGTAATTATAATATAAAGCAATGTAATAAAGAAAGCTATACAAAAGAAGATTTAGAAGATTATAAAAAACTTGTAGAACAAGGAGAAATACAAGGGTATAACTGTATTGGTATTTATTATATGAGAGCAAAGGATTATAAAAATGCAAAAAAGTATTTTTATAAAGGAAAAGAAAAAGGAAGTTTAGAGTCTTATGCTCAAATAGGAAGTTTATATAGACACTTTTTAAATGATAATAAAAAAGCTGTAGAGTATTTTACAATAGCAGCAAATAATGGACATGGAAAAGCTGCACATAATTTAGGTGTATATTATGATAAAAACTTTGCATATAAAAAAGCTTTAAAATGGTATGAGAAGTCTTTTAATAAAGGTGATACCTATTCTCTTTTAGCAATGGCTCATGTTTATAGAAAACAAAAGAATTATGAAGAAGCTATAAAAACTTTTAAAAAAGCTGG
>NZ_JBJBSI010000014.1:0-48175 GCF_044841725.1 Arcobacter sp. YIC-80 | reverse complement strand
TTCTTTAGAAATAAAGGATATGATATTTAAAAACATAATGTTAAAGTCTTAAAATTTTTCTAGCGAATATTTAAATGAGAGTTTAAATATAAACTAAAAAACGAAACAATTTTAAAAACACAACTTTTTTATTAGATGTAGCAATATATTTAATAAGATAGTAGCCAAGGAATAATTATTCAAAACGGTGAAGTAATGTAAATTACTTTATCAACAAAAATAAGCTATTAAGGGCTAATGGTGGATGCCTAGACTGTAAGAGGCGAAGAAGGACGTACTAGACTGCGATAAGCTACGGGGAACTGTCAAGAAGTTTTGATCCGTAGATTTCCGAATGGGACAACCCAGCATATAGAGATATATGTTACCTTTCGAGGGGCGAACGTGGCGAAGTGAAACATCTCAGTAACCACAGGAAGAGAAATCAAATGAGATTCCGTTAGTAGCGGCGAGCGAACGCGGATTAGGACAAACCCAATGCTTGCATTGGGGGTTGTAGGACCATAACATGAGACTAAAGAAGATAGAAGAAATAGTTGGAAAGCTATAGCATAGAAGGTGATACTCCTGTAATCGAAATTTTCAATAGCTCTAATGGTATCCTGAGTAGGTCGGAACACGTGATATTTTGACTGAATCTAGGGGGACCACCCTCTAATCCTAAATACTACTTACAGATCGATAGTGAACAAGTACCGTGAGGGAAAGGTGAAAAGTACTCCAGTGAGGAGAGTGAAATAGAACCTGAAACCATTAGCTTACAATCATTCGGAGCCCTATGATTTATCAGGGTGACGGACTGCCTTTTGCATAATGAGCCTGCGAGTTGTGGTGTCTGGCAAGGTTAAGTCAAGTACGAAGCCGTAGCGAAAGCGAGTCTTAATAGGGCGAATTAGTCAGATGCTGCAGACCCGAAACGAAGTGATCTATCCATGAGCAGGTTGAAGCTGGTGTAAGAGCCAGTGGAGGACCGAACCGGTGGGCGTTGAAAAGTCCTCGGATGACTTGTGGATAGGGGTGAAAGGCCAATCAAACTTCGTGATAGCTGGTTCTCTCCGAAATATATTTAGGTATAGCCTTGTGTAGTAGCATATAGGGGTAGAGCACTGAATGGGCTAGGGCTGCTTACCGCGGTACCAAACCCTATCAAACTATGAATACTATATGTGTAATCACAGGAGTCAGGCGTAGGGTGATAAAATCCTATGTCGAGAGGGGAACAACCCAGACTAACAGCTAAGGTCCCAAAGTCATATCTAAGTGGAAAACGATGTGGAGTTACTGTGACAACCAGGAGGTTGGCTTAGAAGCAGCCATCCTTTAAAGAAAGCGTAACAGCTCACTGGTCTAGTGATTCTGCGCGGAAAATATAACGGGGCTAAGATATGCACCGAAGCTTTAGACTCAAGTTTACTTGAGTGGTAGGAGAGCGTTCTATTCAGCGTTGAAGGTGTACCGGCAAGGAGCGCTGGAGCGGATAGAAGTGAGCATGCAGGCATGAGTAGCGATAAAAGAGGTGAGAATCCTCTTCGCCGAAAACCCAAGGTTTCCTACGCGATGCTCGTCATCGTAGGGTTAGTCGGGACCTAAGTCGAGTCCGAGAGGGGTAGACGATGGCAAATTGATTAATATTTCAATACCAACAAATAAGCGCGATGTGGGGACGCATAGAGTTAATCGAGCACACTGATGGAATAGTGGGTCGAAGGACGTAGGCTGTAACTTAGGCAAATCCGGGTTACATGAAGCCGAGATCTTATAGGCTCTTGACACTCTTCGGAGGAGATAGAGAATCGATGATACTGTCGTGCCAAGAAAAGCCACTAAGTATATTATTTGTTGCCCGTACCGTAAACCGACACAGGTGGGTGGGATGAGTATTCTAAGGCGCGTGGAAGAACCCTGGTTAAGGAACTCTGCAAACTAGCACCGTATCTTCGGTATAAGGTGTGCCTACTTTGGTATAGAGATTTACTCTCAAAAGCTAAAGAGGTTGCAACAAAGAGTCCCTCCCGACTGTTTACCAAAAACACAGCACTTTGCTAACACGTAAGTGGATGTATAAGGTGTGACGCCTGCCCGGTGCTCGAAGGTTAATTGATGATGTTAGCATTAGCGAAGCATTTGATCGAAGCCCGAGTAAACGGCGGCCGTAACTATAACGGTCCTAAGGTAGCGAAATTCCTTGTCGGTTAAATACCGACCTGCATGAATGGCGTAACGAGATGGGAGCTGTCTCAACCAGGGATCCAGTGAAATTGTAGTGGAGGTGAAAATTCCTCCTACCCGCGGAAAGACGGAAAGACCCCGTGCACCTTTACTACAGCTTGACACTGTAGCTTGGATATTCTTGTGCAGGATAGGTGGGAGGCTTTGATTCATAGACGCCAGTATATGATGAGCCATCCTTGAGATACCACCCTTGAATATTTGAGTTACTAACTGTGTATAATTATCTTATACCAGGACAATGTCTGGTGGGTAGTTTGACTGGGGCGGTCGCCTCCTAAAAAGTAACGGAGGCTTACAAAGGTTAGTTCATGGCGGATGGAAATCGCCAGTTGAGTATAATGGCATAAACTAGCTTGACTGTGAGACATACAAGTCGAACAGAGACGAAAGTCGGTCATAGTGATCCGGTGGTTCTGTGTGGAAGGGCCATCGCTCAAAGGATAAAAGGTACGCCGGGGATAACAGGCTGATCTCCCCCAAGAGCTCACATCGACGGGGAGGTTTGGCACCTCGATGTCGGCTCATCGCATCCTGGGGCTGGAGCAGGTCCCAAGGGTATGGCTGTTCGCCATTTAAAGCGGTACGCGAGCTGGGTTCAGAACGTCGTGAGACAGTTCGGTCCCTATCTTCCGTGGGCGTAGGAAAGTTGAGGAGATTTGTCCCTAGTACGAGAGGACCGGGATGAACGTACCACTAGTGTACCAATTGTTCTGCCAAGGGCATCGTTGGGTAGCTATGTACGGATGTGATAAGAGCTGAAAGCATCTAAGCTCGAAGCCAACTTCAAGATGAACTTTCCCTGAAGATCCCAGCAAGACTAGCTGGTTGATAGGCTAGGTGTGTAAGCGTTGTAAGACGTTTAGCTGACTAGTACTAATAGATCGTTTGGCTTTTTTTAATAAATTTCTTGGTTTACTATCTTATTAAGTATATTTACTTAATAAATGTGTGAATTGTTTCACAAAGCGTTTCCTTGAAAAGATGAACATCTTTTTAAGAAGCTATAAGACTTTAACATTATCTTTACACTCATTACCCTAATGTGAGTATAAAGAGTTTATTTGAACTTTTTATACTCATATTGCTGGTGGTTATAGAGAAGTGGAAATACCCAGCCCCATTCCGAACCTGGAAGTCAAGCACTTCATCGCTGATAATACTGCAGGTTTCACTTGTGGAAACGTAGGCCGCTGCCAGCTCTTGAGTATTGTTTCTCAAAAAGATATTCATCTTTTTAAGGCACAGTTTATTCTAAAAGCTTAGTTCAAAACATTTTTCGTGTTTTTTACTAAGCTTTTTTTTTAGCCCACTTTCTTTACCTTTCCCTATTATTCTCTTTTTTTATTATTTTTTATAGTTTTATTGCCTCTTTTTTATTTTATATACTCTATTACTTTTTTGCCGCACATTATTTTTTCTTCTCCTATATTTAATTTGTGTGTTTTTATTTTATCTTTTATATATATATCAAATTTCATTTTTTTCATTGTAAATAGTCTACATTCATCTTTTTTAAATTCAAATATCATTTTTGAATTACATGCTCTTTTGAATTCTTCTATTGTATTAAATCTATTTAATCCTATTTGCATCTGTTTATTTGTATTTACTACACAATGACCTTTTTTTGTAAAATAATTTGGCTCTTTTATTTTGCTACAAGCACTTATTGATAGTGAAGATATTATTAGTATTAAACTAATTTGCATAGTTTTAGATATTTTCATTTATATCACTTTTATAGGAATATTTACTTCTATTTTAAAATCAGTATTATCTATTAAATGGTTTTTTATGTATTTTATATAAATAGGTAGAGTTGTTATTTCAAAGCCATTTCCTTCTTTTAAAATCCATTCTTGATGAATGTATCTAATAAAATCTATTATATCTCCATATTTACCATCTAGTTTAAACACAGCACATAAAGTTTTAGGAATAATAAAAGTTGAAATATTAGATTTTATTGAAATATCTTTATCAATAGTTATTGCTGCAATATATTTGCATTTTTCAAGTGGTGTTATTGATGGATTGTCATGATGTAAACCAATTTCTTCATAGTGTAATATATTATTTTGATATGCTAGTGCTCTTAATTTTTGCCATGTATTTTTAATACTTTTATCATAACCTTTATGTCTAATATAAGCACAATGTATTTCTTGGTTTACTTTAATTTCAAAATCTAAATTTTTTACACTTGTAAACTTTTTAATATTTAATTTATTACTATATTCATTAAATGCTCCCTTCCTCCATTGGGTAGGTGTATATAAAAATCTTTTTTTAAAAGCTTTTATGAATGAAGAATGTGAACTATATCCACATAGTTTTGAAATTTCTGTAATTGTTGAGTGTTTATTGGAAATTAATAAATTTGCCGCTTTTTGTAATCTAATAGAGGTAATTACATTTGAAAAGTTTTCACTTGTTTCTTCTTTGAAAATTCTATGGAAATGAAATTTTGATATTTTGTTTATTTTTGCTAAATCATCAAGAGTTATTTCATGTTCTATATTTTTATAAATATAAGAAAGACTTTTATTTACTATATCTGAGTGTTCTTGGATTGTTTCTTTTTTCATATTATATTATAACAAAAAAATAAGCAATATAAAACAAATATAATGCAAGATAAAATAAAGATATTTTTCTTTGTTTAAAATATAATATGATAAAAAAGGCTTATAATGAGTAAAGAATTTAAAAGATCATATATAAGAGAGATTTTGGATGTAATTAATGATAGTACAATTTCTTTTGCAGGTGGTTTACCTGATGAGAGTTTATTTCCTAAAGATGAATTAATAAAGGCCACAATGCTTGCAATGAATGATACAAAAGCTTTACAGTATTCATCTTCTTATGGCTTAAAGTCATTAAGAGAAAAAATTGCGGCTTTTTATAATGATAAATTAGATTTCCCAACTAACAGTAATGAAATTTTGATAACTAGTGGAAGTCAACAAGCTTTTGATATTATTTTGAAAGCTTTTAATACTAATGTTATCGTAGAAGAGCCATCTTATATTGGAGCTTTAGCTTCATTTAGGGTTTTAAATAAAAAGATAAATTCTTTTTCAAAATTATCTAATTTAAAAAATATGATTGATAGTAAAACAAGTGTTTATTTAATTAGTGACTTTCAAAATCCTTCTACATCTTCATATAGTTTATCTCAAAGACAAACCTTAGGGGCTATTATAAATAAAAAAGATAGTTTTCTTATAGAAGATGGTGCGTACACTTTTTTAGATTTTGATAATTGTTTTAAAACACCAATTTCAAAGAGTGTAAAGAAATCTTTTCATTTAGGATCTTTTTCGAAAATTGTTGCTCCTGGTCTTAGAGTTGGTTGGATTCGTGCAGATAAAAAATTGATTGAAAAACTCTTGTTTATTAAGGAGTCATTAGATTTACATACTGCAACATTAAATCAAATGATTTTAGATGAGTATTTAAAAAGTAATGATATTTTTAATCATATAAAAAAAATAAATTCTATTTATGAAAATAAAATGAATTTTATGGCAAATAGTTTAGAAAAATATATTCCTTCATTTTCTTTTGAAAGACCAAAAGGAGGAATGTTTATTTATGGAAGTTTACTTTGTGATAGTATGGAAGTAGCAAAGAAAGCACTTGAAAAAAATTTGGCTATTGTTCCTGCTGAAGTTTTTTACTTAAATAAAAAAAGTAATGAAATTAGATTAAATTTTACAAATTCTACAAATGAAGAAATAGAAAAAGGAATTAAAATTTTAGCAAAAATAGTGAATAAGTTTAAGATGGAAATAAAATTAAAGTAAGTCAAAAGAATTTTATTTCAAAATTATATTATAGTTTATATTATTTGTCTTGTTTTTTATTATATTTTTATTAGAAAAAGACACTTTTTTACAAACAATTTACAACTTTTATGTATAAAAACTATGTTTTTATATTAAGTTTTACTTAAATTTTAGTATAATTCGGCCTTAATTTAAAAATAAGGACTAGCTTATGAACTTTTTTAAACTAAAAGAGCATAATACAACAGTAGGTACTGAATTTTCTGCTGGTTTTACAACATTTTTAACAATGATGTATATCGTTCCTGTAAATGGTTTTATTTTAGCTGATGCAGGCTTACCAATGGATGCAGTAGTTACTGCTACAGCATTAATTACAATCTTAGCTACACTTTTCTCTGGGCTTTGGTCAAATACTCCTATTGCTATGAGTGTTGGAATGGGACTAAATGCATATTTTTCTTATGGCTTAGTGCTTGGAATGAAGCTTCCATGGGAAACTGCTTTAGGTATTGTTTTTCTATCAGGATTACTTTTTGTAATATTGTCATTAACAAATTTTAGAATTTGGATAATGACTTCAATTCCAATGAGTTTACGTAGAGCTATTAGTGCGGGTATTGGATCATTTATTGCTTTTATTGGTTTAAAACAAATGGGTATGATTAGTGCAAATGAAGCTACACTAGTATCATTAGGTAATTTTTCAAATCCAAATGTACTTTTAGGAGTTCTAGGTTTAATTTTATCTTTCTTATTCTATGCATATAGAATAAAAGGTGCATTTATTTTATCAATTGCTATTACTTCTATTGTTGCTTGGACATTTGGTTTAGGTGATTTACCTAAAACTGTAGTTTCAATGCCTGCTTCAATTGAACCAATATTCTTTAAACTTGATATTATGAGTGCCTTAAGCTTGTCTTTATTACCTGTTATTATCACTTTTTTAATTACTGATATGTTTGATACATTAGGAACTTTAACTGGTGTAGGAACTAGAGCAAAACTTTTTCAAGAAAATAATAAAGAAGATAAGTCTTTACAAAAAACTTTAGAAGCAGATGCTATTGCTACAACAGCTGGATCTATGATTGGTGTATCAACAACTACTGCATTTATTGAAAGTGCCTCAGGAGTTGAAGAAGGTGGTAGAACAGGTTTAACTGCTGTATTTACAGCAATGTTTTTTGTAGCTACATTATTTATGCTTCCTTTATTTAAATCTATTCCTTCTAATGCTATTTATCCTGTACTAGTTGTAGTAGGAGTTTTAATGTTTACAGAACTTGGAAAAATAAATTTTGAAGATTCAGATTTAGCTACAAGTGCAGGAGCATTTTTAATTGTTATTTTAATGCCACTAACATTTTCTATTACAAATGGAATTGCAGCTGGTTTCTTAGTTTATACAATTATCAAAATTGGTAAAAAAGATTTTGAAAGTTTAAATTTAGGTATATTAGTAATTACATTTATTAGTGCATTAGCATTTATTTTATAAGGAATATTTTTTGGAAAAACTTTATTATAGTTATGAGTTGTTTAAAGAAGACACACAGAAGTTAGTTGATAGTTGTAGAGATTATGAACCAGATATTTTATTGGCTGTAGCAAGAGGTGGATTAACACTTTCTCATTTAATGGCACAAGCTTTAGATATGAGAAATTTATATTCATTAAATTCTATTCATTATGAGGGTGATTTAAAATTAGATACTTTTAATATTTTTAATATTCCTGATGTTTCTCATGCTAAAAGAGTATTAGTTATTGATGATATAGTTGATTCAGGTGAAACAATGGAGGAGATTTTAAAAATATTAAAAGAAAAGTTTCCTACAGTTGAATTTAAACTTGCAACTCTTTTTTATAAAAAAACAGCAGTATTACAACCTGACTATACTGTTAGAGAAGCTACTCAATGGATTGATTTCTTTTGGGAAGTTGACGTTAAATAATCCTTTAGGCCAAAAAATTTATTTTGGCCTAAAAACTATATAAAATATTACTTTTATAAATAAATTATAAAAAATTTAGCTAATTTTTACAAACTTACTAGTATAATCTAAAAAAAAATAATAATGGACATAAACAATGACATTTATTGAATTTAAAAAACTACTTTTAGATGCTGAACTTACAATACCAAAATTTACTGCTTTAATTAAAGTGAGTGAAAAGAATATCCAAGCTTACAAAAAGAAAAAAGAAGTACCAAATGCAATTGCTACTATTGCAGCTTGTTTTGCTAAAATGAACCAAGAAGGTATAGATTATAAAACTTTAATTAATGATTTAGAGTTAAAGAAAAAAGAGAAAAAAGGTGCAGGATTTTCAAAGAAAAAAGAGTTAAAAGATAAAGAACCTCAATAGTACTACTTATTGTTAACATTTTTTTGATATACTTCGCAAAAAATTAAAATTGGGAAGTATATAATGTTAATTAATGAAAATTCAAAAAAATTTCTTGCAATAGCAAGTTTTTTATTTGCATTGGCTATAGCTATAGGTGCCTTTGGTGCACATGGTTTAAAATCTATAGTTTCTGAAAAAATGCTACTTACTTATAACACAGGTGTGGAATATCACTTTTACAATACTTTAGGTCTATTTATAATTGCTATTATCATGAACTTTAAAGAAAATTCAAGAAAGTTACTAATTGCTGCATGGTTATTATTAATTGGTTTAATTATATTTTCATTTTCTTTATACGCACTTGTTTTATTAAATATGCCAATTCTAGGTGCAATAACACCTATTGGTGGGACTCTTCTTATTATTTCATGGTTAATTGTAACTTATTGTATTTTAAAGGAATAAAGTATGACAACAATTGAAAAAATTGAAGAAGTTAGAGATTCTAGATGGTTTTCAAATTTAACTACTATAATTATTATTGCTTATGCTTCAATTTTAGGCTTTAAGACTTTAGATGAAGTTGAAGGTAATTATGATTTATTTTTAAAGTTTGCTGATTATTTTGTAACTATTTATTTTGTATTTGAATTAGCAATTAAAATGGTTGCTGAAAAAAAAATCATTAATTTTTTTAAATCAGGCTGGAATGTATTTGATTTTGTTATTGTAGTTATTACTCTTTTACCTCTTGAGTCATCGAGTTTTGCTGCTATTGCAAGGCTTATGAGAGTATTTAGAATACTAAGGTTATTTACTGCAAGGCCTGAATTAAAAGCTATTATTGATATGCTTATAAAGGCTATCCCTGCTATCATTGATATTGTTATTTTGATGTTTATAATTTTCTATATATATGCAATTATAGGAAGTTTTTTCTTTGTTGATTTACCATCAGGTTTATGGAAAGATTTTTTAATTTCTATGCTTACTTTATTTAGAGTATTGACTTTTGAAGATTGGACTGATGTTATGTATGAAGCTATGGAAGTTTACCCTTGGGCTTGGGTATATTTTGTATCTTTTGTTATAATTGCTGCCTTTGTATTTTTTAATCTTTTTGTTGCAGTTATTATTGGTGAAATGCAAAAACTTCAAGAAGCAGAGATGAAAGAAGAAATTCATGAAGATAGTAAGAAGTTAGATATTTTACTTGAAGAAATGAAAAGTTTAAAGCAGGAAATTAGTAAATTAAAAGAGCAAAACAAATGAAAAAAACTTTTACGATATTAGGTACAGGTTGGTTAGGCTATACCCTTGCTAATAAAATGAAAGATACATATAATGTGAAAGTTTCTTTAAAAGATAAACTTAAATATGAAGATATGAAACAAAAGGGCTTTTATCCTTTTGTTTTAAATGAAAAATATTTAAAAAATTTAGATGAACTTTTAATGTGTAATTTTTTATTTATAAATTATCCTCCTTCAAAAATTGATAATTATCTTGATTTTCTTCAAAAGATTTATTCTCATCCAAATATTAAAAATATAGAAAAAATATTTTTTATTAGTTCTACTTCTATTTATCCTAATGTTGAGAATACTTATGATGAAACTTTTGAAATAAAAAAAGAAGAATCAAAACTTGTAGTTTTTGAGGCTGAAAAGATTGCTTCCTTAAGTCATATAATATTTAGATGTTCGGGACTTATGGGTTATGATAGAATTGCAGGTAGGTATTTTAGTGGTAAGAGTTTAACAAGTTCTAATAAAAAAATAAATCATGTACATAGAGATGATGTAATAAAAGCCACTTTATTTTCTATAAAAAATGATATAAATGGTATTTTTAACCTTTGTTCACCAATTCATCCTTTGCGAGATGATTTATATGAGTTAAATTCTAAGAAGTATGGTTTTGAAAAACCTATTTTAGAGTATAAAGATAAAAAGGTTTTAAATAGAGTAATAGATGGGAGTAAAATTGAGAGTTTAGGATTTAGGTATAAATACCAAAACCCTATGCAATATCTTTAACCATTTGTATTAAAGGCTCTATCTCCAGCATCACCAAGTCCTGGTCTAATATATTTATTTTCATCAAGTCTTTCATCAATTTGTGCAATATAAATATCTACATCAGGATGAGCTTCTTGAACATTTTTAATACCTTCTGGACAACCTAGAATATTAAGTGAAATAATTCTTTTTGCACCTTTTGATTTTAAATAATCAATACCATCAATTAGTGAACCACCTGTTGCTATCATTGGATCTAATAATAAAACTGTTTTATCTTTAATATCTGGAATATTTTCATAAAATAGTTTACTTAATGCAGTTTCTTCATCTCTTTTCATAGCTAAAAAACCACTTCTTGCATAAGGAAGTGTTCTTAAAATACCTGTAAGCATTGGTTCCCCAGCTCTTAAAATTGGAACTAACACTAACTTTTGAACTTCAATCATTTCAACATCTAATGCACCTTGCCACGTATTGATATTTTGTGTTACTGTTTCAAAATCGCTTAAAGCTTCAGCTGCAATAATTCTTGATATTTCTTCAATTGTTAATCTAAATTCATTTGAAGCTGTTCTTGTATCTCTTAATCTGTTTACTAAATGTTTAACAACAACGTTAGAGCTTTCTTTATACATATAAAATCCCCATTTTTTATTTTTAAAGTTTATATAATACTGAAAAATTACTTATAAATTGCATATAAATTTAATTTTTATTAACTATTAATTTGTTATCATTTCAAGTTAAATTTTTTATAAAGAGGTTTTATGAACGCCACCGATTATAATTTTAGAGTCAAGGATTCAATTTTAGGTTTACAATTTTTATTTGTAGCCTTTGGTGCACTTGTGCTTGTTCCTATTTTAACAGGACTTGATCCAAGTGTTGCACTTTTTACAGCTGGTATTGGTACATTAGTGTTCCAATTTGTTAATAGAGGAGCTATTCCTCCTATTTTTCTAGCTTCTTCTTTTGCTTTCATTGCTCCTATTTCCCATGGAGTTAAAACTTGGGGTATTGCTGCTACTATGTCAGGACTTGTTGCTGCTGGGTTATTATATGTATTTTTAAGCTTTTTGATTAGACTTAAAGGAGATAACTTTTTACATAAATTGCTTCCTGCTGTAGTTGTAGGGCCTGTTATTATGTCAATAGGGCTTATTTTATCTCCCGTTGCTGTTAATTTAGCTATGGGTAAAACAGGTGATGGGAGTATTGTCTTAGTAGATTTTAATACTGCTATTATCATCTCAATGGTTTCTCTTTTAGTTACAGTTTTTGTATCTTTATTAGCTAAAGGAATGTTTAAGTTAATTCCTATCTTATGTGGTATAGTGGTTGGTTATGCTTTATCTTTATTTTATGGAATAGTTGATTTTTCTGCTTTTGAGAAAGCTGCTTGGTTTGCTATCCCAAATTTCACGGCTCCTGAGTTTAATTGGCAAGCTATTATTTTTATTTTACCTATTGCTATTGCTCCTGCTATTGAACATATTGGTGATATGTTAGCTATTTCAAATGTAACTAAGCAAGATTACTTAAAAAAACCAGGATTAAAAAACACACTTTTAGGTGATGGTTTAGCAACTTCAGTTGCTTCATTATTTGGTGGTCCACCAAATACAACTTATTCAGAAGTTACAGGTGCTGTAACTGTTACAAAGGCATATAATCCAGCTATTATGACCTGGGCTGCTATTTGTGCTATTGCATTAGCATTTGTTGGTAAGTTAGGTGGTTTACTTGCTACTATTCCAACTGTTGTAATGGGTGGAATTATGCTTTTATTATTTGGAATTATTGCAACTTTAGGTATTTCTACATTAGTTAAAGAAAAAACAGATTTTACATGTCCTAGAAATATGGTAATAGTTTCTATGATTTTAGTATTCTCTATTGGAGGTATGACTTTTAATTTTGGAGATGTTCCTTTCTCTGGTATTGGACTTGGTGCTATTGTTGGTATCTTACTAAATCTTATTCTTCCACAAGCAAGAAAAGAAACAACTGAATAAAAACTAAATACATGGCTAGATTATTAGCTATGTATTTAAAACTTTTTATATTTATAATCAAAATCTTTCCCTTTCTTTGTTATAATTTCCTTTTATATTTTAAAAAGGGAAGATTTATGGCAAAAGCTAAAGAACATCAATTTGATATTTCAGCAAAACTTGATATGCAAGAAATGAAAAATGCAGTTATTCAAGCTCAAAAAGAGATCGATAATAGATATGATTTTAAGGGAATCACAAAAGAAATAGATTTTAATCAAGGTGCTAAAACATTAACACTTACAAGTGCAAGTGATAATAAAATTGATGCAATGAAAGATATCTTAATTTCTAAGATGAATAAAAGGGGTTTATCTATTAATTCTTTAGAAGAATTAAAAGCAGAAGACTCAAGTGGTGCAAATAGAAAATTTACATATAAAATCATTGATACTATTGAAAAAGATGAAGCAAAAACTATTCAAGCAGAGATTAAAAAGCTAAAATTAAAAGTAACAGCTGTAAATCAAGGTGATGAAATAAGAGTTACTGGGAAAAAGATTGATGAATTACAAGCTGTAATGAAGCATTTAAAGGGCTTAGAATTAAAAGCTCCATTAGTTTTTGATAATTTTAGATAAGTTTTTGAAATTTATGTGTAATTAATCTGAAATTAATTGTAATTTATATATAATTCTAATGTTAAAAGAGATGGATGATAGAAGACTCCTGAAAAATAGTTTTGAAATTAAGTCTTAACCCTTAGTTTTCTGTTAATAAACTTAATATTTTAATCCACTTCTATCTGTCTTTTTTGCTATTGTAATGAAGTGGGCTATGTAAAAAATAGTTGTAGTTTTTTTTATACTTTTACTACAACACCAAATAGGTTATTATATAAATACTTTATATGAATTCTTCTTTCTTTTGTAGTGACCTAATACTCTTTAATATACCGCCTTACATAGTCTTTACTTCATTTATATGAAGGAACTACCTTGGAACTTTTAATAATTAAATCT
The DNA here is from genome assembly GCF_044841725.1 of Arcobacter sp. YIC-80. Classification (NCBI taxonomy): domain Bacteria; kingdom Pseudomonadati; phylum Campylobacterota; class Epsilonproteobacteria; order Campylobacterales; family Arcobacteraceae; genus Arcobacter; species Arcobacter sp. YIC-80. The sequence continues at coordinate 34,748 of NZ_JBJBSI010000014.1, read as the reverse complement.
ATATCTGTTGTTGTACTAGTTTTATCTTTAAGTTTTATAGCTGAAAAATTAAGTCCAAAAATTTCAGGTATTTTATCTGGATTACCTGTTGGAAGTTCAATCACACTTCTTTTTTTTGCAGTTGAAAATGGAGTTGATTATGTTACAAATGTTGCTTTATATAATATACATGGTCTTTTTGCAGCATTGGCTTTTTGTATAGGATATTATATTAGTACTTTTTATAAAGGAAAACTTGAAATTACAGCTAGTATTTTAATTTCTTTTTTCTCATATATTTTAATTGCATATATAATATCATTTATTCCTCCTCATATAGTTTTTACACCTTTAGTTGTTATTTTATTAATGTTATTATCATCTATTTATTTTTCAAAAAAAGAGAATCATGGAATAGAAAAAAAAGATAAAGTGTCTTTTAGTGATTTATTATTTAGATCAGTACTTACAATTGGAATTTTTTTAATTGTTTCAAGTCTTCCTAAATATGTAGATCCAAATCTTGCAGGAATCTTTTCAGCATTTCCTACTATATTGTTACCTTTATTACTAATAATTCATTTTAGACATAGTAACTTACAAGCAAGAACAATAATTAAAAATACACCTTTTGGTTTAAGTTCTGTTGTTATTTATTCTCTTGTAGTTTTTTTTACTTATGAAATTTATGGAATAATGGTTGGAACAATATTAGCTTTAATTGCTTCTGTGACTTATATATTAATTCAAACAAAAATAATGAGAGCTTTAAAATTAATCTAATTTACAATAAATAAACAAATTTATATTATAATATCTCTTATATATATACAGAGGATTTATATGAAAGTATTATTATTAGAAGATGATTTTGCATTAAGTGATTTATTAAGTGATCATTTAGAAGATAAGGGATTTGAAGTTACATTATGTACAAATGGTGAAGAAGCTTTAGAGTATTTAATAGATGAAAAGTTTGATTTTGCTTTACTTGATATTAATACACCTATTATGACTGGTATTGAAGTTTTAAAAACAATTAGAGAAGATTATAAGAATAGTACTCCTGTAATAATACTTACAGCTTATCAAGATACTAAACATTTAAAAGATTCTTTTGAAAATGGTGTTGATGATTATATAAAAAAACCTTTTGATTTAGAAGAATTAGATCAAAGAATTATGAAATTATGTAGACACTTTTCAATTGAACAAAATAGTAATATTGAAATTTCTAATAAAATATTTTTTGAACCTGATTCTTGTATGATTTTATCTAATGGGGATAGTATTAGTATTGCTCAAAAAGAAAGAGATATATTAAAATATTTTTGTACTCATAAAAATAGAGTTATTTCAAGTGATGAATTACTTCAAAATATATGGGCTTATGAAGATATGCCAACAGATGCAACAATTAGAGTTTATATAAAAAACTTAAGAGAAATAATTGGAAAAGATAAAATAAAAACTATTAGAGGAATAGGGTATAGATTTGAATAAAAATGAGAAAAAAGCCCTTATAAGTTTTCTTACTATTTATATAGGTTCTGCAATATTTTTAATTAGTATTATGCTTTATTTATATTATAACAATGAAGTTCGAATGCTAAAAGAAAGCTGTAGTATGGAGATTACTAGTGCTTCTATGGAAATAAAAAGTGAAATTTTAGATAGTTATATGAAAAATAAAAGGTTTATTCCAAAAGAGTTTGCTAGTGAACATGTACGATATGCACTTTATGATAAAAATAAAAAACTACTTTATTCAAGTTTACAAGGAGAAAGATATGTTGACTTATCAAAAAGTAAATATGTAAAAGATATTTATGATTTTTATATTATTAAGCTTAATGAACCATCTGTACCTACTGAATACATAGTTTTAGAATCTTGCCGAGAATATCAAAATACAAATAAATTAAAAATATATATATTAATAGTTTTAATTCTAAGTGCTGTATTTATTGGTTTAATAGCTTATTTTTTAGCAAAAATATTATTAAAACCTGTTCGAGAGAAAGTTGAACATTTAGATAGGTTTATAAAAGATTCTGCTCATGAATTAAATACTCCTATATCAGTTTTACTTACGTCTGTTTCAATGTTAAAAAAAGGTAAGAAACCTGAAAAAATGATGAAATATATATTAAGTAGTTCTAAGCAAATTTCTCAAATATATAATGATATTCATTTCTCTGCTTTTAATGCTTCTAATGAGGACGTGATTGAAGAATTTGATTTAAAAGACTTGGTTCAAGAAAGTGTAGATTATTTTAATGATATTTCTATTACTAAAAATATTGAAATCAAAGCTTTTCTAGATGATTGTACTTTATTAATGGATAAAACAAAAACACAAAAAATTGTAAATAATCTTATTTCAAATTCTGTAAAATATAGTCACAATAATTCTATAGTAGAAGTAAGTTTAAAAAATAATATCTTAAGTGTAAAAGATTATGGTATAGGTATTAGTAAAAAAGAGAAAAAAGAGATTTTTAAAAGATATAAAAGAGGTAGTAATAATATAGAAGGTGGTTTTGGAATAGGTCTTGATATAGTAAAACGAATATCAAGTGAATATAATTTAAAACTATATTTAGATTCTACACTTGATGAAGGAAGTACTTTTTATATTGATTTTTCCTCTGTTATTATTGGTGCAAAGTGTGATATAAACGATAAAGAAAATTAAAAGCTTTTTCTTATAAAAACAATAAACTATAAAAAAGAGATAAAATGAATAATATTATAAAAAATTTTAGAACAAGTAATTTAAAAAATACAAATTTTGTTCACCCTTTAAAACTTACTTATAATCAAAATGGCAAAGACAAAGTGTGGGAAGCTGTTAAAAGTCATGATAGTGTAGCTGTATTATTGTATCATGAGGAAAAAAATGCTTTTTTGATTGTAAAACAATTTAGACCACCTGTATACTTAAATGATAATTCAAAATTGTGTACTTATGAACTTTGTGCTGGAATTATAGATAAACAAAAATCTCTTAAAGAGATAGTAAAAGAAGAGATAGATGAAGAATGTGGTTACAATGTAGATATAAAAAATATACAAAAAATTACATCTTTTTATACAAATGTGGGTGTAAGTGGTTCTAAACAGCATTTATATTTTTCAAAGATAAATAATTCTATGTTTATGCATAAAGGAGGCGGTATAAATGATGAGCAAATTGAGCTTATGTATCTTTCTTTGGATAAAATTGATGAATTTATTTTTGATGAAACTAAAGCTAAAACACCTGGGCTTATGTTCTCTTTTTATTGGTTTATAAAAAATAAAAATATTTTAGGAGTAAAATGAAAAAGATAGTTTTATATATTTTATTTATCTTTCCTTTTAGTTTATTTTCAAAAGAGTTAACACTTCAAGATAATAATACTTTTATTACAAAATATGAATATGGAAAAATGTTATATAATAATCCTCGTGGAATAGGGTGTAATACTTGTCATGGAGATGATGCAAAAGGTAAAAAAATAGTTACATTTTCTCATATTTATAGAAAGAAAAAATATGAATGTGATTTAGTAGCCCCAAGTATTAAAAAAGCTGATTACAATGCTTTTTCTAAGAAAATTAATTCAAAAAGAAATCCCTCTAAAAAATTTGCTAAAGAACAAGTTTGTGAAAAATTGATTTATTATGCAAATGTTATGCCAACTTATTTTTTAGTTGAAGAAGAAATTGCAGCTATTTATTATTATGTAAAAAATCTTAAGTAAGCTCTATCTAGATAGAGCTATACCAAAACCAATTCTATTTATTTTTTTATCATAATCTATTAAACTATCTCCATAACCTGTGAACATTTGAACAAATCCATAAGAATTTGATGAAGAAATAAAACTAGGTAATGGGAAAGTCCAATCAAGTTGAACAGCTCCTTTATTTTCAGAATTAAATTTCATATTATTTCTTACCATTAATTCAAAAACATGATCTTTATAAGGGTAAAGTAGCTGTAAATCTCCATATCCATAATAATCTTCAATATCAGGATTATCATCATCTGTTTTTTCTGGAATTCTATACCATACTCTTGGTACTACAAATAGTTTAGATAGTTGTAAATAACTTTCTAAATAAATCCTATTCCATGATCTTGACTCAGGTTTATCTCTTCCATTTGATTGATGATTAAGTGCAAGTTTAAAACCTTTTAGTGTTTCACTATTTTTATATGGGAATTGAACAAAAATTTCAGGTTCATAGTTTGTTTCTCTAAAAGGAGCAGAATCAGCTGTTGTTTGCCAAAAAGATTTTTGAGTATATGCAAAAGATATTGATTCATCTAATCCAAAAAAATTATATGTTATTGGTTTTTCAATACTAAATTGAAATTTAGTTTCTATTCTTTCTCTATCACTTTTTCTATCATCATCAAATGTAACAGGAAGTAAGTAATTCATTTTATAAGGATATAATCCAAAATTTTTTGTAAGAATTTGTTTTATTGCTTTATTTGCTTCTTTATCTTCTGTTTTATTTATTACATCTTCATAAAAGTCAGTTTTTAATTTTGTAAAAGTTTGTACTTTGTACTCTTGATTTTTTGATAAATCTACTAAGTAAACATCACTTTTATTTGAAAGTTCAAAGGCTTTTTTATACATAAACATTGCATTTTCATAGTCTTTGTTTTTTTCATACATCTGCGCTTTTTTATAAAGCTGTGTAGTTTCATTTCCAAACATAAAACTAAGAAAAAAAATAAGTAGCACTTTAATTTTTAACATTTTATCTCTTTTTTTGTTTTTTAGAATTTTACTATAATAGTTATTATGATTTAATTTTAAAGAAAAATAAAATTGAAAATATAGATTTTCGCAGGATAAAAGAGAGATAATGATATAATCCCTAAAAATTTAATAAAAGGTTATTATATGCTTGTTGCACCTTCGATTTTATCTGCTGATTTTGGAAAATTAGATGAAGAAATAAAAGCAATCTGTGATGGTGGATGTGATTTAATTCATGTTGATGTAATGGATGGACATTTTGTTCCAAATATGACAATTGGTCCTGTTGTAGTAAACCCTGTAGCTAAAGCTGCAACTAAACCTCTTGATGTTCATTTAATGGTTGAAAATAATACTTTTTTTGTAGAGCTTTTTGCTTCTTTAAAACCTGAATATATATCTTTTCATATAGAGAGTGAAAAACATCCTCATAGATTAATTCAAAAAATTAGATCTTATGGAATAAAACCTGCTATAGTTTTAAATCCACATTCTACTCCTGAATCAATAGAATATTTACTTGAAGATTTAGATATGGTTTTATTAATGTCTGTAAATCCAGGTTTTGGTGGACAAAAATTTATTAATTCTGTAATTGAAAAAACGAAAAAATTAAAAGAGCTTATTAACAAAAGAAATCCTGACTGTTTAATTCAAGTTGATGGTGGAGTAAATGATAAGAATATTCATGAATTAAAAGATGCAGGAGTTGATGTAGTTGTTGCTGGATCTTATGTATTTGGAAACGAAGACTATTCAAAAGCGATTAAAAGCTTACAGGTTTAAAAATGAGAGTTAAAATTTGTGGAATTACAAATCTTGAAGATGCTTTAAATGCAATAGATGCAGGAGCTAATGCTCTTGGTTTTGTGTTTTATGATAAATCACCTAGATATATAGAACCATTTGAGGCAAAAAAAATTGTGGATAAACTTCCTCCTTTTATTCAAACAGTAGGTCTTTTTGTAAATGAATCTAGTAGTTATATAAATCAGGTTTGTAGTAATGCAAAAATGCAATTAGCACAAATAATCGATGATGAAAATTATACAGAAAAAGAAATTTTAGAAGTTAAATATATTGAAGTAATAAGAGCAAAATCTAAAAAAGATTTAGAAGAATTAAATAAAAATAAATATTATTTAGTTGATGCTTTTGTGGAGTCTTTTGGGGGAGCAGGAAAAAGAGTGGCTTTAGATTGGTTTGATAATTTAGATTGTTCTAAATTGATTTTAGCTGGTGGATTAAAAGAAGATAATCTTTTAGAATTAAAACCTTACAATTTTTTTGCTATTGATGTAAGTTCTGGGGTAGAAGCATCAAAAGGGAAAAAAGATAAAGAAAAAATGATAAATTTTATAAAAGTGTCCAATGAAATCTAGAAAAAGACTAATCCCTAAACCATCATTTAAACTAGAAAATATTATTCAAAAATTAGAAAGAGAAAAAATAGAATATAATGAGTTTTTAGAGTTATTAAAAAAAGCAACAGATACTTTTTTTGAAACACCTGATTTAGAGTTTGAACTTCTTTTATCAAATGGTTTACCTTTAGAATTAGATGTTGATAATAATATTTATTTAAAAACTCTTCATTCTAAAATTAATGAACAAACTTTTTGTATTGTTGATATTGAAACAAATGGTTCATCTGTAAAAAAAGGTGCACAAGTTATTGAAATAGGTGCTGTAAAATATAAAAATGGTGAAATAATAGATAAATATGAATCTTTGGTTTATGCAAAAAAAATACCTGAATATATACAAGAAGTAACACAAATAAATCCAAAAATGTTAGAAAACTCACCTGTAGTTCAAAAAGTATTAAAAGAGTTTAAACTTTTTTTAGGTGATGACTTATTTGTTGCTCATAATATTAAATTTGATTATGGATTTATTTCTGATTCTTTTGAAAAATATGATTTAGGAAGATTACAAAATAGAAAACTTTGTACGATAGATTTAGCTAGAAGATGTATAGAGTCTGAGAAATATGGATTAAGAGCATTAAAAGAGACTTTAAAAATTGATGTAGATAATCATCATAGAGCATATTATGATGCTTTAGCTACAACATATATTTTAGAAGAGTGTATTAAGAATTTAAAAGATAAAGATATTTCAAGTGAAGAGTTGATAAATTTTTCTAAAAGTTCAAAAGTAAAACAAAAAGATAAAATAAAAAAAGAAAAGGAATAATGTATGTTTTCTCAAGAAATTTATTTAAAAGCACTTAATTATGCCGCAAAAGCACATGGTGAACAAAAAACTCCAAAAGGCTATCCTTATGTAACACATGTTACAAGTGTAGCTATGGAAGTGATACACGCTTGTGAAAAATCAGGACTTGATGAAGAAAAATCAAATTTAGCAATAATTTGTGCATTACTTCATGATACAATTGAAGATACTGATATTACTTACGATGAACTATATACTGATTTTTCACCTGAAGTTGCTGATGGAGTTGAAGCTTTAACTAAAGATAAAACTTTAGAAACGAAAAAACTACAAATGCAAAATAGTTTAGAAAAGTTATTAAATCAACCTTATGAAGTTCAAATGGTAAAATTAGCAGATAGAATAACTAATTTATCAAAGCCTCCAAAACACTGGAATAATGAAAAGAAAAAAAAGTATTTAGACGAAGCAAATTTAATTTTATCATGCTTGAAAAATTCAAATATTCATTTATCTCTTAGACTTGAAGAAAAAATAAAAGATTATGAAAAATATATGGATTAATTTAAAATTATAAGTATAAAAAAAGGGAAGTGATAAATCACTTCCCTTTTTTATTTAAAATAAAAATTTTATTATGAAGCTTGAGCTGCTTCAGCTTCTTGTGCGTACTTATAACCTAAATCATAAGCTTTATTATTAATATCATGTACTTTTGCAGGTACTTTAGAAAGCATAGTTTCTCTTAACTTTTCTTTTGGAATAGTTTCACCTGTAAAGTAGTTTGCCATTGCTAATGCTAGTACTGATTGAGTAATAACATTACCAACTTCTTCTTTAGCAATAGTAATAATTGGAATTTCAATAATATTCCAAATTTTTCTATCCTCATCACTAGGTCTTACTAAGTTTGGTTCAATTACAATAGTTCCACCTGGTTTAACACCACTTTTGAATTGATTATATGATACGTTTGCAACTGATAACATAAAATCAATTTCACCTTCATTTGCATAAGGGTATAAAATTTCTTCATCTTGTAAAGTGATATCAACAACTGTTGGTCCACCTCTTACTTGAGAAGTATATGTAGCAGTTTTTAAACCATAACCACCATCATTAATTTTAGCAGCTGCGAAAATCGCACCTGCAAGAAGAACACCTTGTCCACCAACTCCTGTAAATCTCATTAACGTTCTATTAGCTGCCATGATATTTCTCCTTATAATTGTACTGCTGTTTTAGTTCTGTGAGCTTCTTTTACTTTTTCATAAGCTTCACAGTACTCTTGTGCTTCAGTATCATGTTTTAAGATACCTGTAGGGAATAATCCTGTTTGTTCTTCAGGCTCTAATTTATCAAACTTAGCTTTTCCAATAGAAATAGATTTAATCCACTCTAAGTTAGCCATAGCTGTAGCCATTTTATTTTTTCTTCCTAAGTTAACATGACAGTTAGAGAATACTTCAATAAATGAGAATCCTGTATGTTGGAAACCTTTAACTAAAACTCTTTCAAGTTTTTTAGGATCTAACATAGTTTCTCTTGCTACAAATGACGCACCAGCTGCTTCAACTAATTTACACGCATCAAATGTTGGATCAATATTACCTCTACTCATTGTAACTGTCCACATACCTTGAGGTGTAGTAGGACTTGTTTGAGAGTTTGTTAATCCATAAATAAAGTTATTGATAATAATGTAATTAAGATCAATATTTCTTCTTGATGCATGAATTGTATGGTTACCACCAATCGCAAGACCATCACCATCACCACCAACTACAATAACCTTCTTTTCAGGGTTAGCTAATTTAATACCTGTTGCATAAGCTAATGTTCTACCGTGTGTAGTGTGAACTGTATTACAGTTAATGTAAGAAGAGAATCTTCCTGAACAACCAATACCTGAAACAACACAAACATCATCCATGTTCCAACCAGTTTTTTCAATGGCTCTAATTACAGATTTTAAAATAACTCCATCACCACATCCCCAACACCATAGTGTTGGCATTTTGTCTGTTCTTAAATATTCATCATAATTAAATGCCATGATTACATTCCTTTCACTTTTTCAATAATTTCTAGTGGAGATAATGGTCTACCATTTACTTTAAATAATGTATCAAAATCAGATCTTCCTGAAACTCTTTGTACTTCATCAGCAAATTGACCCATATTTAATTCAGTAACAAGTACTTTATCAAATTTACCCATTAGTTCTTTAATTCTTTCAGCAGGACTTGGCCAGATTGTAAGTGGTCTGAACATACCTACTTTTACACCTTCAGCTCTTAATCTATTGATAGCTTCAGTTACACCTAGTGATACTGAACCATAAGCAATAATCATAATATCTGCATCTTCTAACATATACTCTTCATTTAATTCTAATTCATCAGTATGTGCATCAACTTTTGTAAATAATCTTTTCATTAAAGCATCACAAGTATCTGCATCTTCTGTTGGATGTCCTGTTGGTCCATGGTGTAATCCAGTAAAGTGGAATCTATATCCTTCGAACATTGGGTTTAATACAGCTGGTTCATCTGGTCCAACTCCATAAGGTTTATATTCTTTTGGATCACCTTCGAATTTTTTTCTTGAAATTTTTGAAGCTTGTACTTCTTCTAAGTCAGGAATCGTAGCTCTACCACTCATGTGACCTATTGTTTCGTCTAATAAAACAAATACAGGTTGCATAAATCTATCTGCTAAATTAAATGCTCTTACAACTTCTGTATAACACTCATTTAAGTTACCTGGACATAATGTAATAGATTTTACATCTCCATGTGTAGGATTTTTAGCTTGTAGTAAATCTCCTTGAGCAACTCTTGTAGGTAAACCAGTAGATGGACCACCTCTCATAACATTTACAACAACTAAAGGAACTTCAGAAATATATCCAACTCCTAAGTTTTCTGCTTTTAATGAAATACCAGGACCAGATGAAGCAGTCATAGATCTTTTTCCTGACATTGCTGCACCTAATGCAGTACAAATACCAGAAATCTCATCTTCCATTTGAATACAGGCTTTTCCTCTTGCTGGAAGTGCAGAAGATAATACGTGCATTATTTCACTTGAAGGAGTAATAGGGTACCCACCAAAAAACTCAAGATCTGAGTCAAGTGCAGCTTTAGCTGCTAATTCATTACCTGTTGAAATTAGTTCTCTTGCCATTAATTATCCTTACGCCTCATCTTCATCTAAAATTCTATAGTTGTTTTTAATAACTCTTTCTTTTCTATCTTTTGCCTCATCTGTTAATTTAGCAAATTTAAACTCTTTTCTATCTGCTACATAAATAGCAAAATCTGGACATGCAAGTTCACAGTCAGTACAGCCAATACATGAATCAGGATGAACAACTTTAATCATAGAACCTAAAGTTGAAGTAACCTCTTGTCTCATAGCAAGAACACCAGCTGGACAAACAGAAACACACTTATCACATGCTTTACATCTATCTTCATTCACCCAAACAGGAGTGTTTGCAGGAGCTTCCATATTAGACATAATTTCCCCTTATTATTTTTTGTTTATCAATAGTTGATTAATTTTCAATTATTATTGTTGAATGATAACCTATATAACATCTAATAATTAATTAAAACTGGTATTTTAAATTCTTAATTTCTCTATTGTTACATTTTGCTACACGAATTTTTCAAGTGTATAAATAGTGTCTTCAAAACTATATTTAACCTTAATTAAAATAGCTAATTTAACGTTAAAAGATAGGGTTAAAATAGATTTAAAATTTATATATGAAACTTTTGCTATAATAACTAAAATAATAAAGGACAAATTTGGTTTTATATCAACCTAAAGATGGCTATTGCTATAATAGTGATACACATTTTTTATATAATTTTTTATGTAATAATTTAGCAAAATTTAAAAATGTAAAAGGTGAACTACTTGATATAGGTAGTGGTAGTGGAATATTGGGATTACTTGTTTCAAGGGAGTATAGTAGACTTTCTTTACATCAGTGTGAAATACAAAATGTGTTTCAATTTTTCTCACAAAAAAATGCACAAAATAATAATTTAGATGCTCACATGTATAAAGGTTCTTTTTTAGAAATAGATTTTGATAAGAAGTTTGATATTTGTGTTTCAAACCCTCCTTTTTATCATTCAAATGTAATAAAAAGTGAGAATAAAAATATAAAAATTGCTAGATATAATGATTCAATGCCATTAGATTCTTTTATTTCAAAAGTTTCTTCAATATTAAAAGATTCAGGACAGTTCTTTTTTTGTTACGATGTGAAACAGATTAACGAGATACTAATTACATTAAATAAATACAAATTAAATGTTGAAAGTTTACAATTTGTTCATCCAAAAAAACAAAAAGATGCAACATTAATTTTAGTGTATGCACGAAAAAATTCAAAATCATTGACTAAAATTATGTCACCTTTATTTGTCTTTGATGAGAATGAATTTACAAAAGAAGTAAAAGGTATTTATGAAAAATCTTCAACACATAGTATAAAGGCTGATTATGAGTAATATTTTAAAAAAAGAAAATTTTGATTATTCTTTTAATCCTAATGGATGTGATACATGTGCTGGTAAATGCTGTATTGGTGAAAGTGGTTATATTTGGATTAATAAAACAGAAATAGAAAAATTAGCTAAACATTTAAATATAAGTATTGAAGATGTAGGACAAAAGTTTTTACTTAAAATAGGATATAAATACAGCATAAAAGAGATACAATTAGAAAAAGATAATTATGCATGTGTGTTTTTTGATTTAAATAAAAAACAATGTAGTATTTATGAAGCTAGACCTACTCAATGTAGGACATTCCCTTTTTGGGATTATTTTAAAGAAAATAAAGAAGAGGTTTTTAAAGAGTGCCCGGCAGTAAAAAATATCTAACTTCTTTTGTTTTAGCATTTGCCTTATTAGGATGTTCTGCTCAAACAAAGAATTTAGATATTAAAATAAAAGATAATCCAAACTATATTACTGTTAAACATAAAAAGTTTATATTGGAAGACCAATACATTATATATGCATTAGAAAATGAACAACAAAAAAAATTTGATGTAGCAAGAAATACTTATTATAATCTTTTTTCTAAAACTAATAAATATGAATATTTAGTTAAGTTTTTATCTTTAAACTTTATAATGAATGATTTTAATACAATAAAGAAATATGCTAAAGAAAACATAATAGAGGGGATAAAAGAAGAAGAACAAATTCTTAGGTTATATATTTTAAGTTTATTTAAATTAAAAGAGTACGATTCTTCAATTTATTATGCAGAAAATTTAGTAAATAAGTTTTATAAAGATGTAAATCTTGAATTATTAGCGACAATTTACTTACAAAAAAAAGAGTATAAAAAAGCTTCAAATAGTTTTCATAAAGCATATTTATTAAATAAAAACTCTAGGACTCTTTTATCTTTAAGTAATATAGATTTTTTTTATTTAAAAAAAGAAAAAGAAACAATAAATTTACTTGAAGAGTATTTAAAAAACAATGATTCAAATTATGGAATTGCTATTCAACTTTTATCTTTTTATGAAGTACAAAAAAGTAATGATAAAGCAATATCTTTACTTAAAAAAATGTATTTTAAAAATAAAAACAAAGAAGTTTTAAAAAGAATTAAAATTTTACTTTTAAAATATTTAACAAAAAAAGATTCTAATGAAGCCCTTGAGTTTTTTGAAAAAAATGAAAAAGAACCACAAGTTTTACTTGCTTTATATAGGCTTACTAATAAACCTCATAAAGCACTAGAAGTATTAAATAAATTGTATTCAAATACTAATAATTATGATTATTTAGCTCAAATTGCCATTTTAGAATTTGAGTTAGCAAAAGATAAATTGTCAGTATTAGAATCAGTAATAAAAAAGTTTTCAAAAGCATTAGAAAAAGTAAATAATCCTGTTTATCAGAACTATTTAGCTTATTTATTAATTGATTATGACAAAGATATTAAAAAAGGAATATTATTAGTTAATAAAGCTTTAGAAAAAGAACCTGATAATATAGCTTATATTGATACTTTAGCATGGGGTGAGTATAAGTTAAATAATTGTAATAATGCTTATAAACAAATGAAAAAAGTTGTTGATAAAGCAGGTTTAGAAGAAAAAGAAATAAAATTTCACTGGGAAAAAATTAAGGAGTGTATTAAGTGATTTTAGATGAAATAAATGAAAGAACAAGAGTTGATTTAGAGAAAAGAAAGAAAGATTTACCATTAGATTTATTAGGTAGAAGTCTTTCTTCTAATCCTTTTACGCCAAGAGATGTTAAACCTTATTTAACTGCAACTAAAGAAGAACCAATTAGAATAATTGCTGAGGTTAAAAAAGCAAGTCCTTCAAAAGGTATTATTAAAGAAGATTTTGATCCTCTTTGTATTGCTCAAGCTTATAGTAATAGTGGAGCTAATGCAATTTCAGTTTTAACTGAACCACATTATTTTCAAGGTAATTTAGAATATTTAACTCAAATTAGAAGATATGTTCCAACACCACTTTTAAGAAAAGATTTTATTTTAGACAAATATCAAATTGTTGAAGCTTTGGTATATGGGGCTGATTTTATTTTGTTAATTGCTAAATCTTTAGGAACTAAAGAGTTAAAAGAACTTTATGATTATGCTTTACATTTAGGTTTAGAAGTATTAGTAGAGATTCATGATAAAGAAGATTTAACAAAAGCTATGAAATGTGGAGCTAATATAATAGGTATTAACCATAGAAATTTAGAAACTTTTGAAATGGATATGGAACTTTGTGATAAATTAATTCCTATGATACCAAATGGCAAAATTATTGTTGCAGAATCAGGAGTTTCAAATACAGAGACAATTAATAGATTAAGTGAAATAGGAGCTGATGCTTTTTTAATTGGCGAACATTTTATGAGAGTACCTTCTATTGAAGAAGAACTTGAAAAATTTAAAAAAGTAAAAAACTAAATCTTATCGTAAATAAAAAAAGAAAGACTTTTATGCCTTTCCTTTTTTATACAATTAAAAAATTTTAACTAAATTATTTTTAATTTATTTAAATAAATAATCACATCTAACTTTCAATCCTTTTTTTTAAACTGATTTCTTTACTACTAAAATAGCTTCATCATATAAATAAATAACAAAAATAATATTTATTTAAGCAAATAAAATAATTTATATTAATATTAAAAAGAATAAATACTCTAAACAATTAAAAAATAAAATAATTTATTCTAAAGTATTTTTAAAGAATTTATTAGTTAGAATTCGACATTAAAAAATAATAGAAGGCCTTATAAGTTTGAATAATTTGATTTTAAATGAGTTTTCATCTTCTGAAATATGTGGAAAAGATTACAAATATGAAGATATTTATTTACTTATTGAACAAGAAATAGATAAAGAGTTTAGTGTAACTCAAGATTCTACAGATTGGAAATATGTTTATAATGAAACATTATCATTACTTGAAAATGAAACAAAAGATTTAAAATTAGCTTCATGGTGGATTTTTTCGGCTTGGAAAGAACATTGCTGGGAAGCTTTAGAACTCAATTTACCTGTGTATTTACAATTTATTCAGAAGTTTGGAATTGCATTGTTTCCTAAGTCTCTTAAAGGTAAAGCTAATATCCTTTTTTGGTTAGAAGAGCAACTAACAAAAGAACTATTAAGTGAAGAAAATAAAAAAAAATCAATTAATTATGTTCTACTTTTTGATTTGTTTAATAAGTTAAAAATAGAGTTAAATAAATTATTAGATAGTGACAAAATAAAATTTAAAAAAATAATAGAATTTTTAAAACCTTTTCATGAAGAAGAACTTTTACGAATCGAAAAAGAAAATATAGAAAAACAAAATATTGTTGAAAGTGAAGTTGAAAAAAAACAAGAAATTAATCAATCTAGTTCTAATAAAGAAGAGTTATTTAATGCAAATATTTCAAAAGAAACAGATTTTAAAAAATTATTAATTGATATAAAAAAGAGTTTATCTTTACTTGGAAAGCATTATAGAGAAATTGATATTAAAGATATTAGAGCATTAAGAATTGCTAGATTTTTATCTTGGTTTGAGATTGATGAATTACCTTATGCAGAAGGAAAAAAAACTTTTTTATATCCTCCTTCTGAACTAGAAATTGATGAGTTAAATGAATTAATAAAAGAAGAAAATTATAAGTTTGCAATATCTTTATTGGAAGAAATTATTGAAGTTTGTCCTTTCTGGTTAGATGGTCATTTTATTGCTTATGATATTTATACAAAGATAAATTCTACAAAAAATGCAAATGAAGTTAAAAATTCTTTAGTTAGTTTTGTAAAAATAAATGAAGGTATTTTAGATTTTTATTTTAATGACAATACTCCTTTTTGTTCTAATAAGACAAAAAAATGGATAATGGATGAATTATGTAGTTCTAATATTGAACAAAAAAAAGAAGATAGTTCTAGTGATGAAAAAGAAAAAGAGTTAGAAAAAATCTTTGAATTAGCCAATAATGATAAATTAAAAGAGGCTATGGACAAAATGCTACAAAACTATAATAAAGCAACTATAACAGAAGATAGGTTTAATTGGAGATTAGCCCATGCTCAACTTGCTGTAGACTTTGAAAAAAAAGATATAGGCTTAGCATTACTTGAAGAACTACAAGAAGATATCGAAAAATTTAATCTTGATGAATGGAATCCCAATCTTTCATCAAAAGTTTATACATTGATTTTAAATTCTTACTCAAGTGTTGATATTCCTTATGAAAAATTAGAGTTGATATATAAGAAACTTTGTAAAACTGATATTAATAGTGCTTTTGAAATAAATTTAAATTAGGAGAAAAAATGAATAAACAATCAGAGTCACCAAAAGAAAGAATTAATGTTACCTATAAGCCAGCAATAGGGGATGCTACAGAAGATGTAGAAATTCCATATAAAATGACTTTATTAGGTGAATATAATCCAAATGAAGAAAAAGTGCCAGTAGAGGAAAAAAAAGCTATTAAAATTGATAAGTCTAATTTTAATGATGTTTTAAAAGCTCAAAACTTGTCTGTAACTTTTAATGTAGATAATAAATTGGTTGAAGATGAAAATGCATCTTTAAATGTAGACTTAAAAATTAATAGTGTTAAAGATTTTTCACCTGAAAAAATCGTTGAAAATGTTCCAGAAATGAAAGTTTTAATGCAGTTAAGACAATCGTTAATGGCTTTAAAAGGTCCATTAGGAAATGTACCTGCCTTTAGAAAAGCAATAGAAAGTGCAATTTCTAGTAAAGAAGAAAGAGATAAGTTAATGTCTGAGCTTAACTTAAACTCAAAAGAATAATCAGAAAAGGAAACTTATGTCGACTGAACAAAATTTAGCTCAAAGTTCTGCTAGTGTTGAAGCAACTCTATTAGATAGTATTGTAGCTCAAACAAAATTAACTCATGAAGATGAAACGTATGATGTTGTTAAAACTGGTGTTGGAGCATTAATTGAAGAATTGATTAAATCAGATAGTGAAGATGAAAAAGTTAATAAATCAATTATTGACAAAATGATTGCAGAGATTGATGATAAAATTTCTGAACAAATGGATGAAATTTTACATCATAAAGATTTTCAATCTTTAGAATCAAAATGGAAAGGTCTTTCAATGTTAGTTGAAAGAACAGACTTTAGACAAAATATTCAAATGGAAATTATAAATGTTTCCAAAGAAGAATTAATAGAAGATTTTGAAGATAGTTTAGATATTACTCAAACAGGACTTTATAAGCACATATATACAAGTGGTTATGGTCAATTTGGAGGAGAACCTGTAGGTACAATTTTAGCTGATTATGAGCTTTCTCCTTCAAATGTTGATATTAAGTTTTTGAATAAAGTATCTTCAATTGCAGCAATGGCACATGCACCTTTTATTTCAGCTGCAGGCCCTAAGTTTTTTGGTTTAGATAGTTTTGAAGGACTTCCTGATTTAAAAGATATTGAAGATGTAATGAGTTCACCACAATTTGCAGCATGGAGAGGTTTTAGACAAAATGAAGATTCTAAGTATGTAGGTTTAACATTACCAAGGTTTTTACTTAGAGCACCTTATGATCCAGAAGATAATCCTATTTCTAATTTTGTATACAAAGAAAATGTATCAAAAAGTCATGAAGATTACTTATGGGGAAATACAGTTTATGCATTTGCTAGTAAATTAACAGATAGTTTTGCAAACTATAGATGGTGTACTAATATCATTGGACCTAAATCAGGTGGAGAAGTTAGAGATTTACCTGTACATACTTTTGAGAGTATGGGTGATATTGAAATGAAAATACCAACAGAAGTTTTAGTTTCTGATAGAAGAGAGTATGAGTTGTCAGAGCAAGGGTTTATTCCTTTAATTATGAGAAAGGGTAGTAACTCTGCTGCTTTTTTTGCTGCAAGTTCAACTCAACTTCCTAAAATCTTCCCTGATACACCAGAGGGAAATGAAGCAGCATTAAATTATAAATTAGGTACTCAATTACCATATTTATTTGCAATAACAAGAATGTCTCACTATATCAAAGTACTTCAAAGAGAACACATTGGTTCTTGGAGAGAAAGAGCAGATTTAGAAAGAGAATTAAATAAATGGGCTAAGCAATATGTTGCAAATCAAGAAAATCCAAGTGCAGAGATTAGAAGTAAAAAGCCTTTTAAAGGAATTGCTATTGAAGTTGAAAATATTGATAATGATCCAGGTTGGTATAAAGTTAGAATTTCGTTAAGACCTCATTTTAAATATATGGGTGCAAGTTTTGAATTATCTTTAGTAGGTAAATTAGATAAAGAATAATGAAAAAATTTAAAGGTAGTTTATTTGAGAGATTAAATTCTGATTTTGATTATAAACAATATGAGACAAACGAAGAAGCTATTTATAGTTCAGTAGCAAATAACTTGTCTCGTATTTTTTCAACAAATGCAGGTAGTTGTGAAATTGCCTCTGATTATGGAAGACCTGATTTAAATAATATAAGTTTAAATATGAAAGACTCTATTGAGAAAATAGAGTACTTTTGTGAATTAAGTATTAAGAAATATGAACCAAGACTTTATAAAACAAAAATTGCAGTATCACGGGAAAAGTTAACTATTAATCAAATGAATATTTTTATTGAAGGATATTTGATAGTTGATGGTAAAAGCAAAAAAATACATTTTAAAGCAGATTTATTAAAAAATGGAAAAGTGAAAATATATTCAGATGATATTTAATGATTATTATAAAAAAGAATTAATAGCTTTAAGAAGAGATGGTTCAGCATTTTCAAAAAAAAATCCTGGATTATCTTCTTATTTATCAAAGGAAGGACAAGATCCTGACGTTGAAAGACTACTAGAAGGATTTTCTTTTTTAACAGGAAGACTTCAGCAAAGGTTGGATCAAGAACTTCCAGAAGTTGCCCATACTCTTGTTGAGTTACTTTGGCCAAATTACACAAGACCAATGCCATCTTTTAGTATTATTCAATTTGATTCTGTAAATGATTCTACTACAAACACTTATGTAAAAAAAGATACAGAAGTTTTAAGTAAAATTAAACCAGATGCTATTCAGTGTAAATTTAAAACAGTATATGATACTTTAGTTATGCCTTTTGACTTAAATACTGTAAATTATTATGTTCATGGTAAAAAAAGTACTTTAGAATTAAATATGAAAATGACTGCTTCTGGAAATTTAAATGATTTGATTTTCAATAATCTTAGAATATATTTAAGTGGTTCAAAATTTGTTTCACAAGATTTATATTTATATCTTACTAGGTTTATTGAAAGTATTGAAATTACAATAAATGATGAAAATAAAAGAAAAATATCTAATTTAAATATTCCAAAAAATTCAATAAAATCTATTGGTTTTGATTCTTCTGAATCTATGCTTCCACAACCTTTAAGTATTTTTGATGGTTATAAATTATTACAAGATTTTTTTTGTTTTAAAGATAAATTTCTATTTGTTGATATTTTAAATTTAAATAAGATTTCTTCTTTAGATAGTGAAGTTTTATCTAAAAGTAATAGTTTTACAATTAAAATTAATTTTTCTAAAAAAATGTCTAAATCAAATCAACAACCAACAAAAGAAAACCTATCATTATATTGCACACCTATTGTAAATTTATTTGAAGCAGATTCTGTACCAATTAGGAAAAATTTAGAGTATTCAGAATTCCTTGTTTTACCAGCAGATTTGGATAAAAATCATAGTGAAGTTTTTTCAATAGAGCAAGTAAGAGGATGGATATCAAGAAAAAATGCTTATAGAAATTATCTTCCTTTTGAGTCTTTTGAACACCTTGATGACGATAATGAATATTATTCAGCAAGAACAAAACTTTCTAATGATGGAGAACGAACAAATACTTATTTAAGATTTTCAAGTGCTATTGATACAGAAGATACAATTTCTACTATAAATAGTACGGTTTCTGTAAAAATATTATGTACAAATAAAGATATCCCTAGTTCACTTTTTCTTGGAGATATTTGTATCTCAAATACTTTATCAAATACTGGTACTTTAAGTTTTAGAAATATTACTATACCTACTGTTAGTTATCCTCCTCCTATATCAGGAGATTTTTTATGGAGAATAATTTCTAATATGTCTTTAAATTACTTGTCTTTAAATGATATTAAAACATTTAGAACAATTTTAGAAACTTATGATTTTTTTGGTGCTTATGATGTAAAACAAAGAGATAAAACTTCTATGATTCTAAAAGGTATTGAAAGTATAAGTTATGAAACAACAGAAATGATTGATAAAGGTTTTCCTATTAGAGGAATGCACGTAAAACTAGAAATTGATCCTACTAAGTTTTCTTGTTTAGGGGAAGCATATCTTTTTTGTTCAGTTCTAAATGAATTTTTTGCACTTTATAGTAATATTAATTCTTTCCATAAATTGTCTGTAGATATTCAAAATGAAGAACTATTTATGTGGAAACCTAAAATGGGTTCTATAGAGCTTATTTAAAGTGTGATAAAAATGCAGTTAGAAATTATTAATAAAAAAATTAATGAAACTATTAAGCAAATAACATTACCTCAGGGAATAAGGATTACTTGTTTATATTTAAAAAAGTTTTATCCAAATGAGAAGTTTGAAGATTTATATGAAAATATTGTATTTAAATCAAATACAAGTTTATCTTTTCAACGTTCAGAAATTCATAATATAAACTTTTTAGAATATGATAATAAAGTAAAAGCAGAAATAACCTTGAACTTTTTAGGAATTTTTGGAAGCTCTTCTCCTATGCCTAGTCATTTAAGTGAAATGGTTTTAGATAGCATAGATTCAGATATGATTTTATATGATTTTTTAAATCTATTTAATCATCACTTACAAAAATTCATTTATCCTATTTGGGAAAAACACAGATATTACATTCAGTATAGACAAGATTTAAATGATAGGTTTTCTAAATATATATTGTCTTTACTAGGTTTATATTCTAAAAGTAAAACAAATAGTTTAAATTTACAAAAGCTTATACCTTATATTGGATTACTAAGTATGAAACAAAAGTCTTCGGGGTCTTTAAAAGCAATACTAAAACAATATTTAAATTATGAAGATATTGATATTGTTGAGTGTATTCCTACTAAATATGAAATTCCAGCTTGGCAAAATTCTGTATTAGGAGAGGTTAATATGTCTTTGGGAAAAGACTTTTTAATAGGAGAAGAGATAATTAGTAAAAATACTAAGTTTCAAATTTTATTAAAAAATGCAAAGGCAAAAGATTTATATGAATATAGTTTATTAAGTAAAAAAACAGATCAAGTAAAAGAATTGGTATCTTTTGTTTTAAATGAACATTTAGAACATGAGATATGTTTAGATATAAAAAAAGAAGAAAAAGATATTTTTTCTTTGGATGAAAACAATAGAAAATATTTGGGTATTAATTGTTGGATTGGTGACTCAAATTATGATGAAAAAATTATTTTAGCACAAAAAGGTTAGCGATGAAATTAGAATTAAAAGATTTAATTAACTCTTTAGATATAAATACGAAAAAGTATTTAGAACAAGCAGCTCAAAGATGTATTCAAAGAGGTGGAGATGAGATAATAATAGAAGATATTTTGTATAAAATGCTTGAAAATAGTTCAAGTATTTTCAACCTTGTATTAGAGCATTATAAAATTGATTCTCAAGAAGTTTTTAATGCTATTCAAGCAGGTGCAAAAATGTCAACAACAGAAAGTACAAATCCTATATTCTCAAAGTTATTAGTTAATTGGCTTGAAGATTCTTTTCTAACTGCAAAAGTTTCTTTGTCACAAGATGAAATAACTGAATCAGCATTAGTATTATCTTTATTTGATAATTCTATTAAATACTCAAATACTTCTTATTTTAAAGAATTAAATAAAATAGATTTTAAAGAAGCAAAAGATTTGATAATTGGTTTAAATAAAGAAATGATAAATAAAATATCATCGTTAAATTCTTCAAATAAAGTACTAGATAAAGATAATTTAGAATTAGATAAATATACGACAGATTTAACACAACTAGCAAAAGAAGGTAAGATTGATCCTGTTCTTTGTAGAGATGATGAAATAAAACAAGCAGTTGATATTTTACTTAGAAGAAGAAAAAATAATCCTATTATGGTTGGAGAAGCTGGTGTAGGTAAGACGGCTGTTGTAGAGGGCTTAGCTCTTAAAATAATTCAAAAAGAAGTACCTATTGAATTATATGAAGCTAAAATATTATCTCTTGACATTGGTGCTTTACAAGCAGGAGCTAGTGTAAAGGGTGAATTTGAAAGAAGATTACAAGCTGTAATAAAACAAATACAATCAAAAACTCAATTTATTATACTATTTATAGATGAGGCACATACTTTAATAGGAGCAGGGGGAAATGAAGGTGGATCAGATGCTGCAAATCTATTAAAACCAGCCTTAGCTAGAGGAGAGTTGAGAACTATTGCTGCTACTACATGGTTGGAGTATAGAAAATATTTTGAAAAGGATCCAGCTTTATCAAGAAGATTTCAAAAAATTAATTTATTAGAACCTTCTGTCGAAGAAGCAATTACTATTTTAAGAGGTATTGCATCAAAGTATGAAGATGTTCATAATGTATATATTGAAGATGAAGCTCTAAAAGCAGCAGCTGTTTTATCTGCTAGATATATAACAGGTAGACAATTACCTGATAAAGCTATTGATGTTTTAGATACTGCTTGTGCAAATGTAAAAATTAGTAAAACAAATCTTCCTTACGATTTACAAAAGATTAACACAAAAATTATAGAAAAGCAAAGAGAAATTGATTCTTTAAGTAGAGATAGTGATAATTATGTAAATGACTATAAAGAAAAAATTTTAATTTTACAAGAAGATATTAGAGAATTAGAAATTACTAAATCAAAAATTGAAAATATTTGGCAAAATCAAAAAGAGTTATTATTAAAACTTGAAGAATCAGTAGATAAGGATGAAGTAAAAAGTTTAAATAAAGAGTTAAAAGAACTTCAGAGAGATATTAGTTATATTTATAAAAATGTTACTAAAGATCAAGTTGCAGAAGTTATCTCTTCTTGGACTGGAATTCCTTTAGGTAGTATGGTTCAAGAGCAAATAAAAACTGTAATGGAACTTGAAAATAAAATGAAAGAAAGAGTTATTGGTCAAGATGAACCAATCTCTTATTTAAATACATTTTTACAAATATCAATTTCAGGGCTAAAAAATGAAGAGTCTCCTGCAGGTGTATTTTTACTTGTTGGTCCAAGTGGTGTTGGAAAAACAGAAACAGCAAGAGCTATTGCAGATTTAATGTATGGTGGCGAGAGATTTATTACAACAATTAATATGACTGAGTTTCAAGAAAAACATACAGTCTCAAGATTGATTGGATCTCCTCCTGGATATGTTGGATATGGTGAAGGTGGACAATTAACTGATCCTGTAAGAATTAAACCTTATTCTGTTGTATTGTTAGATGAAATAGAGAAAGCACACCCTGATATATTAAATCTTTTTTATCAGATTTTTGATAAAGGTATTGCTAATGATGGAGAAGGAAGAGTAATTGATTTTAAAAATACAGTAATAATAATGACTTCAAATCTTGCGACTGAACAAATTACAAAACTATGTATTAATAATGAAAATATAACTATGGATGAAATTACTAAAGAAATTACTCCTATTTTATCTTCTTATTTACAACCAGCTTTATTAGGTAGGATGAATGTAATTCCTTATTTCAATTTAAAAAATGAAGCTTTAAAAGATATTACAAAGCTTAAGTTAAAAACTATTGAAAAACAGTTATTAAAAAAAGATATTCATTTAAAAGTAGAAGAAAAATTACTAGATTATATAGTGTCTTTAAGTAATACAGTTGATACTGGTGCTAGAAATATAGATTTGATTATAAATAATAACATAATGCCAAAACTTTCAAAATACATTTTAAATGCAAGTTTAGAGAATAAAAAATTATCAAAACTAGTAGTTTCTATAAATAAAAATGACGAATTAATTATTGAAAATAAATAAAGGAAGTATTTATGAAGAGATTTAGAAATGTAATAAGTTTATTATTTGTAGTTTTATTTTTTAATGCTTGTGCAAGTTTTCATGAAGAGTATAAGCCTTTGTATCAAGCAAAACCTGAAATAGAATCATTAAAAAAGAATTAGTTCTATGAAATTAATATTTGATATTATTAAAACGGGAAGGGAATTCCCTTCTAAAAAAAATTATCATTTTAATAAGACTAGTGGAATTATAGGAAGATCAGAAGAAGCAAATTGGCAATTACCTGATTCAAAGAGTTATATTTCAAATACTCATGTTGAAATCGAATATAAAGATGGTATGTATTTTATTAAAGATATAAGTACAAATGGTACTTCTTTAAAACATCCATATAGAAAATTACCTAAGAATATGTCTATAAAGATAAATTCTACTGATATTTTTATTATAGGTGAATATGAAATTCAAGCTAGGTTTATGGACAATGACTATAGTCAAGATGATATTTTAAGCTACAAACCTGAAAATAGTGTGCCTTTAAATCAAATAAGTAGTAAAAAAATATCAAATGAATTAATACCCGATGATTTTCTACTTGATGATGAATCTGTAATGAGTAATTCTTTTATGGTTGAAGAAGAAATAAATTATGACAATAATGTATTGAATATATTTGAAGAAGATAATACAGTAGAACATATTGATGATTTATATGATTTTGAGAAAGAACCTTTAAATTTTGACAATACTCATAATATTGAATCAGTTACTAATGAATTAAAACATGAACATATTGTTATTCCAACTTTTGAAGAAAAAAAAGTAGAAAAAGTAGAAGATAAGATAATCCAAGAGTCTTTATCACCCGTAGATAATAGTAAAGATAATGATATAGAAACAAAGGTAATAGAAGAAAAAAATATTATTCAAGAAGCAGATTTTACAGGTGAAAACTCTGCTTTATGTGTTTTAGAAGAAAAGTTAGGAATTAAATTTAGTAACTTAAACAATGAAGAAAGAGATAAGAGACTAAATGAAATAGCAAATATAGTTATTAACTCTTTAGATGGCTTAAAAGATTCTCTTGAAACAAAAGATAAAATAAAAAAAGATTTATTAATAGATGATAAAAACACTACTGTTAAAGATAATAATCCAATAAGAATGGGACAGTACTCTTTGAGTATATTAAATGAAGTATCTAATAATAGTATAAAACTATCAGAAGCAGTGAAAAAATCATTTAATGAATTAAATATACATAATGTTGCTTTACATAGAGCAAGTAAAAATTTGATAAATATTGCAGTGACAAAATTTTCTCCTAAGAGTTTAGAACATCATTTTGAAACAACTGGAGTTTTAAATAATTTTGTCCCTAAAAAGTATCAAATGTGGGATTCTTATATAGAAATGTTTAATGAGTTAAATGAAAAACCTGATTTTGGAATAAATTTAATCGCTAAAGATTTTACAAATGAATATAAAAATATTGAATATACAATTAAATTGACATCAGTATAAAGGAATAAAATGAAATTTATATTAAAAACTGTAATTGCAGTAATAATTGCCATTGGACTTGTTGGGTGTTCCTCAAAGCCTACACATTTAGAGTTAGTAGTTAATTCAACAAATGATTTAAATCCAGATATCAATAATGTTTCTTCACCTTTAATGTTAACTTTTTATGAATTGGAATCAGCAGAGAATTTTATGAAGTACGACTATTGGACATTAATGCAAGAATCTGGAAAAAATTTAAATAGAGATTTAATATCTCAATCAAAACATGTTATTACTCCTCATCAAAAGCAAACATACAAAATAGTATTTAACGATAATGCAAAGTTTTTAGGTGTAGTAGGACAGTTTAGAAATATAAAAAATAAATGGAAGCATGTCATAAATTTGGAAGAAGACACATATAATTTTAGTGAGTTAGAAATTCATAAATATAGTATAGAAAGAGTAGAATAATGCAAAATCAAGTAGTTTGGCGAGAAGGTTTATTTATTAGACCACAACATTTTCAGCAAAATGATAGATATTATAATTATGAGTTGATGACTAGAAGTTTATATTCAAGAGAAAATAGTTGGGGTTTATTTAATTTATCTTTTGATGAAAGTTTATTAAATACAGGAAAAATATCTATAAAGCATGTATCTGGAATAATGCCTGATGGAACACTTTTTGATGTTAGCTCTAAAAATCAGTTATTGACATTTGATGTAAATCATACACATAGTAATAAGGTAATTTATTTAGCTTTACCTATCTTTATTGAAGATGGGGATAGTGTACATTTTGAAGATCAAAAAAAACTATTAACTAGATATACTGCAAAAGTAGCTAATAATATACCTAATACTAATGCTGGAGAACTAAGTAATTCTGATATTTTACTTGCACAGCAAAATTTTAAATTAGTGACAGAAGATGATTTAAATGATAGTTTTATCAGCATTGAAATAGCAAAAATAGGTAATATTTCTACAAGTGGAATAGTTTCTCTTGAAGAAGATTTTGTACCAACATATTTACACTTAAATAACTCAACAAGATTACTTTCTCAAATTAAAGAGTTATTGAGTATGATTTCTTATAGAGCCAATGTAATTGCTGATAATATAAGTGATTCAAGACTTCAATCAACAGAACTTGGTAATTATTTAATGCTACAATTACTTAATAGAACAGAAAGTAGATTACATTATTTTTTAACACAAGATAGAGTTCATCCTGATAAAGTTTTTTTAGAGTTAAGTTCTTTAGTTGCAGAACTTTCAGTCTTTATGAAGAAAGAAAGAAGAATTGCTGAGTATATAACTTATAATCATTTAGAGCAGTTTTCGAGTTTTTTAAAAATTATAGATGATTTGAAATCAATGTTAACTATGGTTTTAGAGCAAAATAGTGTGGCCTTAAAAATTGAAAAAAGAAAATATGGAATATATATTGCTCCTATAAAAGATAAAAAACTATTAGAAAGTTCAACATTTATTTTTGCTGTTTCTGCTGATATTTCAGAGAATAAGATAAGAGAAGCATTATTATCAAGCCTTAAATTAGGTACTATAGAAACTATTAAAAATTTAGTTAATTATCATTTAGTTGGTTTTAAACTTAGAACTTTGTCTTCTGCACCTAAAGAAATTCCTTATAAAGTCAACTATTTATATTTTAGTATAGAATTATCAGAAAAGAATAGAAAAGAGCTATTGCAATCTTCTGGTTTTGCATTTTATTTACCAAATGATATACCAAATATAAATTATTCTATTTGGGCAATTACAAATGATTAAAGAGAAATAAAATGAGTAATAAAACAATATTAATTTCCAATGATTCTTCTGAGAACACATTAACTAATTTTAATCAAGTTGATGTTAGTCCTTATGATAATTTTGATAGACAAAGTAGTACTTTTAAAAGAAACAAAGCTTATACTAGAATGAATGATTATGAAATAAGTTTTAATCCTTTTTTGAGTGCTTCTTCTCATTTATTTAAGTACACACTTGATATTTTGGAATCTAGTGAAGATTTAAATGCTGATGAGGTAAGAAATGAATTAATAGCAAAAATAAACTTATTTGATGAAAATGCTTTAAAGTTAGGTATTGAAAATACTGAAATGTTAGTTACAAGATATATTTTATGTACTGTAGTTGATGAGTTTATGAATAGTAGTAGTTTAGGATCAAATAATAATTGGTCAAATAATAGTGTTTTACGTATTTTCCATAAAGAAACTTATGGTGGAGAAAACTTTTTCCATTTATTAGATAAGTTTTTGAAAACACCTGCTAAGTATATTCATATTTTAGAACTAATGTATATATGTATTGCTTTGGGTTTTGAAGGTAAATATAGAGTAATAAATAGAGGTCAAATTGAACTAAATAATGTGAAAGACAGTTTATTTAGGCAGATAAAAATTGTTCAAGGTAGAGATCCTTTTCCTTTCTTTATAAAACAAGAAGCTTCAAAAAATAAATTTAGATTATTTAATAAAATATCATATCCAATTTTATTTTTAGGAGTTTTACTTTTGGTTTTTAGTGTGTATGGAATTTTAACATTTACTTTAAATGAACATAATAGTAAATTTATAGAAATGATTGAAAATAAAAAAATTGAGAAGAATAGTTTAGAGGTAGAGAAGTAAATGAAAAAAAGTATTTTTAAGACAGTTACATTTTGGATACTTTTAATTGCAACTTTAAGTTCTTTGTTTATAATTTTTGCAACACCATATCTTTTCGATTCTTTTAAAGAATTAAATTTTAGATTACTTATTGCCTTTAGTATATTTTTTGGAAGTATTATTATAGTTTTATTAACAATCTTATTAAAAAAAGAAGAAACTCAAGAGTCTTTAAAAGAAAAAAAAGAACAATATGAGTTAAAAAAAGAACATGAAAAAGTTGTAAAACTAAAACTTAAAGAGTTAAAAAATAGTTTTAATGAAGCTATTAAGATTATTAAAAAGTCATCTTTATATAAAAGTAGAAGAAAAGCAAAATATGAGTTACCTTGGTACTTATTATTAGGAAATACTAATGAAGGAAAAACTACACTTTTAGAATCATCTGGATTGAGCTTTCCTTTAAATATAGATTACAATGAAAATCAAATAATTGAAGAAAAAAACACGAGTTCTTTTCAATGGTATTTTGCAGAACATTCTGTTTTTATTGATATTCCTGGAAATTATGTTGAACAAAAGCAGAACCCAGAAGATAATATAATATGGAAAGAGTTTCTGAAAATTTTTGTAAAAAAAAGATGGAGAAGACCTATTAATGGGATAATCTTACCTATTAGTGTAGAAACTATTTTTAATAAAACAGAAAAAGAATTAGAAGTTTATGCAAAAGATTTAAGAGATAGATTTGATGAATTATCGGTTGCTTTTATGTCAAGTATTCCCATATATTTGATTATTACAAAAAGTGATAAAATTGAAGGTTTTAATGAATACTTTTCATCATTATCAGAAGAAGAAAAAAATGAAATTTTAGGAATCACTTTTGATACTGAAAATGAGAATATTGATACAAATGTAATAAAACCTCATTTAGAAGATTTATTAAAAAGACTAAATAGTTCAGTTTTAGAAAAAATACATTTTGAGTGGGAAACTCAAAATAGAGCTAGAATATTCTCTTTTTGTGAAAACTTTTCTAATCTATTTGAAAGAGTTAACTTATTTGTTGATATGTGTTTTTCTCAAACAAGATATAGAAAACCATTATTATTAAGAGGAGTTTATTTTACAAGTATTCCAGGAGAGAATAATCCTCATGCTTTAATAAGTCCAGAAACACTAAGTACTTCAAGACATAATACAAAAGGTTTATTTATAAAAAAACTTTTAACTGATATTATATTTCCTGAATCAGATATGATAAAAATGGATGAAAAATATGAAAGAAAAATCAAAAAGAATCAGTACATTACTTATGGTTTATCATTATTTTTTGTAGCATTTTTCAGTTTTTTTATTGTAAAGGATTTTATTAATCATAATAATTTACTTCATAAGTTAGAAAAAAATTATGAATATTATTTAAAAGAAAAAGATAAAATTGTACCTTCTGATAATTTTGAAGATATTTTAGAAGTTTTAAATAAACTTGATGATATTAAAAATTATAATTTAAAAAATACATCAGATAGTTTTTGGAACATACTATTTTATAAAGTAGAAGAGAGAAATAGTAAACTTTTAAAGCAGTATCATACTGACTTAGTAAAACTACTTCTTCCTAGAATTGAGCATTTTATACAAAAAAATATAAACCATGAGTTAAAAGATTTTGATAAAACATGGGATAATACAAAAGCTTATATTTTATTAAAAGATATAAAAAGAAGAAATGAAAATATAAATTTCTTAAAAGAATATATGTCTATATATTGGAATAAAAAGTATCCAAATATGCCAAAAGTACAAGCTAAATTAAATAAACATTGGTCAAATCTTTTAAGTTTAGGTTTCAATTCATATAAGATAGATTTAACTACTTTGAAAATGGCTAGAAAAAGATTAGTTAAATATGGTTCAGAACAGTTGACTTATAAAGGAATAAAAAATAATATAGCAAAAATGAATTTGAAAGATTTTACTTTTGCACAAGTTTTAGGAAATAATATATCTTCTTTTAATAACGCAAATTATGTTATTCCAGCCTTATATACAAAAAAAGGTTATAAGATTATGATTCAAGAAGGAAGAAATTTAACAAGTAATATTTTACTTAACAATTGGGTAATAGGTGAACGAACAGATTTAAATGTAGTAGAGATAAATGAGTATTATAAAAGAATATTAGCATTTTATTTTGCTGATTATAAAAACTATTGGAATAATGCTTTATCAAGACTTAATATATCAACATATAAAAGAATTTTAGGTTTAAATAATCAATTAGCACTTTTAAGCTCATCAAATTCACCAATTATTGCTGTTTTAAAGGCCTTAAAAGAGAATACAGAGTTATATACTCCCTCAGAGGAGATTAAAATGAACTCAAATAGTAATACTACTAATACAGTTGTTAATAAAGTAGTAACAGGACAAATAGCTAAAACAGTTACTAAAAAAGCACTTAATAGTTCAGATAAGTTAGTTGATAATACAAGTATTAAAAATCTAAGAACTTTTTTTAAACCTTATAATGATTTAGTAGATAAAAATGAACAACCTACAGTTGTTTTAAAAGAAGCTAACAATAGTATAAATCATATTTATCAAATAATGACAGCTATTCAAGGAGCTGTTTCTCCTGAATATGATTCTTTTAAGATTGTAACTGATAGGGTAAATGGAAGAATTAAACCTATTGTTACTTCTTTAAACTCTTTACCCTTATATGTTAAAAAATGGTATAAGTCTGTTCAAAAAAGTAATTGGAAATATATTCTTGCTAATAGTAAAACTTATTTAAATAAAAGATATTTAGAAGAAGTTTATACATATTATACAAATAGATTAGAAAATAAGTATCCTCTGAAAAAAAATGAGTCAAATAACTTTGTTAAACTTGATGACTTTAGCGATTTCTTTAGAAAAAATGGAATTTTAGATAGTTTCTATAAAAACTATTTATCTTCATTTGTATCTATAAATAATAATACTTTAACATATAGATATAAAAATCTAGATGGAAGTATTGTAAACATAGATAGAAGTATAATTCAGTCAATTATAAAATCTTATAAAATCAGAAATGTATTTTTTAGAAATAATGGCACACTAGGCTTTGATGCTTTAATAAAACCTTATGATTTAAGTAGTAACTTAGCAACAGTATATTTAGTATTTGACGATAATACTTTGTATTATGAACATGGACCAATATTAAATAAAAAAATAGTTTGGCCTTCTCAAAATTTAAATAATATTGTTAAATTTAAGTTGTTTGATTTAAATAATAGCCTTGTTACTCAAAAATATATTGATAATGAATGGGCTTTATTTAAATTAATAGATGATTTTACTGTTGTATCAAAAACTAGAAATGAGGCTATTTATAAATATAGTTATGAAGATTATAGTTCTTCATTTTTAATTAAAGGTGCTGTTGTAAATATGTTAAATAAACATAGCACTTTATCAAACTTTCATCTAAATAAGGGCTTATAATGTTTAAAAGTTTTGCATTCACTCATCCTGGGCATATACGTAAGGTTAATGAAGACTCTTTTTATATTTCAGATGAAAAAGGTTTATGGATAGTTTGTGATGGAATGGGTGGACATGATGAAGGAAATTTTGCAAGCCATTTAATTACAGATATTTTTGAACAACTAGAATTAAAAGGAACATTAGAGGAAAAAATATCTTTAATGAGTAAGCAATTACAAGTAATACACTCTATCTTACAAAATAAAGTAGATAAGTTAGGAAAAAATATTAAAATTGGAACGACACTTATGCTTTTATGTATTGAAGGGAATAGAGGAGTTTGTATTCACTCTGGGGATAGTAGATGTTATAATTTACGAGGTGAAGTTTTAAGTACAGTTACAAAAGACCATTCTATTGAAATCGATGATTTTTATGGATATCGAAAAGTTTTAACTTCTGCAATATCTGCACCTGGTGATTTTAATATAGAAGTTACTAGATTTATAGTTGATCCTAATGATGTTTATTTATTATGCAGTGATGGTTTATATGATAATATTTCAAGTTTAACTATAAAATCTTCAATGGAAGAGCAATCTCTTGAAAATGGAATTAATAAATTAAAATTTAATGTTTTATCTTCAACTGCTGATGATAATATTACTGCAATAATGGTTGCTCATAAATGAATATAATTAAAAATATTACAACAAATAGTATATCTGAAAAAAGCAATACTAAAAATTTAAAGAGTTTTAACAAAAGATATTTTTATTTTAATCAAATAGCTAAAAGTGATTTAAGTATTGTTTATGATGGAATTGATATATATAATGAGTATTTTAAAAAAGATTCAAATATAGTTATAAAAGTACCAACTAAAGAATTACTTAAAATGAAAGATATCTCAGCTTTTGTTTTTTCAGAATACTCTTTTTTAAGAAGATTAAATTCGGATAGTATTGTAAGAGTTCTTGATTATGGAATTGATAAGAAAAAGAAAGTACCTTTTTTAGTTTTAGAAAAAATTGAAGGACAACTTTTAAGTGAAGTTTCTATCTTCAATTTAACAAAAAAAGATAAAAAATCAATATTTAAATCTTTACTAAATACTTTATCATATATTCATTCTAAAAATATTGTTCATGCAGATATCTCTCCTAGTAATATAATACTTAATAAAAATTTTGAACCTATAATTTTTGATTTTGGTATTTCTCAAAATATAGAAACTAATGATGAATTTTCTTTAGAATATTCAAAAGTTAAAGCTTTTAATCCTAAATATGCTGCTCCTGAATTATTAGTTGATAAAAATATTAAACCAAGTGTTTCAACAGATATATTTTCATTGGCCTGTGTAATGTATGAGATATTTACAAACGAAGCTTTATTTATAAATAGTTCTAAGGAATTATTTGATTTACCTATAGAAAAAAGAAATTTATCAAAAATTCCTTTTTTTTTAAGGAAATGGTTTAAGAATTCATTAAGTTTAGACGTAAAATCAAGAAAAATCCAAAAAAAGTATCAAAAACTATTATGAAATAAATATTTATTAAATTATAATTTGATAAAATAAAAAACATTTTAACAGAAGGATAAAGAAAAATGAATAATCCAATATTTATTTCGATAAAAGGTAGTACACAAGGTTTAATTACAGAAGGTACATTTACACCAGAATCAGTAGGTAACTCATACCAAAAAGGGCATGAGAATGAAGCATTAATAAAAGGTTTTGCACATAACATTAATATACCAAGAGATCCACAGTCAGGACAACCATCAGGACAAAGAGTACATGAACCATTAGTAATATCAAAACTATTTGATAAATCATCACCATTATTATATAACGCATTAACAAAAGGTGAGACATTAACAGAAGTAGAATTAAAATGGTACAGAACAAGCTATGCAGGAAAACCAGAGCATTACTTTTCAATTGTATTAGAAGATGCAGTAATCGTAGATATAGACGCATACATGGATAATGAAGAAGGACAAGCAAAAACACAAGTAGCACCTTTAGAAAAAGTATCATTTGCATATAGAAAGATTACATGGAGACATGAGACAGCAAGTACATCAGGAGAAGATGACTGGAGAATTGGTGTAGGATTAAATGCCTAAACATAAATAAAAATAAGGAGGGAACTCCTTATTTTTTATATATCAAAAAGTAATAGAAAATAAAAAAAAGATAAAAATAAGAATAAATAAAATAATAAAAGTAGCGAGAAAAAATATTATTTTTTAATATATAAGATAAAAAGAAGTATAAAAAAATAAGTAAGGCTAAAAATTGTCCGAAGAAATAAAAAAAAGAATAAATGAGATAGAAAATAACTTACAAGAAGAAATAGAAGAAGCATTTAGTTTAAAAGAGTTAAGAAAAGAAGTAAACCAAGAAATAAGCTGTAGACTAAAACTATTAAATTATAAAGAAAATGAAATAATAGGATTAGGAATATTAGATGGAAGCTATAGTGTATATAAACTAAAAGGGAAAAGTCAAGTAAATAAACCCTATAGCTTTGAACTAATATTTGTAAGTGATGAGTTTATAAATATAGAAGAACTAGTAGATACAGATGTAGAAATAAAACTACAAGATGAAATAAGCCCTATAATAAAAAAAACAATATATGGGAAAATATATAAAGCAAGTGAAGATAGTATAGTAGCAAGAAAACATCTATATAAAATAGAAGTAGTATCACCTCTATATTATTTAGGATTAAATAATAGATATGAAATATATCATGAAAAAAAAACAAGTGATATAATAAAAGAGATAATAAATAGATATAACCAATTATTAAACCTTCAAATAGATATAAAATTAGATTTATTAAAAGCTCCAATAAGAGAGTATACAACTCAATATAATCAAAGTGATTTAGAATTTATACAAATGCTTTGTGAAGAAGAAGGATATAGCTTAATAATAGACTATAGCTCAAATGATCCATATAAACTAATATTGTGTGAGTTAAATGAACATGTAATAGTAAATACATACTCTTCAACTTGTTCTTTTAATCATAGTAAAGAGTTTAAAGCAAGTAATCATATAGAAGACTATTATGATAAAAATAAACCAAGCCAAGAATATAAAACACAAAGTGGAGCAAATATAGTAAGCTCAATAAAAGATAATGAATCAACATCACAATTAAGAAATGATATAAAGAAATATACATTAAGAGATAAATTAAACTTGTTAGATGAGAGTTACTATAAAGATTTAAATAGATATACAAAAATAGATTCTCAAAGAGAATATGTACAATCAAATATAATAGAAGGAAGTTCACAAGAGTTAAATATAGAAGATAGTTTGTGTATAAGATTAGAAGATGAGAAAGCAAATAAAAAGATAGATAGTATCATCATAGAAGTAGAATATAAAGGACATTTTCCAAATGCCCTAGATGAATATAGACAAAATATAAATGAACAAGTAAAACATCAACTGCAATATGAAGTAGAATTTAAAGCCATACCAAAAGATATAGAATATAAACCCAAAAAAACGATAAAGAAGCCAAGAATAAACTCAATATTAACAGCAAAAGTATCAAATGGGAATTCAAATACAAAAGATTAT